>JAGBHK010000029.1 GCA_017935565.1 Lachnospiraceae bacterium
ATAATATGTCCAGACTGTTCACCACCGATTTGATGACCATTATTGACCATATTTTCATATACGTATTTATCGCCTACAGCAGTCTTTTCATATGCAATGCCAGCCTCATCAAACGCCTTAAATAAACCAAAGTTAGACATTACTGTTGTTACAACTGTATTATTTGCCAACTTTCCTCTTTCCTTCATATAAGTACCGTAAATGTAGAGGATTAAATCTCCATCAATTATCTTTCCATCACCTGATACAGCCATACATCTATCAGCATCGCCATCATAAGCAAAACCAACATCCAAGCCATTTTCAACAACATACTTCTGCAATACTTCGATATGTGTTGAACCACAGTTTGTATTGATATTTAAGCCGTCTGGCTGTGCATTGATAACAGAAGTCTGGGCACCAAGGGCATCAAATACTGCCTTTGCAATCTGCCATGCACTACCATTTGAGCAGTCAAGACCAACCTTAACTCCCTTAAATGAGTGCTGTGCAAGAGAAACAAGGTATCCAACATATCTATTTCTTCCAGCAACATAGTCAACTGTACGACCTATCTCATCCTTCAGTGCAAAAGGAATTTCCTCTGTTTCACCATCAATGTATGCTTCAATCTTAAGGATTGTCTCCTCATCCATCTTTTCGCCCTGTCCGTTTAAGAGCTTAATACCATTATCATAAAATGGGTTGTGGCTTGCTGATATCATAATACCACAGTCAAATTCATCAACTCTTGTTACATAAGAAACACTTGGTGTTGTTGTAACATGCATCAAATATACATCTGCACCTGAGGCTGTAAGGCCTGTAACAAGTGCATATTCAAACATATAAGAAGAACGTCTTGTATCCTTACCAATAACGATACGAGCTTTCTTATTCTGATTCTTTCCATAGTACCATCCAAGAAAACGACCGATTTTAACTGCATGTTCAAATGTCAAATCAACATTGGCTTCGCCTCTAAATCCGTCTGTTCCGAAATATTTTCCCATTAATTTGTTCTCCTTTGACGCTTTAAATAAGCAAATTTTTATGGGAATATTTTAGCACTATGTTGGGAGATGTGCAAGAAAAAAACAAGGGAATGTCGGTTAATACCGAATTTTACCCCCTAAACTATAAAACGCACAATAACATATTTACCGACAGCTCTATTTTACGTATATTGACATACCTATACTTCTGGTAACAAGAGATATGTATTGGTGTTAGTATAGTATAAAAATGTCATCGCACTCATTAATAAATAGAATATTTACATATATATTAAAATGGTATATACTAAAAGTAGCGTGCTAAAAACAATTTGGTGGAAGGACAAATAAAAAGAGTTGAGAGAACAACAATTTTTTCTGATGAGTATTTTTCTGGTTATGCTATGTACAAGAGCAGAATTGATTCAAGTATACGCTGCAGAAAGTTATGGTACTACATTAGAAACCGGCAGTGTCAGAACGAATGTAACTTATACCTTGTACGATAATAATGCAGGTTGTATAGGAGATATTTTAGTATTTACAGGCACTTTGATAGAAGAATATGAAGTTGCAGAAAAAATTCCTTTCATTGCTGGTTTTTGTAAAATAGTACATTTCCTGCCCTTTTTTGATTTTGGGTGAGGGTAAAAATGACAAAAACCATACAATTTATCTTGCAGGTTAAAGCTGGGTATAGAATGTGCACATTATTTTAGTAAACGGGTACCCACTTATGTATAGAATTTTACACACCGTTTTCCGTCCACGCACCAACGAAGTACAGGACGCCCATTTTCGAAGGTTATATCACAAAACATTACCACAAGCAATGTTGAGAAAAGGAGGAAAAAATATGAAACATAAAGTTTCAAAAAGAATTGTGAGTATGCTACTTGTTGTAATGCTACTCATAGGAATTATGCCAACCAGGGTATTGGCAGCTTCAGATTATACCAAATTGGGAGATATATCTGAGGTAATAGTAACTGCTGAAATTACGCCCGTTATTGGTGAAAAGATAGTAGCACCAATGTTGAATATTACTAATCTGGATGAACAGGGCGTTCGGTTTGGAAGCGTAGAATGGCAAAAACTTAACAGCGAGGGAGAATGGGAAAGTTATTATAATTTGGATAATCCTAACTTTTTTGAGGGTACATATAGATTAAAGTGCCAGCTTCGTAGTGATAAAAATGAAGCCAATGAATATTATGCATTGCAGCCGGATATTACACTTTCTGTTAATGGCATACCTTGGACTGTTGAACAAAAATTGATAGATTTATATGAAAGCATTGGATGCGGATGGATTTACTTTGTAAGTCCTGAGATTGTTGTGTCTGAAAGTGGACAAAGTTCAAAAAAATTAGACAGCATTGCTGTGACTATGCCACCAGAAAAAGTAGCTTATGTTGGTGGTGAAGACTTTGATACTACCGGAATGATTGTTAAGGCAAATTATGATGACAGTACTACTGCTTATGTTGAAAATTATACCATAACTGACGGTAAAGCTATGTCTGCAGGAAAAACAGATGTTACTATAAGTTATACAGAGAATGGAATTACAAGAACAACTACACAGGAAATTATTGTTGCAAAAGAAGTAGAAGATGAAATAGTATTCGAAGTATATTCATGGACAGATTTTAACAATGCTTTTGCAAAATACAATGGTTCTTCAGGGAAAAAATATACAATTAAATTAATGAAAAATTTAAGCTGTAATTTGGAAGATGAGAAGAGAAACACTGTGATTTTTATGGAAGTTAATATAAAAGGAAATTTTGTGACCTTTGATTTTAACGGACATACACTTTCTTGTACAGACGATGTTTCTGATACAGATTTGGAAGCACAATTCTCAGATTTTATAAAAATAAATATGTATCCTGAGAATCATAATACACCAAGTGAGCTTAGAATAATAGATTCAGTTGGCGGTGGCGGTATTAATATGTATTCAAACCGTGCATATGATTCTCAATTAGCAGCATTACATGTAGTTGGTATAGGTGAATACTACGTGGGTAATGGTATACTTCAAACCTGTTCAAAAGCTGCTAAGCTTTATATTGATGGTGGTGAATATGAACTTAGTGCAAAAACAAAATATGGTTACTTAGAAAATCCATTACGTGCATTTAAAGGAACATTGGCTGCTGATAACTATTATCGTGGACTTGTAATTGCAGATAATATAGAATATGTTGAGATTAATGATGGTACTTTTGTAGTGGAAAGTGACGGCGCATATTTTGAAGGTGATGATATGTGTGCAAGAGAATTATCTGCTTTTGCAACCTGCAGTAATAAGACTAAAAACCTTCGCGGTACACACTATGGTCATACAGTTATTAACGGAGGAACATTTATCTCAGATGGATATGCAATTCATCATTTTGATCACTCATTTTCTACAGATGAATCAAGGTCGATGCTTTTACCACAGATTAATGGCGGTATTTTTTCAGGTAGCGTAGGTTATGTGGGTATGAGCTTTGTCTATGAAAACTATGATACTACCGAATTTGGAGTTGAAGAACTTAGAGAAATACCGGCGTCAAACATTATAAGCAATACAGCTGTTGTACGTTGTATAAAGAATGGCAAATGGTATGAACTTGAAGATTTAACAGTAGGAGATCTTCATGAAGCAAGTTCATTATATGTATTTTCTGATTCCTATTTTGGATTTGACACATTACCGGAAACGGGAGATGTGACGGAATTAGAACGTAATATAGAACAGTCAGATTTGTTTAAGGTTGTGTATAATATACCGGAAGTTTTAAATCAACATAATTTTTCACCATATATTTCAATAACTCCTAATGGTGGCAGTACAACTACATATGTTGTAGAAGAAAAGACTATTAACTATGCGGATTATCCAGATGGTCTTACTGTAGAGCTTGGAATTGTTATGACTATTGTAGGTGAGACTATAAAGTATGAAAGGTCATATACAATTACTGTTACAGAAGAAAAGAAACCTGCTGAAATTGTAAAACAGCCGGTGTCAGTTACGGTTGAACCAGGGGATTATGCATCAGCTACGGTTGTAGCAAACTGTGCAAAATCATATCAATGGTATGCTTTGATTGACGGAACACCACTTGCTTTAACAGACAGCATTGTGGCTATGCTTGATGCAGACATAGAAGGCTACACATCGCCAACATTAAGAATTTCGGTTGACGGCATTACAAAAGATCAATTTTATTGTGAAGTAACAGGAACAGATGGCGTAAAAGTAAAAACAAATAGGATATATTTGACTTTTGGTGGAGAACCAATTGTTAAAGGTATGGGTGGCGGAATATATAATCCGGGAGAAGATGCGCAATTTAATATATGGGCAAAATATGCCGAAGATATAACATGGTATGTTGTACATAGAGCAAGTGGAGACTTCAAAATATATACACTTGATGAGTTTTCAGAGTTAACCGGTTGTGAATATGAACTTAAAAAGACAGCTTTCCCATCTAAAATGTTTAACTCTACAGTTACATTTAAAAATGCTGATGAAAGATGGGCTAACCGATACTATGTAGGTTACAAGCTTACAAATAGTGTGGGTGAGATTGCATTTAATCCTGACAATACAGTTCCATTTGTTCATGTTATGAATGCAAATTTAACTGCATCAGCAACAGAAATAACAGTTGGCGATGAAATTACCTTTACAGCCACAGCAACAGGTGGCAGTAGAAGTTATACATACAGCTTTTTAATGTATGATGAAGAAACTGATACATGGGACAGATTTGTTGATTATGATGGAAATTCAAGCGTAAGCTGGAAAGCTACTACACCGGGAAATAAAATTTTCTGTGTTGAAGTAAAAGACAGTTATTATGGCACAATTGTAAAAAGCGAAAGTATAGAAATAAGCGTAGAAGCTATTGCATTAAATGGTCTCATTTTACAGGATAATGGAGAATACTGGTACTTTGTAGAGGGTGTATTTCAAGGAAAATATACAGGACTTATCAAATATGATGATACCTGGTGGTATGTTGAAAATGGAGTTGTAAATACAAGTTATACAGGTTTGGCAGAAAATACATATGGCCAATGGTATGTAAAGAATGGACAGCTGGATAAAACATATACCGGAATGGTAAAGGATGCTTCAGGAGTATGGTGGTATGTTGTTGATGGAATGGTAGATAAAACATATACCGGAATGGCGAAGAACGAGTATGGCTGGTTCTATATGACAAATGGACAGTTAGATCGAACATACACCGGAATTGCAGAGAATGCATATGGAAAGTGGTATATGAAGGCAGGCTGTTTGGATTTGACATATACCGGAATGGCAAAGGATGCTTCAGGAGTATGGTGGTATGTTGTTAATGGAAAGGTAGATGAAACATACACCGGAATTGCGGAAAATGAATATGGAAAATGGTATATGAAGAATGGTTGTCTTGATAAGACATATACTGGAATGGTAAAGGATGCGGCAGGCGTATGGTGGTATGTTATTAATGGAAAGGTAGATGAAACATATACCGGAATTGCGGAAAATGAATATGGAAAATGGTATATGAAAGCAGGTTGTATTGATAGAACATATACTGGAATGGTAAAGGACGAGTCAGGAGTATGGTGGTATGTTGTTGATGGAAAGGTAGATGAAACATATACCGGAATGGCGAAGAATGCGTATGGCTGGTTCTATATGACAAATGGACAGCTAGATCGAACATACACTGGAATTGCAAAGAATGCATATGGAAAATGGTATATGAAGGCAGGTTGTCTTGACAGGACATATACCGGAATGGCAAAGGATGCGGCAGGCGTATGGTGGTACGCTGTTAACGGAATGGTAGATGAAACATACACCGGAATGGCGAAGAACGAGTATGGCTGGTTCTATATGACAAATGGACAGTTAGATCGAACATATACTGGAATTGCAAAAAATGCTTATGGAACTTGGTATATGAAAAATGGAACTTTGCAAAAGGAATACAGTGGTACTGTAATAATTGATGATGTAACCTACCTTATACGAGCTGGTCAGGTTATATAGGTACTATAGCTATTGACCATAATAAACAGGTCAAATGATAAGAACATTTATCAGACAAGGGGCTGTCGGTTAATAACGATTTTTATCCCCTGAACATTAAAAAAGTAACATCCCTGGAAAATCAATGCTTCTAAAGTGTGATTTATAATCCAGGGATGTTACTTTTCTATAGTTCACCAGAATTTCAGAGTGTAAAAAACGTCATCAAGATTCTACTAAAGTTTCAGCAACTCCAATGGAAAGCCGTTGTTTATTTCGATACGCTTGTTATTTTTAGGGAAAATTTTAGCGAGACAGGTAGTTTCCGAGCTACCTGCCTCGCTATTTTGGGCTATCTATTTTCCGACAACCCCTTCTTTCTAAAATTATTTATATCCTTCTGGATTATTCTTCTGCCAATTCCATGCATCTCTACACATATCCTCTAATGTTTGCTCCGCTTTCCATCCGAGTAACTTTTCGGCTTTATCACTATTAGCATAGCATATTGCTATATCACCAGGACGTCTTCCCACAACCTTATACGGAATCAAAAGATTGTTAACACTTTCAAACGCTTTAACCATATCCAAAACACTATATCCAGTCCCTGTACCAATATTGAAAACTTCTGCTCCCTTATGTTCTAATGCATATTCAACTGCAAGGACATGAGCCTTAGCCAAATCAACTACATGAATATAGTCTCTAACACCTGTTCCATCGTGTGTATCATAATCATCACCAAACACACTTAATATTTCTAATTTACCCGACGCTACCTGTGAGATATACGGCATAAGATTATTTGGAATATCTTTTGGATCTTCACCTATTAACCCCGACTTATGAGCACCAATCGGATTAAAATATCTAAGCAAAACCACCGAAAAATCATCCGTAGCATTTGCTACATCCTTTAAAATTTGCTCATTCATATATTTAGTCCAACCATAAGGGTTAGTACATGGACCTACTGGCATAGACTCGGTAAGTGGCGATTCATTATTCATCCCATATACTGTAGCTGATGAACTAAAAATAATATTATTTACATTATGTTTTTTCATCATTTTTACTAAACTAAATGTTGAATCCAGGTTGTTTTCATAATATTTCATAGGTTGAGCCACAGATTCACCTACAGCCTTAAAACCCGCAAAATCAATGATTGCATCAATTTTATTCTCCTCAAACACTTGATTCAATCGTTGCTCATCACATACATCTATATCATAATGTTTAATATGTTTACCTGTGATTTCTGTTAGTCTATCATAGACTATTGGATTGCTATTATAATGACAGTCAACAATGATTACGTTATAGTGTTTTTCAATGAGCTCAATGGCAGTATGACTTCCTATATATCCTGCACCACCAGCCAATAAAACCATTTTTTCTTTATGTTGCATATTATTTCTCCTATATTTAAAGTAAACGACCTCACAGATTGTGCGATCGCTCACTTGCAATTATTTCAAATATTTGACCAATCTATCATATAAATAGCTATAGTCACTGCATAACCTTACCATTTTTTATATAATAAGTTACATCATTAAATGTTACTGTACCGTTATATTCAGCTTGTAATACGCCATTTTCATATACCATTCACCATAAGCATTTTCTGCAATTCGGTAAAAGTACGATCAAGTTGTCCATTCTTAATATAGAACCAACCATATTCATTTTTTGCCATTCCAGTATAAGATGTGTCAAGTTCGCCATTTGTGTAATATAACCATTCGCCATTAGCTTTAACCATTCCAGTTGTTAAACTACTTGTAGTTAAAACCGCTGCTTCTGTAATCTCAGCTAAAGATGGAGCCAACAATACTAAAATTGTAATCATCGCAATTACAATGCTTAATTGTTTTCTTTTTTTCATAATTATTCTCCTTTCACCATGACAGTCTATTAAGTAGTTACTTGCTTTAGGATTTCACTTCCTCATTTATATATATTTTCACCCTTTTTAATCTTTATTAAACAAATCTCTTGTATACACCTTTTCTTTTACATCATCTAGACATTCTTCATATCTATTCGCAATAATACATAGAGACTGCATTTTAAATTCGTCAATATTATTTACAACTTCGCTTCCGAAAAAGGTTGTTCCATTTTCTAACGTTGGTTCATATATAATAACCTTTGCGCCTTTTGCCTTAATTCTCTTCATAACACCTTGAATGCTACTTTGTCGGAAGTTGTCGCTGTTGCTCTTCATAGTAAGTCTGAATACACCAATCGTAACAATTTTCTCCTTACTTGCATCGTATTGGCTTGAACCAGTATAACAACCGGCCATTTCCAATATTCTGTCAGCAATAAATCCTTTCTAGTACGGTTACTTTCAACAATCGCGCCAATTAAGTTCTGTGGAACATCATCATAATTGGCCAGTAACTGTTTGGTATCCTTTGGCAAACAATATCCGCCATAGCCAAATGAAGGGTTATTATAATGTGTACCTATTCTAGGATCAAGACAGATACCTTCAATGATTGAACGGGTATCAAGTCCTTTCATCTCCGCATATGTATCAAGTTCATTGAAATAGCTAACTCTTAAAGCAAGATATGTATTAGCAAAAAGCTTGACTGCTTCGGCCTCAGTTAATCCCATAATAATAGTGTCAATATTATCTTTGATTGCACCATCGCTAAGTAATTTTGCAAACTTTTCAGCCGCGAATTTTAGTCTCTCATTATTTGACGGACAACCAACTATTATCCTAGACGGATATAAGTTATCATATAGAGCCTTTGATTCTCTTAGAAACTCTGGACTAAATAGTATATTTTCTGTATTGTATTTTTTTCTAACAGATTCAGTATATCCAACAGGTATTGTTGATTTAATAACCATTATTGCACCAGGATTAACCTTAATAACAGATTCTATAACCGATTCGACAGCCGAAGTATCAAAGAAATTCTTCTGACTATCGTAATTGGTTGGTGTAGCAATGACAACAAACTCTGCATCTTTATAAGCTGCCTGTCCATCTAATGTTGCAACCAAATTCAGTTGCTTTGTTGCTAAATATTCTTCAATCATATCATCTTGAATTGGGGATATTCTGTTATTTATTTTATTAACTTTTTCTTCAATTACATCAACGGCTTTTACTTCATTATGCTGTGATAATAATACCGCCAATGATAAACCTACATAACCTGTTCCAGCTACTGCAATTTTCAATGTATCTTCCTCCGTATTCTATAAGAGACTTGCTCATTCATTATTGTTTTTGTATATGCTTTTCTTTTATAAAGTTACATAAATAGTGAAAACTTTCGTTTTTGGTTATTATTGATTCTAATAAATACAAAACAATTCCTGTAAGTATCTGTAAGATTATTACAAAAATATCAGGTATATTTAGTAATTCCCAACACATTGTTACCAACATCATAATTATTGCCATCAAAAAGTTCGGTAATATATCCATTATTTGTTCACCTATACCATAATTTAAAAGTTTTTTATTTGGTATTACATTTATTATCATAAATATCATATTACTTAAAACCATTCCCCATGCAATTGCATAAACTCCAAATGGCATTGTTAACAATAAAACAAACAATCCAAAAAGTTTTTTTATTATATTTATTTTCAAAATAATGTCACTTCTGCCTAAGGCATTAATTGCTTGTGTATTTGCCATTATTATTGGATGTACACATAAAGCCAAACAATATATCTGCATAAATGGAACACTCTGCGTCCATTGGTCTGTTAACAGAAAATTAACCATTGGTTTTGCCACAGCGGCCAAACCTGCCAATAGTGGAAAAACAATATATGCACACATTTTTATTGTTCTGCGAAGCATTCGTTTTACTGTAGGAATATCATCTTTATATTTGGCATATGCAGGTAACATAATTGGTTGAATTGAACTGTCAATGCTGATTACTAACATCGTTGGAAATTGTTTTCCTTTGTTGTAATATCCTAATGTTTCTGATGAGTATTTTTTACCTATAATTAATGTGTATATCTCTTTGTACACTTCATCAATTAATGATGAAATTAAAACCTTACTCCCAAATGAAAATAACTCTTTTATTCTATTTAAAGAAAACATAATTTTGGGAAGCCACTTCAACTTAATAATTAAAACCAAATTCGCAATAAGAATTGAAACTACAACCTGTGCAATCAGTGCCCATGCACCTGCACCTGAGTATGCTAAGGCAATACCAATAATGCCACTTATAACTGTTGCAATAACATTGCTGAGAAATGATTCTTTAAACATAAATTTTCGTGCAACTATAGCATTTTGTACTGAAGTAAAAGGACCAAAAAACAGTTGAATTGCCAATACTCTAAGCATATTGGATAAAACCTCGTTTTTATAGAACTTGGCAACAAAAGGGGCACCTAAAAATACAAGTAAATACAAAATTGCACTGACAAGCAAACTAACCCAAAATACGGATGAATAATGAGTTTCATCAACGTCCTTTTTTTGAATCAATGCCATCGAAAAACCTTGTTGAATAAAGACATTGGATATGTTGATAAATACATTTAATATGGCAACTAATCCAACAGCTTCAGGTCCTAATTCTCTAGCAATGAGTACAGAAATCAATAGATTGGCAGCCGCAGAACTAAAGCGTTCAATATATTTCCATTTTAATGATGATGCTACTTTATCTCTTAATTCATTAGCCATAGTTTTGCTCTCCATGAATATCTATAATTAAATATAGACTTATTTTTCTTTATTTATTATTCCTGATATTTTAGTTATAGGTCTTTTAATAATCTTCTTTATTTTTCTTCTTCTGATAAAAGATTTGGCTTCTTTTATATATTTTTTCTTTTCTTCCTCACTATATAATTCATTGCTTTCAGAAAGCTTGCTGTTAAAAAAAGATTTTACTTTTGGTTGTAGCCATTCGCTACCATCTTCACATACTCTGTTACGTATTTGAGTATATGTTGGTGTATCCGCATCAGGCAGTAAACCAAGCGTCATAAGCATATGAGCGTTATAACAGTGTGAAAGATGACATTTGCCTACTGGTTTTTCCGGTATTGGTCTGTTGTAATCATAAATATTTCCACAGACTGGTTTTTGATAACATTGTCTCATGTCTCCAGTAAATAGATTTATATATAACGACCACGCACCAGCATAGCAAAATTCGTTTCTATATTGTTGGAAAACACTTTTTTTGAAATCTATCATATTTGAATCAAATGTTGACCAAATATTATAATACTCATCCAATGTATGCTCAGATAATACAGGTATTTTTTCATCTCTGTCATCTCTGGCTATAGTGATGTGACACCATGCACCTACTTTTTCCTTACAAATCTTTTTTATTTCGTCAATATATTGTTCTTCCTCATCAACAGGTGTTAATTCAACATTAATTGAAGCACCAGAACTTCTCATTAAATTTACGTTTTCGAAAAAAGTGTCCATTAATCCTAAACGCAATAACTCTGTATATTGTAATGAAAACTTAAACGAAAGACGTTCTAGTAGTTCTTTTGGGAATTTACTAATTTCTTGAAAACGCTGAGTTAACGAACCATTAGTTACTAACTCAACATAATGCCCATTTTCAAGTATTGCTTTTAGAAAACCTACTACTTGTGGATATATTAAAGTCTCGCCGCTAGCACAAAGATTAACATAACAAGGTCCACCGAAACGTTTCATATCGAATGCTTTTCTAATTTCGTCTTCAGTTCTGTTCAATTCATCTCTATCACCTTCCCATGCTTTATTTAATGTTATAAAACAGTAAGGACATTTGAAGTTGCATCTTCCTGTTGGAATATGAACCAAAAGCATTTTTTTTACTTTATCCATAATTTACTTCTCCTTGTCTTCAAATCGTATTAAAATTTCATCAATCAATTTATTGAAATTTGGCGAGTCATAAGTGAACTCAACTGGTTCATTATTTAATATTTCATCCATTAAGACAATTGCGCTGTCTAAATTATCAACGTAATGAATGTATTTCAAATTTTTTATCCATTCATAAACTCCAGACACCTTTTTTGATGTATTGTCGAATGCTATACATGGTGTTCCTGTTATTGCAGAGAAAATCATAGCGTGAAGTCTATCGGTGATGACAAGTTTAGAACTCGCAAATTCTTTTAATTTCTTCATTACAGCATTTTCTTTATGGCATACGGCTACATTTTTTACAACAGTTGTTGTATACATATAACTCTGTCTTTTCTCTTGTAATATGAGTTCTATTTTTGTCCATATATTATCCGAAATAACCTTTTCTATATCTTCACGTTTGCATAGTAAAACATTACTTCTTTTTAAATTTAGGTTGTCATAATTCAAATATAAAGCAATATCTGGAACATATAATATTTCTTTGAAGTTGTGTATTTTAGCAAACTCATACGAATTAAAATCACGTAAACAAAGCAACAAATTGTCATGAGATGAATATATTTTTTCCGCTTCTGAAATTTGCTTGTCTACATCTTGCTGCGTTTCATAATAAATCGTTTGCGGCATAATAATTACTGTATTATAAGGATATGAACTAATTATTTCTCGCACAGTGTATTCATTATGTATCCATTGGTTTCCTAACCAACCACCACCAGATATAACAATTACATCTTTGCTTGAAATACACTTTTTCAAATCTTTTTTACAAATTTTATAAAATGGCATTTCTATATCTGCAATCTCTACATCTGATAATATTTTTTTGAACAATTGTTTTTCTGCCATTATTATTGCATGGTCACCTAGGTTTCCATGTATAGGAGCTCCAATCAATATAATTCGTCTATGTCCCTTATTTATTTTTAGGGCGTTTATTCTTTCTTTATATTTATTTTTTTGAGTACATTTTTTAAGTAACCTATAAGGAATCCTTAATATTTTCATTAATAAAGGATTTGTAATTACACACGCTTGTCCGAAATAATAAAATAGCTTTAACTTACTAATTCCAAAAAAGTAGTTGTTCTTAATTATTCTATTTAGTCCTTTTCTATCATTTTTAACTATTTTTTTGTCTTCTTTTGACAACTGATGATAAATTGTTTGTGAATATCTATATAATCTGCAAATATATTTATTAATGCTTTCATCTCGATTTGGTATTTTAACAAGTTCTTCAATGACTTTATAAACACCAGTATAATGTTTTGATGATTTTGTCCCTGTTGTAATTGAACCTTGTCTGTTACGTCTGATGTACAAAACTCCTGAATGATATGCAACCGTTTTTGCTGAATACAGTAATTGCACGGTAAAAATCTCATCTTCGTGTAATATAGGTATAAACTTATTTTTTATGGCACTCTTCCTTATGAACATAAGCGGTACTGCCGAGCAATACTCGTCGTTAATAAGCATCTCTTTGAACATTTCTTTTCCAGTAGTTATTTTTGAATAATCAGCAACTCTGTAGTATCTCATCGCAAATGGCAATTCTGTATATGGAGAACCATCTTCATTTATTACTCTTGCATCAAACAGAATTACATCTGCATTGCTACTTTGGGCAGAGTTAACCAAGTCTTCAATTGCAAATGGTTCAATTAAATCGTCTGAATCTAAAAAATATACATATTCGCCGCTGGCAGTTTCCAAACCTACATTCCTTGCATCAGAAAGACCTCCATTCTCTTTATGCACGACTTTTATTCGCTTATCTTTTAATGCATACTCCTCGCAAATCTCAGGTGATGAGTCGGTAGAACCATCATTAACTAAGATTATCTCTATGTTACTGTATGTTTGAACTAATACACTTTCTATACAATCTTTTAGGAAATCTTCTACATTGTATATTGGTATAACAATACTGATTTTCATATTTTCCTCCGTAATAATAAAATTACTTAATACCATATTTTCTTGGGCTTTTACCTTTATAACCTCTTGATACAAATAATACATATTTAAAACGTATTATTAAAAAACCTATGTTAAAGATTATTAAATCTTTGAATTTTGCACCCTTACTCCTCATTTTTTTTGAATAGTTTATTTGTCTGTCTATTTTAAAAATTCTCAATATATACGAAAGAATTAATGGTATATAGGATTTTCCAGCAGTTTTTGCACTTTTACCCATACCATAGGCAACTCTTTCCTCTCTCTTTTTTATTTCCTCGAAGGTTTTTCTAGATGGATGATATATCAATGCCTCTTTATGGAATACAATTTTCATCCCTTTGCTATAGGCTCTTTGTGACCATTCAAAATCTCCGCCAGAGAAACGTTCTTCAAAATTTCCAACTTTTTTAAAATCTTTATGATTAACAGCCATATTAGCTGTTGGTACACAATTCTTTTTGGCATTATCCTCGCAGTGTGATAAATGAGCAACAGAGTCATATAACTCCCATACTCCATTGTTCAATACCTCAAGTTGGATATCGCCTGCCATAACTTCACCTTCATTAATGCAGTTTCTTGCTACGTTGAGCCATTCACGGGTCGGTCTACAATCACTATCTGTGAATACTAACATATCACCTTTTGCATTTTTTACACCATAATTTCTTGATGCATAAGAATCTGCTTTATCTGTGTACTCTAGAATTTTGTAAAGACCTATGTTTCTTCTTGCGTATATTTCACATATTTCTCTGGAATTATCGGTTGAACCATTGTCTATGATTATGACTTCATCGTTTTCATAGAAAGCACATTGTTCTAAAGCTTCAAATAATTTATTCAAATATTGTTCCGAATTATACATTGGTATAATAATTGATACTGATTTCATTAAAAACTCCTTTTTATTCACATACTTCTTTCTTATCCAGAAAATTAATAACAAATATCAACAGTATTATTACTACATTCCCCGGATTACATCCTATTCCGACGGCTTTTATCTCGAATACCATTAATGCAATAAATAAATACAACTGTGTTTTTTGGTATACATTTGATAAATTCTCTTTTGTCTTCATAATAAATTTATAGTATGTAATATACAGCATGCTTGAACCAACTAATCCAAAAGACCATATATTATTTATATATCCTACATCCGAATGACCGAAGTTTTGTGCTCCGTATACAGAGTGACCTGTCCCGAAAATAATCTGATACCAATTTTCTGGTAGATTCCAAAACTTTTCATTGAACAAAATATCCACACTAGTAACTAATGTTGTTACTTTCGTTGAATCAAAAACTGCCCAAAAGTTGTTGATTAATCTGTTAAGGGCATTCGGAGCAACAGCGTTCATTATAAAGAACATGCAAATAATCACCAATGGTGCACTTAATATAGTACAAATTCTTTTTTTATTAAGTCTACTATTGATAATTACGAAGAATACCGCAACTCCAATTATTATGACGCCAGTAATAGCATTTATCGCGGTCATTATGAATAAAAAAGGAAAAAATTTATAAAACTTGCTGTCTACGTAATATCCATAGAGCATACAGATTCCCGCAATTATCCCTGAACCAAAACCAAACAAGTCAACAAGAACTTCTGAAAAACCATAATACCTTCCGTTATACTGCCATAGAGCCATTTCGGTAATATCTTTCGAGGATGCGTTAGCAAACATGATTGTGTTCAATTGCAATTTAATTGTAGGTGATATCAAACACAAAATACTGAATCCCGATTCTATTAATCCTGCATAAATAATACATTCAATAATATCTTTAATCATAAGTTTTCTTTTTTTGGCAAACGCTATAATATAGATTACAACAGGCTCAATAACAAAAAGTATGGTAAAGAACCTATACATAACCATTAGATAATTTTGAAATTGAACTCCTGATTTAAAATATAAGTTATCAAGTATAGCCATCACTATGTAATAACCAAGAACACACATTATTCCCAAATTAAAGAAAAACACTTTTTTGTTTTTTAGCAGTTTTGTCACAACATCTTTATATTTAAGTGTTAACAGAACGTACGCCCATGCTGCTACTATATAAATAAAATTCACCTTTATTACAGGAGGGGCATAGATAAAGCAAAACAAATAAATTGATAAAAACATTTTTGTTTTATTAAATCGTAACATTTTAATCCTCCTCACAACTGACATAACAATTACATTTAGCTTAATCTAATTTTGGGTTATCGAAACTCTCTTACTATATGAATTACATACGCAATCATAACAATTCCATTTTTAAATCTGTTTTTAATGCAAAGCAAAAGTATTTTTTCATATATGTTTTGAGCCTTGGCATTTTTACACCATGCATATAATTCATTAAAAAAGTATTTTTTTATAAATTTTACATTAGCAAAAAAACATACATTTTTATTTCTAAATACATTGGCAATATTTGAAACAGCATTTTTTATGCACCACATATAACAGAACTCTTTGTAACTCATCTGTCTATTTTCAACACACATTAACATTTTATTAAGTGTTTTATACAACGTGAAAATATTTTTGCTGTCATATTTTCGTGATAAATTTTCATTATTTTTTCTAATGCAGTAATAATATCCGCTATTTTTTTCTAGTCCCCAATTATTGACATAGTTATAGTATTGAACATTCCAATCTAAATCCTCCGACCATGACAACCCTTCGCAGAATTTTATATGATATTTGTGTATAATGTCTTTTTTGTATATTTTATTCCACAATGGAATTGCATACATATGATTTGTGCTTAACAAATGAGCAAAGGACTCCTTAAAATCATTATTATTTTGAAACATATCTATAGACAATTTGTTATCAACTATTTTTTCATTATTGATAAATCGCATAAATATAGTTATCATTCCCAAATCGTTGTTTTTGATAGCACCTACCAAATCTTCAATAGCCTTTTCTGATACATAATCATCAGCGTCCCAAAACACTATATATTCGCCTTGAGCTACATCCAAACCTTTATTTCTAGCAACAGAAGGTCCTGAGTTTTCTTGCTGTAAATATATAACATTATTTACATTTATTTTTTTGTGTTTAAGCATCTCCAGTGTTCCATCGGTTGAACCATCATCTACAAAGATGACTTCTATATTCTTGTATGTTTGAATGTTAATATTCGAAACAATGCTATCTATGTATTTATTTACATTATACAGAGGTATTATTATACTTACTAACATACATTTACCTATAAACCCTTCTATTAGAATTTTCCAATTATATTTGCAACATAAAAAGCTACACTTTCTATTTTTTTTTGACGATACAATTTTCCAACAAATGCATAACCGACTCGTTTAAAAAAAACTTTACTGTTAACAAATTTATTTATTTCATACAAATAATCTTTTTTTCTTAACTCTTTTTCATTCAACTGAGAAAAATATTCAATCTGTCTTCTATACTTCCCGCCATCGTTTGTCTTCGTTCTCTTTGCACTTGACAACAACTGTCCAATAACCCCTTTGCCATAACCCAATTGATTTGCTCTATGTTGTCTATAGTAAGTATAAGATTCGTTATTAAACAATATCTTGCCATACAACATTGCAACATTGGTTATCCAAGAATCATAAACATAAATCTTTGAAGTATCTATATCTACTTGTAACAATCCAAGTAGCTTATTGTTAAATACTTGTGTATGTCCTGGACATATATTTTGAATAATTGTATTGTAAATACTAAACTCTCTGACTTTTTTTCTTGTAGTGCCATAAGGTACCAAATCGTCATATACTAAATACGATGTTGATGCATATAAAAGTGGAATATCATCAGTTTCCTTGTCCAACCACTCTTTTGCTACA
Organism: Lachnospiraceae bacterium; assembly: GCA_017935565.1. Taxonomy (GTDB): domain Bacteria; phylum Bacillota; class Clostridia; order Lachnospirales; family Lachnospiraceae; genus SVEL01. Next base: position 17,751 of record JAGBHK010000029.1, read on the forward strand.
TCCAGCTTATCTTCTTTCCATACATCATCCTGATCACTAATTGAATAGTACTTATATCCATTAGCACCTTTTATAAGTTCAAAAAAGCTCTTATTATATCCAACATTTTCCCCTCTTATCAGTTGTATTCTGTCTGGATATTGCTCAATAAGTTCTTCAACAACCTTGCAAGTGTTATCACCAGAACCATCATCTCGGATTCTAATATCTACTTTACAATCAATTTTTTGATTAATAATACTCAATATCTGTTCTTTTATATATTTCTCACCGTTATAGCTAGATAACAGTACAAGTATTCCTTCTTGCATAACTTTGTCTTTCTCTATTTCATAGCATATATCAAATCCCCAAACGCCTTACTTGCCATTCTACCAATACAACCAGGCATTATCATTGCAAGCTTCACAAAAGGATTTAATATCTTTGTTAAATGTATCTTTTTTCCATTCTTCTCAGCTATACCCTTCACCATATCAGATGTGCATACATACTCATCGTCTTGTGGGAAGAACAAGCCTTCTTTTTCACAATCAATCAACTCTATAACAAACTTACATAAGTTATTGATTTCTAACATACTTCGTTTATTTCTAATATTCGGGAATATTGGCAACTTATTCGCAAACTTAATCAACGAATTATAATTACCCTTACATCCATCACCATATATCATTGGTGGTCGAAGTATCGCTATTTTAAAGCTGTCATTTGCCAACGGTAAAATACCTTCTTCAGCCATTAATTTAGACTTTCCATAGTTGGTTTTAGGCTTCGGTTCAGTCTTTTCTGTAATTACACCAGATTCCAGTCCATACACACTCATAGAACTTAAGAATATAAAGTGCTTTACACCTTCATTTTTGGACTTAAGCGCAGTTTCAATAGCCATATCCTTATTGACTTTGTAGTATAAACTAGCATTTTCTGCATTTTCCTTTATATGCGCTATACCCGCCACATGAAACACTACATCATACCCACCAAAGTCCTTCTCTCGCCAGCTTCCATCTATCATATCCACTGTATCTACCGAGTAACTGTCCGGCCATTGCTTTATATAATTTTCAAAGCTTGTACCAATATAACTATTAGCACCTGTGATTAGTATTTTTTTCATCAGTTTTTTCCTTAATCCTCGTTGTCTTGCGATGCCTTTTTAGCCATCTCACCAGTGCCGCCTTCCACGACTCCGTCACTCTTAAGTACACTTTTTATAGTTCCAAAGAAACATTTACAGTCGAATGCAAAACTTAACTTTTCTACATACTCACCATCAAGTTTTGCCTTAACCGGTATCTCAAGCTCATCACGACCATTTATCTGTGCCCATCCTGTAAGGCCAGGTAACACATCATTGGCATCGTACTTTTCTCTTTCTGCCACAAGGTCATCTTGATTCCAAAGCGCAGGTCTTGGTCCTATTATACTCATATCACCTACAAGGATATTGAATATCTGTGGAATCTCATCAAGGCTTGTCTTTCTAAGGAACTTACCAACCTTGGTGATGTATTGGTCCGGGTTCGAAAGCATATGTGTTGGCATATCCTTTGGTGTATCTATTCGCATAGTTCTGAACTTCCATATGTTGAAATATGTAATCTCACCATTCTTCTTTTTGCCCACTCTCTTTTGCTTAAAGAGAACGGGACCCTTGGAATCTAATTTTATAGCTAAAATTAATATTATAAATAGCCACGATAATACGATGATTCCAATTAAAGAAATAAAAAAATCCAATATTCTTTTTATATATAATTTATACATGACACATTCGCCTTCCATTCTTAATGTATACCCTTATATTTTTACAACATACCACCTTACACTATACCACAAACGCACCAATTAATCAATATTTCCCACTATTTTACATCTTATTTTCCACAAAAAAATCGCACAGCACCACTTCCTAAAAGTAGCACCATGCGACCTCATTCATATTCTATCCAACTATTTATCGTCCCAAACCATTTAAATATTCTTCGACATTCACATATTGTACGCCTTCTACCTCGCACGTTTCTCCTCGATAGATAACATATTTTCCTGTTATTTTACCAAATCTAAATTCTGTATCATCACACTTTTGTTTATCAATTAAGTGTCTATATTGATTTGGAACAACCTTATCACTGTGTTTTATCTCATATATTGAGCAAGATGAATTTTCGCTATCAAATACAACCATATCGAATTCACCCGTTGCAAAAATCAACTTAAAGACTTCACACTTTGGATAGGCATTTTTTGTTTCAAGACTCACAATATCTTCCATCATTCTACCTTGAATATCACTAAGTATCCTTTCTGTAACATAGTTTCTTTCGTCTAGTGATAGCATACGGAATATATCATCTTTCATAAGAGACTTAATCAACGCTTCGGACTGCGCATATCTCATACCAGGTTGAGAAAAGGCCGTGTGCTTTTCTTTGCGATTAAAATCAGACATATATACTATATCCAGTTCCACAGTTAAATCTAACATATCCAGATATTCCTTAATTTCTGCCTGATGATACTCATCTATACTTACAATTTGCTCTGATTTGTTTCTTATTTCAAGAAGATTTCTTAACCGCTCGGTAACTTCGCCAATATCAACACGATAAAGCGCATCATTTTGCCTTTCTTTATCACGCAACAGATTTTTTGCCGTAATTGATAAGTCATTAGATTTGAAATCCTTGGTCAACACCTCTATCGTAAATCTATGATTTATGTCTTCCACTATTCTATTTATTACACTAGTTAATTCATCGTTTTTATATAGTTCTGATAAATGTCTAAAACGTTCTCCTTGTTGATAATTTTTCAATGAATGTTGTATGTTCTTTGCTATAGCACTATCAACATATTCGTCCGTGCTTTTTTTAGTAGCGAAAGTCATTCCTTCTTGGTTGTACTTAACGCCACCAAGGCTCATCGTTCCGCCGTAACGTATATAATTATCAATGCCCTGTATGCCCAAAACCGCTTCAAACTCCCTGTATGGAATAAACGTTGTATGAAGCATAAAACATCTATCATAAAGTTCTTGATCCTCTGAAAACATAAAACCTAATGAATCTGTACCTGAAAGGACTATTTTCATACCGCTTGTCGCGTATACATCAGAAAACAAAGCTGCACCATCAATAAAATCTTCCATCAATGTAACTTCATCGATAAATACATACTTGTATCCCTGCTTATACAATTGTTTCAAATCCATATTTATTTTAGCCAAATCAACATTGGCATTGATCTGAATAAAAGCAGTATTAATCAGCATTTCTTGTGGCATTTCTGAAATAACTTGCCTTATTAATGTTGTCTTTCCAGTACGTCTTAGTCCATATAATATAAAAACTCTATCTACACTATCACCATAGATGTACTCTTTTATTTCATTTATACATTCACGCTGTTTCCACTTCTTAACAGGCTCCACGTAATCAATCAGTTCAATTCCTCTTTTAACACTGGTAAAAAAATAGTCACCGCCTACTTCACCTAATATTATTCCAGATTCCTTAATTTTCTTCTCTAATACTTTTCGTTGTTCAATTTTTTCATACAATTCATCGAATTCATCTGCTTTTACAACTCTGCTTCTTTGCTTTCCATTTTCTGTCCATTGATAATATGGATATCTCTTTCCATTAATAGTTTTATAAGTAATATTTCCTGGTGGTAATTGTGTTATCCATTCTTTAAAATAACTAATACGAACCTCATCCATCAAGCTCACCTCCTTGGTTATTTTTATTATATAACTTTTTAACTTTTTTAGTCAAGTTAAAAAGTTAAAAAATAAAAATCGCACAGCACCACTTCCCAAAAGTAGCACTATGCGACCTATCCCATTTTCTATTCTCCACTCAAAACTGCTCTAATTTTTCCCCTTGCTGTTTCAACTGTATCGTAATTTGGTATCATAACATATCCTTCCTTACTTGGAACTGAAAATGTTACATTTCTTGAACCTGTTCCTGTTACGCTGTATGTTTCCACACTCCAACTAGCCAAATCATTCATCTGCATCTTAACAAGTGCAAAGATTTCTTCGGATGTGAAGTTTGTCTGGAAGGAACCTGCTATAGCGTCCAGTACCTCTTTATAATTAAAGATTACTTCCTTAGTTGCAGCCTTTTTAATCATTGCTGTAATCAAGGCCATTTGGTTCTTGCCTCGCTGATTATCACCTGATGCAAACTGCTTTCTCTCTCTTGCAAATATGAGAGCTTCTCTGCCACTAAGCCCTGTGTTTAAACCTGAAACAAAATCTAAACCATTGCTTGTAAACGCATATTCAGAATACACGTCTATTCCACCCATTGCATCGATTACATCGATAAATCCTGTGAAATTCATTCTTACGTAATAATCTGCATTTACGCCATACAAAAGTCCCAAAGTATCCCTTGAAACTTCAACACCATAGTTTCCAGCATGAGTTAATTTGTCTGGAACGCCATTTGAAATAGATAATGGCACGTAGTAATCTCTTGGTGTATTTACAAGAAGAACCTTCTTTGTTTCTGTGTTTACTACCATAAGGATATTTACATCACTTCTGCTCTTACGATTTACATTGCCATATGTGTCGATACCGCTAATGTAGATTACAAAAGCGCTCTTGTCCATATCTGCTGCCGAGGTTGGCTCTTTGTATACAAAGCCGCCGCCCCATTCACCATATTGGCCATAATCATGCCCGCCTGATGAACCACCATTATTCGTAGTTGGCTCTTCTGTACCGTCTGTTGATGGTGTTGTCTGAGACATTTGAGAATTAAACTCATTTCTAAGGGCAATCTTTTCTTCGATTTCCACTTCCTCTACAACCTTTGTCTTTGTTGCAAAATCCTCGTATCCTTCGATTTCTTCCAAAACCCCAACATATACTGCGCTTATTATTATGGCATCGACTTCACCATTATATAACGCATCTACAAGCAATGTTGGGTCGTCGGCGTATTCCTTACCTACAAAGGTATCGCCCGCTTCTTCTAATATTGCGTCAAATACCTTATTTGTGTAGCTTCTGTCTCTGGTTTTCATAAATCCGATTGTATATTCTTCAAGTTGCGACATACTGTCAGTGGCATTGTCCGCTAACACACGGATTTCCATAACCGTAACCTGAACGTCTCCGCCTTCTGTAACCTTGTCTACAACTTCGTCCACCTTGTTTACAACCTGGTATCCAAAGATATACACAACACTCATAGCTACGCAAACTATACTCATTATGATGTTTGCTGCTTTTTTCTTCCTAAGTATTAAGTTTAACGACACAATGATTATCGTAAACGTTATCATTATTGCGATGTATTTTGCAGGCAATATTTTCATAGCAATTACCTTGCTAAGCATAACTGTTGTACAAACTACAAAAGCTGCCAATAAAATGTAATTAATTATTCTAATTACCTTCCATACTTTCTTTTCTTCCATAATTATCTACCCTTTATCACATATGTTGGTACTAATTGTTGTACCTTTTCTTTTATTGTATCTGATTCTGCGTCAAGCTCACATACTACCTTTAATTCATTTAATCCAGCAATAAATGCGCTTTCATCCATCTCTATAGGCTTTCCTATATGTATCATGGAATTGGCTGTATCCTGCAAGCCTTCCTCATTCATCAATAACTCTTCGTATAATTTTTCCCCCGGTCTAAGTCCTGTGTACTCTATCTTTATGTCCACATCTGGCTCATATCCCGACAATTTTATTAATCTTCTTGCAAGCAAATCAATCTTTACTGGTTCGCCCATATCAAGGACAAAGATTTCTCCGCCTTTGGCAAAAACTGCTGCCTGCAACACCAATGATACTGCTTCAGGAATTGTCATGAAATATCTGATAATATCCTTGTGTGTTACTGTTACAGGTCCACCTTCTTCTATCTGCTTTTTAAACAATGGAATTACAGACCCATTGCTTCCAAGTACATTTCCAAATCTTACTGCCACATAATCTGTTTTATACACGCCGTTTAAGTGCTGTACAATCATCTCGCAAAGTCGTTTTGAAGCACCCATAATATTTGTTGGATTAACGGCCTTGTCCGTGGAAATAAGTACAAACTTCTTTACGCCATGTTTTCCTGCTGCAATAGCGGTTTTGTATGTACCAAAAACATTGTTTTTGATGGCTTCATTTGGACTATCTTCCATAAGTGGTACATGTTTGTGCGCTGCTGCGTGGAATACCACATCCGGCTTATATTTTTCAAATATTGATTCCATTCTGTGTGTATTTCTTACAGAGGCAATCAACGTAACAAGATTCAGCGTTTCGCCGTATTTTCTAATAAGTTCTTGCTGTATCTCGTACGCATTGTTCTCATAAATATCAATAATAATCAACTGTTTTGGCTTGTAATCTGCAATCTGACGGCAAAGTTCGCTTCCTATAGAACCACCACCACCAGTTACAACAACAACTTTATCTTTAATGCTGTCACCAATCTGCGACATATCAACATTTACAACATCTCTTCCAAGCAAGTCTTCTATCTGTACATCTCTAAGTTTTGATACCGACACTTCGCCATTTACTAACTGATATATGCCTGGCAATGTCTTAACTTTAACGCCTGTATCACTACAAATATGCAATAATTCTTTGTTTGCTTCAGCGCTAAGAGATGGTATTGCCAAATAGATTTCGTCAATATTGTATTTTTCAACCATTGCTGGAATATCCACTCTATTGCCCACAATCGGTACACCCATAAGGTATTTTCCACGCTTATTTGCATTATCATCAATGAAGCATCTTACTTTCTTTTGAACATGCTCTGACATTCCAATTTCTTTTGCAAGAGCTGTTCCTGCCATTCCTGCACCAATTATCATAACATTTGATAATGATTTCCCTCTTGTGCGTCTAAGCATTCTAAGAAGTCTATATCCAAATCTTGAACACATAAGTGCCATTAACATAAACATCGCACAAAGATAGTAATAACTTCTTGGCATAGGCTTGTCAGTAACATAATGACCTACATGTAAAGAACCAAAATACACAGCCACCGCTATTACTATATTAAATAATTCAACAACACTAGCATATGTCCATACACTACTATATAGCTTACAGAAATTTAAAATAAGCACAATTACCAAAACGTTAATACATGAATATTCTATAGCGCGTTCCAAGTATATTTTAGGTATGCTTGAAAACTTAAAATCAAATCGTATTAATAATGCCATAAATGAGCATACATTAACACTTATAATATCAGCCACAAGCAAGATTATTACTCTTAATGTTTTTCCATTTAATTTAAACATTTGTGTTTCCCTCTATTACTTTGCACCCTGTCTCTTCAACAATACTACAAAGGTCTTTCCTATAATCTTCAAATCTAACCCCAGAGAGAAATTTTTAATGTAATAATTATCCAGTTCAACTACTTTCTCAAAATCAAATATATCCGAGCGTCCCGACACCTGCCACATTCCTGTAAGGCCAGGTTTCATCGCAAGTCTTGATTTGTGATGTGTTTCATACTCCCTAAGTTCATCCACCGTAGGTGGTCTTGTGCCAACCAATGACATGTCGCCAATAAGCACATTTAAAAACTGCGGAAATTCATCCAACGATGTTTTTCTAAGGAAATACCCAAGACCCTTCTTTGTTCCGTCAGGTCCCGAGCCAATGATTCTAGGATCATTTTCCATTTTAAACATCTGTCCCTTCATTTCGTTTTTATCCATCAGTTCTTTCTTTCGTTCCTCTGCATCTAAGTACATCGTTCTAAACTTCCATATATAAAAACGTCTTCCGTTTTTTCCAACTCTTTTTTGCCTGAAAAATATATTTCCAGGGGAACTTATAAATATCAATGGTCCAATAATAACTGTTAAGACAACGGTCACCATACATCCTATGAAACCAAAGACAATGTCCATAAGTCTTTTTATAAAAACTTCGTGATTTGACAATCTGTTAACGCCAACAGAAACAACTGGTATTCCACAATATTTTCTCATCTGCGCTACTTCAAATCCAAAAATGTCATCCATGGCAAAATTCACTGTAAGACCCATTGATAAAAAGTCATCCGCATAAGCCATTCTGTCTTCAACCGTAGCATCTATAAATACTTCATCAACAACCTTTTTTTGAATGAATTCAAAAATATTTTCCTTGTCAATAACTTTTATACCTTTTACCTGTTCCTCGTCGCTATCGGTTAACACAACGCACTGAATACAGATTGATAAAAATACATTTGACATAATGGAGTCAATCATTTTATTGACATTTTCCAAGCTTCCAACCAACACTACATAATCTTTAGGATTGCGGTTCTTTGCAGTCTTTCTAAGTATAGCCTTATATGCAATATGCGCTAAATATGCAATCAATACATAAACAACAGGAAATGCGAAGGTTACAATTCTCGAAAGTAGAAGTGTTTGCTTCAATGCATACATACATATAATCAAGCCCGCAAATACAATTAACGCCTGCTTAATTATTGCTGCAAACTCAAGAAAATATCCTCTTTTTAATACGCCTTTGTATGGCTCCATCAATAGAACATATACTGTATTTACAAGCATTATTACAACTACAGCGCTTTGGTATGTGTCCACAATCTGCGGTTCACTTAATGACAACACTTTTCTTAATAATACGGCACCGAAAAATGCCACTACAAGACATAGCGTATCTAACACTATAAAGTCCAAGTGCTTGTACCAGTTCTTACTATTCTTAACCATTTTTCCTCCTACCTGGCAGGATTTATCTATTATTTTCTAACTTTATCCTTGTCATCGTCATAACTTTAATAATTATCATAAATGCCAATGGTCCTGTAATCATCCCAAAAAATCCAAACAAAGTGTATCCAACATAAACTGCAATTAGGCTCGCCACAGGATTTATACCTAAATTTTTACCCATTATCTTAGGTTCCAAATATTCTCTTGTCATATATGATAGGAAAAACAATGTAAATAACATAGCCCCATAATAGTAGTTTTCATTTATTATCATCACTATGGTCCATGGTATTAATATTATGCTGCTGCCAAGTATCGGCAACGCATCCACCACTCCGATTATTATTCCAAGCATCAAGCTGTACGGATTCTTCAAAATAAAAAGCCCCGCAGTGCAAATAACGATTACAACAAGCATTATAAGCAGTTGCGCTTTTAAATACGCAACTATCACTTGCTTTAGCAACTTCTTTGCCTGCTTAATCTCTTTGGAAAAATATGATTTATTTATGGCTTCTTCTATGCTACCCATATATTTTGCCATATATATTATAACAGTAAAAACAAATACAATCAACACAATTATGTCTATTGTGCCTTTTGCAATTTTTGATGAGTTTTCCACCACTCCATCTAAAACAATAGTCCACGTATCACTGGCCACCTCTTCCATTTTCACTTCAACTTTACTGTATATTTTTTCTCCATCTGTGTTAAATGTGTTGCCTAAAAAACCGCAAACTCCGTATGCACAATCCTTTGCAAAAATCATAATGTTATCCACATTTTTTTCTAGATTTCCCGCCTGTTTTCTCAACTCATTATACAATCCCCCAATTAATATTTTAGCCAAAACAATTAGTATTAACGTTACAATTAATGCCGCTATTTTCCCGTTTACCCTTAGTTTTCGTTTTAGCAGTTCTTTTAATTTATACAAGCCAAGTGCGACAATGTATGCAAATAATATAGGCATCACTTTCGGCAATACATACTTAATTCCAAGATATAATAATGCTGACACAACAAATAAAATAAGTAAATAATATATCTTTTTTCTTCCCTCAAATGATATTAGTCTCATATTTTCCCTCTTTTTGTATTTATTATTTGCATTTTTTCTTGTTTTATAATTATTATTTAGATATACTATTTTTATATTTATTTGAAATGGAGTGTAGTGATGACTGCTTTAAATGTTTTATATGAAGATGATGATATTATAGTTTGTGTGAAGCCTGCTGGCATCTCATCTCAAACCGAGCGTGGTTTTGACCCTGATATGGTAAGTCAGATTTGCAATTATCTGGCTATTCCTAACCCTTATGTAGGCGTAATTCATCGATTGGACAAGCCAGTTTCTGGTGTAATGGTATATGCCAAAACAAAGAAGGCTGCAGCCATTCTGATATGTACCCTCTTTGCTGGACAAAATCCAGTAAGGAGGGTTATTTTTATGAGATACTCTTATGAGTTTAAAAAAGAATGTGTTCAACTATATCGAGAAGGGAAATGGCCTGAAACACCACCCGGAGTTAAGGAACACA
>JAGBHK010000030.1 GCA_017935565.1 Lachnospiraceae bacterium
AAGAAGAAGAAGAAGAAGAAGAAGATTTGGATGATGATCAGTGGGAAGACAAAGATTTAGAGGAAGAGGCAATAACAGAAGAATTGTCTGAAGATTCGGCTATTACAGAAGAATTATCTGAATCAGCGATTCTTGCAAATGCCATTGCAGATATAATGGAAGAAGAAGCCATGGAAGAAGTGCAAGAAAAAGCACAGGAAATACAAGAAGAAGCAAAAGAAGATTTAGAGGAAATTGTTAAAAATGAAGAACCAGTGGTTGAAGAAGAACCAGTGGTTGAAGAAACACCAGTAGTGGAAGAAGAACCAGTGGTTGAAAAAGCACCTATTGACGAATCAAAGAGTATTGAAGATATGCTTAAGGATTCTTCTACATCATTGAATGATGATGAATTGGATTTTGTATTAGATAAATTGCTCTCAGATGAGTAAATATTAGTATTTGGAGGTCAACGTGGATAATTACACAAAAAGCGCAAAACAGGCTATAGAGCAGGCGAAGAAAATAGCGAAAAAACTAGAGCACGGCTATGTTGGCTCGGAACATATTCTTGCCGGACTTACTGCTGTAAAAGATAGTACCGCGGCAATAGTGTTGGAACATTTTAAGGTTAATCTTGATAAGATTATTGAATTGATTGAACAGTTCATATCACCAGGAAGTTCTGTGGTTTTAGGCGAACCAGATGATTTTTCGCCTAAAGCTAAGAAGATTATGGAAAATAGTGAACTTGAAGCTAAAAGATTCAAAAGTGATAAAGTGGGAACAGAGCATATTTTAATTGCATTACTTAAGGAACATGAGTGTTCTGCGCCTAGATTGCTTAATACAATTGGCGTTAATGTGCAGAAAATGTATAGCGAATTAATGGCGGCAATGGGTGAAGACCCAGCGAGCCACAAAGAAGATTTGTCAGGTGGAAAAAAGAATAGCAAAAAGACTATGCTTGAACAATTCTGCAGTGATATGACATTGAAAGCAGAAGAAAATAAGTTGGACCCTGTTATTGGTAGAGAGGATGAAATTCAGAGAATTATTCAAATTCTTTGTAGAAGAAATAAAAATAATCCTTGTCTTGTAGGCGAGCCAGGTGTTGGTAAAACAGCCATAGTTGAGGCTTTGGCTATGAGAATTGTCAGTGGTAATGTTCCTGAAAATCTTAAGGATATTAGAATATATACATTGGATTTATCTGCAATGGTGGCTGGCTCTAAATATAGAGGCGAATTTGAAGAAAGAATAAAGAAAATGCTTTCTGAAGTTATTGCAATGGGAAATATTGTTCTTTTTATCGATGAAATTCACACGATTATTGGTGCGGGTGGCGCAGAAGGTGCCATTGATGCGGCTAATATTTTGAAACCATCTCTTGCAAGAGGAGAAATAAGAATTATCGGAGCCACAACTATTTCAGAATATCGTAAGCATTTTGAGAAGGATGCGGCATTAGTTAGAAGATTTCAGCCAGTAAATGTTGAAGAACCATCAGTGGCTGAAACAATAAAGATCGTTAATGGATTAAAGAAGCGTTATGAAGAACATCACAATGTTATTATTACGGACGAATGCATTAACGAAGCGGTTAAAATGGCTGAAAGATATATAAATGACAGACGTTTTCCAGATAAGGCTATTGATTTAATTGATGAAGCGGCTTCAAGGGTAAGTCTTGACAGTTTTTCTAAACCAAAGGAAATTGAAGAAATATTGGAAAAATTAGACCGGTTGCAGGAAGAAAAAGATAATCTTCTTATCAAAAATAAACTTTCTGAAATTTCAGCGATTAGAAAAGAAGAAACTGAATTGAAGGATAAATTGGAAAAAATACAGGATAAATGGGAAAAGAAACAGAAGAACAGTAAGTGTTATGTTGATGAAAATCACATTGCTCAGGTTGTATCTCTCTGGACTAAGATTCCTGTTAATAAATTAGGGGAAGCTGAAAGCGAAAGATTGCTTAAGTTGGAAAGCATTCTTCACGAGAGAGTAGTTGGACAAAAAGAGGCGGTAACAGCCATTTCTAAGGCAATTAGAAGAGGTAGGGTAGGCCTTAAAGACCCTAAGAGACCAACAGGCTCATTTATGTTTTTAGGACCAACAGGTGTTGGTAAGACTGAACTTGCAAAGGCTGTGGCAGAAGCGGTATTTGGAAGTGAAAAATCTATCATTAGAGTAGATATGTCTGAATATATGGAAAAACATAGCGTTTCTAAACTTATTGGTTCGCCTCCGGGTTATGTAGGCTTTGATGATGGTGGCCAGTTAAGTGAGCAGGTTAGGACGAATCCTTATTCTGTAATACTTTTCGATGAGATTGAAAAAGCGCATCCGGATGTATTTAATGTGCTTTTACAAGTTCTTGACGATGGACATATTACAGATTCAAAGGGACGATTTGTTGACTTTAAAAATACAATTATCATTATGACTTCAAATGCGGGCGCGGAGCGCATTATGGACCAGAAAAAACTTGGATTTGCAACAAACGAAAATGAGAAATCTGACCATGAAGCAATGAAGAAAAATGTAATGGAAGTTGTTAAAAAGATGTTTAAACCTGAATTTATCAATAGAATTGATGATATCGTGGTATTCCACAGTCTTACAAAGACTGATATGGTGGAAATTATCGATATTATGCTTAAAGATATTGAGAGAAGACTTCAGGAAAATATGAATATTACTTTGAATGTTATGCCTAAGGCTAAAGAATTTATTGTAGATAAGAGTTACGATAAAAAATATGGTGCAAGACCTTTAAGAAGAGCATTACAGAGTAATATTGAAGACAAATTAAGTGATGAAATTCTTGCCGGAAATGTGAAAAATGGCGATAAAGTAAAGGTTTCGGTGGTGAAAGATGCACTTCAAATTAAAGTTGTAAAATAACTAGAAAAAATCATCAATATGGTATATAATGGAAATATATATTTTGAGTAGGAAATACAGGAGGAAGAAAAATGGCAGTAGTAGAGGAACTTATTCGTGTTGAGGACAATGGAACTTTGAGTTTTGGTAATCATACACTTACAGAAAAAACTAAAAAGTCTGATTTTGAATATATGGGAGATATGTACAAGGTTAAGACTTTTAATGAGATTACAAAATTAGAAAAGAACGGTTCTATGGTTTATGAATCAGTACCTGGAACAGCAGTTAATGAATTTAAGGTAGAAGATGGTGATGTTGAATTCAAGGTTGAAGCAGCAGTGGATTCACAGATTACACTTGAACTTGAAAGTGGCGCAGAGTACACACTTTTCCTTAATGGTGTTAATGCTGGTAAGATGAAGAGTAATCTTAGTGGAAAACTTACACTTAGCATAGAGGCAGCTGACGGACAGACAACAGTTAAGATTGTAAAGGCTTAATAAAAGGAGATTTATGGCGAAGGCAAAGACTACGGTGTTTTTTTGTAAGGAATGTGGCTATGAATCATCTAAATGGTTAGGACAGTGTCCAGGGTGTAAAGAATGGAATTCTTTTGTGGAAGAACCAGTACAGAAGAATGTTAAGGGCAAGGCAGTTTCGGCGGCTACTTTTTCCGGTGAAATAAAAAATATTAATGACATTTCTGTGGACGAAGAGGACAGAACATCTACAGAATTTGGTGAATTAGATAGAGTTTTAGGTGGCGGCATTGTAAAAGGCTCGTTGATGCTTGTTGGTGGTGACCCGGGTATTGGTAAATCGACATTGCTTTTGCAGGTGTGTCGTAACTTATCAAAATCAGGCAAGAAGGTCTTATATGTTTCGGGTGAGGAGTCATTGAAACAGATTAAGATGCGCGCAGATAGAATTGGCAAGTTTGATGATAATATGTTGCTTTTATGTGAAACAAATTTAGCGACGATAGAAGGCGCTATAAGAAGCACTGAACCACAGATAGTTGTTATTGATTCAATACAAACCATATACAATGAGGATGTGGGTTCTGCTCCGGGAAGCGTTTCACAAGTTAGAGAATCGACAAATATTCTTATGCAGATTGCTAAGGGTATGTCTATTTCTATTTTTATTGTTGGACATGTTACAAAGGAAGGCGTTGTAGCTGGACCTAGAGTTCTTGAACATATGGTTGATACAGTGCTTTATTTTGAAGGTGACAGACATGCAACTTATAGAATCTTACGAGGCGTAAAGAACAGATTTGGCTCTACAAATGAGATTGGCGTATTTGAGATGAAATCATCAGGATTAGAGGAAGTTCTAAATCCTTCAGAGTTTATGCTTAACGGACGACCAAAGGAAAGTTCAGGAAGCGTTGTGTCTTGTACGATAGAAGGAACCAGACCGATGATGGTTGAGATTCAGGCTCTTGTAACAAAGAGTAATTTCGGTATGGCAAGAAGAACAACTGCAGGAATGGATTACAATAGAGCGAATCTTTTAATGGCGGTTATTGAAAAAAGGCTGAATCTTCATTTGGCAGATTATGATGGCTATATAAATATGGCTGGTGGTATCAAAGTTGGCGAACCAGCGGTTGATTTGGCAGTTGTTATGGCTATTGTATCCAGTTATAAAAATAGACCGATTGACGATAAAACTATAGTGTTTGGTGAAGTTGGTTTATCAGGTGAAGTTAGAGCCGTTAATATGGCAGCAGCAAGAGTTGCTGAAGCAAAGAAACTTGGGTTTGAGACTTGTGTGATGCCTAAAGTTTCTATGGAAGGAATTGATATTCCGAAAGGAATTAAAGTGATAGGTGTAAATAATATAAGAGAAGCGGTTGATATAATTTAACAAAGAAAGGAAGAATGCGGATGGATAATGGCTTAGTAAATGAAGTATTAAAGGTTGTCGAAGACCTTGATGAATCTCAATTAAAACTTGAGAAAAATGCCTTTGATGTTATTAATTCATCGGATACATCTTTGAATCTTGTTAAGGATGGAATAAGTGTTGTGGATGCACTTATTGGAAAGATTGAAGAGATGAATAAATCGGTTGAAGCATCTCAAACGTGTATTAGACAGATGCAACAGGTTTCTGATGTTATTGCTCAGTTTGCATTGGTTATTGAAAAGATTGCAAATCAGACAAATATATTGTCTTTAAATGCATCTATTGAGGCGGCTAGAGCAGGCGAACATGGTAGAGGTTTTGCAGTTGTTGCAAGTCAGGTACAGAGTTTGGCTAGTCAGTCGAAGAAATCATCAAATGAGATTACCGAAAAGATTAAAGAAGTTCAGACATATGTTGACAGTATGGTTGAAAGTATGAATGACATATATTCTAATGCTGAACAGCAAAATGAGATGATTACAGACGTTAATGATGTATTATCTAAACTTTTAGAGGCGGCTATGGTTGCAAATGATGTTTCTAGAAATATTGAAGCTGAAATTGCATATCAGAGAGATATAACTGATCAGACTAGAGTTGCTCTCGATAAGTATACATATGAACCAGAACCACTTGTGGCTGAAGAAGTTGCAGAAGAATCGTTAGAAGTAACAGAATAATGTGAAATATATACCGGCAGCGAGTATCTCACTGCCGGTGTTGTTTATTGAATTAAAGTTTTTGTAAAAATAATTGTTGACATTTATACCCGCATATGATATAAATATATGGCGAGTTAAATCGCCATATACCTTAGGGGTGTAGTTCATCGGTAGAATAAGAGTCTCCAAAACTCCAGAGGAGGGTTCGATTCCTTCCACCCCTGTTATAGAAACGAGTAGAAAATCTACTCGTTTTTTGCTATATAAGAAAGGCGACCGCGCTCGGCACGAGAATTTCGCAAGCGAAATTCTTTTTATTATATAAGAAAGTTTAATCTTACGTAAGGAGAGTTAATGATATGAGAGAAATGGAATTTAAAATGGAACGTGAAGGATTGGTTGAAGTTGGACAGGAAGTTGAGATAAGTGAAGGTAAACTTCCTTCAAGTTATTACTATACATTAGAACCAGCAGTAGCTATGTCTGCAAATTATCAGTTTAGAGAAAGACTTAAAAGTGACAAAGGTATTGTAAAAGAAATTAAAGAAACTGACAGAGGATTCTTTGTCGTGGTGGAGTTTGATGAGTAATATTGTAAAGATATCTGTAAGAAACCTTGTGGAGTTTATATTGAATTCGGGTGACATTGATAATGAACGAGTGGGAACGGATTCCATGGAAGCTATGATTGCTGGCGGTAAGCTTCACAGAAAAATTCAGAAAAGAAAAGGAATTGAATATAGGGCGGAAGTGCCTCTTAAGATGCAATTTGACTACGAAGAGTTTGTTATAGAAGTCGAGGGGCGTGCGGACGGCATTATAGATGGGGAAATCTGTACCATTGACGAGATAAAAGGTGTGACTACAGATTTGTCCTATATAACTGAGCCTGTTTTTATTCATAAAGCCCAGGCTATGTGCTATGGGTATTTTTATTGTGTTCAAAAAGAACTTGATAAAATAAATATACATATGACTTATGGCGACCTTGAAACAGAGGAAATTAAAGAGTTTGAAGAAGTTTTTGATTTTAGTTATCTTGAGGTTTGGTTTAAAGAAATAATTGATAAATATTATGTTTGGGCAAAATATGCCTATGATAATGCAAACAAAAGAAATGAGACTGGTAAAATAGTGGAATTTCCGTTTGAATATAGAGATGGACAAAGAGAAATTGTAAAGAATGTGTACAAGGTTATTAATATGAAAAAAGACCTGTTTATTCAGGCACCAACAGGCGTTGGTAAAACGATTTCGGTTATTTATCCTGCAATTAAAGCGATGTCCTATGGCAATGGAGAAAAATTGTTTTATCTTACCGCTAAAACAATTACGGGAACGGTTGCGGTTAAGGCGTTTGATGCATTAAGGGAAAAGGGATTACATTTTAGAAATATATTTATAACAGCTAAAGAAAAAATGTGTGTTCTTGATAAGCCAGCTTGCAATCCGAGAGAATGTGAAAGGGCAAAAGGACATTTTGACAGAGTAAATGATGCTATATACGACATTATAACGAATGAATTTGATATTAATAGAGAAAAGATTCTTGAGTATGCAGAAAAACATAATGTATGCCCTTTTGAGTTTCAACTTGATATAAGTAATTGGGTGGATGGAATAATTTGCGATTACAATTACGCGTTTGACCCGAATGCTTCCTTGAAACGATATTTCAAAGAGGGAGTGAAGGATAAGTACATTCTTTTAGTGGATGAGGCGCACAATCTTGTGGATAGGGCTAGAGAAATGTATAGCGAAACACTTGTAAAAGAAGATGTGATGGCTGCTGCAAGAATTGCCAAGACCATGAGTAAGAGGCTTCATAGTGCCCTTGATAAAGTTAATAAGGAAATGTTGACTTTAAAACGCGAATGTGATGGCGAATACAGACTTGTGGAACAGATATCTAAGCTTGAGTTAGCATTGCTGCGCTTGGATAGTGTTATGACTAAGTTTTTGGATGAAAATAAAAAATTCGAGAATAGAGAAGTTATTCTTGATTTGTTCTTTAATGTGAAAAACTTTTTAAATATTTGTGAATGTGTTGATGATAATTATAGAAGATGCTTAAAATTTAGAGAAAACGGTGACTTTACGGTAAATCTTATGTGCATTAATCCTTCTGAAAATATGAAGGATTACAAGGAAAAAGCTGTAAGCACAATATTTTTCTCGGCCACACTTTTGCCAGTGAATTATTATAAGGAACTTTTGACGGGCGATGTAAACGATTACGCAATGTACATTGAGTCACCTTTTGATGTGAAGAACAGATTGTTATTAATTGGAAATGATGTGACTAGTAAATACACTATGAGAAACGATAAGCAGTTCGAAAAGATAGCGGAATATATCAAAGTTGTTTCACAAAGTAAAAAAGGAAATTATATGGTGTTCTTTCCGTCGTATGCATTGCTTAATAAGGTTTACCAGATTGTGTACGAAAGCGAATGGTCTGATGATGTGAAACTCATTGTTCAAGGGAATACAATGAAAGAGCAGGATAGGGAAGATTTCTTGAAAGAGTTCGAAGAAAATACAGATGAAACTATGATTGCATTCTGCGTTATGGGTGGTATATTTTCGGAAGGCATTGACTTAGAGCGAGATAAACTTATTGGAAGTATTGTGGTAGGCACGGGTTTGCCACAGGTATGCGCTGAAAGAGAGATAATAAAGGGATTTTTTGATGAAATGGGACGAAACGGTTTTGATTATTCATATAGATTTCCTGGAATGAATAAGGTGCAACAGGCAGCAGGGCGTGTTATAAGGACTAATGAGGATGTTGGTGTTATCGCATTGCTTGATGAGAGGTTTACACAATCTGCATATAAATCGCTGTTTCCGAAAGAATGGTCGGATGTTAAAACAAACAGTTTAACAGCTATTGAAGGAGAACTAAATAGGTTTTGGCAGGAAAAATAAAATGTTACAGAGTTTTTAACAATTATTAACAATTGTTAAAAACTCTCTTTTTTAAAAAATATTTTGTTATAATGACCCTATCGTTACGAAACGATTAAAAAAGTTTTGAACTTGAGGAGGAACTATGAAAAAAATAAGTAAAAAAACAAAAGTAATAATTGGCATTATCACAGCATTGGTAGTACTTGCAGCTGTTATTGCGATAATAGTATTTGGAGCTAATGGCAAGAACGATAACGCGAGTAAAGAAGAAAACACAGGTGAAGTAGAAACAGAAAGTAAAGCAGAAGATAAAGGGGAAAATGAAACAGAAAATAAAGGGGAAAATGAAACAGAAAATAAAGTAGAAGATGAAGTAGAAATAATAGGAGATGTAGTAAAACATCAATATGGAATAGTATATGATGATAAATCGTATACATATACTTGCAGATGGGAAGCGGAATACAATATTAAAGGGGAATTAGTTAAGAAAACATATTATGATTCAACAGGATACAGAAAAATTGAAACATATGAAAAAGACGAACTTGAAAAAACTACAACAGTTATATACGAAGTGGTCGATAAAAATGGTGCTCTGATACAGACGTTTAATGTAAATCCGTTTTGGGAAGCAGATTATGAAGATATAAATAATGTAGAAGTTTTGAGTACATATTATGAGGATTACGAACTTAAAGGCGCTAAATACGAAATTTTAAAAATGGAACCATTTGGCGGTGAGGCTATATTGTATAATGGTGAAGTATATGTGGATTTAAGTGGAGTTTTGAAACAGGATAATAAGGAAGTTTTAGATGCTTTGAAATTGATTTATGGGGAAAATGTTATGGATAAGATATCAAAAACTATAGAAAACTGTGCGACTTATGAAATAGAAGGTTTAGGAAAAATTAAGGCAATAAAAGTTGAAACTTTATTTAGCGTAAGACAAATTGCTAATAATGTAGGACATGATATAGATGATATGACTAAAAATGGCATAATAATAATTAGGAATGATGACTATGAAGAATTTATTCCATTTAGTTATTTAATCGAAGGTTTGACGGAAAGTATGTCTTTAAACATGGGTTATGAAAAATACTATGGAGTTGTTAATTATGAACATAATGGTAACAAGATGTCTTTTCTTATTGAAGAAGATGGCAATATGTTATCTACGGGTATATTAACACAATCTTCGCTTGTAGGACTAGAAAAGGATGCTGAATTTTTAACATCAAATAAAAATAGGGTGGATGTGTACAGGCATGATTTAGAGGGTAAAGTATCTTGTATACAGACGATAATATATGACGAAAATGGTAATATAAAAGAAAATATTGAACGTAATACTGATGAAATAGCCGATATTCCTGTTACAAAAAAAGAAAAAGTGAAAGAAACAAAATATGATGCATTTAATAGGGTTGTTAAGGAAATATACGAATCGGGGAATTACGTTGAGTATACATACTTTGGAAACTATAATTCTGGTCAATATACAGAACAGTATTATGATTTGAATGGTAATCTATTATTATCTATTTATGAAACATATATTGATAATAAATTGACAGAAAAAGAAATTTCTGTTGGGGCATGGGAGGATTATAATATGTATGTATTTAAATACACATATTTTAAAGATGATACTGCGAAAGATTATTCTTCAATGGAATTAAAAATACTTAAGGAGGCGTTTTTATACAAAGGGGAAGTTTATGTTGAAATATGTGATGGCCTTAGTGAATTGGGAGAACTTAAGGATGATATTATAATGTTTTATGAAGAAGACGGAGAGAAAATTTTTCAAGAAGTGTTTAATACGTATAAAAATAGTAAAGAGTATGAATTGGGGAGCGCAGGAAAACATAAAGCGATAAAATTAGATGTTGATAATGTAAGAGCGATATACGACTTTGGTGATGGACAAGTGTATACTGAAAATGCAGGTATTATTATGATACATAATGACAATACGGTTTCTATTGCTAATGACCTTGATATAGCTCAAGGTAAAACTGGTGTTACTAAGCTTGATTTAAAAGATATTGTGGATGTTTTTTGGTTTAATATGGGTAATGCTGATCAATACTTTGTAAATAGCGATGGAGAAATGATACAAAGGATTAGAGAATAAAATTATATTTATGATTATTTTGAAAAATAAATAAATGCAAAAGATAGCGATAGTTGGTTGTGAGTGGCTGGCTATCGCTAATTTATTATTCGAATTCAAGAAAATTGCTTTTTCTAGTTGGTTTTTTTGTCGTATTATGGTAAAATGAAATTTACGAGACACATTTTTAGATTTGTCTTGTAATAGTTAACTTAACATTTAAAACGGAGGTACCTATGAGTAAGGTTAAAAGAGTTTATGTTGAAAAGAAAGCTCCTTATGCAGTAAAGGCAAAGGAATTAAGAGAAGAGATAAGTAGTTATCTTGGTATCAACAGTGTGACAGGTGTTAGAGTGTTTGTACGCTATGACATCGAAAATCTTTCAGACGAGACATATAAGGCAAGTTTGAATACAGTATTTTCTGAGCCACCTGTAGATATTTTATATGAAGAAACATTCCCACATAATGAAAGTGATAGCATTTTCAGTGTGGAATATTTACCAGGACAGTTTGACCAGAGAGCGGATTCTGCAGTACAGTGTGTTAAGTTTTTGAATGAAAATGAAGAGCCTGTTATTAAGACAGCTACAACATATGTAATTGAAGGCGAATTAAATGAAGAACAGTTAAAGAGTATCAAGGATTTCTGTATCAACCCTGTTGATTCAAGAGAAACAGGTATGGTTAAGCCTGAAACACTTGTTACTGTGTTTGATGAGCCAGAAGATGTTAAGATATTTGATGGTTTTAAGGATATGGATGAAGCGTCATTAAAGGACCTTTACAATTCTTTGGGTCTTGCTATGACATTTAAGGATTTCCTTCATATTCAGAACTACTTCAAGAATGAAGAAGATAGAGATCCTTCTATGACAGAAATTAGAGTTCTTGACACATATTGGTCAGACCACTGTCGTCATACAACATTCCAGACAGAACTTAAGAATGTTGAGTTTAATGAAGGATATTACAATAAACCAATCGTAGATACATACAATCAGTACATTGCTGATAGAGAAGAAATCTTCAAGGGCAGAGATGACAAGTTTGTATGTCTTATGGATTTAGCTTTGATGGCGATGAGAAAACTTAAGAAAGAAGGCAAACTTGAAGATCAGGAAGAATCTGATGAAATCAATGCTTGTAGTATCGTAGTTCCAGTTGAGGTTGATGGACAGGTTGAAGAATGGCTTGTTAACTTCAAGAATGAGACACATAACCATCCAACAGAAATCGAACCATTCGGTGGTGCGGCTACATGTCTTGGTGGTGCAATCAGAGATCCATTGTCAGGTCGTACATATGTATATCAGGCAATGCGTGTTACAGGTGCTGCTGACCCTACAAAGCCAGTATCTGAAAC
Organism: Lachnospiraceae bacterium; assembly: GCA_017935565.1. Classification (GTDB taxonomy): domain Bacteria; phylum Bacillota; class Clostridia; order Lachnospirales; family Lachnospiraceae; genus SVEL01. Next base: position 11,855 of record JAGBHK010000030.1, read on the forward strand.
AATGAAAGGTAAATTACCACAGAAGAAGCTCGTTAAGGGTGCAGCTGATGGATATAGCTCATATGGTAACCAGATTGGTCTTGCAACAGGTCTTGTTAAGGAAATTTACCATCCAAACTACGTTGCTAAGAGAATGGAAATCGGTGCTGTTATGGGTGCTGCTCCAAGAAGAGCTGTTAAGAGAGAAACATCTGATCCAGGCGATATCATCATCCTATTAGGTGGTAGAACAGGCCGTGACGGCTGTGGTGGTGCTACAGGTTCATCAAAGGTTCATACAGAAGCTTCTATTGAAACATGTGGTGCTGAAGTTCAGAAGGGTAATGCTCCTACAGAAAGAAAGATTCAGAGATTATTTAGAAGAGAAGAAGTAAGTAAGCTTATTAAGAAGTGTAATGACTTTGGTGCAGGTGGTGTATCAGTTGCTATCGGTGAATTAGCAGATGGTCTTGATATTAACCTTGATATGGTTCCAAAGAAGTACGCTGGTCTTGATGGTACTGAAATAGCTATTTCAGAATCACAGGAAAGAATGGCTGTAGTTGTAGATAAGAATGATGTTGCAGAATTTATGAAGTATGCAGCAGAAGAGAACCTTGAAGCTGTAGAAGTTGCAGTTGTTAAGGAAGATCCAAGACTTACTCTTAAATGGAGAGGAAAGACAATCGTTGACTTATCAAGAAGATTCCTTGATACAAACGGTGCTCATCAGGAAACAGACGTAGAAGTTGAAATGCCTGTTAAGGAAGAAAACTACTTTGAAGTTAAAGAAGTTACTGATGTTAAGTCTAAATGGCTTGAAACACTTGCTGACCTTAATGTTTGTTCACAGAAGGGTCTTGTGGAAATGTTTGACGGTTCTATCGGTGCTGGTTCAGTATTTATGCCACACGGTGGACAGTATCAGAAGACAGAAACACAGGCTATGGTTGCTAAATTACCAGTACTTAAAGGTAAATGCGATACAGTAACAATGATGAGTTATGGTTTTGATCCATATTTATCAACATGGAGCCCATACCACGGTGCAATTTATGCAGTAGTTGAATCTGTTGCAAAGATTGTTGCTAACGGTGGTGATTATAAGAAGATTAGATTTACATTCCAGGAATACTTCAGAAGAATGACAGAAGATAAGAAGCGTTGGAGTCAGCCATTTGCAGCACTCCTTGGTGCATATGATGCACAGCTTGGCTTCGGACTTCCTTCAATCGGTGGTAAGGATAGTATGTCAGGTTCGTTTAATGAAATTGACGTACCACCTACATTAGTTTCATTTGCAGTTGATGTTGCAAAAGAAGGTGATATCGTTTCTCCTGAATTTAAGGCTGCTGGAAATAAGATTGTTAAATTTAGCATTGAAAAGGATGAATACAACAAGCCTGTATATGCTCAGGTAATGAAGATGTATGAAGCAATTCATAACCTCATCCAGGATAAGGCTATTGTTGCAGCTTACTCACTTGATTCAAAGGGTCTTGCGGCTGCAGTTTCAAAGATGGCATTTGGTAATATGCTTGGTGTAAATATTTCATCAGACGTTAAACCAGAAGAATTGTTCGCAGTTGAATTTGGTAATATTGTTGCAGAAGTTCCAATGGAAAAACTTAATGCAGTAGAAGCGGCTATGGCTGCATCTAACAACAATGCAAACTTTAAGATTGTTGGTACAGTTACAAATTCTACAGATATTGTATATGATGGCATGACAATTTCATTGGAAGATGCTGTTAAGACATGGGAAAAGACACTTGAAAAGGTATTCCCAACAAGAGGTTCAAAGGATACAACTAAGCTTGATACACCAATGTACACAGCTGGTAATGTATATGTTTGCAAGAATAAAATTGCTAAACCTACAGTATTTATTCCTGTATTCCCAGGTACAAACTGTGAATATGATAGTACAAAGGCGTTTGAGAGAGCTGGCGCTAATGTAATTACAAAGGTATTTAAGAACTTGAATGCTGATGATATTAGAGAATCTGTTGCAGTATTTGAAGAAAATATTGCAAAGGCACAGATTATTATGTTCCCAGGCGGATTCTCAGCAGGTGACGAACCAGATGGTTCTGCTAAGTTCTTCGCAACAGCATTTAGAAATGAAAAACTTAAAGAAGCTGTTCATAAATTATTAAATGAAAGAGATGGTCTTGCACTTGGTATCTGTAATGGTTTCCAGGCACTTATTAAGCTTGGTCTTGTACCAAATGGTGAAATTACTGGACAGGATGAAAATTCACCAACACTTACATTTAATACAATCAACAGACATATATCTAAGATGGTATATACAAAGGTTGTTACAAATAAGTCGCCATGGCTTACAGGTGCGGAAGTTGGTAAGACATATGTAAATCCAGCATCTCATGGTGAAGGTAGATTTGTTGCTAATAAGGAATGGATTGACAAGTTGTTCGCAAATGGCCAGGTTGCTACACAGTATGTTGACCTTGACGGTAATCCAACAATGGATGAAGAATGGAATGTTAACGGTTCTTATGCAGCTATCGAAGGTATCTTAAGTCCTGACGGAAGATGTTTTGGTAAGATGGCTCACTCTGAAAGAAGAGCTGATGCAGTTGCTATGAATATCTACGGAGAACAGGATATGAAGATATTTGAATCTGGTGTAAATTATTTTAAATAAAAAATAACTTTATTAACAAAAAACAAAGAGAATCTAAAAAGTTCTCTTTGTTTTTTTATAATTTGTTTATAAAATTTTAATTTTTTATTGACAATATAGAGAATATGATATATATTATACATAGGTTATGAGAACTGCGTAAATTTAAGGAGGATAAGATATGAAGAAAAGAATATTAACATTGGCTTTAGCTGCAGTTATGACATTGGCTACAACAGTTTCAGCTTTTGCTGACATAACAACAGGTCTTATTGGCCAGTATAATTTTGATGGTAACTTTAAAAATGAGGTAACAGGAACAGAAGCTACATATACAGGTAAGTGGTTAACACAGGAACCGGTTGTAGCAGATATTAAACCAGTATTTGTAAATGGTGTTACTAATCAGTCTGTTTTATTTGAAGGTATTCTTCAAAAGTATAGTTTACAGTTGACAGATGCGGTTCCTACATCGAATACATTTACGATTTCTTATGATATATATTATAAGGAGTTTTATCAGTATTCACCTGTAATATTTATGGCATCTAGTTGGGAAGATGCAGACGCGCAGTGGATTAATTTTGGTGTTGGACATAAGTCAGACCTTTCTTATGCAGCAGGTGTTTGGGTTCGTGATGTTGTTAACAAGAATCCAGCAGAATGGGTTGATATTTGGGCTCCTACAGGCACACCATCGCTTATTAATGATAAAAAGGAATGGAAGGCTTGGGCAAATATTACATATGTAGTTGATGGTGGTATGGTTACAACTTATGTTGACGGTAAGGATATAGGTACAGTTGGCACATTGAATGGTACTGCATTTGAAGAAGGAAAAACATGGGTAAATGTTATTAATGAGAATACAAAGGTGTATTTTGGTACTGACGCATTTACAGCAGATACACCATTATCAGCAGCTGTAGATAATTTATATATTTATGATAGAGCACTTACAGCTGAAGATGTTACAGAGTTACTTTCAGGTAGAGCATATCATATCGCATTTGAGCCGGAAAAAGAAACACAGGAGCCAGTTTCGACTGAAAAAAATAAAGTTGATAAAGGAAATTTAGTTAAAAATACTAATGCTACAACAGCTGCGGGTGAAAAAGATGGCGGTTCATTAGGATTTATTATCATAATCGTAGTTGTAATTGCGGTTATTGGTGGTTTGGTTGCATTATTTGTTGTTGTATTAAAGAAGAAACCAGAATACTATGATAGCGATGATGAAGATTATATGCCTGATGATGACGATGATGATGATGAGGAATTTGATGAAGACTAATTTGTCGATTTAAAATAATCAATTATAAAATCTTAATAATTTATAAATTAAATATTAAAAACGACAAGCATTAGTTAATATTTTGTACAAAAATACTTAAAAGTTTTAAAAAAAAGAGTACTATTATTGTTGACAATGTACAGAAAATAAGTTAAAATATAAAAAGGTTTATGAGAATCGCATAAATTTTCAATTTCAATAATGATTAAGGAGGACTTGAAGAAATGAAAAAAAGAATTTTAGCAGTAATAGCAACAGCTATTATGGTTGTATCTTCAACAGTTATGGCATTTGCAGATACAACAACAGGCCTTGTGGGTCAGTTTAACTTCGATGGAAGTTTAAAGAATGAAGTAACAGGAAAAGAGGGCACACTAACAGCAGCTAAGGTTAATGCTGAACTTACAGGCTCAGAGGAAACAATTTTCTCAAATGGTGTTACAGATCAGGCTATTATTTTACAGGGTTTAATGTCAAACTATGGTGTTAAATTAGATGTTGCTCCATCATCATATACATTTACATTGTCATATGATATCTATTACCTTAACTATAGCAAACATACAGCAACATTCTTCCTTACGAACGGATGGGAAGCAAATGCTGAAGAATGGGCAAGCTTTGGTAATGGTTGGCAGGAAACACTTGCTTTCGCAGCTGGTATCTGGGTACATGATCAGGTAAGCAAAACTCCTACAGAATGGGGTGATCTTTGGACAGCTGGTGGTAATGGTGATTTATTATTAGAAAATGATGCATGGACAGCATGGAAGAATATTACATATGTAGTAACAGAAGGTGTTGTACAGGTATATATCAATGGTGAAGCAGTAGAACAGGGTAATACACAGCCATATCTTGACTTTGTTGGTGCAAATACAATGTTATATCTTGGTGTAAATGCTTGGGATGCTCCACTTGATGGTGCTGTTGATAACTTATATATCTATGACAGAGCTCTTACAGCTGATGATGTTAAGGAATTAGTAGCTGACAGAAATTATTCAGGATCTACAAAGCCAGAAGTATATGTTCCAGAAACAACATCTAACAAGGCTCAGGTTGCTGATAAGAACAATGCTCCTTACTTACAGGTAAACACAAATGCTGCAGACGAAGAAGCAGGTGGACTTGATTCAACAGTTATCATCATTGCAGTAGTAGTTGTAGTAGTTGTAGTAGTAGTTGCAGTTGTTGCTTCAAAGAAAAAAGGCAGCGACGATGACGACGAAGAATAAGAAGAATTAAGTTATAATTATTAATTATTGAAAATTGAACGAAGGTGTGTTTGGAAACAAACACACCTTTATTTGCGCGAACATCGAGCCAAGCGACTTATTGTCGCGCATAGAAAAGCCGAAACGAAAACTCTTGCTTGCAAGGCAGTTTTCGTTTTGGTTTTTCTATGAATGACCGTAAGGTCATTTGGCGAGAGTCGCGACAATGAGCAAGCTCTGCTTGCGAATATGTGAAAAAACTCGAGAGAAGCGAGAGTCGCGACAATGAGCAAGCGCGCTTGCGAATATGTGACCATTTTATGTAGAAAATGAAATTTTTATAAAATATTTGTTAAAAATTACTAACAAAAAAATAGGTTATAAATTGTTAAAAATGCATAAAAACTAGGTTGTTTTTCCTTGACAGATATGTAACAAGTGTATATAATATTAACATAGTCTTATTCTGCCTGATTGTGCGCTATAGATAAAAATATTGATAAAAGTGCACAAAAATTGGGCGAATGAAAAAAATATACAGAGGGAGGCAAAAAGATATGAGACGTAATAGCCTGAAGCGCTTGATTGCTCTTACATTACTTATTTCGTTGTTTGCATGTGAATTTGTAGTATATGCAGAACCAACTACAGAAGATTCTAATGTAGTTACAGATGGAACAACAGAAGATAATAAAGATGCACAAGCAAACGGAACAACAGGCGACACTGGTTCAAGCAGTGTTAAGGACGAGTACGTTAACGAGATGATTGAAAAGAATTATACAAAAGTTAGCTCAAAGTACAAATATCCAAAGTACAAGGGTGAAGATATCGTATATAAGATTACAGACATCTATGTTGACGGCGGTACAAAGACTGGAGATATTGACGGATACGAAGGCGACAGCGAAGTAGTTCAGCTCGAGTATGGTCAGACACTTACAGTAGTTATTCCTGTGGATAAGAAAGGTGTATATGAATTAGGTTTTGATTATTTATCATATGAAGCAGAATCTATTCTTGTACCAGAAGCAGAGATAACAATCGGTGGAGAGGTTCCTTTCTATGAATGTTACAGACAGCTTTATGAAAGTTTGTGGAAAGATCCTGAAGAAAAATCTTACGATAGATATGATAATGAAATCGTAGGTACTCCACAAAAAGTTATGGAATGGAGTTACAAACCAATTTCTGACCCAAGTTATAGATATTCAACACCGCTTTATGTTCAGTTAGAAGAAGGTGACAATGAAATCACTATCACTCTTAACGAAGCAGAATTAAAGATTGGTAATTTCTATCTTAAGGCAGAAGCAAAGATTGATGAATACGAGAGCGGAAATACAGCTACAGGTGATTTCTTTGTAGAACTTGAAGCTGAAAGACCATTATTTAAGAATGATTCATCTATCAGACCTACATGTGAGTATGATATTGACTTATCACCATATAACTCAAGCAAAAAAGTGCTTAATATTTTAGATGGAAGTTCTTTTGCTGATGCAGGTCAGACAATAGCATATGAAGTAGAAGTAGATGAAGACGGATATTATTACTTTGCGGTTAACTATCGTCAGAGTGATAAGGTAGACTTCCCGGTATTTATGGATATAAAGGTTGATGGTGAAATACCTAATACTTTATTACAGGCATATGAATTTGATTATGCAAACAATTTTACTCTTCACACATTGCAGGATAATGCAGATGGTAAGATGGCTATTAAGCTTACAAAGGGAAAACATGTAATTTCCTTTACAATATCACATGATCCATTGAGAGTATCATTGGAAGAAGTTGATACTATCATGAGCGAGATTAATGACCTTGCTCTTGAAGTTACAAAATTAGCAGGTACAAATACAAGTAAGTACAAGAACATCAAGATTGTTGATTACATTCCTACTATTGAAGCAGACCTTCAGAAGTGGATTGATAAGTTAAATGTTATGTATGAAGAATTATCATCATATTCTGATGCTAAGAAGGTTGGTGCACTTTCTTCTATATTAACAGCAATCGAAAAACTTGAAAGTTTCAAGAAAGACCCTAACGATATTCCATACAGATTAAAGGAACTTTCACAGAGCACAAGTTCTGTAAACCAGATGCTTGCTAACCTTATTACAACACTTGATGCTGACAATATTACATTTGATAGAATATTTGTATATCAGGAATCAAGCGAAGTAAATCTTCCTGAAAAGGAAAACATTTTCAAAAAGATTTGGGCTTCAATCGTTAGATTCTTCGAATCATTTAGCGATCAGTCATACACAGTTGGTTCTGGTGATGAGACACACTTACAGGTATGGATCAACAGACCAAGACAGTATCTGGAAATCATCCAGCAGCTTATCGACAAAGAAGGCGGTTTTACAGATGAAACAGGTATTGAAGTAGACTTGTGTATCATGCCAGATGCACAGAAACTTATTTTATCCAATGCGGCGGGCGAAGCTCCAGACGTTGGTCAGGCGGTAGATTATGCACAGCCAATCGAATTTGCCTTGAGAGAGGCTATTGTTGATTTAACAAAGTTTGATTACTTTGAAGGCGATGAAGAATACTTAAATTATCAGAACGTATTAAGTCAGTTCCCAACAGGAATTCATATTCCTTCAACAATGAATGATGGTATTTATTCTATACCAGAAACATTCTACTTCTGGGTATTGTTCTACAGAACTGACGTTATGGATAAACTTGGTTTAAAAGTTCCTGATACTCTTGATGATGTTAAGGCAATTGTTCCAAGTTTAACAAATAGAGGTCTTAGCTTCTATTATCCAACAGCAGGTACAACAGGTACTAGAGTATTTGCTATGACAACACCTATCTTCTATCAGTATGGTGCTACACTTTATGATGAAGTTGCAGGTGATACAACAATTAACAGTGAAGCTGGTGTTGCAGCGTTTAAGGAACTTACAGAATTATTTACAATCTATGATTTACCTGTAGAAGCAAACTTCTACCAGAGATTTAGAGATGGTTCTATTCCTATCGGTGTATCAGATTACTTCACATACAGCTTACTTATCAATGCTGCTCCAGAAATCGAAAACTCTTGGAAGATTTCACTTGTTCCAGGTGTTGAAGATGAAAATGGTGTTATTCAGAGACAGACAGCTGGTGCTGCTCAGAACTCAATTATCTTCAAGAGTGATGAAGGCGAAGGCCCTGTAGTTCTTAAGAATGGCGAAGAGATGGACAGAGAAGAAGCTGCATGGAGATATTTAGAGTGGTGGATGAGTACAGAAACTCAGGTAGAGTTTGGTACAATTCTTCAGACAACATATGGTAAAGAATACATTTGGAACTCTGCTAACATTGCAGCTATGGAAAAACTTCCATGGAAGAGCAGAGATAAGAAGGTAATTCTTGAACAAATGCAGAACATCACAGAATCACCAAGAATTCCTGGTACATATATGCTCGAAAGAGAATTAAGTAATGCATACATTGCCGTAGTTATCGATGGTGAACCACTTAGAACAACTCTTGACTCAGCTGTTAAGTTGATGGATAGAGAAACAGCTAGAAAACTTAAAGAATTTGGTTATTTAGATGAACAGGGAAATGTTGTTAAAGAATACAAAGTACCTACTGTTGAAACTGTAAAAGAAATCTTAGGTATGGATTAATTTAACCGGGAGGATATGAAAAAATGAAGACAAGTAAAACAACTCCATATATTTTCCTACTTCCATATATAGTACTGTTTTCGGTATTTATTATAGTTCCGATTGCGATTGCTATTGGATTATCTTTTACAGATTTCAATACAATCCAGAGTCCGAACTTTGTAGGATTTATGAATTATATTAACTTATTTACACAGGATTCAATATTCATGCAGTTTGTACTTCCTAATACGATTACATTCTCGCTTATTGTTGGTCCTGGTGGATATTGTTTATCGTTTTTGTTAGCTTGGTCAATCGCTCAGTTTACAAAAGCACCAAGAACTGTATTAGCACTTATTTTCTACTCGCCATCTCTTACAATGGGTACCGCGATGAATATTTTATGGAGAATTATTTTCTCTGGTGATAGCTATGGTTATGTAAACGCAGTTCTTCTTGACATGGGATTAATCAATGAACCTATTTTATGGCTCACAAGTAGCTCAACACTCCTTATAATTATGATTATCGTTGGTTTGTGGAGTAGTATGGGTATCGGATTCCTTGCTATTTTAGCTGGTATCATGAATGCTGATGATGAGTTATATGAAGCAGGCGCAATTGATGGTATTAAGAACAGATTCCAGGAAATGATTTATATCACAATTCCAACAATGAAACCACAGATGTTATTCGCAGCCGTTATGGCTATCGTTAACGCATTTAACAATGGTGCAATCGGTGTTACTTTATCGGGTTCAAACCCAACACCAGGTTATGCAGGCCAGTTAATCGTTAACCACATTGATGACTATGGTTTCATCAGATTCGAGATGGGTTATGCAGCAGCTGTTTCAGTAGCATTGCTTCTTATCATAACAGTATTCTCGAAAGTAGCAACAAAATTATTTGGTGAGAAAGAATAGAAAGGAGAGAGAAAATGGCCGGATATAAAGGAAATGGTATTAACCCAGCGAAATTTGAACGTGGTCAGATTAAAATATACATAGTGCTTTTGCCACTTGCTATATTTATGCTCTTTCCAATCGTTTACATTTTTTGCCATGCATTTAAACCAATGGAGGAATTATTCGAGTTCCCTCCAAAGTTTTACGTAAAGAATCCAACAACTGATAACTTTGAAGCATTATTTAAATCTGCTAGAAATGCTGGTATTCCACTTAGTAAATATGTGTTTAACAGTTTACTTGTAACACTTTCAGTATGTATTGGTGGTATTGTTATTTCAACAATGGCTGCTTACGCATTGTCAAAGATGAGATTTAAAGTTAGAGGATTAATCTTCTCTATCAACCAGTCAGCGCTTATGTTCGTTGCTGCAGCAGTAATGATTCCAAGATACTTAATTATCAGTGGATTGCATATAACAAACACATATTGGGCACATATTTTACCGCTTATTGCGATGCCGGTAAGTTTGTTCCTGATAAAACAGTTCGTTGATCAGGTTCCAGATGCATTAATTGAAGCTGCATCTATCGATGGTGCTACACCTTTTAGAATTTACAGACAGATTATTATTCCACTTGTTAAGCCAGCTATTGCTACAGGTGTAATTATGTCATTCCAGTCTGTATGGTCAAACGTTGAAACATCAAACCTTTATGTAAATACAGATGCGATGAAGACATTGACATTCTACGCAAATACACTTAGTAACGCGAACAACCTTGTTCAAGGTCAGGGTGTACAGGCGGCAGCTTCGTTAATCATGTTTATACCAAACTTGATTTTATTCATCTTCTTACAGAAAGATGTTATGAACACAATGGCTCATTCAGGTATTAAATAGTATTAGAAGATGAAATAAATAAAGGAGGTAAATATGAAGAAATTATTAAAGCGCGTAGCCTTGGTTTTATGCATGATAATAATTGCATTGTCAGTTTCAGAACCATTTGAAACATATGCAAAACTTCCATATTTGACATATACACAAAATGGATATGGTCAGTATGTTGAAACTCAGGCTGCGTATACACCACATACAACAATTAGTAAAATCACAAGTGAAATTGAAGGAATCGATGATATGAGATTCGAAGAACCTTCAGATATCAAGATTACAGATGACGGATATATGTACATTTGTGATAAGAAAAACGCAAGAATTATCGTTGCAACAACCGATGGTAAACTCGACAGAGTAATCGGCGAAGAATGGTTGGAAGAACCTACAGGCGTATTCGTTATCGATAACGAAGATGACGGATATACATATGTATACGTTGCAGATAACAAGATGGCTAGAGAAGAAATGAACTCTGACCGTAAGGAACGTAAGAGAAATGGTGCTGTAGTTGTATTTAAGTACAAAAAAGGCACACCAGTAGAACTTATTCCACAGGATCCTATTTATTATGAAGCAACAGGTGTATGGGAAGAACAGCCACCTATTATCGATTATAAATGGGAAGTTGATAGATATTATCTCAAGCCAGAAAGCCCATTATACGGTGCTGGTAGATTTAACCCAATGAAGATTGCAGTAGACCAGAGCGGTATTATGTATATTATCAGTGAAGGTAATACAAATGGTATCGTACAGATTTCACCTGAAGAAGGCGGAACATTCCTTGGATACTTTGGTGCCAATGAAATTACAGTTTCATTAGGATATATGATTACAGAGTTCTTCATGTCAGATGACTCTACAGCAATCAGAGGTGTTGCGGATACACCATCTAATGTTAACGTTGATGAGGACGGACTTGTATATACAATTACAGCTTCTGAAGGTACATTACAGTCTGTTAAGAAACTTAATAAATCAGGCGCAAACATGTTAAAGACAGAAGTTAACCCAACTTTTGGTGTTGGTATTGCACCAGGTAGATATAACAATGTTTATGCTGTTACAAGTACAGGTTATATCTATGAATACACAAGTGAAGGTACATTGTTATTCAGATTTGGTGGTAAAGATGATCAGGCATTCCGTGTAGGTTTATTTGCTAACATTTCTGCTGTAGACGTTGATAATAATGATTATCTCTACGTTATGGATAGTATTAACAATGAAATTCAGGTATTCAAACCAACAGAATTTACTCAGTTGGTACATGAATCATTAGTATTGTATCAAAATGGTAGATATTCAGATAGTAAGAAGCCACTTGAACAACTTATACTTATGAATTCATTATTTGATTATGCTAACGAGGCTATGGGCCATGCATACTTCCAGGAAGAGAATTATGAGCAGGCTTTATATTACTACAGATTAGCTAAAGAAAAACAGGGTTATTCAGATTCATTCTGGGAACTTAGAAATGATTGGCTTACATCTAATCTTATTTACCTTATTGTGATTATCGTAATATTCTGGTTAATCTTTAAGGTACTTGGTAAGATTGATAAGAAGACAGGTCTTTTCAATGTTTACAGAAGAATGTGGAAGAAACTTAAGAAGAATAAATTAATATCACAGATCGCATATTGTAAGACTTATGCAACACATCCAATCGACGGTGCTTATGCAGTTAAGAGAGAAGGAATGGTTTCATATGGTGCAATTACATTCTTAATGATATTATTTATGGTAATTATGATTGTAAATAAATATTTCTCTGGTTTCCTTGTAAAGAATATGAGAGATGGTGTTTATTACATTCCAACAGATATTTTAACAGTAGTATTTGGTTTTGTATTTGCATCAGCAGTAACATACCTTATTTGTACAATTTCAGATGGTGAAGGTAGATTTAAAGAAATCCTTATGGGTTACTTATATTCATTCACACCATATTTCATTATCCAGCCAATTATTTATCTTGGTGGTATGATTGTTACAACTAATGAAATGTTCCTTATTCAGTTTGCAAATATAATCATGTTTGTATGGATTGCTATATTGTTATTCTTAACAATTAAAGAAATCAACAACTATACAGTAAAAGAAACATTTAAGGTAATTGGTATTACAATCTTTGCAGCTGTTGTATTCGTTGCTATTGCATTTATCTTATACATCTTAGCAGCACAGGTAATCAATTTCGTTAAGTCAATTTATGGAGAGGTGGTGTATCGACTTGAAAAATAATAAGTTAAAAAGAGTATTAAGCCTTGGTCTTGTATGCTTGATGTTTACACCAATTATTTCCTTTGCGACTGCTAAAAACAAAGCAGTGGAAGGTCTTACAAATGAAGTAATTAACAGAGGTCCATTTATCATTGGTGATGTTAATGAAAATGAACTTCCAGAAGCTGAAAGACAGAAACTTGCTTTAGAAAAAGCAGTAGTTAAAGAAGTTGAAAATGGTGAGATTTATGGACATAAACTCATCACATCAAATGATAAGTACGAATTGTATCGTAAAGATGCTAATTGTTCAATCATTATTAGAGATATAGCGAGCGGTGCAATCTTTACATCGACTGTAAGTGAAGAAGATGCAAAAGCACGTAACTATAGTGCTGTTGCAGCAGCTCCTATTACATCAGGTATCGCGCTTTCTTACGTTGAAGAAAAAGATAACACGATTATATTAAACTCACCTATAGGTGTTAATACAGCAACAATCAAATATAAGGATGCGAAAGATGGCTTTACAGCATCAATTAGTTTTTCAAATTTAGAAATATCATTTGATGTCGTAGTATCACTTGATGACGAAGGTCTTCATGTAGAAGTACCAGAAGACAAAATCGTTGAAGAAAATGCAGCATACTCAGTAGGTTCTATGTACATCTTTAATGGTCTTGGTATGACTGAAAAGGGTGACAGAGAAGGTTACATGATTCTTCCAGATGGTAATGGTATTAGAGTTGACTTTGAGAATAACTTCTATGTATATGGTGGTACACAGGAAGCTGTTAAGTATTCATCAGGTTATATGCAAAGAGTATATGGCTCAGACTTCTCATTTGACTTAGCTAATACTTCAACATACGATGAGACAGATATGATTGGTACATCTAACTCAACTGAATCAATCATAGCTCCATTCTGGGGTATGGTTCATACAGATACACAGTTTGGTGTACTTGGTATCATCACAAAGGGTGAAGAAAGTGCTAAGATTGAAGGTATATTAAACGGTGTTGCCGGCCTTTATGAAAACTATTCAGGATGTAGAATTATTTACAGAGATACATACATGAGATCTCTTTCCGATACAAATCAGTATCAGGGTACTGTAACTGCTACACCAAAAAATAAACTTGTTGGAGATGTTGAAATTACATTCTTGTTTACAACTGGTGATAAGGCTAACTACATTGGTTTAGCTGAAAGTTACAGAAATAAGCTCATCGCTGATGGTGATTTAGTTAAGACAACTGACGGAACATTCAAGACTAGACTTGATTTCTTCGGTGTTGACAAGGAAGAATTCCTTGTATTTAAGACAGACGTTGTTGCAACAACAGTTGACAATGTAAAAGATATTTTAGCTGATTTAAAGTCAAACGGTGTTGAAGACATTCTTGCAATCTACACTGGATGGCAGCAAGGTGGATATTATGAGACACCTATAAAGAAATATGATGTAGCAAATTCAATCGGCGGTAATTCTGCAATGAATGATTTGTTTAAAGAACTTGAAGGCACAGGCGTTGACCTTTATCTTATGACAGATATGCAGCTTATCAATAAAGCAGTTGAGTCATCATCATATGACGCAGTTAAGACATATGGACAGAGAACAAAAGAAATTTTCAGTCCATTCCTTAAGGTTTATAAGAACTTTAGATACTTAATTCCTGAATTGTCAAATGAATATATGGTTAAATTATCAGATGACATGAAGAAAGATGGAATTGGAAATATCGCGTTTAGTGGTATTAGTACTTCATTATTCTCATATTTTAAGAATGATACTCAGTACACAAGACAGGATGTAATAGATCACTATGTATCTGCACTTGATAAAGTTAGCGCTGATATGGATATAGTTCTTGAAAATCCATTTAAGTATATGTGGAAGTACACAGATTCGTATATTGATATGCCATTGTATTCATCAATGTTCGTATACGCATCAGATGAAATTCCATTTGTATCAAGTGTATTAAAGGGAACAATTGATGTATATTCTGAATATGTAAACTTTGAAGCTAACGCAACAGAGTATTTCCTTAAACTTGTTGAAACAGGTGTATATCCTTCATTCCTTCTTACAGAGGAATCACCAACAGAGTTGTTACATACAAACTCAAGTTGGATATATTCATCTGAATATGAACAGTATGATGAAAGAATTGCAGAATATCACAAAGAATTAAAAGCAATTAATGATAAAGTTTCAGGCGCAGTTATTGTAGCTCATGAAAAATCAGATGAAGGTTTATCTAAAACAACATACTCAAACGGTGTTGTTGTATACGTAAACTTCTCAGAAAAGGCAATAATTGAAAATGGTGAAACTATTGAAGCATTATCATATAAGGTAGGTGAAGCAGAATGAAAAAGACTAAGACAGATGAAGAATTAAATAATGTATCAAACGAAGCTGCCTTGGTTAACGAAGCTGCTACCGATGATGCAAAGAAGAAAAAGAAGAAAAAATATACAGTAGAAGAACTTTTAAATAACGACGATATCGAACTTGTTGACGAGTATGGTAGAAGACGTAAAGTAAAAGTTAAAGTACACGAAAGTAAACTTACTAAGAGAGAGAACAGAATGGGATATTTCTTTGTATTCCCATATATCATTGGTGTAATTGCATTCTTGTTTTACCCAATGGTTAGAACTTTCTGGTATATGTTCTGTAGAGTAAGAATTGCAAACAATGCAATTGTTACAGAATGGAACAATTTTGAGAACTTTGGAAAAGCTGTTTCAGAATACGTTACATTTAAAACAGATATTACAGCTTTGATAAGTAAAATGATATCATATGTACCACTGATAGTAGTATTTGCGCTTATTATATCAATGTTCCTTAATTTAAATATTAAGGGTAAAGGTATATTTAGAACAATTTTCTTCATACCGGTTATCGTTACAAGTGGTCCGGTTATGCAGGATTTATTAAACAGTTCAAACTCAATTAGTGCGGTTGATATTTCAATTATCACTAATACATTGAACTCAATGTTACCACCATTCCTTGCTGATATGTTATCAACAGTATTTGGTAATATTATTACAATTTTGTGGTATACAGGTGTTCAGATACTTATTTTCCTTGCTGCTATCCAGAAGATTGATACTTCACTTTATGAAGCAGCAAAGATTGACGGTGGTTCAAATTGGGAATGTTTCTGGAAGATTACATTACCTACAATTAAGCCAATGATTTTGCTTAATGCAGTATACACAACAATTTTCCTTTGCCAGGATACAAACAACAACTGGATTATTGGTCGTATCACATATGTTGTTAATAACGGTGTAAATGGTTATGGTCAGGGTTCAGTTATCGCTTGGATTTTGAATGTAGTAGTTCTTATATTCGTTGGTATTGTATTCCTTCTCTTTAAAGAAAAGAGAGATGCATATGCTAAACAGATTGCAAAGAATAAGAAATTCGAAAAGAAAGCAAAGAAGCTTGTTAAGAAGCAGGCTAAGAAAACTGCAAAGAACGCTGTTAAGTTCGAAAAGGCTTTACAGAAGGAAGCAAAATTAAAAGCAAAAGGAAAAGACTTGAGAGGAGGATACGAAGATGTCTAAAAAAGAAAAACTTGACGTAGTTAAGTCAGAAGCAAAGGCAGCTAAAGCGGCAAAAGCCGAAGCTAAAAAGATAAAGAAAACAAAAACTCCTCTTTCAAAAGAAAAAGTAAGAAAAATGCTTTTTGGAAGCAAAGATGACATTGGTCTTCTTAAGAAACTTGCAGTATATATAATACTTATAGGTGTAGGATTTATTTTCATTTTACCTATATTATCAATTATCAGTACAAGTTTCATGTCACTCGATGACTTACTTGACCCAGGTGTTGTATGGTTCCCATCGCAGTTTAGTTTCAAAAACTATAGACTTGCAATGGATACCATGAATTTTGGTAAATCACTTGTAGACAGTTTGATACTTTCAGGTGTACCATCACTTATTCAGGTTGTAACTTGTTCTATAGTAGGATATGGACTTGCAAGATACAACTTTAAAGGAAAGAACCTCATATTTATGATTCTTATTGTTTCATTTATTATGCCACAGCAGCTTACAATTCTTGAAACATTTAGAGTTTACAATGATATGGGATTCACAGGAACAATTTGGGCATATGCTGCTCCTGCTATTTTTGGTCAGGGTATTAAGTCTCAGCTGTTTATCCTTATTTGTTGGTCATTCTTTAAGCAGATACCAAAGGCATTGTCAGAAGCAGCACAGATTGACGGTGCAGGACACTTTAAGCAGTTCTTTAGAATTGCTATTCCATCAGCATCAGGCGCTTTAATAGTAGTATTATTATTCTCATTCGTATGGTATTGGAATGAAGAATTCTTAGCAAACTTATACTTCTATACAAGTTCAGGTGCTATGATTGGTGAAAAAGAAGGTTATGGTTTCACACCACTTATTACACAGTTGGCTAAATTTGATGGACAGTATAATAAGTCAAGAGACGCAAATAATGCAGGTTCTGATAAGCCTACACTTAGTACATCTCTTAGTATGTGTGCTACAGTACTTACAATTGCACCACTTCTTTTGTTATATTTCATATTACAGAAGCAGTTCGTTGAGAGCGTTGATAGAGCCGGTATTACTGGTGAATAATAACTAATATGTTTTATTATGTAATTTTGCTAAAAAAAGTTACTCAAATACAAAAGTCTTTGTGTAATGTGCATTGACAAAGTGAAATTTATATAGTAAAATATAAAAGGTAAAAAAAGCATTAAATTATTCGCAAAAAACGAATTATTTGATTTAGAATTAGTTTATTTTAAGATAATAATTCGTTTTTTGTAGAAAAATTAAGGAGGAAGGAAAGAAAATGAAGAAAAATCTTAAGAAGCTTTTATGCTTAGCGCTTGTAGTTGCTCTTACTGGTTCTCTCTTTACAGCTTGTAAGAAGAAAACAGCAACAACAACTCAGGAAACAGTTACTCTTGCTCCTATGACAACAGAAGAAATCACACTTGTGTATTCTTGTTGGCAGGACATCGAGATTAGTGAAGCTTTAGCTGCAGAATTCCATGAGGAATATCCAAACATTACTGTAGAAGTAAAAGAATTCGCAGTTGAATCAAACAATGCTGAATTAATAGCGCTTGCAGCTACTGGTGATTTACCAGATGCGTTCTGGGTATTAAACTCACCTGACGTATTCATTACAAACGGTTTACTTCTTGATATGTCACTTCTTTGGGAAGCTGACCAAGATTCAAAGAACGTAATCAAAGGTATCAATGAATACAAGATCGGTTACCTTGGAACAGAAGGAAAGTGGACAACACCAGTTAAGTTTTTCCCAACAGCAGCATTCGTTAACTTAGACGTTTTCCTTAGAAACGGTGATGCTATGCCTAGCACAGACTGGACATGGGAAGAATTCGAAGAAACAGTTGAAAAAATGTCAAAGAAGGATAAAGTTGATGGTCAGTACATCTTCGGTTACAATGCTGGATGTACAGTTATCACATGGTATCCAATCGCTGCAGATAAAGACTGTATCGGTGAATTCGGTTGGAATGGTAGCGAATACGATATGGAAAACTGGGCATACGGTATGAACCTTGAAGCTGAATGGATTCAGAAAGAATACAAGCCATACGCATTAGGTAATGGTGGTGAAGCTCAGCGTGCAAGATTATACGGTGGTACAGCAGAAGCTCCTAACGTATTACATCCACAGGACGTTGGTTATGTAGCTATCTACACAGATAACTGGTGGACATGGGAAGATTACTGGATTACAGAAAATTGGATTGAAAAGAACAAAGTTATTTTCGTTCCTTATTTAATGCCACATGAAGAAGACGCTGAAGGCGGTAACTATATCGCTACAATGGATATGGGTGGTATCTCTCCATATTCAGATTGGCCACGTGAAGCATATGAATTACTTAAGTATATGACATGGGGACCACAGGGTTGGGAAAAGAAGATCGAGCACTATCCAAACCTTCTTGAGAAATCAACAGGTGAAGACAGAGCAGTATCTAAGAACCACTGCCCAATTACATTAGATGAAGGTGTTTGGGAAAGCTTTAGAGCTTGGCATCCAAACGTAGATGATCCATCATCTGATGAAGCTGTTGTATCATTATGGGGTGAAGAATATGCTAGAGCTGAATACTTCGAAGACTTCTTCGATGGTGTTATGGACGGTACATGGGTATGCTACGGTGGACAGCAGATTCCAGGTTTTGGTACATGGTTAGACAAGATTTACTTCGGTAACGATAACGAACAGAACTTCGGTTATTCTGAAAAGTTAGGTATTGAAAATGCATGTATCTACGGTGGTGTTAATGCAGAAGACTACTATGTATACCTTCAGGAAGAAGGAAACAGAGTAAATAAAGAAAAACTTCAGGAAATCGAAGATTACTTAGAGTAATACATAGATTTGTATAAGATTTTTCAAGCGCTACATCTTAGGATGTAGCGCTTTTCTTCATTCTAAAGTAAATTTAATAGATAGTAGTGCAAAAGAAGTATCAAAATCGTCAAAAAACTAACATTTTGTTTCTTTGGTAAATATGTTAATATGTATATATAAAATAATGGAGGTAATTTGACGTGTCAATTAAAGAAATTTCAAAGGTACAGGTCGGCGATATGATATTGAAATATGAATTAGAAGAAGATTTCAATACAGCCGGATTTTCTATTCATCCAGCAGATATGGATGAGGAAGATAATAAAAGTAAGTTCTATAGAATTAATTCTATGGTTCAGATGAAACTTGTTGGAGATAAGTATCCAAATTGTTATGGGCATGGTTCATCTATGAGAAATGGTGAATCGGCTAATTTTTTAGATTATCAAAGCCAAATTGTTGAGGAAACAGAAGATAAGACTATTGTAAAAACATTTCTTAAAGATAATAGAGGTTATGACGTAGTTCATATGATTACATATTATGAAGGTGATGATAGTTTTGAGATGAAAAATATTATCACAAATAATTCCGAAGCACCTATTACTTTAGAAATGATATCAAGTTTTGAACTTGGTAATATTACTCCTTTTATTGAGGGAGACGCGCCTGATAGTTTATTAGTTCATAGACTTAGAAGTAAATGGAGTCATGAAGGTAGATTATATACTGAGACAGTAGAGGATATGCAATTAGAACCATCTTGGTCAACATGGTCTGTTAGTACAGAAAGATTTGGTCAAACAGGGTCTATGCCTGTAAAGAAGTATTTCCCATTTGTTGCAGTTGAAGATACTAAAAATGATGTATTTTGGGGAGTTCAATTAGCTCACGAAGCATCATGGCAGATGGAAATATACAGACAGGATGACGCATTACATCTTACAGGTGGACTTGCAGATAGAGAGTTTGGACATTGGACAAAGACATTGCAACCAGGTGAAAGTTTTGAAACACCTTACGCTATAGTAAGTACATGTCATGGCGGTGGAATTGATATGATTTGTCAAAGACTTACAAAGGCTGGACAGAAATACTTAGAAGATGCACCTGAGTCAGAACAGCATTTACCTATAATATTTAATGAATATTGTACAACATGGGGTAATCCTTCTCATGAGAATATTTCAGGAATTATTGATGCAATTAAGGACAAAGGTTTTGAATATTTTGTTATTGACTGTGGTTGGTTTAAAGAAGACGGCATTCCTTGGGATATAAGTATGGGAGATTACAATATTTCACCTACTTTATTTAAAGATGGTTTACAAAAAACTGTTGATTTAATTAATGATGCAGGCATGAAGGCAGGTATTTGGTTTGAAATAGACAATATTGGTCCTGCAGCAAAAG
Organism: Lachnospiraceae bacterium; assembly: GCA_017935565.1. Classification (GTDB taxonomy): domain Bacteria; phylum Bacillota; class Clostridia; order Lachnospirales; family Lachnospiraceae; genus SVEL01. The sequence continues at coordinate 32,498 of JAGBHK010000030.1, forward strand.
CTTATAATACAACTGACCATCAATTAAAACGTGATGGATATCCTATATCAACATACAGTAGAAGATTCTGGGATATGAGAGACCCATGGGTTACAGATTATCTTACAAAGAAAGTTATTGGAACTTTAAAAGACTATGGCTTTGAATATATGAAGATGGATTACAATGATACAATCGGTATCGGTTGTGATGGTGCAGAATCTCTTGGCGAAGGTTTGAGACAGAATATGGATGCATCAGTTGATTTTGTAAGAAAAGTAAAGGAAGAGGTACCTGGTATTATTCTTGAAAACTGTTCTTCTGGTGGTCATAAATTAGAGCCATTAATGATGAGTATTTGCCCTATGGCATCATTCTCGGATGCTCATGAAACTGAAGAAATTCCTGTAGTTGCAGCGAATTTACACAGAGCAATTCTTCCTCGTCAAAGCCAGATTTGGGCTGTAATTAGAGAAAAAGATACACCTAAGAGAATTGCATATTCTGTTGCAAATACTTTCCTTGGAAGAATGTGTTTATCTGGTGATGTTACAAATCTTACAGAAGAACAGTGGAAACCAATTGATGAAGGTATGGCATTCTATAAGAAGATTGCACCAATTATTAAAAATGGTTTTACACACAGAGTTGGTCCAAAACTTACAAGCGAAAGACATTTGAAAGGATGGCAGGGTGTAGTTCGTGTAGGTGAGAATAACGAGGCATATGTACTTATTCACACATTTAGAGGCGAGTATCCTGAGTATATCGAAGTAGAATTACCAAAGAATTGTCCAACAACAATCGCAGATGTATATTCAGATACAGATGTTGATGTGGTGGTAGAAAATGGTGTTTTAAGATATAAGACAAGCGATGAAATGAAAGCAATGGCAGTTAGATTGGTATAATCTTAAAGTGAAAATAGGCTGGAAAACCAGCCTATTTTTTCATTTTAGGTTTAAATATGAAAGAACCAATATAACTTAAGATTAGTGCTGCACTAATACCAATAGCACTTGCTTTAAATCCACCTGTAAATAGGCCTAATAATCCTTCTTCGTCGACTGCTTCCTTTACACCTTTAATCAATGTGTTGCCAAAACCAATAAGTGGTACAGAAGCACCGGCACCAGCAAAATCAATGACAGGTTCGTAGAGATTGAAAGAACCAAGGATTACGCCGAGAACGACTAGTCCAACCATAATTCTACCTGGAAGAAGCTTCGTTTTATCAATGAAAATTTGTACGATGGCACATATAAGTCCGCCAACAATAAAAGCTTTTAAATAATCCATTTAGACCTCCTCAATTACAACTGCGTGGGCTATACCAGGTATGCTTTTGCCTTCATTAAAACTAATAGGATTTAACAAAGCGCCTGTAGGCACGAATAGTACACGTTTCCATACTTTATTCTCAATATTTTTTAGAATCATACTGCAAAGGGTAGAGGCAGAACAACCGCAACCACTACCGCCAGAGCCTGTGCCTTGATTTGCATTGTCAAATATTTCAATACCACAATCCATATGATTTGCTGAAATATCGATTTTATTTTGTTTAAGCAAATTTATTAAAATAGTTTGTCCAACATAGCCTAAATCGCCAGTTATTATTTTATCGTAATAGTTAGCATTTAAGTTAAAATCGGTAAGATGAGTCAATATAGTATCAGCCGCAGCAGGAGCCATACAAGCGCCCATATTGTCGCTTTCCTTGACACCAAAATCAACCATCTTTCCAGGTGTTATTCCAGTAATTTTAGCAATTCCTTCCTTTGAATCAAGTGCAACAGCACCACAACCAGTAACAGTCCAAGTTGCACATTGCTTTCTTTGGCAACCGTATCCCAAAGGAAATCTAAAGGTCTTTTCTGCACTGGCAAAATGACTTGAGGCCATAGCAATGGTTTTATCCGCAAATCCGCCAGCAATAGTCATAGATGCTAAAGCTAACGATTCACCCATTGTAGAACAGGCACCATACAAACCGAAAAATGGCATATTGTAATTGATGATACCAAATGTTGAAGCAATAAGTTGTCCTAATAGGTCGCCTGCAAAAATATATCTGATATCAGTAGGTTTTAAAGATGATTTTTTGAAAAGTGTTCTCAATGTTTGATTTTGCAGAAAACTTTCGGCTTCTTCCCAAGTAGTTCCTCCAAACATTGGGTCTTTTTCTACACAGTCAAATAGTTTTCCAAGGGGGCCTTGTCCTTCCAATTGACCAACGACGGATGCATAATTGGAAATATAGGCAGGTTTATTAAAGGAAAGACTAGCTTTACCGATTATTTGAGTTTGATTCAATGTAGTTACCTCCTAAATTACATAGTTAACAATATAATAAATGAGTCCTGCAAACCATGAAGAAACGATACCGTATAATATAACAGGACCTGCGATTGTAAAAATTTTACACCCTACACCAAATACATATCCTTCTTTTTTATATTCGATAGTAGCAGAAGCAATGGAATTTGCAAAACCGGTAATTGGAACTAGAGTACCTGCACCAGCAAAATTTCCAAGTTTACTGTAATAGCCAAGACCAGTAAATATTACTGCAAATCCGATTAAAATAATATTTAAAATGCCAGCGGCATCTTCTTTGCTAAAATCCATTGATATAAGGTAGTTTAAGATAAACTGCGCTATTGTACAGATTATTCCGCCTATAACAAAAGCTTTTAGCATATTTAGCCAAAGGCTTTTAGCGGGTGTAACTTCTTTAACATATTTAGCATATTCTTGATTGTTCATAATTTTACATTAACCTCCTATTAATACATTAAAAATAAAAAAAAGACCCTAAAAGTTTGCCAATTATAATAGAAATAGTGATTAACTCTATTTTCGAGTGCAACCTTAAACGCCTTGTAAACACTGATGTTACATTTAAGGTTTCAGATAATGCCATTGCAAGCGATCCAACAAACATACCTGAAAAGAAAATAAAAAGGATAAATAATATGTTAGCTAAGGGTAAGTCTATGGATATGGGAAATAAATAAATTATGTTTCCAAGCGTTGCACCAACAAGTATGGCAGTTTCATATGTTTTTACATTATCAATAGTTTTTGTAGCATCAGCAAATCGGGTTATTAGCCTTAATTTAGTAATTAAACCGAATATTCCTCCTGCGGTTATTACGCCACAACTTAAACCTATAAATGCTAGTAATATTGCCAATTTATTGCACCTCTCGATTATCCCCATCAATTATTGTGGTGTTAATATCATTTTCGTATAAACGCATCTCAATTTCCAAAGGAGTAGGATCAACAGATAATTTCTTCTTACCAAAATGATTGTAAAAAACAATTATTCCAGCTGGTATACCAATGGAATATGATATTTCCAAAATTACATAGTAAGTGGTATCTGTAATATTTAATTTATCGTGAAGTGTGCCAAATATTCGATACAAGTCAACATCACTGTTGAAGGCAATAATGCTAAAAGCAGCACCAGCACAAGATGTAAGACAAACAAAAAGAATCTTAAAAAAACTAAGTAATTTATTATCAGCAGGATTTGGATCGTATTTTACAACAATATCAGTTTCGCCAATTGGCACAATATCTATATTTGAACTTATGCTTTGTATATGTCGAAAGATGTACAAAGCGGATAGAACAATACGTTTTTTTGTGCCTTTATCGAATTTATAAATAGTAATAGAATTAATGCGATTTGTAAGATGTTCGTCTTCAGTCAAGATATTAGCAACATCCTTTATTTTTAGGCATTCATTATCAATATGAGTATATTTTTTTACTTTAACAAAAACCTGTGTATTCACATCGCACCTCACAATCGAAAAATAAAATAAGCATATATCAATCGATATATGCTTATTATTTACATAAAATTATATTTTATTCATTAATGCGATGGGCATTCTGTTCCTTGTACGCTTTCAGGTAATTCGTAAGGCGTGTCATCGGTTGTACCTTCATCACCTTGGAATCTTTCAATAAATACTTTTTCAACCTTAGTCGAGTCTGGACAATCTGATGATGCCAATTTGCCAGATGTTGAACATATTACATATTTTGCATGACAAATGCAATATTCTTCTGGAACTGTACCTACTTCGAAGTATTCTTCGCGAGTAAAGTTAGCCGTTTCGTTGGTTCCGTATTTGTTAACAGAATCACATACACCATCGATAGCAAGATAACCGCATTTATAACATATTTTGGCTGTTTCAATTGATTCAGGTGGCTCGATAGTTTTTTGTGAGTAACCCTTAACATCATTGATTTCAGACATTACATTCTTCCAAATAACATTTCTGTATGATGTTGATTTAATCTTTGTAGGCTCATCATAACCACTCCAAACAACAGCAGTAAGGTATGGTGTGAAACCAGCTGTCCAAATATCGTATTCATTTGAAGTAGTACCAGTTTTAATAGCTGTATACTGATTTTTAATGTTAGCAGCGTGACCTGTACCAATAGTTGCACAATCATGCATTGCATCAGCTAAAAGGAAAGCAGTAGATTCCTTAATTACCTGATGAGTCTCAACTTCATAGGCATCAGATGTCTTGTCTAAAATAATACGTCCTTCGCTGTCAATAATTCTAGTATAAAGAGTAGGTTCAATATAAACACCCTTGTTTGCAATAGCGGCATAAGCTGCACATACTTCTAAGTTTGTAACACCATTTGTTAAACCACCAAGCGACAATGACTGTGTAACGTCAGTATCATAACCGCCATTAGCGTTTTCCTGGCTTTCAACAAGAGTTGTAAATCCAAAATTCTTAAGATATTCAAAACCAATCTCAGGTCCGATTTCTGTAAGACACTTTACTGCAACAATGTTCATAGATTCTTTGATACCTTCTCTAATTGAAGAAAGTCCGTAATATCTAGAACCCCACCAGTTTTTAACTTCCTGACCTGATTCGTATGCATATGGGGCATCATCAAAAACTGATGCAACAGTGTAATTACATTTATCAATAGCAGGACCAAATGCAGCCAATACCTTAAATAACGAACCTGGCTGTCTTACTGTGTTTGTAGCTCTATTAAGTGAAAGACTGGCAGTTTTCTCACCACGTCCACCAACGATAGCTTTAACATAACCTGTATTCTGGTCAATAATTGTCATTGAAGCCTGAGGCTGAATAGTAGTAATCATAGTTTCTGCAATGATTTCTTCGCCTTCTTTTAATACGTAGGCTTTATATTCGTCAACACAAGCCTGTGCGCTCTCTTTATCATCAAATAATAATCTAAATGAAGAATTTTCTAATAAAGTTCTGTGGTAATACAAAATATCCTGTTCAGAATAATGCTGCTGTATTGGGTCACCATTTTCATCCTTATTAGTTGTGTAAATTGACATTCTCCATTCTAAAGAATATTTTGAATTTTCAGGATAACTTGCAGGGTCAGATAATACTCTGTCTGCAATGGCCTGCATCTGTGGGTCCTGTGTTGAGTAAATTGTAAGACCACCACTGTAAAGAGCTTGGTCAACCTGAGCTTCAGTATAACCTTTTTCGTTAATCAAATCTTCAGTAACCTGCTGAATCAAAGCATCTGTAAAGTAAGAGAAGATTTCAGTATCTTCAGTTTCAATAGCAATGGACTGAATTCTTGCATATACATCATCTGCTAAAGCTTCATCAAGTTCTTCTTTTGTAATATGTCCGTTTTTGTACATATTATTGAGAACCTTTTCACGTCGTTCCGCATTATTCTCCGGATGAGTAGCCGGATTCAAATAATATGGCGACTGAGTGATAGCTGCAATAACAGCGCTTTCTGAAATAGTAAGTTCAGATACATTCTTATTAAAATATTTAATAGAAGCAGCCTGTACACCATAAACACCACCTAAGTTGATAGTGTTAAGATAGTTCTCCAAAATAATATCTTTATTTACAACTTTTTCAAGTTCTAAGGCTAAATACTGTTCCTGAATTTTACGCTTGATTAAGGCGCCCATGTTAGATTCGCGTCCACCATCTTCAAAAACGTTATTTTTTAATAACTGCTGGGTGATAGTACTGGCACCCTGTGAAGCATCCATAGTAGTAATAAGTACAACACCAGCTCTCAAAATACCCTTTACGTCGATACCATTGTGAGAGAGAAAACGTTCGTCCTCAATATCAATGAAAGCGTACTGTAATGATTCTGGTATATCTGCGATAGGCACAGGTATACGTTTTGAACTTGCAGTTACAAGTTCTTCAACAACATTACCCTCGGCATCCAAAATAGTTGTTCTGATTCCTACAGGGGTAATGTGTACGTCTTCGATAGCTGGAGCACCATCAATGATACCTTTTATCATACCGAGACCTAAAAAGCCAACTGCAGCAACACATAAAACTATAAGAAAAATAAATGCCTTAAATACGTTTATAAGCAATTTTTTTGTTACTTTACGATTTGTGGATACAAGATGTTTGTGTTTTTCCACAATATTCTTTTTACCATAATTCATATCTACATGTCCTTTCTAAAAAAACATACATACATCACATATTATAACAAATATAACGCCATAAATAAAGCAAAAAAATGTTAAATAAATGTTACATATTTATATCGTAAATTCGCAAAGTATGTTTTTATCTATTGACAGATTTTTTATTTGTTTTAATAACGCTTCCGTATTATAAGAAGATTATTATTTTTCTAATCATAGCAAGATAAAAATGATATTAAACTTCGCATACACAAACTCGTAGGCTTCGCCTACTCAAACAGTGTGTATCACGAAGTTACATTAATTACCTTGCTATGATTGAAAAATTACATAATCTTCTAAATATACGTACGCATTATTAAAATAAATAAAAAATCTGTCACTAATTAAAAAACATACTTTGCGAATTGATGATTCATATAAATATTTAACATAAAAAAATTTTTTATACATTTGTTTTTTATACATTGAAATGTAATGATTGTTCATGTTAGAATAAAGAAATGAATGGAGGTCAATGCATTGGAAGGATTTAAGATTGTATACGAAGGTGCGGTAGCGGAAATCGTCGAAAAAAAATCGCGTTTCATAGCTTATGTTCGTCCTGTTAATACAGAGGATGAGGCAACTTCTTTTATAGATGAGATAAAAAAGAAACATTGGGATGCCAGACATAATTGCTCTGCATTCGTTATTGGAAAAAATAATGAACTTACCAGATGCAGTGATGATGGTGAACCATCAGGAACAGCAGGTAAGCCTATGTTAGAAGTGTTACTTGGTCAGGGTTTGCATAATGTGGCAGTTGTAGTAACCAGATATTTTGGCGGAGTCTTGCTTGGCACTGGCGGATTGGTTCGTGCATATCAGGCAGCAGTCAAGGAAGGTATACTTGCCAGTAAGGTTTTAGAGAAATTTGAAGGGGCAATGTATAAAGTGGAAACTGACTATAATGGCATCGGAAAGATACAATATATACTCGCTAAAGAAAATATCAACACTCTAGGAGTAGACTATTCTGATAAAGTTGTTGTAGAGTTTGTGGTAAAATCTGATGAAGAGGGCAAGATTGTAAAAGAAATAACCGAAGCCACAGCTGGAAAAGCAGGCATAGAACGTGTAGAAGAATTAGTATTTGGAGTAGTAGATGGCGAGGTTATACTATAGACATTACAGAAAAGGGATGTGTACGCTAAAAAGCGAACACATCCCTTTTAAATTGTCCGGATATCGGAGTGAGAGAGTAATCTATACAGTTTAGTTATTTCTAGCGGCTCTCTTTCTCATTGTAGGATCCAATATTTTCTTTCTAATTCTTAAACTTGTAGGAGTAATCTCAAGTAATTCATCTGTATCAATGAATTCAAGACATTGCTCAAGACTTAACACTCTTGGTGGTGTAAGCTTTAAAGCATCGTCTGAACCAGAAGCACGAGTGTTTGTAAGCTGTTTTTTCTTACATACATTTACTTCGATGTCATCAGTTTTACCATTCTGACCAACAACCATACCTGAGTAAACTTTTTCGCCAGGTCCGATGAAAAGAGTTCCTCTTTCCTGAGCATTGAATAAACCGTAAGTAATAGCTTCGCCTGCTTCGAAAGCGATGAGAGAACCTTGTTTTCTGTACTGGATGTCACCCTTATATGGGCCGTAACCATCAAAAATAGTATTGATGATACCATTACCCTTTGTATCAGTCATAAATTCGCCTCTGTAGCCGATGAGACCTCTTGAAGGAATTGAAAACTCAAGTCTTGTATAGCCACCGTTTGATGTGGACATAGAGCGAAGTTCGCCTTTTCTAGAACTTAATTTTTCGATAACGTTTCCTGAAAATTCATCTGGGACATCAACATAAGCAAGTTCCATTGGCTCTAAAAGTTTGTCATTTTCATCTTTTTTATATAATACTTCAGCCTTGCTTACAGCAAACTCGTAACCTTCACGGCGCATGTTTTCGATAAGAACTGATAAATGAAGCTCACCACGACCTGAAACTTTATAACTTTCAGTTGTGTCAGTTTCTTCAACACGAAGACTTACATCAGTATTTAATTCTCTGAAAAGTCTATCGCGAAGATGTCTTGAAGTAACGAATTTACCTTCCTGACCGGCAAGAGGGCTATCATTTACTAAAAATTGCATAGCAATAGTTGGCTCTGAAATCTTTTGGAAAGGAATTGCCACGGGATTTTCAACAGAACAAATTGTATCACCAATGTGAATGTCTGCAATACCTGAAATGGCAACAATAGAACCAATTGTAGATTCATTTACTTCCACTTTATTTAAACCGTCAAATTCGTATAATTTATTAATCTTAACCTTCTTTTTCTTATCAGGTTCATGGGCATTAACAACCACAACTTCCTGATTAACTTTTAATGTACCATTATCAATCTTACCAACACCGATACGACCAACGTATTCATTGTAGTCGATTGTACTAATGAGAACCTGAGTATCAGCTTCTGGGTCGCCTGTTGGAGCCGGGATGTAATCAACGATTGTCTCAAAAAGAGGAATCATACTTTCTGGAGTGTCATCAAGTTCTAATATAGCGTGTCCTGCCTTTGCAGATGCAAAAACAAACGGACATTCAAGCTGGTCTTCAGAAGCATCAAGTTCAATGAAAAGTTCCAAAATTTCATCGATAACTTCGTTAGGTCTAGCCTCAGGTCTGTCGATTTTGTTTATACAAACAATTACATGAAGGTTGAGTTCCAATGCCTTTTTTAATACGAATTTTGTCTGTGGCATTGCGCCTTCAAATGCATCAACAACAAGGATAACGCCGTTAACCATTTTAAGAACTCGTTCAACTTCACCACCGAAGTCAGCATGACCAGGTGTGTCAATGATATTTATCTTTGTATCTTTATAATAAACTGCTGTGTTTTTTGATAAAATAGTGATTCCACGTTCTCTTTCGATATCGTTTGAATCCATTACTCTTTCAGCAACTTCCTGTCCTGCTCTGAATACACCGCTCTGCTTTAAAAGCTGGTCTACCAAAGTTGTTTTACCGTGGTCAACATGGGCAATAATTGCAATATTACGTACGTCTTCTCTGTTAGTCAACATAAAATACTTCCTTCCATATAATTGTAAACATTCATATTATTTAGCAACGGTTATTAAATATACATCTTAATGGAAAAAAAATCAAGATATATTTACAAATGGAAGTTTTTAAATTTGCTAAGTTGTATTTTTTCGTATTAAGATGTATAATTTAAGGTAGCGTGTCTTTATGACTAAAGATAATATAAATTACAGGTGACAAATGAGTAAAAAAACACATTCAATGGTTATGATTGCTATGTTTGGGGCAATAATATCCATTATATCAGCTATTCCTACAGGAATAAATATACTAGGTGTGCCTGCGACACTACAGACCTTTGCCATAGCCTTGACGGCATACACATTGGGATATAAAAAAGGCTCTATGGCAACCTTGATTTACATATTACTTGGAGTTATTGGATTGCCGGTGTTTGGTGGATTTAAAGGTGGATTGGGAGTGTTAATGTCCGTTACGGGAGGCTTTATAGTAGGCTTTGTACCATTAAGTATTTTGTTAGGTTTCACATCCGATAGTAAAAACAAAAAGAAGATAGCAATAGTATCATTTATAGGACTTGCACTATGTTATATTATAGGTGTTACATGGTTTGCACTAATAAGTAAAACTAGCATAATAACAGGGATTTTAATTATGGTATTACCATATTTATCAAAGGATATAATATCAATGTTTGCGGCGTATGTAGTAGCCAAAAGATTGAAAAAATCAATAAATTTGAAATGGAGTAAAATATGAGAAAATTTAAAGCAATAAAAGTAAGCGCATTATTATTGACGTTTGTGCTGGCACTTGCAGCTTGCTCAAAGGATAATAAAATTGATAATGACAGCATTACAACAAAGAATGAGCAGGCAACCAATGTGGCAGATGGGACTACTGAAACTAACACAGAGGAAGAGACAACTACAGAAAAAGAAACTACAACAATGCCTTACGTGGAGCCAGAGGTTGACATTATAATGGTGGGAGACATTCTTCTTCATGACAATGTGCAAAATAGTGGAAAGCTTCCTGATGGCACATACAATTATGACCATATGTTTGCAAATGTTAAGGATGAGGTGCAGGCTGCAGATTTAGCCCTTGTCAATCAAGAGGTTATTCTTGGTGGTGTAGAACTTGGGCTTACAGGCTATCCTTGCTTTAACGGGGCCTACGAAGTAGGCGATGCTCTTTACAAGGCCGGCTTTAATGTAATATTACACGCCACAAACCATACCTTGGATAGAGGAAAAACAGCATTGTTAAATTGTATGAATTATTGGAAGAAATATCAGGATGTGGCAGTTCTTGGAGTGTTTGAGTCTCAGGAAAGTTATGACAATGATATTTATGTTTACGAGCAGGATGGTATAAAGATTGCTATTTTAAACTATACTTATGGTACAAACGGAATACCGGTACCGGAGGATATGCCATATGCAGTTGCATTATTAGACGAGACCAAGGTGGTTGCGGACATAAAAAAGGCTGAAGAAATTGCAGATTTCACAGTTGTTTGCCCGCATTGGGGAACTGAATATGTTCATTACTATTCAGATTACCAGACATATTGGACAAATGTATTTATGAATAATGGCGTTGATTTAGTACTTGGAACACATCCACATGTTATACAGCCTGTTGAAATGCTTACAAATGATGCAGGTCACAGTATGCTTGTATACTACTCGTTAGGAAACTTTATTAACTCTACAGCTGATAGTGGAAGAGGTACTGCTGATAGAATGATTGGTGGTATGGCAGAAATTACAGTTGCAAAGAAGGAAAGTGGTGAGGTTTACATTAAATCATATGGTGTTGAACCACTTGTAACACAGCTTTCCTATGAGCCACAACAGATTACAACATATTTTTTGAAGGAATACACAGAGGATTTGGCGGCTACAAACCAGATTATTTATAAAGATGGTGTGTTCAATTTAGAATGGAGCAAATCACTTTGTAGAGAAGTGTTTAAAGAATTATATATAGAGGAGAAAAATTAAAATGACTAAAAATTTTGATGTAACAAAGGCTAAAGCCTACGAACTTGTAACAAGAGAAGAAATAAGTGAATTAAATTCAGTTGGCTATGTATTAAGACATATAAAAACTGGTGCAAGAGTTATGCTTTTGCTTAACGACGATAACAATAAGGTGTTTAACATTGCATTTAGAACACCTGTTATGAACGATACAGGTGTGCCACATATTCTTGAACATTCAGTGCTTTGTGGTTCAAAGAAATATTCCGCAAAGGACCCATTTGTAGAGCTTGTTAAGGGTTCACTTAACACATTTTTAAATGCTATGACATATCCAGATAAGACTATGTATCCTGTTGCCAGCTGTAATGACAAGGATTTTATGAATCTTATGGATGTGTATATGGATGCGGTATTGAATCCAAATATTTACACAAGAGATGAAATCTTTAGACAGGAAGGTTGGAATTATCACCTTGACAGTGAAGATGGCGAACTTACAATCAATGGCGTTGTTTACAACGAAATGAAGGGTGTTATGTCATCTCCTGACAGCGTTGTGTCAAGAGAAGGTTACCATAATCTTTTCCCTGAAAACACATATTCGTTTGAATCAGGCGGCGATCCTGAGTTTATTCCAGAACTTACTTATGAGGAATTTATTAATTTCCATAAAACATATTATCATCCATCAAACAGTTACATCTATCTTTACGGTGATGTAGATGCAAATGAAAGACTTGATTGGCTTGATGAAGCATATTTATCCAAATACGACGCATTGGAAGTGAATTCATCAATCCCTGAACATAAAAGTTTCGATGCTCCGATAGAAAAAGAAGTTTTCTATGCTGTTGGTAAGGATGAATCTGTTGATAAGAAGACATATTTTTCATATGCAACAGTTGCAGGTTCTGTTCTTGAAGAAGGACTTGTAACAGCTATGGAAATGCTTAGTTACAGCATTCTTTCAATGCCAGGTGCACCTATTCAAAAGGCACTTATTGATGCTGGAATCTGTGAAGAAGTTTACGGTGGGTTAGAGACTGTTAACCAGAACATTTTCACTATTACAGCTAAGAATTGTCCTGCAGATAAGAAGGATGAATTCGTTAGAATCATTGATGAAACATTGAAAAAGATTGTGGCTGAAGGCATCAATAAAGATTCTTTGAGAGCTGCATTGAATAAAAAGGAATTTGATTTCAGAGAGGCAGATTTTGGTTCATATCCAAAGGGATTATTCTATTGCATGGATATGATGGATAGCTGGTTATATGATGATAATAAGCCATTTATGTATCTTAAGATGGAATCAGTTTTCAATGATTTAAGAGAGAAGATTGACACAGATTATTTTGAAAAATTAATAGAAAAATATATACTTAACAACAATCACAAACTTATTCTTACAACAAACCCTAAGAAAGGTTTGACAGAAGAAAAAGAAGAAAAGTTAGCGAAGAAATTAGCTGAATACAAGGCTACATTGACTGACGAAGAGATTAAGAAAATGGTGGCAGATACAAAGCATTAGAGCAGTATCAGAGCGAGCCTTCAACAAAAGAACAACTTGAAGCTATCCCTCTTCTTAAGTTAGAAGATATTGGTAAATTACCTGAAAAACTTTATCTTGAGGAAACTGATATTAAGGGTATTAAGACTATTTACAGTCAGGTGCCTACAAATGGCATTGCATACATTAAAATGTCTTTCGATACAAATGTACTTGATATGGAAGAATTGCCATATGTATCTGTATTGACTAAGATTATCAAGAAAATTGATACTAAAAATTACGATTATTTATCATTAAATAATGTAATTAATCTTGAAACAGGTGGAATTGGTCTTGATACAAGCATTTATAATAATGTAAATGATAGTAAGTCATATTCACATAGACTTGAGGTTTCTACAAAGGTTTTAAATAATAAGATAGACAAGGCGTTAGAACTTATTAAGGAATTGGTGACAAATACAATCTTTGATGATAAAAAGCGTGTTAAGGAAATTGTTGCGGAAACTAAGTCTATGACACAGGCATACATTATGGGTACTGGACATACAGTTGCAGTAAACAGAGCTATGTCATATTTTAGTGAAGACGCATACATTGCAGATATGACAGGCGGTATCCAGTTCTATAAATTCATTGTAGATATGGATAAAGCGTTTGAAAAAGATGGTGATGCTGTTATTGATAAGATTAAGAGTGTTGCAGCAAAAGTATTCAACATCAATAACCTTATTTTAAGTGTTACTGCTGAAAAAGCAGGTTATGATAAGTTTGTAGAAAACTTCGGAATAGTTGAAGAAATGTTATCAAATGAAAAACTTCCAGTAAAGGAATGGAAATTTGATTTACAGCAGTTAAATGAAGGATTTAAGACTTCATCTCAGGTACAGTATGTTGCAAGAACTGGTGATTTCAAGAAGGCAGGCTTCAACTATAGAGGCGCAATGCAGGTATTTGCAAACATTATGAGTTACGAATATTTATGGAATAACATCCGTGTTAAAGGTGGCGCATATGGATGCTTTGGTAAGTCTATTCGTTCAGGAAAGGTATACTTTGTATCATACAGAGACCCTAACCTTGCAAATACAAATGCAGTATATGAAGGCATTGCTAATTATTTGCGTGAATTTAATGCTCCAGACAGAGACATTTTGAAATTCATCATCGGAACAATTAGCAATCTTGATACACCAAGAAATGCAAGAGCCAAGGGTAGCGTAGCATTTTCTTCATATATGTCAGGTGTAACTTATGAAGATATGGTTAAGGAAAGAGAAGAAGTGCTTGCACTTACAAATGAAGATGTTAACGCTCTTGCAGATGTGATGGAGGCTGTTATGTCTCAGGGCAATATCTGTGTAATCGGTGGAGCAAGCAAGATTGAACAGGATAAAGACTTATTTAAAGAAACAGTAGATTTGTTCAACTAAGGAGATTTAAATGGAAAACAATACAAAATCAGGATTTGTAACAATTATCGGCCGCCCAAATGTTGGTAAGTCAACTCTTATGAACAGAATTATTGGCCAAAAAATTGCTATTACATCAAATAAACCACAGACAACAAGAAATAGAATACAGACTGTATTTACCAATGAGACAGGTCAGATTGTATTCCTTGATACACCAGGTATTCACAAGGCAAAGAATAAACTTGGTGAATATATGGTAAGCGCTGCGTTCAATACATTGAAAGAGGTGGATTTGATACTTTGGCTTGTGGAACCTACTGATTACATTGGAGCAGGTGAACAACATATTGCTGAAGTGCTTAAAAGTGTAAATACACCGGTATTTCTTGTTATTAACAAGGTAGACACAATCAAAAAAGAAGAAATATTAAAGGTTATTGATTCATATAGAAAGATTCATAACTTTGCTGAAATTGTGCCAGTATCAGCTATGAAAGGTACAAATACTGATGAACTTGTTGATGAAATCTTCAAATATTTGCCTTACGGTGAGCTCTTCTATGATGAAGATACAGTTACAGACCAGCCTGTAAGACAAATTGTGGCAGAAATCATCCGTGAGAAAGCGCTTAAATGCTTGGATGAAGAGATTCCTCACGGAATAGCGGTTTATATTGATACAATGAAAGAAAGACCAAATGGTAAGATTGTTGACATAGAAGCAACAATAGTTTGCGAAAGAGATTCGCACAAGGGTATCGTTATTGGTAAGCAAGGCGCTATGCTTAAGAAAATTGGTAGCGCTGCCAGATACGAAATTGAACAACTTGTGGAAATGCAGGCTAATCTCAAAATTTGGGTAAAAGTACGTAAAGAGTGGCGCGACAGCGATACTCAGCTTAAAAATTTTGGATACAATAAAAAGGATTTGTAAAATATGGTGAATCAGATTACATTAACGGGGATGGTGCTTTCGTCCATGCCTGTTAATGAATATGACAGAAGAATAGTAATCCTCACCAAGGAAAGAGGGAAAATTGTAGCGTTTGTCAAGGGCGCAAGGCGTCAACACAGCACTTTAAGTGCTGGCAGCAGGCAATTTTCTTTTGGTAAATTTACAATGTATGGAGGAAGAAATGCATACAATGTGACTGGCATGGAGATATCAGAATATTTTGAGGATATTCAAATGGATATTGATGCCATTTATTACGGCTTCTATTTTATGGAACTGGCGGCATATTACACGATGGAGAATGTACCATCACCAGAAATGTTGGCATTACTGTATGTTACAATGAATGCATTAAGAAAAAATACTATTCCAAAGAAGTTGGTTCGACATATATTTGAACTGAAAGTTTTTGCTATTAATGGTGAATATCCTAATGTATTTGCCTGCGCCGAATGCGGAACTAATGAGAATTTGCTTAGTTTTTCGGTAAGTAAAAATGGTGTTTTATGCAAGAATTGCAAAGGAAAAAATGAAGGTTTAGATTTGCTTACATCAACTCTTTACACTATGCAGTATGTGATTTCGGCAGATATAAAGAGATTGTATACATTTAGCGTTACTGACGAAGTGTTGACGGAACTGACAATGGTAATGGGGCGCTGGATGGCGAAATGTGTGGATAAAACCTTCAAATCATTGGAACTTATAACTTAATAGGTTTTTTATAAAAAAATCTTGAAAATTATATATAATAAGGTTATAATACCAAATTATCGACAAATAATTGAAAGGAAATATTAGTTATGGAAAAGACGATGGAAAAAATCGTGGCTTTGGCCAAAGCGAGAGGATTTGTATATCCAGGCTCAGAAATTTACGGAGGTTTAGCAAATACTTGGGATTACGGTAATCTCGGTGTTGAACTTAAAAACAACGTAAAGAAGGCTTGGTGGTCAAAATTCATTCAGGAGAATCCTTATAACGTAGGTGTTGACTGTGCAATCTTAATGAACCCACAGACATGGGTAGCTTCAGGACATCTTGGCGGCTTTGCAGACCCTCTTATGGACTGTAAGGAATGTAAGGAAAGATTCAGAGCTGACAAGCTTATTGAAGATTACAATGCTGAAAACGGTATCGTAATGGATACAGCTATTGATGCTTGGTCAAATGAAGAAATGACTAATTACATAAATGAAAAGAACATCTGCTGTCCATCATGTGGAAAGCACAATTTCACAGACATCAGACAGTTTAACCTTATGTTCAAGACATTCCAGGGTGTTACAGAAGACGCTAAGAACGTAGTTTACTTAAGACCTGAAACAGCTCAGGGTATCTTTGTAAACTTCAAGAATGTTCAGAGAACATCTAGAAAGAAGATTCCATTTGGTATCGGACAGATTGGTAAGTCATTCAGAAATGAGATTACACCAGGTAACTTCACATTCAGAACAAGAGAATTTGAGCAGATGGAATTAGAATTCTTCTGTGAACCAGGAACAGACCTTGAATGGTTTGCATACTGGAAGCAGTTCTGTATCGATTGGTTACAGACACTTGGCATTAAGCCAGACGAGATGAGAGTACGTGACCACTCTCCAGAAGAACTTTGCTTCTATAGTAAGGCAACAACAGATATCGAGTTCTTATTCCCATTTGGTTGGGGTGAACTTTGGGGAATCGCAGATAGAACAGATTATGACCTTACTCAGCATCAGAATACATCAGGTGAACCTATGGATTATTTTGATGATGAGAAAAAAGAAAAATATATTCCATACGTTATTGAGCCATCACTTGGTGCTGACAGAGTAACATTAGCATTCCTTTGTGCAGCATATGATGAGGAAGAATTAGAAGGCGGCGATGTAAGAACAGTTCTTCATTTCCACCCAGCTATCGCACCTGTAAAGGTTGGCGTACTTCCTCTTTCTAAGAAGTTAAATGAAGGTGCAGAAAAGATTTACGCTGAACTTAGCAAAATCTACAACTGTGAATTCGATGACAGAGGAAATATTGGAAAGAGATACAGAAGACAGGACGAAATCGGTACACCATTCTGTATCACTTACGACTTCGAGTCAGAAGAGGATGGATGTGTAACAGTAAGGGAAAGAGATACAATGGCTCAGGAAAGAATTAAGATTTCTGAATTAAAAGAGTATCTTGCAAAGAAATTTGAGTATTAATTTACGTTAATAAGAAGACTGGTATACATTTGTGTATCAGTCTTTTTTGCTATATAAGAAAGTTCTTCGAACTTCCTTATATAGCAAAAAATGCTCCGCGAGGATGCGCACTCGCGCGAATGGAAATATGTCGCAAATGCGACCGCGCTCGGCGCGAGAATTTCGCAAGCGAAATTATTTATTCTTATATAAGAATATAGAAAAGTAAAAGGGAGACAAAGGATTATGAAAGAAAATGTAAAAAAAGTTATGAAAGTATTGATGGTGTTGTTAATTTTGGGAACAACAACTGTCGGAATGGTGTTTAGCATTATTAGTTTTAACAAGATTAATGATGTTGAAAAACAAAATGTTGAAATCGCAAACAAGGTTCAATTAAAAGAAGAGGAAGATGAGGCAGAGGAAGAAAAGAATGAAGAAATAATTATTGGTGATGTATATAAAATTATATCTACGGAAGCTATTTCAGATGCATATATTTCTGGTGATGATTCTAAGTTAAGTGAGGAAGACAAAGTTACTTTAGAAGTTGCATCGAAGGTTATTGAGGAAATAATTGAAGAAGATATGACTGATTACGAAAAGGAAGAAGCAATATACGTATGGATTTGTGAAAATATAGAAAATGATACAGGTGGAACAGTTGCAGTTCCTTCGGCTAGAGGAATTTATGACAGACCATATGGTGTGTTACAAAACAAGCAGGCAGTTTGTGTTGGATATGCAACAACATTTAAACTTTTGACAAATATGGTTGGTTTGGATTGTCTCGTTATGCATGACATAGCATTGAGTCATTCTTGGAATTTAATACAATTGGACGACGGTTGTTGGTATATGGTTGACTGCTATATGGATGCAGGAGATATGTTATATGCAAACTTCAATATGAATGATGAAATGGCTTCATATGGACATGATTGGGCTGTTGGCGAGTATCCTGTAGCAAATGGTGTTAAGTACAACTATTTAGAAATGTCCAAAATCAAAGTTGCAGATGTTGAAGAAATGATAGAGCAGGTTGCCAAATTTTACGAAGACGAAAAAAGTTTTGGTGTAATTGAAGTGCCTATTAAAGAAGATATAACATACGAGCAAATTCAATACGTAGCAGATGGTGTCACATATAGATTGACAAATGAATTTTCAGATGCGTATTTGCAAGTTTTAGAGGGTTCTAGTGAAGAAGTAGTGTTAGTTGCATATTGCTATTACAATTACGAAGATATGGATGATGGCGACTATTCAGATGAAGACTTTGTATGGATAGATGAAATTCTCGATGATACTTTCGGCGAAGGTGAGAACTGGGAAGATGAATATTATGAAGAAGAATATTATGAGGATATAGAAGTAGAAATTTATAAAGAATATTAATTAAGAAGGTGTGAAAATGTTTAAGATAAAAAAATGTATATTAATAATTACACTTTTTGTGTTCATGCTAATGATTGTTTCTTGTAAAGACAAGGAAAAGGAAGATGAAACTTCATCTGGAAAAACAACAGGATATACATCTAATGAGGTTTTTGAAAAGTTGTCTGATTCAATGAAAGACCAGCCTGATATGACAACTGTAACAAGCGCAGATGAAGGCTCAAAAAATGTGTTTTTAATCTTTTCAGAAGTTGATTTCGATAAGGTCGAAGACTTTGTATTTAGTTATTCAACAAAGGGGCTTGCAGATGAAATAATAGTAGTACATACAAAGGATAGTGCTGATGCAACTTCAGTAAAAAAGGATTTGGAGAAAAGACTTCAAAGTAGAAAGGCTACATTCGAGGAATATAATCCAGAGGAAGGAAAGAAGTTTGAGGGGGCAGTAGTATTAACACAAGATAATTGCATTGTATTGCTTATAGGAAACCAAGCTCAAAATGGTAAATACGAGTTTAATAAGATGTTTGATAAATAACTTTTTTTTACAAATTGCGTTGACTAAATTTAATGAACTTGTTATAATATTTATCAAGTGCACTCGTGCGCCCTTTTTTGAGGTGCGATTAAGAGAATGCATACTATAGCATATAAGGAATAGTCCTTATAAGATAAATGAAAATTTAGGAGGAACTTAAAATGGCAAGAAAATGGGTATACCTTTTCAGCGAAGGTAACGCTAACATGCGTGAGCTCCTTGGTGGTAAGGGTGCAAACTTAGCAGAGATGACACATATCGGTCTTCCTGTTCCACAGGGATTCACAATTACAACTGAGGCATGTACACAGTACTATGAGGATGGTCGTAAGATTAATGATGAAATTCAGGCTCAGATTAATGAGTACATCGTAAAGATGGAAGAAATTACAGGTAAGAAGTTCGGTGATAAGGAAAATCCACTTCTCGTATCTGTTCGTTCAGGTGCTAGAGCATCTATGCCAGGTATGATGGATACAATCCTTAACCTTGGTCTTAATGAAACAGTTGTTAACACAATTGCAGAAAAATCAGGAAATGCTAGATGGGCATGGGATTGTTATAGAAGATTTATTCAGATGTATTCTGACGTAGTTATGGAAGTTGGTAAGAAGTATTTTGAAGAACTTATCGACAAGATGAAAGAAGATAGAGGCGTTTCACAGGACGTTGAACTTACAGCTGATGACCTTAAGGAACTTGCTGCACAGTTCAAGGCTGAATACAAGAACAAGATCGGTGCAGATTTCCCAGATGATCCAAAGGAACAGTTAATGGGTGCTGTACAGGCCGTATTCCGTTCATGGGACAACCCACGTGCTAACGTATACCGTCGTGACAACGATATCCCATATTCCTGGGGTACAGCTGTTAACGTACAGTCCATGGCATTTGGTAACATGGGTGATGACTGTGGTACAGGTGTTGCGTTCACACGTGATCCTGCTACAGGCGAGAAGAAGCTTATGGGTGAGTTC
>JAGBHK010000031.1 GCA_017935565.1 Lachnospiraceae bacterium
CTTCTCTACCCTCGGACACACTCTTCCGAGGGCAATAGATTCACTTTCTAATCTCCTCTACCCTCTTACTCCTATTCGGAGGGCAGTAGCACACTCTTTTTCTATCCTCTGCCCTCTTACACACTACTTCGAGGGCAGGGAAACTCTCTTTTTATCTCCTCTACCCTCTTACTACCCTCCGAGGCTAGCGAGAAGGCCATACTCATATTTTTTATCATTTCCTCCTAAATAATCCCTTTTTTCCACTACCCAAAGCTTCCTTCGTACCTTTCTGCGAGTTTCGTATTAATTCATCAATCTTCTTAAAACGTTCTTCCTCACGCTCTTCTTTCAATCGCAGTAAATAATCCATTTCTTTAATTACATTTTCTGATACTTTTGATGAAACTTCCTCGCTTAGGCAAGCATTATTCTGCTCCATTGCGCCAACAACTATATTAGTAAGAATCATTTGAAATTGCTGAAGCTTGTCCCCATTGATTACTTTAGAGGAATTAGAAGGCATAACAGAACTAGCATTGCTAGACAAAGCCGTTTCAACAAATTCTTCTTCATCACCACTAGGCACATGTTTAAGGGTATTATTTTCGGCAACTGACGAAAACATTTCTTCAGTTTCCATACTCTTGCCTTCGCTAAGCCTTGGCATAAGCATTTTTATTGCTTTAAGTAAAAATCCTTGGTCTTTTAAATCTT
Organism: Lachnospiraceae bacterium; assembly: GCA_017935565.1. Lineage (GTDB taxonomy): Bacteria > Bacillota > Clostridia > Lachnospirales > Lachnospiraceae > SVEL01. The sequence continues at coordinate 697 of JAGBHK010000031.1, forward strand.
TAATAGATTTAAATAAATTTATGTAATAATCGGTGTAATATCTGTGCCCCATTTCATTTCTTGGGACTTCAATGTCAAGCTCTTCCTCCCAATATCTAAGGACGTGAGACTCAACATCCACCATTTTTGATGCATCCGAAATCATGTATCTTCGTTCCATTATTTACCTCCCTAAAAGTACATAAGCCCTTATCATATGCACTCGAATCATATTTAATACGGAATTATTATAAATTTCCTTCCACACAAATTCAACAAAAAAACTAGTAAAATCCAAACTTTCCTTCGACAAAAATAAAGAGATTCGACGAAATATGTCGAATCTCTTATGATTAATGGTCATCATTTCTTTTCTCAAGATTACCAAACTTTGTAAGTTCTGCAATCCACTTAAGATAAACAGTTCCAACAGGACCGTTTCTTTGCTTAGCTATAATTACTTCAGCAACATCTGGATTTTCTGTCTGCTTATCGTAATAATAATCTCTATACAAGAACATTACAACGTCCGCATCCTGCTCGATAGCACCAGATTCACGAAGGTCTGACAACATCGGACGATGGTCAGGTCTTTGTTCTACGGCACGGCTAAGCTGAGACAATGCAATAACAGGAACGTTCAACTCTCTCGCAAGAGCCTTCAACGAACGTGAAATATCTGAAATCTGCTGCTGTCTGCTGTCAGACGAATTATCGCCTGCTGACATCAACTGTAAGTAGTCGATGATAATAATACCAAGATTATGCTCAAGCTTGTATTTTCTACACTTTGAACGCAATTCCTGAATGCTGATTGAAGGTGTATCATCAACAATAAGTTTAGAATTACTAATATACTGGGCAGCCTCAATAACCTTATCCCAATCATCATCCTCCAAATTACCTGTACGAAGACTTTGAGAACTAACTCTTGATTCAATTGACAAAATACGGTTAATCAACTGTTCCTTTGACATTTCCAAACTGAATATCGCAACAGTAACTTTCTTCTTAAACGCCATATGTTCAGCAAGATTAAGAACGAAAGCTGTTTTACCCATAGAAGGTCTCGCCGCAATAAGCACAAGGTCCGAAGGCTGCATTCCTGAAGTCTGATAATCCAAATCCCTGAATCCAGTAGGAATACCTGTAACATTACCTTTTGTTTTAGTAGCTTTTTCAATATTCTCAAGAACATTGATAACAATTTGCTTTACAGGAACATAATCGCCACCACCTTGAGTCTGCATAATATTAAAAATCTTCTTTTCAGTAAGATTTAAAATATCATCCAATGTATCCTTTTGAAGATAACAACGATTTGCAATCTCTTCATTTGTCTTAATAATTCTTCTTAAAATAGATTTTTCTTTAACAATATTTGCATAATGCTTAACATTGGCAGAAGTAAACACCTGATTGAAAATATCTTTTGCAACATCAATGCTGCTAAGTTCAGGCGCAACATTCATCTCTTTAAGTTTGTTTTCAAGCATTACCAAATCAATAGGCTTGCCTTCCATATACAATGAAACCATGGCATCGAAAAGGATTCCATATTGCTTGCCATAGAAATCATCTGGAACCAGTATTTCCGAAACAGTAAGAACTGCTTCACTATCAATGAGCATGGCACCAATTACAGATTTCTCAGCGTCAGTGCTATGAGGCATAACCCTTTTTATAAGCTGCTCGTCCATATTTTACTCCATTCTTTACGCTTCCTGAACTTTTACTGTCAGTTTCGCTGTTACATCCTTGTGAACTTTAACCTGGATAATGTGACTACCCATAGTTCTAATTGGCTCGTCGAGAACCATTTTCTTCTTATCAATTTCAAATCCAAACTGCTTCTTAAATTCTGCAGAAATTTCTTTTGTAGAAACTGAACCGAAAGTCTTTCCACCCTCGCCTGCCTTGATTTTAACAACAACCGGTTTCTCTTCAATCTTAACTGCAAGTTCTTTTGCATCAGCAAGTTTCTGTGCAGCAATCTTTTCTGCATTCTGATTTTGAAGTTTCAAATCATTTAAATTCTTACTTGTTGCTTCAATTCCAAGTTTCTTTGGTAATACATAATTTCTTGCATAACCATCATTTATTTTTACAATCTGCCCCTTTTTACCAAGAGCCTTAACATCTTCCAATAAAATTACTTCCATTACTAATCACCTTACCTTAAATATCATTATTATCAACCATTGTCTTAACGGTTCTCATAAGCATTTCCTTAGCATCTTCCATATCCATATCTTCAATCTGAGCACCTGCAATGTTCATATGACCACCGCCACCGATTCGTTCCATAATTAATTGAACATTTATATCATCAATAGAACGGGCACTAATATAAATCTTTCCGTCATATTCTGTAAGAACAAAGGATGCGTCAACACCTGTAATATTAAGGAGTTCATTAGCTGCCTGCGCACAAACAACAGTAGGACTCTCTATATTTGTAGCTGTAAAATCAGAAATTGCAAACTTTTCGCAGAAAATTTCTGCTCTACTAACTGCTTTTGCTCTTACTTTATATTCTGTAAGATTATCTCTAAACATCTTTCTAACTCTCACTACATCTGCGCCACTTCTTCTAAGGAATGCAGCTGCTTCAAAGGTTCTAACACCTGTCTTTTGAGTGAAATTATTTGTGTCAATCATAATACCGCCGTATAAAGCATCTGCTTCCGGCTGTCTTAATTTGATACCATCCTGAATGTACTGTAAAATCTCCGCAACCATCTCACAAGTAGATGAAGCAAATGGTTCAATATACGAAAGAACCGCATTTTCAATAACTTCACCAGTTTGTCTGTGATGGTCTAAAACTACCACCGACTTACACATATTGAGAAGTTCCGGACACTCCGTTCTACTTGGTCTGTTAACATCGACAATAATAACAACTGTGTCCTTAGTCAATGCATTTACAGCGTCCTCTGATTTAATAAATAAATCTTCTTCATACTCTGTATCACTTATAAATCTTTCCACTATAGGTCTCAATGAAACCGTAACCTCATTAAGAACAATATGCGCTTTCTTACCAAGCGCTTTCATCGCTCTATAAAGACCAATAGCCGCACCAAGAGAGTCAATATCACCAATCTGATGACCCATAATAATAACTTTTTCTTTTGATGCAATAGTTTCTCTTAAAGCGTGTGCCTTAACTCTCGCCTTAACACGAGTATTTTTCTCAACCTGACGAGATTTACCACCATAATAGTATATTCTATCATTATCCTTGATAACCGCCTGGTCACCACCACGACCTAACGCCAAATCCATTGCAGTTCTAGCGTAATCATTGTTCTGAATGTAAGTTTCACCACCGACACCCATACCAACACTGATAGTCATAGCCATCTCATTACCAATATTAACTGTCTTAACTTCATCGAGAATCGAAAACTTATCCGCCTGCAAATTCTCCAAATGCTTATATTTAAAGATAAAGAAAAACTTATCCTTCTCTAACTTCTTAACTACGCCATCAACATTTTGAACAAACTGATTAATCTTTCTTTCGATAAGTGCTGTAAGAAGTGATTTTCTAACATCTTCAACACTTTCAAGTGCTTCTTCATAATTGTCAATATAAATCAAACCTGAAACCATTCTCTGTTCAATATTTTCTTTAATAAGTTTCTTAATTTCAGTCTCATCATAGAAATACACCGCAACTAAACATTCGTCAGGGTCACTGATTTCAAGATATTTTGATGTAACAAACAAATCATGTACCTCGATTTTGTTACATTCTATGCGATAACTTCTATCTCTATATTCAATATTGAATGTATTTGCATAATCATTATCCCTAAAGGCTTCCAATGTAATATCAGAAAAAATCTCCAAGAATTCTTTGCCGTGATTCTCGCCCTTATCATCAATAATCACGTCAAGTTCTTTGTTCTTCCACAAAAGTTTACCTTCTGAATCCAACAATCCGTAAGGCAATGCCAAATCCTGTAGCAAACTCTTTTGAATCTGCGCATAGTCAACGGCAAATTCAACCAAATCACGCATTATAACTGGCTTACTGTAAAAATATAAAACTGTTGTTACAATTATATAAATAGCCGCAACTATCATAATAATCATACCAAGTTTCGAACTTTCAAGCGCCAACGCCGCTCCACCAATAAGGAGTAAGCCACCTAAAATAACTGGCAAAAACAGATATGTAATTATCTTCCCCTTGAGTTTTAATTTACTATTCATAAAAATACCTTTATTCTCAATACCTTTCCCGAAAAAACAGTTGTTCTTCGCCAACATTCCGATACGTGTCTATATTCTACCACACTTTATTATTTTTTTAAAGTATTTTCATTTTCAGTCTATAAATTGCTCTCATCGCATTATGCGGTGGAGCGGGTTATTTGCTAGGAAAAGATATTAATAAAGCAAAAAAGTAATCGTCCCCTGCCTGAGATTGATTACTTTTTGCTTTAGCATTAATATTTAAATTTTCTTCAGCCTAAAAGTCCTGCTCTGGTAATCACCCCAGAAATCAACTACTAAACCGATATTCATAAGTTCTGCACCAGTATAAACCTTGTCTTCACCAACAAGTTCATACTTTGCATTTTCATCCAATGCAACAAATTTCATACGATAAATTCCACCATTGACCTTAGCAAGAATTCTAAAATATGCTGCAAATATATCCTTTCCATCCTCTGAAATAAACTGCCATGCAGTAGTATTTCCTTCAAATGGACTTTCAATTCTATACATATCTGCTGCCTGTACAAATGTACGAAGTTCCTTGTACTGAGCAACTTGAGCTTTAACCTCTGCCTTTTCTTCATCTGTAAATTTCATTAAATCAAGCTCATATCCAAAGTTTCCGCTCATTGCTACATCACCGCGCATTTTAAGAGATGTAACTCTTCCTGCCTGATGATTTGGAACCGCTGACACATGGGCGCCCATAGCGCTTGTTGGGTAACAAAGACTTGTTCCGTACTGAATGTAGAGTCTTTCAACTGCGTCTGTATCATCACTTGTCCATGTCTGTGGCATATAATACAAAATACCCGGATCAAATCTGCCGCCGCCACCTGAACAGCTTTCAAACAATACATCAGGATGAGAACTTACAATTCGCTCCATCACATCATAAAGACCTAACATATATCTGTGAGGCATTTCCTTTTGATGTTCACTATCTAAACCTGCTGAGCCAAGCATTGACATGTGGCGATTCATATCCCATTTTACATATCCAATATTTGCTTCGTCCAAAACCTTTGATACCGACTCAACTATATAATCACAAACTTCTTTTCTCGACAAATCAAGTGTTAACTGCCATCTGCACTCTGTTCTATCGCGTCCAGGCACATGAATACACCAATCTGGATGTGCTCTGTACAAGTCGCTGTCAGGACTAACCATTTCAGGCTCAAACCAAAGCCCAAACTTAATACCAAATTCATTTACTTTTTTAGCAAGACCACTTATACCATTTGGAAGTTTTTCTTTATTTACAACCCAGTCGCCAAGAGAACATGTATCGCTATTTCTCTTACCAAACCAACCATCATCCAAAACCATAAGTTCAATGCCAAGGTCTGCTGCCTCGCGAGCAAGCCCTACAATCTTTTCCTCATCAAAATCAAAATAAGTGCCTTCCCAGTTATTTGCTAAGATTGGGCGAGCCTCATCACGATATTTTCCGCGAACAAGGCGTTTTCTATATAATTTGTGATAAGTTCTAGACATCTGTCCAATACCCTTAGAAGAGTACACCATTACCGCCTCTGGCGCTTGGAACGAATCGCCTGCTTCAAGTATCCACGAGAAGTCATAATCATTTATACCAATCCATGCTCTAGACTTAAATACCTGGTCAACTTCCACACCTGCAGTGAAATTGCCGCTATACACAAGGTTGAAGCCGTAAGCATCACCATAATCTTCTGTAGCATTTTTAGAAACCAATGCAAAGAATGGATTTAACTGGTGGCTTGATGCCCCACGTCTACTTCCAATCTCCTGTATTCCACTTCGAATAGCCGCTCTTTCAATGTGTCGCTCTCTGCCCCATGCACCTGGCAATGTAATCATATCAAACTTCGAGTCTTCAAAATCAACATTTGCACTAACAACCTTTTCAAGAACGATTCGCGCATTACTTTCATTAATAACTTTAACATTTCTGGTAATTACATCAATTTCGTTGTAGGCTGTGTAAGAAAGCACAACCTTCATTCCCTTAACATTGTCCTTAAGAGTAATTTCAAGAGTATCCGCCTCTGAATCACTTTCTACATAAGTTGCAGGAAGACCTTGAAGTCCCGGCTTACCAGCCATCAATTTATATCCTTCATATACTAATTCTACAGTTCTAGAACCATCATCATATAACGCACTGATTGCTGGAATTCTGTAATCTGTACCACAGCCTGTTGGATATTCCTGACACAAGAAATCTCTTGTCAATGGTTTGCACCACTCCGCAGGAGAAAAGCCTATCCATCTGTTAATCTGAGCATTTTCCATATCAGGATTTTCCATTTTTTTACCCCAATAAACATGAGCAAGATACTTATCTTCCGCAACCTTCATAATATAACTTGTAGACTTTGTCTGCAAATTAAAAATCAAATTCTTTTCATCAATTATGATTGACATATTATTCCTCCGTTCCTTGTATCCAACTATTTAGTTGTTACGGATACACCTATTTTATCAAGATTTGGCGCATAACCCTTTGGATTAGAAACTTTAATTGTGTTTGTTCCTGCAGTTAATTCAACTTCCACATATACACATGCTGGATTACTTGTATAATCGCCACTTGTAGGACATTTTACAACAATGTCTTCTCCACCATTTACTGAGAAATATATGTCTCTGTCTTCACCAGTCATATACCACACTTCAAGATAATATGTTCCTGCAGTTTCCACGTTAATATTGTTAAATTCAACATATGCTGTACCACCAAGCCAGCCCACCATATGACCTTCATTAGTTGCACCGCTGCCAATTACTGCCTTTTCAGCTTCATACATTGTATATTCATATTCTGCACCAGGGCTATTTTCCACGATATCTTTTTCTTCATCACTAACACTTATTGTAGCATTAACTTTCGATTTAGACAATGCAATTCTGTCGATATTTGGTGCGAACGCCTCATCATTGTAAAACTTAATTGTATTTTCACCGCTTACAAGTTCCACATAATATGTTACTTTCTCAACAGATACCCAGTCACCTGAATTTAATTTTCCTGTACGAAGTCTGTTTGCGTCATCACCATTTACGCTAATCATAAATCTTCTGTCATTGCCTGATACGTAAAATACATTTAATTCATACACGCCTGCTTCAGTTACATTTACTGTAAATGTGGCAGTGTTATTTGCACCATTTCCAATGTATTCAGCAGTCTTCTTACCTGAAGAATACTGGTCATTAAATGGAATATTAGAAATCTTTGCATCTCCACTTAAAGTTGCTTTTTCGCCTTCAATATAAATGTAATTCTTTTCATAATCAGTTACATAATCAAATGCTTCTTCAGTAATTTTAATTGCAAGGCCATCATGTGACGCCAATGAATATGTCAATACATCGCCTGATTTTACATCTCTTTCTTCTATAGCAATATTGTCCTTTGCCTCATTTGTCTTATAAACATAAGCCTTGTAATTTTTTCCATCCTCAAGGAATGATAAGTCAATTTTTGTCTCTCTATTAGATACTGTAAGAGCCGCTACATACCAGTCATTTCCTGAGCGTCTTGCAACTGTACCATAACTTCCAGGCATACCTTCAACCAAAAATGTTTCGTCCCATGTCACAGGCATATCATTCATAAACGAAAGACCTGCGTAACCTTCGTAAACATTTACATTTTCTGCAAAATGCACAAGTCCTGATTCCACATAAATGCTTGTACCAAGCATAAATCCATGAGTTGCATTAACTCCTGCAACAGGTAATGCTGTAGGTGTGAAGTCTGCTGAACCAACTACATTTCTTGTAAATAAATATGTAATAATATTAGCCGTTGATGGCTCCTGTCTCCATTTATAATATTCAGCACCATAAACTGCTTCGTAAGATAAAACATTAGGGAATGTTCTGTTTTCACCACCTGGATTTGTACAGCCGTGGAACAATACCATTATTTTATTATCTGCAGCAATTTTCGCACAAAGGTACATTTGCTTCATTGTATTCTGGTTGTCTTTTTCATAATAGTCAACCTTCACGCCCTTGATACCAATGCTATTAGCCCACTGAAGCTCAGTCTTGATTGTTTCTTCATTTAATAATGAATACTTTGGATATGCACCCGAACCGCTGTGACCTACATTGTTTACACCGTACCAAAGCCAGATTCCAACATTTTTTTCTGCCGCATAGTCTACAAGTTCCTTAACCTTTGTTTTATAATCATCCCAAAGCACCCAACCATAATCAAGGCATACATATTCCCAACCATTTTCTGCTGCAAAATCAATGTAATCATACTGTGGTTCAAACGCGATTGGATTGTCACCTGTTGATGACCACCAAGACCAAGCAAGTTTACCAGGCTTTACAAAACTATAATCTACATCATACGCATCAGCGCAAACACTTGTAACAATGTCACTATTAACTAATTCATTTAAATCATCTGTAACAATGGCAATTCTCCAAGGTGTCTCAAACGCATTCTCCATAGTAACTGCACCTGACTGACCATTACCATAAACCCACTTCAAGTTCTTACTCTTTGGCGCAGTTTTTAAAAGCGATGAAGCATATGTCTCTTCATCATCAAATACCGAGCCTTCTGTCAATAAAATCCAATGCTTGTCTGTCTGAACCATTGATGGAACTGTGTATGTTGAAGCGGCTGTAAAAACACTCTTCATCGGTGTCTTCACATAAGTTCCTTCATATGTAACATTTGGCTGTGTATACGACCAAAGTACTGATTCATCCTTGAAAACAAATTCACTTGCTTCTGATTTTACAGTTGCTCCCTCACTCATTGCATAATTGTATGCAATCCCCTCATCGTATACACGCATATTTACTGTTAATTCTTTTCCATCTTTTTTCAATGTAAATGAATATTCATTACATTTATCTGAAATGCCCCCATCATGCTTACCGTTTAACAATGTGTATTCATCAGTTATCTCTTTGGTTGTACCTTCTACATATTCTGCACCCTTGGTAAAATCCGCATCACCTGTGATAATACCTAACATAGATGGTTCAATAACTAACACATCCTTTTCAGTTACCGAGTAGAAAACTCTACCAGCATCATCCTTTAAAATGCTTGCCACTAAATCTCCATCCAAAGATTTTACACTAGTTAAAACTTCTAGTTTCGCACCGTCTGTGTACACTAAATCCTTCTTTTCTTCTTTGGCATCCTCTTTAGAATTTTCTTCTGTGTTTTCAACTTCTTCGTTATCTTCTTTTTTGTCCTTGCAACTGCACAATGTCAATGCAAACATCAACATCATTACTGCCATCAAAAAAGTTTTCTTGTTTTTGCTTACCATAATCCAATCTCCTTCTTTATGTTTTCCATCATTGTGATTTTATTTTATATTTCACTTGTCAATAAAAGAATGGATTATTGTGTTTTTTATATGCAAAAATGTGTGATACGAAAATCCATATCACACATTTTTTTATTCCTTCTCTCTATATTCTGTCGGGCTGATACCTACAAACTTTTTAAACATTTTTGAAAATGTAAGTTGGTCGTGATAACCCACCTTTTCTGCGATTTCACCAATCTTCATCTCACTGCCCGAAAGCATATTTTTAGCCTGTTCCATTCTATAATTCATCAAATATTCCTGAGGAGATAATGTAGTAACCTTCTTAAAAATATTCGTCAAATAACTTCTATCGATACCAATGTATGACGCCAAATCATTGACCTTAATATTGCTTTTAAAATTACGCTGAATGTAATCAACAGCCTGGTCCACATAAATCTGATATGGATAATCATATCTTTCTTCTTTTGGCAATGTCCCCTTATATTCCTCCATCATAATCGATAAAATCTGCAACAATGCAGCTTCTCTTTTAAGTTCGTTTGCCAATGTAAGCTGTCTGTACATAATCATCTGTTGAATGCAAGAAAAAATTATCGGCGTATTGCTACATTTAGTTGTCACAACTTTGCCTAAAAGACCTGCAGCTTCTAGATAAGCCGCCGCCTTAATACCATTAAAGCCTACCCACATATATGACCATGGATTATTTTCATCGGCAATGTAATAAACTTCCGTGTCTGGTTTAACCAAAAATACATCGCCCCTAGTCAATTCATATGTAACGCCATCGCATTTGAAAATACCTTTTCCATCACTCACAAAATGTAAGATATATGAGTCTCTTTTTCCCGGGCCAAAGCGATGACCGCCAAAACAATTTTGAATACCACAGGTTGTTAGATACATATCAAGTGTACTGTGGTTTAAGTTTTCAAGACATTGAAACCCTGCAAAATTTAAATATGTTTCGTTTGCCATAAACTTTTCCTTTCCTATACTATAAATAAACGAACAAGCAAGCTTTACTAAATAATACATTAATAAAACTTGCTTGTCAATTCAATTACTTTCTAGGTAACCTTAATTATGCAATTATTAAATTATTCAACTACGCTTCTTTTTCTCAATACAACCATAGCTGCTACAACTGCTACTAACATATATACCATTGTATATGATGTATCGCCTGTATCTGGTGTTGCATTTGCATTATTATTTGCATCTTCGTCTGTATTCACACCTGCGTTTGAATCTGCGTTTGAATCTGTATCTGTGTTTGTATTTGAACCAGCATCGTTATTTCCACCTGCTGCTACGAATGTACAAGTAGATGTGCCAGCTGCTTCATCAAATGTTATTGTAAGAGTACCAGCACCTGTATATGCACAAGCAAATGCTGTATCGCCATCCTTAAGCCATTCGATTGTTCTATCACTGTCATCATCTGGTACACCAATCTTCATAACATTGTAACCAGCTGTACCATCAAAATCTTCTGATGTTGTAGCTGTATATGTCCATGTTGTACCGCTCTTTGTCATCTTACCTTTTGTACCATATGAATCTGGATCATTGTTACTCCAGCTTTCAGCCTCTAATGTAGCTTCACCTGCAACATAATATTCATATGTCCAAACAGTTGTGCTAACCTGAGCAATAGTTGCTGTTACAACACCTGTATTTGCATTGTAGTTTACATTATATGTTCCTGCAACATCTTCGCTACCTAAGAACCAAACAGCATCTCTACCGTCCTTAGCATATACATTTGTATCGCTATTCCAAGATGTGATTTCTCCAGAACTATTCCAATCATCCTTTGTCATCATAATACTGATGTCACCACCAGATGTAAAATCGATTGTTCCTGAATAGTTTACACCATCTGTTGAAGAAAGGGTTTTATCCCAATCCCATCCGCCATTAACACCCATAAGATAAGCATAAGATGTAGCTGCTTTAGCTTCCATTGTTGGAGCAACTACCATGCTTACTGTCATAGCGACTGTAGCAACTGCTGATAAAATCTTCTTAATAAAAGTTTTTTTCATTTTTTCAATTCCACCTTTCATTTTTTTGCGCAATTTTGCGCTCAATTTAGTACCATAAATATAATAGCACGGTTAAATAATAAGCACAATTCACTATTTTTATAATAATATCAAACTTTAGTTGTGCAACTCGCACAAATCATAGCGCAAATTTGCGCAAGCCTAACAATATATATTTTCAAAAAACTCTTGACACCATTCCGTTTATACTGTATATATAACATATGAACAGTTAATAACAGTTACTTTTTAGAAGGGAGCAACACTATGAAGATTCAACAAAACTCAAACATTCCTATATATCAACAGATTGCAACTTCCTTTCAAGAAGACATTCTTTCAGGCAAATTAAAGCAAGGAGAATTTCTTCCTTCTATTAGAGGTTTGGCAAAGGATTTGCGAATAAGTGTTATCACTACTATGAAGGCATACGAGGAGTTAGAATGCCAGGGACTTGTAACTGCGATGCAAGGAAAAGGCTATTACGTAAATGCTCAGGATAGTGAGATGCTAAGAGAACAACATTTGAGAAAAATGGAAGACCATTTACAGGATGCTTTAGTCGCAGCAAAAATAGCGGGAATTACACCGGACGAATTTATTGAAACAGTTAAATTATTGATTATGGATATGAAATAAAGGAAGGAATAATATGGAGCGTACATTTGATTCAGTTGCAAAACTACATAATATAGAAAAAAGTTATACTAATTTTACTCTTAGTCTTCCTGAGTTATGTATTCCAAAGGGATTTTCCACCGCTCTTATTGGGGAGAATGGTGCAGGAAAGACAACACTATTAAAAATATTAACTGGTCTTAATGACGAGTACTCTGGAGATATTGAGTACTTTGAGGGTTTGAGGGAGAAGCATTTAATTATAGATAGAATAGGATATACAAGTTCCACAAATTATTTTAACCCTTCATGGAAGTTAGAAAATATTAGTGAATTTAGTCCTTATATATATGATAGTTTCAACAGTGATACTTTTTATAAAATACTTAATGAAACAGATATGATAAATGTTAAGCAAAGCATCTCGCAAATGTCGGACGGTATGAAAATGAAAACTATGATTGCCGCCACTTTAGCTAGAAAAACAGAATTTCTCATTATGGATGAGCCAGCATCACCACTTGATCCTATCATGCGTGAAAAATTATGCGACCTTATAAGAGCATATATAAGACAAGGAAATGGTTCAAATAGCGTACTATTTTCTACTCACAACATTTCTGATATGGAAAATGTCACAGACTACGCTATATTTATGGCTGACGGTATGGTCGTAGAACAAGGCTTCGTAGAAGACTTGAAAGAAAAATATTACTTAATAAAAGGTGAACCTTCACACGCAAAAATACTAAAAGAATTTTTAATCGGTTTCACAGAAAGCCCATATAACTGCCAAGGCCTTTGTCTAATTGATGACTTAGACAAACTTGCTGGTATGGACGTAACTGTTGAAACGCCTACTTTAAATCAGATTAGTGTAGGAATTATGAAAGGAGGAGCAAAATGAAAGAATTAGAAAACGCATACAAAGCATTTTTAAGTCCATCATCAAAAAAGGTTTTTCATTTTTTTGAAGAATCCACTTTTATTTTGGGTGATTTTTTCACTGATGCATCATTGTATGGTTTTAGTTGTGTATTTGGATTAATTTCCCTAGTAATAGCAATATTGTTTTTGCCAACACCTTTTATACTCGCCATTATATTGACTTTATTTGCCCTCGATTATTCCTATACAAATATGAGTTTCGGAGGATTCTTAAATACTAAAACGAAACAAAATGACTATGTAAGAACCTCGACAAATATGAAAAAAATGTTTTTGAAGCTTACATATTACAATGGATATAGAAGAATTTTAAATTACCTTTTTATGTTCTTTCTTTTTTACTGGTTAACATATAAATCAATCAATATTTTAGCAATTTTAGCATTGGTCGTTTTCACCTTTGCAGTTGGCGAATTTGTTGCATTTTTTGGTTATTACATAACAAATAGTTTTATGTTTACACCAGTAGCACTTATTGGATTGATTGTATCAGGCGGATTTTTATTTCTATTTGTTGCTAACATCAATTCAGTTTTGTTTATGATTATTGGAATTGTATTAGGAATTATTGGAGTGTTGATTAAATACTTTTTACTTAAGAGAAAGGTAGGTCAAATATATTATGGAATTTAGCAATGTTATAGAAGCAACCGGGCTCATGGAAAAGAGCAAGGGGTGGGTATATTTAGATATTTTAAAATTAAATATTCCAAAAGGATTTTCCACTGTTATTATCGGTGACAATGGTGCCGGCAAAAGCACCCTTTTAAGAATATTATCAGGCGTTCGTTCAGAGCACACTGGAACTATCACTTATTTTAATGAAGAGAAAAAAGTGAATAAAGCAAAAAGCCACATTGGTTATGTAAGTTCCAACAATTTCTTTTTAGAAAAGTGGACAGTAAAGTCTTTCGCAAAATCCAGCAAAATACTTTATGATAACTTTTCAAACGAAAAATTTGAAAAATACTGTCAGGAATTTGGAATTGTTGATAACACAATGAAAATCGTTGATTTATCTGATGGTATGCGCATGAAGCTTGCCTTGGCTGCTGCCTTATCAAGAGAAACTAAACTTTTAATTTTAGACGAACCTGCATCGCCTCTTGACCCAGTTTCAAGAGACAATCTCTGTTCTATAATGGGACAATACATTGCCGAAGGTGATGGAGAAAAAAGTATTATCTTTTCTTCTCACAATGTGCCAGATATGGAACACATCATTGATTACGCCATCATTATGGAAGGCGGTAAAATTATTGAAAGTGGATTTGTAGATGATTTAAAAGAAGAATACGCACTTGTTAGAGGAAATTTGAAACACATAGGTAACGCAGATAAATTCCTTTGTGGTTTAAATAAAACTTCAATGGAATTTGAAGGCATCTGCTTAGCCGATGATGTAAAAGAATTTGATGATATGGATGTTGTCATCGAAAGACCAACATTGTCACAAATAAGCATTGCATTACTCAAAGAGGCTAAGAATCCTTTATCTTCTATATTGAAAAAGAGACAGGAAGCAAGTCAGAACAAATTGGTTTCAAATACAGTTACCACAGCAAAAGCTAATGCTATTGTCAATGATATGCCTCAAGAAAAGGTTCTTACAGGCATTGAAAGACATAAAGCCAACCTTATGGACATCTATAGTGAAGGCTACTTTGCTTTACAGCTCGGTAATGAAGTCTTAAAGAGACTTAATAAAGCAAAAAAATGGGGAATATTTGATATATTTGGCGGTGGATTTTTTGTCGGTCAAGTCAAATACAAACACATTCGCGAGGCTGAAGGCTTTATGGTTGAATTTAATCTTCAATTGTCAAGATACAAGGATAAGATGACTGATTTTAAAACAGACATCCAGCAAGGAAATGTAGTTGACTGGGTTCATGAACCTCTTGATATTGCTATCGTAAGACTCATTGATTATTTAGACGGCTTTGATTTGGCAGACCTTATTGATACATCGATTTTTGACTTCTACGCGCAAAGCAAAATCAACAAAGCCATAGATAATGTGACTGAAATATGTGATAGTTTACAAGCATCTGTAAGTGATGTAAAAGCATCCATAGATGCAATCGACCAGGAATTGGAGGAAACAAATGGTTAATATATTTAAATCGATAAAATTAATGAAATATAGTACCAATTTTTTATCGTATCTTTTTCTATATATTGTATTCACCGCTTTAGGTGTATATTTAATGCTTACAACTGAATATACTGCATTAAGTTGTGCTTTCCTGATGCTTGGTCCATGTATGTTATCAAATATTTTCGTGAACTTGTCAGAACACGAAAGTGTTTCATACTCAAAACTTGGTCAAACGGTAAGAAAAACCATTCCTAACATAATTATGTTTGTAAGTAGCGTATTTACATATGTAGCACTATACACCATAATATCACTAAGATTTGACGAAGAATCAATTTATTATTCCATATATTCCGAGGGTGAAGGTGTCAAACTATTTTTATATGGTTTCTGGATAGTTTTTTTGGCAGTTATACTATATCCTATCCTTTCTTCAAACCTAATCAAAGGCCTTAGAATTACAATTATTTGCTATGCTATTATTATGATATTGTCCCTTCCTTTATTTAAAGCATTGGGGGAAAATATTCATTATGAAGATATTATTTTAACACACCATGATGTTGCTTTCTTTGGCAATATAGCTATGCTTATAGCTTATTTAGTAGCGTTTATATGGAAACCTTTTTCTACATCTTACGAACCAACCAGGACTCGAAAAAGTATTGCAAAATACATATTTGCAATTGGAATAATTGCTACAATAGTAATCATTGCAACCAATTTATTTAAAAATAAAACAATGCCTTCCGTTGACGGAATATATGACTATTCACATTTACGTGACGAATACGCAAAACTGGCTTATAAAAATCCTAATCCAAAGTCAATAAAATGTAATAGCCCTCAAGGCTCATTTGATTTAGAAATAAAGGAATATTATTATAACCCTGACACCTATGATGCGTATTGTGTGCTTAAAATCACGCTTAATGAATTTAGTACAATGGAAATAGAATTGCTTGAAGATTATTCGGGCATCCGCATACATGAAACAGATAAATCTCGATATGCATACGTCGATTATGCAGTAGAAGATGAAATATACCTCGAATTAGACCACGAGATAACTACTAATTGCAACAGTATTATGGACATGGAATATAAAACAACTTCAGCAACGCCAAATGTTGCCGAGGTAAAACTACTTATCAACGCTATTCCTGAATCCAATTCAGTTCCCGAAAACGGAACCTTTGGTCTAATTTGTGGCGATTTCGTGGTTGCACTTCCTACAAATAACGACCATGACACATACAAAAGCGACGAAAATGAGATTCTCGTTTCACCTGTTTCAATGGTGCATCAAGAATCGTTACCTGCTACAGACATAACATTAAAAATGAAAAGTGGCAAAGATATTGTTATTATGTCAAATGGCGTATTAGCTGACGGAGTAGAAAAACATCAAAATAATTTTATTACAAAATACATTTTCTATAACACTATAAATACCGAAAAAATAGAGGATGTTATTTTTGAAAACAATGGCGACGCCTATGAACCTGATTACCATAGTACATTTGCTTTGGAAGAGAATTCTCATATGAGAAAAACCGTATACTACGAAAAAACAGACAATAAAAATATCAATAGAGCCATAATATCATTTGAGTGGTTGCAGGAGCCCGATGATAAATATATGGACTATATACTTCTTACATATGGAGCTAATGTGAGAATACGCAAACTTGATATATCTCAACTCGCAACAAATAGCATTAACAATAAATTAAACGGAAGAGGAATTAATATGGCAGGAAATAAAATCGATAAAAATCGATATACCTTATATCGTATTTCTGACAGTATGAATTCAATAAATATATTCAATACATTTTTCGAGGACACATCCTCTGAAAAATATACTAATCACACCGTATCAATACGATTTGATTATTACTGTGACGACAACGAATTTCTTTCTGTAAACTGTGTTTATTATCATATGCTGACAAACAAACAGATAGATACAATTGATGAATTAGATTTAGTTTTGAAGTCGAGCAAATGTGGACGAGTTGGACGAGCATTTATGGCTAATTAATAAAGAAAGGATAAACCTATGATAAAGAATATTATTAATACTATAAAGTTAATTAAATATAGCCCAAATTGTTTATTAAACCTTTTATTAATCGTGGTATTTTTCCTTTCTGGACTGTATCTTATTTCAGTAGAAAATTATTCAATATTAGGTTGCTCATTTTTGATGTTAAGTGGAATCATCAGTGCACAAGTAATCAACAGTATTGCGTTGTCAGAACACGTTGCCGCTTCACCTAGTGGGACTTCATTAAAAAAACGCATACCACATTTTATTTTGATTTTTTCTACAATATTTACATATATTACTTTAGTTATAACAACCCTTTTAAAGGCAAGCCCTTCGTCTAGATACTACTCGTTTAACAATGTATATGATGTTATTGATTACATACTTCCTGGCATATATGTATTATTATTAGTTGTTTTGTTGCTTCCATTGATTTATCGACACCTTTTTATTGGAGTTTCATTAACAATAATAATATATGCTTTTTCAAGTTTAATATTTTCATCTTTATTTAGAAGACTTGGTTATTACGAAGAAAGTCCAATTTTTGAGTTTTGCTTTAATTTAGGTATAACTAAAACTTTTTTATACAGTTTTCTAATAATAGCATTTATTTTAATATTAACAACAAGCGTTGGTCCTTTTCACAAATATATGTGGCAAGGAATAAAACTAACAAAAAATAACAAAATATATGTGGCCATTATGTTTATAAGTTTATTAGTAATAAGTGGATTTACAATCTCCTCTGCATCAAAATATATCAAAAAAAATAATACAGATGGTATGTACAATTACAGTCAATTACATACAAACTATCATAAATTGGCAACGGACATTAACGAAGAAATTACTGTTGGATCTTTTGAAATAACGTTAGAAAAACTATATTATGATGCAGACACGATGGACGCTTATGCACTGATTCAATATAAGGCCCCAGCAGATTCAAACTTGATCGATTTTGTTTCAATAAGCAACGGAGGCTACTTTATTATAACGGCAGACAAAAACACTACTGCTTATTCAAGTTTTAACCATGCATATGTGAAGACTATGATTAATGGTAGTGGTGCTATAGATGTTGATTATAGTATTGATTTAGACGAACCCAATATAGCACATATATCGGTGTATATGAATATGTTGCCTAGTAAAGAAAACGAAGCATTAAGCATTTCATTTTTCCGTGGGTCAGGCGATAAGCAAACAATTTATTTTGGTGATAATGCCAAAAATGTTACTATTACAAATGATAATATGAATTTTATAATTTCGCCAACTAGCATTATTTGTTCTGACTACATATCTCCTTCTAATTTAAGTCTAATTACAGATAATGGCAAGGAGATAAAAATTGTAAAAGACTCTTGTATAACCAAGAAATACGAAAAATACGCAACTGCTTACAGCACAAAGTATATTTTTCCAGAAGTAATTGATATAAATGATATTAAAGAAATAAAAATTACTCACAACAATGAAAGTACATCATTCATCGAAGATTCAAATGTCGCTATTTATGAAAATGATTATATGCGAAAAACAATTACATATACAACCCATAATGTAGACGACAACAATGTTCGCATAAATGGTTCACTCACCGTTGAATGGACAAAAATGCCTTCAATTCGTAACATTGATGAAATCTTCATTAAACATAATGATTATGTAGAATACACAAACAAGGGAATAGTTCAAAGTGTTTGGAAAGAAACCAACGAAACTAATAAAGAGTTGATTAGCTACCACTACAATAATTATAATAAGGTTATATTCCGTTACGATGAAGAAGACCCAGAATCCTTCGGACCTCCAGAACTTGAACCTAGCACATTTTACTGTGATATTATGAATAATATGTTTCATATATTTCCAAAAATATATAATGATTCTAAAGACACTGAATATAGCAACCAACAGGTTACTCATGATTTTACATATTTAATAGAAAAAAATGCGACAACTGCTCTTAACCCACCTTTTATCGAATTGGCATACAAACACTTCGTTACAAAAGCCAAGAATCACGATGAAACTAACAATTCAGATAAGTTTGGATTAGTAGGACGTCCAATCTTCCATCGATTCTATATTGAATAATATTAACGGGGCATATCATCTGATATGCCCCGTCTGTATTTTTGTCTATTCAATTCTCTATTCGATTTCTTCCTACTCTTTCATAAATTCCAAAACTTTTTGCATTGCTGTCTGTGCTCCTGCTGGAGTAAATCCATGGCCTTCTCCCTTAAGGATAATGAGTTCCGCATTGCTATAATGTTTTTCTGCTTTTTGAACTACATCAAGGCTAACGATCGCGTCCTTATCTCCTGAAATGATAAGAACTTTATTTGAGAAATCACCAATATCATCAAATGTATAATAATCTCTCATTGAAGCGAAAAAGTTCTTTCCTAAATTCAATCCCCAGAAATCAACAACTTCTGGTATCTCCTCTACAGATTTATAATTTCCTCTCCAGTTGTCTGGAATATTAAATGCTGGGAAATATAATGCCAATCCCTTTACTTTGTCAGCAACCTCTTCTGCTGCCATTGCCGCAACTAAACCACCCTGGCTTCCTCCAAATAAAAAGATGCTTTCTGTATCAATATTTTCCTGCTTACTTAAATAATCAAACACTGCAAGTAAATCTTCTTTTTCTGTAAATATAGTCATATCTGTTGATTTACCGCTACTCTTTGATCTACCCGAACCACCACAAAAATCGATAGAATATGCAATAATTCCGTTCTGTGCGAAGTAAATACATTCATTTGTAAAATCCGAATGACAACCATTATACCCGTGACACATTATTATTGCAGGATGTTTTTCGTCATCATTTGGAAGATAACCTTTTATGTATACTTCTCTTCCGTTGCCCTCAACCATAGCCTCATCTGACTTAACTGCAATTTTAGGCGGTTTCTTTTTTGCCTTTGTTTCACTTTCCTGCTGCGCATTTTCTGTGCTTTCAGCTTTTTCATCACTACATCCAACCATAAATAAAACTCCTATAAAAACCAATGCTAATAATAACTTTTTCTTCATAGTTCTCCTCCGTTCTAAATACACACACCTACATGTGTATTTAGAACTATTATATATGACTTTTTCTCAAAAAAGTATGGTTTTTTGCGTATATTATATGGACCAATGTGAGTTGATTTATTTTTTTAGTCCATATATTCATCCCAAGGCATATCAGGCCAGTCTGAAGTATCAAAACTTGACTCCATACACTCAATCATAAATTTTAACTTTGCTTTTAAATGAGGTGCTGAATCAAAATCTACTTCTAATGGTGAGTCTGCCATTAAACTTTCAAAAATTGTGGCTTTATCTTCTAAATCATTTGTTGTACCATATTCACTTATAAAATATACATTATTTATATCCATATCATACATATCACCATATTCATATATATACTGTGCATTCCCCAATCCAATATCATTAGATATTTCCTTATATGTAAAATCTTCCGGATTTAAACTATCCCAATCCATATCCAGTTTATCACTAACCTCTGAATTAGCCATACATCTAAATTCAATAGCATGCCATAACTCATGATTAAATGTTGCCTTTATATCCGCTTCCATACTACTAACATATATTCTCATATCCCCACAATAAGGATTTGTTAAGCCACCCGCAGAAAAATATAACTCACCTACTCCAGTAATATGTGATGTAATAAATAACTTAAAGCCACTATATTCATCACATTCAAATTGTTTAAAAAATCCTTTCGGATAGCGACTCATTTCCTCCTCAATAACTTCCAATGCATCTTCTACCGAATTGTAGTAATATAATTCAGAGAGCTTGTAACCTGTTACATAATTTCCAACCTCTTCACCTATATATATTTCTATTCCATATTGTTCTTCCAATCTATCGGCACGTTCTTTAAGTGGTTGTAATCTTTCACTTACTTCCTTTACTCCCGGACCATATATTTCGCCATTAATTCCTGAAATATCAACAGAAGGCATACTTCCCATTTCATGCTCTGTAACCTCGAATTTACTTTCAAATGCTGATTCATTGTTGATATTCCACTTATAGATTTTTGAATAATTATCTATGTTACTTATATTCAACAGAATAGAACCATCCTTACATAAAGACACCCACTCTATAAAACCATACATATTTTCTATGCACGCAGAATCCACCATATTTCCAGTTTTGTAGTCGTATAATTCTAAATATGTATTATCACCTATCTGATAGCCATAAAGCAAGTTTTTATTTTCAAGTATATGTTTATCAATCCATTTATTTTCTTCTGTATATGGATAACTATATGCCTTATCTTTTGATATACCAATAATCCACTGTGTTATTGCTTCGTTCACCATATCATTCGTTTCAGCATCTTCCATATATATAGGCTTGTCATAATGTATGAGTCTGTCATTTCCTTCAACCATATATACCACTTCTCCCGAATTAGCATTTACAATAAACTGATATTCTTCAAAATCACCAGCTATACCGTTAAAAAAAACATAATCATTACCTTCATCATCCGCATATACATTGATAACCTCTAAAGCAATATACTTACCATTAGAATCTATTCTCTTTTCTTCATCTTTTTCAGAATCGTATACATAAAGCATATCTTCATATACATAATAAATACGCTTTCCATCTCTTGAAACTTCAGCCCCAGAATAATCATTTACTTCCATATTAATTAATTCTTTAAGTGTTAAATCATATGTCGAGTAAGTAACAGTAATTTCCCCATATTTTTTGCATAAAATTGCATCATTTAATTTTTCAAATTCTACATATTCATCAAACACGATATCTTTTCTAACCTTATTATTTTTGGCATTAACTATTGTAAGATGAGTTTCATACCATTCACATTCATAATAAGAAAATTGCTCCGCTGGTTCTTCGCTTGCAATTAAATACTGAACTATAATATGTTCATCATTATGCTCTAAAATTCTTATGTCCCAAACATAGCCCTTTCCAATTTTATCCCCTGCTTTAATATTAAGGGCAATTTCAACATCCCCCGCTTTATCAGCAAAGAAAACGTTGTTTGGCTTTTCATAGCCTATGATATCGAATTCGTAGTCCAAATCCTCTAACACGTATTCTTCTTCAACCTTTTCATTGTCCTTACTTTCATTTTCTTCTGCGGTTGTTGTCGGCTGTTCATCACCGCCTTTTTTATCATCGGAACATCCACATAATAATGTTGCCAACAATATCAAACATAATAGTTTTTTCATATTCAATTTCTCCTAGTTATAATTTAGTTAAGTTTCTCACTTACCGCGTAACTTTATCATAAAATTTTCCATTGCGCAATATATTGCAACAATTGTTAACAATTATTAACAATATTGTAACAATTAAAAAAGAGCAATGTTGCCACCATAGAGGTGGCAAAACTGCTCTTTTTTTACTTTTATTCAGAATATTCCTCGTCATCAACCACAAAATTATATTCGCCAATAGAAAATTCTGTTACTTCATCTTCAGTTATAAAAAACGAATTGTACTTAACTTCAATATCTTTATTGTTAACTTGCACATTATCAACTATCGATAGCGCGCTAAAGAACGAGGTTTCTCCAACACCATCTTCGAAACCAACAACAGTGTGCCCCTTCTTTAAAATATTGTAATATCCATCTTTTCCTTCAATTGAATACAAAATTGCCACTCGATTTCCATTACAGAATACTTCCTTATATTGTTTATCATCTTCCCTTATAAAGCATCCTATAAAAGTTTTCTTGACAGGCGTAAACAAATCAATACATGCCATTTCTTCAGGTTCTGTTATTGTTCTCCAATATATGTCATAATCTTCAAGTTCTATACATTCATAGCCCTCAACATCGCCTATAGCCATCTCGGTTGTAAAACCATATCCAACAAAAGTAAATAGATATACAAATACAAACGAAAAAATCAATATTAAAGCAACCGCGATAGCACATAAAGTATTACGTAAAATATATATTTTCCTATTTTTTGCAATAACTACTTCTTGAACCTCTTCTGTGTCAAAATAATTTTCTTCTACTTGAAAATATTCCACCAACGCCTGATATGATGTCGAGTTTGGATATCCCAATCCATTTTCCCATTTTGCCACAGCACTTCTGCTTACAAATATTGCATCAGCTAACGCCTGTTGTGATAATCCCTTTTCTTTTCTAATCGTTTTTAGCTTGTCTTTAAATTCCATATGTTTTCCCTCCTACACATACGAGTATATCATAAATTATAGGATTTTGTATTGTTACTTTTGTATTTATATGGCAAATCGGTTGTTACTTTTCATATAAAACCAAAAAGACCCATAGTTCTTTCGAACTATGAGTCTAAAATACATTTTGAATTAATCAAGTGTATATGGCATAAGAGCGATATGTCTTGCTCTCTTAACAGCTACTGTAAGAGCTCTCTGATGCTTAGCACAGTTTCCTGTGATTCTTCTAGGAAGAATTTTACCTCTTTCAGAAACGTATCTCTTTAACTTTGCTGTATCCTTGTAATCGATAGCGTTGTTTTCACCACAGAATACGCAAACTTTTTTTCTTCTTCTGATTGGTCTTCTCTTCATAGCGCCATCGTTTCTTTCGCCTTTTTCTGTCTTGTTCATTGGCATGATAGTTACCTCCTAATTTAATCTTTTCTAAATATCAAATGGTAATTCGTCTTCTTCATCAACACTCTGAGGAATGTTTAAGAAGCCATCTCCTGCAGCTGCAGTAGGCTCAGGTCTTGAACCTGCAAAATTACCGTCCTGGCTTGCTTTGCTTTCAGCAAATTCGCAATTCTCAACAACAACATCAGTAGTATATACTTTCTGACCGTCCTTGTTTGTATAACTTCCTGTCTGAATTCTACCTTCAACAACAAGTTTTGTTCCCTGATGTACATATCTTTCGATAAATTCAGCCTGCTTTCCAAATGCTACACAAGAAATAAAATCAGCTGACGCTTCGCCATCTCTTTTAAATCTTCTGTCAACTGCTAATGAAAATCTAGCAATCGCCATAGCATTGTCGCCCTGTGAATATCTAACATCAGGATCTCTTGTAAGTCTACCCATAAGAATAACTTTATTCATCTTCTACCTCTTTTCCAACAGGCCTATTAAGCTTCCTGCTTAACAACTAAATATCTTACGACATTTTCCATAAGACGAACTCTAGCTTCTACTTCATTTGGGCATTCTGAATTAGATTCAAACTTTACGAAGTAGTAGAAAGCTTCTTTGCTCTTCTGGATTTCATAAGCTAATCTCTTCTTACCCCAGTCTTCTACTTCTGTAACTGTACCACCGAAACGTGTAATGTAACCTTTTACCTTTTCGATTGTAGCAATTCTAGCCTCTTCTTCAAGATTTACATTAAGAATAACTGCTATTTCATACTTATTCATGTTAATTACCTCCTTTTGGTCTCTGGCCCATCCTCTAGAATGAGCAAGGAATAAATATATATCACAAATACATAATTTATCATAAATTCCCAATAAATGCAAGCACTTTTTTATTTTTCTGCGAGAAACAATAACAAAAAGAGGCTACAGAAATATTTCTTTTCTGTAGCCTCTCCCTGGGAATAAAACAAATGTAAAAACTTTTCTAATCTTATGCCTCTTCTGACACACACAAATATAAAGCCATAATTTCATTTCCTTCAAATGAAAGTGGAATACTCAATGCCTGAACATTAGTCTGCATTCTTAAATTACTACCTGACACGGACATCGGAGGTGTAATATCCATATGTATTCCTTGTGTAGAGAAGATAGTTGCAGTGTTACCCATAATCATATTACTGAGTTCACCAAGTGCAGATGTAGCCATATCATCTAATTGTTCTACTGGCATACCCATCATCATCTTGCTAGCAAGACCTTTTGCACTGTCTGTAGACATAACAATAAGCACCTGTCCCTTAAGTACACCTGTAACACCTACCTGTAAAATAAATTTATCTTCACCAAACTCCAACACTGAAACAACTGGCTTTCCTACTGTCATCTTCATCATAGTTGTCTGTTCAACGATACTTATGGCTGATTGTAAAAACGGATTGATGTGTTTAACATCTATTGGTTTCATCATAACATTCACCCGTGCGAAATCACATTTCACCTTTCTTTATTATATTATAGTCACATAACTTGTCTATTGAATGTATTATACCACAATTATTATTTTTGGTAAATCAAAATTTATACTTTTTTTATTTTTTTGGTTACTTTTAACTTTCCTTCTGATTTTCTGAAAATCTTTGTAGAGTTTCCGTTCTTATTTTTTCTTTAATTTCCATTTTTTCATTAAAAATATATCTGTATACCCTACTGTCACCATAAAAAAGTGCACTATTGGTTTCCATATTTACAAAATTTTCAATGCCTATTACACTCCAAACAAGATTGTTGCCAATAATTTCTAATTCCTCTCCCTTTGCAGCTTTTACAGAATACAATTTTTCAAATTTCTTTGTTTCATTATTATACTTCCATAAATATGCTTCAATATCACCTCTGTATAGTCGCGTAGTTGCTTTCCTTTTTTTTGGGTCTTCTTCCTCAGAAAAATTATTTCCACGATAATCTTTATAATTAGATAAATTAAATTCATTAATATGGCTACTAATGTAAATTTCTCCCTTAAACTCAATTAAATGATCTATATTGCCAAGGGACTCAATATTTTCTATTATCAAAGTCTTTTCTTCTTTTACATTTCCATAATTATCAATTATCTGTATCTCGTCATTTTCATATTCCTTTATAATTGCATACCCCTTATCTTTATGCCATCCGATAATTTGGTCATATGAAAATGACATTATAGACGTGTTGCTTTGTATTAATTTTCCATTTTTATCATATTCACTAATTATATTCTCATGAACATCATTATCCTTGCTACATACGACCATATTATCGTTACAAATTAAAATATCTATTATTGAAATTTTCGAATACTCCTCACAATGACGTATCTCCCATACTGTATTACCGTTTTCATCTAAAAGCATTATATATACTTCCTCAGGTTCATATATATCATCTGGATAATACGTGAAATAAAAAATAACATCCTCTCCCCATTTCTTATATCCATAGCAATACATTTCTATCTCTCTAGTCCATTGCAATTCATTATTTACATATTTTTCTATTGTCGTAGTTTCCTTAACAGTCTTTGTTTCGTGCATAAAAATATCATTATTTTTATATGCATATCTAATCTCTTCAGAACTATATTCATTCTCTTTCAAAATCTCAAATTTGTCTTCAATTGAAGCATTTTCTGGCAAAATAATCATTTCACCACTAAGACTCGCTTCATTTATAGATTTATCAATAATCTCTATTGCTTTATCACTCGACAAGTCATCATTATATAAAACTTCATACAATTCAATTATCTCATCCATTGATAAATCATCCTTAACTAAGCCATATTTGTCAATATACTTTACGGCCACCATATAGTCTTTTATCATAATTATATATTTAGGCAAGACAAGTAATAATATTATCGTAACCATCATACTTACACTTATTATTACTCTCTTTTTTAATTTCTTTTGTTTATGATATTCTATGTATTTTTTTGTATCAGGCAAATCGCATTTCGCAAGAATACTATCCTTCTTTTCTGCAGCAACAAAACCATTGCTATTGTATAACAAATACGCTTTTTCTTGCTCTGCTATATTTATATCAATATTACTATTTTCTTCTTTAATAATATTCAAGCAGTTTTTTGCTATTTTCATAATCCATTCTTTTGAATTTTTTCCTTCATGCATATATGCATTCTTTGAAATATCAATCATCGTCTTTTCTACAAGTTCATCTGATATAAATGAACTATTTGTTTCACCATATGCATAATTAAATATTTCATTAGCAACATTATCATATATTTGTCCCAATGAATTTATATCACCATTATTAAATTTTTCGATTAATTCTCCAATACACATACTACCTTCACCTACACTTTTATTATTTTTATTATAGCATTAGTGTATTTGTATAACAAGGTTTAAATGTATTTCGGGCATGTTCGTAGCTTCGCTACTCACTGTTGCGACTTTCGTCGGGCATGTTCGTAGCTTCGCTACTCACTGTTGCGACTTTCGTCGGGCATGTTCGTAGCTTCGCTACTCACTGTTGCGACTTTCGTCGCATATAAAAAAAGATAAAGACACAAAAAACTTGCAAGCAATTTTTTTGTGTCTTTATCTTTTTTTATGCCCGACTCAATGTTTCGCACAAAAAAAGAGCAGTGTTACTGCTCTTTTAAGAGGCGCGAGCCGGATTTGAACCGGCGATAACGGTGTTGCAGACCGGGGCCTTACCACTTGGCGATCGCGCCTTATTTAATTGTTAAGCATTGCTGCTTAGTGACTCCTACGGGAATCGAACCCGTGTTACCGCCGTGAAAGGGCGATGTCTTAACCGCTTGACCAAGGAGCCAAATGTCCTTTTTTCAAAATAAATATTTTGAAAAAAAAAGACATATTAAATTGTCTTTTTTAGGTCTTTCGACCAGCTCCCCAAGTAGGACTTGAACCTA
>JAGBHK010000032.1 GCA_017935565.1 Lachnospiraceae bacterium
CTGATAGCATCCAATACGAAACATGCTTTCTGTACTGAAACTCTAGCATATGAAAGAGTTGCTGATGGTCTTGTATCCTTATTAGCATTTCTTTCTCTCTTTATCTGGCTTCTATGTCCTTTTGCCATGGATGAAATCCTCCTTTCAATCTTCTAACTAACGTCTAGACTTCTTCTCGTCTTTTCCGTGTCCTCTGTATGTTCTTGTTGGAACAAACTCACCGAGTTTATGACCAACCATATCTTCTGTAACATATACTGGCACATGTTTTCTACCATCGTGAACTGCTATTGTATGTCCAACCATCTGTGGGAAAATTGTTGAACGACGTGACCAAGTCTTAATAACTGACTTTTCACCGTTTTCGTTCATAGCATTTACTTTGTTAAGTAAGCTTGCATCCGCAAATGGTCCTTTTTTTAATGATCTCGCCATTGGTTTGCCTCCTTATTTCATGTTCTTGCCATCGCGTCTTCTTACGATAAGCTTGTTAGACTGCTTGTTCTTCTTTCTTGTCTTTAAGCCAAGTGCTGGTTTGCCCCAAGGTGTACATGGACCTGGACGACCAATACCTGTCTTACCTTCACCACCACCGTGTGGATGGTCGTTAGGGTTCATAACAGAACCACGAACTGTAGGTCTGATACCCATGTGACGCTTACGTCCTGCTTTACCAATGTTTACTAAGTCATGTTCAATGTTTCCTACCTGACCGATTGTTGCACGGCAGATGATTGGAACCATTCTCATTTCGCCTGAAGGAAGTCTTAATGTAGCGTACTTACCTTCTTTAGCCATAAGCTGTGCTGAGTTACCAGCTGAACGTACTAACTGTCCGCCCTTACCTGGATACAATTCAACGTTGTGAACTTCTGTACCAACTGGGATATTTTCAAGTGGTAAACAGTTACCAACTCTAATTTCAGCTGTCTCACCGCTCATAATCTTAGCACCAACCTTTAATCCGTT
Organism: Lachnospiraceae bacterium; assembly: GCA_017935565.1. Classification (GTDB taxonomy): domain Bacteria; phylum Bacillota; class Clostridia; order Lachnospirales; family Lachnospiraceae; genus SVEL01. Next base: position 970 of record JAGBHK010000032.1, read on the forward strand.
AGGAGCAAGGATGTATGCCTTTTCACCATCTGCGTAGCAGATAAGTGCGATGTTGGCTGTTCTGTTTGGATCATATTCAATACCAATTACAGTAGCTGGGATTCCATCTTTCTTTCTCTTGAAATCTACTAATCTATATTTTCTTCTTACGCCGCCACCACGATGTCTTACTGTGATTTTACCCTGGTTGTTACGGCCTGAATTCTTCTTTAATGACACTACCAATGATTTCTCTGGTTCACTCTTTGTGATTTCAGCAAAATCAAGACTTGTCATATTTCTTCTAGAAGGTGTATATGGGTTAAATGTCTTAATTCCCATTGTTGTATCTCCTTTCTGTATGCCTTAAATCCTTAAGGCCTGTTTAATATCATGCTTTTCATGCATATAGTTTATTTAAATTTTAAAGACCTTCAAAAATTGTAATATCTTTGCTGTCTGCTGTTAACTGAACGATTGCTTTCTTCTTCTTAGAAGTCTTTCCAACAACCATACCTCTTCTACGGTTCTTACCGTCTAAGTTCATTGTGTTAACCTTTGCAACTTTTGCTCCTTCGAACATCTTTTCAACAGCTTCTTTTATCTGTGCCTTTGTTGCTTCTGTATGAACGTAGAATGTGTACTTCTTTTCGCTCATATCGTTCATGCTCTTCTCTGTAATTACAGGTTTGAGGATTACATCATAGTATTTTAAATCTGCCATTATGCGTACACCTCCTCGATTGTTGCTACAGCTGCTTTGTCAATAACGATTGTATCATACTTTAAGATATCAAATACGTTGATTGTGTTTGTTAAAGCTGTCTTAACTGTAGGAATGTTCTTTGCTGATAAAACAACATTCTTATCATTTTCGTTTAATACTACTAATGCCTTTTCTACCTTTAAGTTTGACATAACTTTAGCAAACTTAGCTGTCTTAATTTCATCTAATTTGAATTCATCTACAACGATGAACTTGTTCTCCTGAACTCTTGATGTTAATGCTGACTTAAGAGCTAACTGCTTTTCTTTCTTATTTAATTTGAAAGCGTAATCTCTTGGCTTTGGAGCGAATACTACGCCACCACCAGTCCACTGTGGAGATCTTGTTGAACCCTGTCTTGCATGGCCTGTACCTTTCTGCTTCCAAGGTTTTCTTCCACCGCCGCTAACTTCTGAACGTGTCTTTGCGCTCTGAGTTCCCTGACGTTTATTTGCAAGCTGACTTACAACTGCCATGTGTACTAAATGTTCATTTACTTCAACACCAAATACAGCATCGTTAAGTTCGATATCGCCAACCTGACTGCCTTCCATATTGTAAACAGATACTTTTGACATCTGCGTGTTCCTCCTTCCTTAATATCCTTATTTACCTGATTTAACAGTTTCCTTAATTGTAACCATTGCTTTCTTTGGTCCTGGAACTGCACCCTTAACAAGGATTAAGTTGTTATCTACATCAATTTTAACTACTTCGAGATTCTGGATTGTAATCTTCTTAGCACCCATATGACCTGGCATACCCTTGCCCTTGAATACTCTACTTGGGCTTGAACAAGCACCATTAGAACCCTGATGTCTATGGAACTTAGAACCGTGAGCCATAGGTCCTCTTGACTGACCAAGTCTCTTAATCGCACCCTGGAAACCTTTTCCCTTAGCGATTGCAGTAGCGTCAACCTTGTCGCCTGCTGCGAAGATGTCAGCTTTGATTTCATCCTTTACTGAATATTCTTCAGCATTTTCAAATCTGAACTCTCTTACGAATCTCTTATAAGAAACTCCTGCTTTATCAAAGTGTCCTTTAACAGCTTTGTTAACTAATTTTTCTCTCTTGTCAACAAAACCTACCTGTACTGCACTGTATCCATCATTTTCTACTGTCTTAACCTGAGTTACTACACATGGACCAGCCTGAAGTACTGTTACTGGTGTTAAAACACCATCTTCGTTGAAAATCTGTGTCATTCCAACTTTTGTTGCTAAAATAGCCTTCTTCATTTTGATTTACCTCCTGTTTAATCTACAGCGGTTTCCAACATAACGTTGCCGCTAGCGGTTGAAAACATCCTAGAACAGTCTAATATACGTGGAACACTATAATTAAATTATATTGATTCCTTAAAATAAAGAATTTAAAGTGTTGCTTTTATATCTAAACCTTTTAGGATTATTCTCTTAAAATGTTTTGATGAATTATTTCATCTTAATATTGATATATACACCAGCTGGCATTTCTAACTTAGACAATGTTTCAACTGTCTTAGCAGATGGTGATACAATATCAATAAGTCTCTTATGAGTTCTCTGTTCGAACTGTTCTCTAGAATCTTTGTACTTGTGTACGGCTCTAAGAATAGTAACTACTTCCTTCTTAGTTGGAAGTGGCACAGGACCACTAACCTTTGCGCCTGTCTTCTTAACAGTTTCGATGATTTTTGAAGCTGACTGATCAACTAACTGATGATCGTATGCCTTCAATGTGATTCTCATTACTTGACTTGCCATAAAAAAAGTCGCCTCCTTTTCGCACTTTTGTTGCGTTTATACGCTTTAGTACGACAAGCGGTGACTGTACACTCTTCCGTGCGTATCGCAGTATCACTTTAAATAAAACCGTCTGATTCACCGGTTATATAGTGCTGCTTTGCACGTTGTTTCCGCATAACAAGCGGACGATTTGCTTTGTACAGTGACTTGTCGCCAGATTCTTAAGTCTTAGATTTCTAAGACTCTTGACATTCGCTCCCCGGAAAACCAACGTATTTTCATACATTGCAACCTCACGGTTCATCGCTATCAATGTCACAGCATTTGTTAGTTTACACTATACTTACAAATATTGCAAGTATTTTTTTTAATTTTTTTGAAATTTTTTTATAAATTTTTTCTAAACAAAAAAATCGTGCACATTGTAATAGGAAGAAACTAGATTTTCGTTTGTGAAAAAAATTAGTTTCTTCCTATTAATAATACAATTTACTCCCACGCTAATGGTTTTATTGTTTCCAATTCGTTTCCATCAATTACTCCCACTGTTTCCCCAAGATAATAAGTTTTGTAACGCGGTATACTGCCATCTTCATTCAACTGCTTAGAATTATTTTTCACACTAACCAAATGTATTTCTTGCTCTTTTTTTATTAATGTACCATCTCCATAATAACCACCAAACTCTGCAAGGTTATATACACTATTTTCGCTTTTAAGTTCAAACCATCCATCTTCTAATTTAAACTCCAATAAAATCAAATCATTAACTCCTAAGGTGAATTTTCTTATAGCCGAATGACAAGTAACATATAAAATCCATTTACCATTTTTTTCCAAAAACTCCGCAGAATCATTCCAGCCTCTTATTATTGTGTTAGGTTCTAATAATACTATTTCAGAATCCTTTACAACACATAAATAAGAAATAATTGTTTTACCATCATTCTCCTTATGTGTTTCAATATAATAAACCCCAAATCCATCCTTTACATTTGTGTCAGAACTAACATTTAAAATTGTATATCCTGAATTTTCTTCCCCGAGTTTATCTTCTACCTTTTTCAAAACTTCTTCATTTGTCAATTCCGAACTCTTTTTCTGGCACCCCACATATGCATTCACTGAAACACAGTTTCTCGAATTATTATAAGGATCATTTTCTCGCCAATGCAAATCCACACAATAGTTATACTTTGTATTATAAACATACATATCATATGCATTGCCATAATAAGCCTTCATCTCTTCGTCATCTTCTTCCCTAATGATTACATTCCAATCTTTTTTTATACTCTCCATATAATTTACCCATTCATCTTCACTAATGCCAAAAACATACAAACCGTTTTGCATAACATCCATCCCGCTGCTGCCTTCTATCATAGGAACAGGCAGATTAGCGTACTCACCCCATTTATACAATTCACAATCTATTTGCTTTTCAGTATAACTCCACGTATTATTATACCCTAACATAGATACATCCCACAATGATTCATAGACCTTTGCCTCGTCAGTTTCATTAGTCTCATTCGATTCAGATTTATTACAGCCGGACAATATCGAAATCATCGCAATAAATAAAAACACTCTTGAAATTTTCAAAAATTGCTTCATAACCAGACCTCCTCACTACTCTTCCTCAAAAAGATAATCGCCATACATAGCTAATTTTTCGGCATATGAACCCTCAGTACCGTGTATAGTTCTAAGACTTTTACAATCCCAAAATAGCCAATTACCAACCTTTTCTAAACTTCTTGGCAATTTTATACTCACAAGATTTTTACATCCCTCAAAAGTATTGCTTCCTATCCATTCAACGCCTTCTGGAATTTCTATGCATTCCAGAGATTCACACATTTCAAAAGCTGAAGAGCCTACATTTTTAATTCCAACACTAATTTCAATATTCTTTAACTTTGAACACTCTCTAAATGTCCCTGAATCAATACTATTCACTGTACTAGGTATATTTATTGATTGTAAGTTTGAACATTTTCCGAAAGCTTCATATCCAATTTCTACTACACCTTCTGGTATAATCACACTCTCAACCTCACTTCTGTAAAATGCATACTCACCAATTATTTTTATATTATCAGGTATAACTACATGTCCCTTAGCATTAGCACCCGATATTAAAATAGCGTCCACAACTATAAAGCCATTTTCATCTTCTTGCAAATTCTCAATCCATTTAGTTCCATAGAAATCATCTATAGATATCGCTTTGATGCTACTAGGAATGTTTATATTTTCGAGATTAGAGCATTCCTCAAACACATATCCTCCTAATTCTGTGACACCTTCAGGAATAACCACCTTTATTAAACTTGTACAATTAGCAAATGCGTAACTATCAATAATTTCTAATCCTTTAGACCATTTTATTTCCTTTAATTTTTCACATCCACTAAACGCGTTGCTTTCGATACGCACAACAGTATCGGCCATTTCAACACCCTCTAAAGCAGCATATCCTTTGAATGCCCCTGATGTTATACCAAGCACGCCCTCATCAATCACAACTTTCTTTATATCATATTTGTGTGCTTCCAATTTATCTTTCATTGAACCGCCCATTTTTCCATTTCCATATACTATAAGAGTATCATCTTCAATTCTATACTGAACATCTGGATTATCCCACTTCAAATCAGAGTAATAGTTTGTCGTTTCCTCCACATCTTCACTACTCTCCTGTTCACTAACCATTTCTTCACTGGCCGCTTCCTTAATCGCATCATCCTTAATTCTAGGTGTTAGCGCCATCACAGCCGACACAATCGCTACGACCACTAAACATGCACATCCAGAAACCAATATAACTTTAGCAAAATTTCCAAAACCCAAAAATCTCTTTTCAAACTTGCTTTCACCACTATGTACTTTGTCTATCATTTCTTGGTTCAATTTGCTAGTCGCAGTTTTAGTGTCTTCACCACCATAAGCATCTTTCAACAATTCATCTAACTCATACTTCATACCCTCGTCCCTCCATTTCCTTTCTTAATATTTTACGCGCTTTGTCAAGTCTGCTCATAACGGTCCCTTGCGGTATGTGTAGCACTCGACCAATCTCCTCTGTCTGTAGATTTTCTGCATAATATAGCAAGATTACAAGTTTATGTTTATCGGAGAGACTATTAACCAACATTTTGATGGTATCAATCATTTCCTTCTTTACACATTCATCCAATACGTCACCATTCTCGCTTTTTATGTAGTTTGCATTAACCTCGTAATCTGCTTCAGGTACAATTTTAATTCTGTTAGCCTTTTTTCTTCTGTAATTTCTCCACAGGTTAACTGCCACACCTAGCAGATAACTTTTCGTATTGCCACTGCGGTCGAGCTTGTGGCGAAGTTCCACCGCTTTTAAAAATGTTTCCTGATATAACTCGTCAGCCAAATCACTGTCAGAGGTCAAGTAGCAACAAAACTTGTAAATTTCATTGCCATATTCATATACAAGTTTTTCAATTTCTTCTATATCCATATCTGCCTCCTTAACATCTTTACTACATATTGTAACGAGAATGGTTACTATTCATTTTTATAAAAAATTATTCCACTTTTTTTACTCCCTCTTCATCAATAACATAAATCTTATCCCCTAACTTGTACTTAGCATAATTTGGGATATTTTCTCCTAAACCTTTATTTAGAACCCTATACACTTCTATCATATTATCTTTTTTTATAAGGGATACAAATTCACTAATGTCAAATAACTCGTTCTCAACAAAAAAACCATCTACCATATTATACTCAAGAAGATTATTGCCAACAAGACCTGATTTTCCATTATACTCTGTTATATAAGCTCGCCATGAATCACCAACTTGAACAAACTCAACTGCCGCAGGTAATCCAATTAGTATATTACACGGCTCTAATAATACTATTTCATCATTTCTTAATACGCATATATATTCATATGTATATTCATTAGCATATGCATACTCCATAGAAGTCTCAACCAAATACACATCAAAACCATCCTTATAGTTTGTTTTAGAGTTTACATTTACAATGCTAAAACCTTCTTTATTATCATATTCAAGTTTAGAAAACACCTTATTTAACACTTCTTCATTTGAAAGATTTGTATTTTTATAATTAGAACCTACAAACACAAATCCTTCGAAACAATTTTCAAGATTATCAATACCGCTATATTCCCCCCAACTCAAATAACCTACAATATTTTTTTCCATATTGTAAAACCTTATACCACACGATAAATATCCATTCAATTCTGAATCAGTTCTTACAACTTCATATGTTTCATCTAATAACTCCACATAATTATCCCACTCACTCTTATCAATACCCAAAACCTGATATGTACCATGTATGATTTCTATGCTACTTTCTCCTTCAGGCTTTGGTATAGGCAAAACTATGTCTTCAGTCCACTCATACACTTCACAGCCAATTTCTTCACTGTCATACTTCCACGTCTGATTATAGTATATCGAAGAAATGTAATCTTCATCAGTATTTTCAGAATTTTCCTCAACGTTATTATCTACAACAGGTGCTGATTCAGTACTTTTCTTATCAACATTTGGTTTTACAATAAAACAAACTGATATCACTATTGCAAGTACTAAACACGCACCCGCTATTACCACTGCGTATCTGGTCATTTTTCCAATATTCCTTCCATTAACCTCCGCTTTTGGTTTATCATCAATTTTCCCCATGACTTCACTATTGAGACTATCTGCACTAACACTTTCGTTCTCTTTTGCATACACTTTATTCAATATTTCATCTATATTATATTTCATACCCTCTCTCCTCCATTTCCTTTCTAAGGCTTTCTCTAGCCTTTGCTAATCTACTCAATACAGTTCCTTTTGGAATATGTAACACACTTGCAATATCAGATGTAGACATTTTCTGCATATAATACAGTAAAATCACAACTCGCTGTTTATCCGGCAATCTATCAACTGCTTTTTGCACCTCACTTATCAGTTCTCGTTCAATAATTTTATCTAACACATTATCGGAATTACTGATTTTCTCCTTATGTTCCTCATAATCGGTTACTGGTGCAATTCTGTTTCGCCTCATTTTTTTGCTTATAAGATTTTTCCAAATATTTGTTGCTACTCCAAGTAAAAAACACCTTTGGTTGCTACTCTTACTTAATTTCCCGCCTATTTGAAAGGCTTTCAGAAGAGTTTCCTGATACAATTCCGCTGCCAATTCTTTATCAAGAGTCAAATAACTGCAATAATTAAGCAATGCATTTCCATGCTCATTTATAATTTTTTCAAATTCGCTTTTCTCCATAAGCCCCTCCTTTTCTATTCTTCTATCTATATAGTTTTGCGAAAAATAATTTGATTCATTTTTTCACCAATTTTTTTCTCACAATTCAAAAATATTTCTCACACTTTCTCACATTCTATGGTATAGTATAATAATACGAAAGGAGATTTAATATGTCAACATTAGTAAACAATATAGCAAAAGGCAAACGCAAAGCCTTAACATCCAGTTATGAAGATGAAAAACAAAGAGTTTATTATATAGCTTGCCAGATTGATAAAAACCAGGCAGCGACAGCCACCATGTGGGCTTTTAAAAACGCATGGAACGAACTTATGACTTTAACAACTACAAGAAACGATATTTTTTCAGACATTGTAGTAAGAAAGTTAGCAAATTACCTTCAGCGCTCTAGCGCCAAGGCTTCAAAAAAGAATTTAATTGAAATATGCAATGAACATAGTCGCGAATACTCTATGAACAAACCTGAGATTACAGTTCCATCTGACGTGGATAATAAAATCTACAATGTTATCGACGGTATCGCAAAACCAGTTGAAACTCAGTTTAAATCAACAATGCTCATCACATCCATCGTTGTTTGTGTTATAGCTATTATTTCAATTGCTTTTGTACTTATACTAAGCGGTGGTGAAAAGGACGGAACAACAAACGGGGAGTTTACAAATACTTCCTCAAGTAAAAATAACTCGAGCAGTTCGAATCAAAACTCTAGTAACAGCGAACCATTAAAAAGTTCTTACTGCATCGATATAGATGAAACTGTAACTTATTACGCAGATATTGATATTAAGGATTACGGTAAAATTACTGTTGAATTAGATTATGAGCAGGCACCTATTACCGTTGCAAACTTTGTTGGTCTTGCTCAGAGTGGTTTCTATGACGGATTAACTTTCCATAGAATCATTGAAGGCTTTATGATGCAGGGCGGATGCTCAAATGGTACAGGAACTGGCGGTTCTGGCGAAAATATTTCCGGCGAGTTCTCAATAAATGGATTTAAAAACAATATATCACATAAACGTGGTGTTATTTCCATGGCTCGTTCAGGTTTATATAACAGCGCAAGTTCTCAGTTCTTTATTATGCACGAAGATGATACAAGATTGGACGGACAATATGCTGCTTTTGGCCATGTAACAGAAGGCATGGATGTTGTTGATGCAGTTTGCGAGGCCGCAAAGCCTACAGATAACAATGGTACAATACCAAAAGCTGACCAACCTATTATTAATTCTATAAAAATCAGGACTGAAGCAAAAAAAGATGCTACTACAAGCGAAAGTGCAACAAATTAATCGATAATTTACGAAAGGATAACACATTATGTGGATTGCAGATAATTGGAAAGATTATGAAGTAATAGATTGCTCAAAAGGCGAAAAATTGGAACGTTGGGGAAAATACACTTTACTTCGCCCTGACCCTCAGGTTATTTGGGACACGCCTAAACGTGCCGCTGAATGGAAGAAATTAAACGGTCATTATCACCGTAGTTCAAAAGGTGGCGGCGAATGGGATTTCTTTGATTTGCCAGAACAGTGGTCAATTAACTACAAATCATTAACATTTAATTTAAAACCATTTAGTTTCAAACACACCGGCCTCTTTCCTGAGCAGGCAGTTAATTGGGATTGGTGTGCAGAGAAGATAAAAAATGCAGGACGACCTGTTAAAGTTTTAAACCTCTTTGCTTACACAGGTGGTGCAACATTATCCGCCGCTGCTGCTGGCGCAAGTGTTACACATGTTGATGCTTCAAAAGGTATGGTAGGCTGGGCAAAGGAAAATGCTGCTTCATCAGGACTTAGCGACGCACCTATTAGATGGCTCGTTGATGATTGTGTTAAATTCGTTGAAAGAGAAATCAGACGTGGCAATAAATATGATGGTATCATTATGGACCCCCCTTCTTATGGAAGAGGACCAAAGGGTGAGATTTGGAAAATCGAAGAATCAATTCATAATTTTGTAAAATTGACTTCGCAGATTTTATCAGATGATCCGATATTCTTCTTAATAAATTCATACACTACAGGACTTCAACCCGCAGTACTTACTTATATGATTTCAACCGAAATTCAAAAGAAATTCGGCGGTAAGACAGAAAGCGATGAAATCGGTTTACCAGTTAGAGAAACAGGCTTGGTACTTCCATGTGGTGCATCTGGCAGATGGTGCAAATAATATCTTATATAATTAGAAAAGCTCAAGGACATTACATCCTTGAGCTTTCCCTATTTTATGAAAGAGAAGAATTTTAGCGTATTTTATACATCATCTTCGTCATCATCATTATTTTTATTTTTACCTTTCTTAACAACTATTACACCAACGGCAATAACAACTACTATTATTACAAGTGCAATTATAATAACTGGTAAAATTGAATCTTTTTCTTCTTCATTAACATCAGTTGTTGGTTCTAATTTAGTAGGTTCCTCATTCTTATCATCATCCTTATCAGGCTTAACTTCCGAACCTTTTTCCTTAACCATACTAATCTTATCAAAGATACCGCCAGCAAAATTATTCTTGTCTGCTGCAAATTTAACTGTTACAACTTCTTTACCCTTAACCATTTCAGCTGGAATTTCATAATATAAATCATAGAAATTATCAGGGTCAACATTTTCAAGAACAACATCTGCTAATACTTCACCATCTACATAAATTGTAAATGTTCTGCCTGCGTCACCACTAAAATACTTAACCAAAAGGAAGTTCTTTGCATTTTCATCAACCTTAAGTTCATAACTAAAGTATCCGCCAGCCTTAGCATCACGGTAGTTAAGACCCTTGTGCATACCAGTTGATGAATTTTCAGCCTTCATATTATGAGAGAATTCGTACTGGTCATTTGCTACCGGAAGACTATCGATCACTTCGTACTTATCATCTTCCTGTGTATCTTCAACTGTATTTCCATCAGCTAATTTGAAGTAAATACCATATCTATGTTCATAAACCTTGTAATGAGGTACAAATACTAAATCACTTCTATCTGTTCCCTTTAATGTAAATTCTAACTTACCGTCTGTTCTAACCATATTAGAAGCAATACTTTCAAGCCATGCTTCCTTTGTTCCTGAAGAAACTTTAATTGTATCATTTACTGCTGAAGGTGAAGGTATTGTAACATTAACACCTGTTGTTGTAGTTGTCATGCTCTTTGTACCAAGATTTGCACTGATAACAATTGGACCATACTTAAATGCAACAACATTTTCATTATCAGCAAGACCATATGCAACAACCTGCATTGGTACTGAATATTCAATAACGTCACCATTGTTCCATGTATCAGACAATGTAACAAATCCGTTTACAACCTTAACTTCTTTTACTGTTCCATTTACTTTAACTACAACATCACCTGCTGCCCAATCAGGCACTCTAAGAACGATGTTTGCATCTGTTGTATCACCTGATACTGTATTTACTGTAAATTTTGTAGTATCACTATTTGGAATATCTGATTCCTGTGTAAGTACAATATTCTTATCCTTTGATGTAACTTTAGAAGATACAAACTGGATTACATAAACTGAATCTTTATCCTGGTAATAAATGCTGTCGTTAAGTTTTGAGAAACTTTCCATACCAGAACCTGTACAACACCAGAAATGGTCTACTTCTGAGCTGTATACCTTAAAGAAACCTGTTGCCATAGGCTGGAAGTATGTTGTCATACCTGTTTCAGGGTTCTGTGATGAAAGAATCGCATTAATAAATGTTGTTTCGTAATAATCAGAATATTTCTTATTACCTGTAATCTTAAACAATTCTCTAGAAAGTTTAAGCATATTGTATGTGTTACATGTTTCACAGTTACAATTTGTTCTTTCAGCGTCCAAAATATTTGGTTCACCAAAATGCTCCCATTCACTATTACCACCAGTAATATATGTGTGGTTATTTACAACGATTTCCCAGAAGTTTTCAGCTACTGTAAGGTAGTATTCTTCACCTTCACCAAGAGCCATATATCTGTTCAATGCACCAAGAATCTTTGGAATTGTTGTATTTGCATGTTTACCATTTAAAACATCCTGACCATTAAATAATGGATCAAATAATGTCATTTCATCAAAGCTATGTGCTGCTGATAAATGCTTATCAGATTTTGTGTGCTTATATAACTGATATAAGCAATCATTCATACCACCGTATTCAACACCAAGAACTGTAGCCTGCATAGCTTCTGTCCACTTTGATGTTCTAGAATATACCCAATCACCAAGTTTTGAAGCCACATCTAATGCCTTTTCATTTCCTGCTTCTTCATAAGCGTCAATAAGACCAGCAATTACCTTATGCATTGTATACCAAGGTACCCAAGTTCCCGCTGTGTTACCATTGTCAATCTGTGTGTAGTGGCTTTCTGGAATAGCTGCAAGATATCCACTTTCTAACTGACATTCTGCCAAAACATCAACAATATGATTTACAATTGTTAACAACTCTTCGTCGCCTGTCGCGCCGTATGCCTGAGATACAGCTGTTAAATAATGTCCTAATGTATGGCCTTTGATAGCTGAATTTTCCCATCCACCATAGATAGATGCTGATGATTGATTACCTGCAATATCATTAAAACCTTTTAAAAGTCTGTCCGCATCAAGTTTCTTTAAATATGCAATTTCTTTTTCAAATGCATTTACTTCATACTCGTCTAATAATTCAACTTCACTAAGCGCAAAATCGTAGAGGTCTGTAAATGCTGGAACTGCTTCAACATTAATTTCAAATGATTTTTCCTGCTCAAAACCAGCAAATGAAACCTTTGCTGTCAATGTAACAAGCGCATCATTTTCACCTGCCTGAGGTCTTGTAACATCACCTGTATTTGAGATAACAGCTTCATTTGAAGATGTCCAAGTAATTGTACTTCCCGAATTACCAACAGTTGGAAGAATAATATCATTCTTTGTTGACTTAATAGAAATATTAAGTGCTTCCATATCAGTCTTTACAACTTCTTCAGAATTAAATGTTGCACCATAAGCTGTGTAAAGTTCAATAATTGAAGGTGAATCAAGTACATCTGAATAAATAGCAAGTTCGTCTAATGACATATTTGCATAACCACCACCATAATTTGGAGAGTTAAAACCAATATATTTGTTGCTATTTGCATCAGCATTAATCTCTAACTGAGAGTTAATATACTGAACATCCTGTGCAATACCATTTCTATAAATAGATGCTTTATGTGTTGTAGAGTCATATGTAACCGCAATGTGTACCCATTCATTTGCAGGGAAGAACTGCGCTCTATTTCCTGATACGAAAATTTCGTATGGCTGACCTGTTGACTTACCAACAGAAAGTTTTAATGGTGTATTATCATCAAGACATGATAAATACCAACCTTCTCCTTGATAATTTCCACTTGGCTTAAACCATGTAATAATATGTTCACCTGCAAGGTTTCCGTCCGCTCTCACCCATGTTGCAAATGTCAATTTAGATGGCTGAAGATTTTCTGCCTTACCTAAATCAATGTAAGTATTGCCACCAAGTTTAATGGCTTTACCGTTCACACCATCAACAAATGTTCCTGCATTGTTGATAGTACCATCGTTGCCTTTGCCCGAATTGTCTTTTGCATCGTTTTCAAATGACAATCCTAAAACTTTGCTTGCCTCATAATCAGCCACTGCCGCTTTAGGTGTTACGACACCAAAAACAGAAGCCATCATAGTTACTGCAAGCGCGCTGCTGATTAGTTTCCTAAATCCTTTCTTTACCATTTTTGTTCCTCTCTTTCGTTTAATCTTTTTGATTATATATAAATAATATTGTTTTTCGTACAAAATGTAAATTCTTTATCCTTTGAATAAGTGTAATTTTTCCTCTTTTCGAAATAATCTATTTTTTCCTTTACTTTAGGTATTTTTTGTATTATTATCAATATATAATTATTATTTTTTGTATTATTTTGTTATAAAAGGTGTGATTTTGTTATTATGAATATTTATAAGTTTACAGCTGCAACTCCATTCACTCACAATATTGCTGGCAAGTTCGAAGCTCCAAACGCAGAATGGATGCATCTTACAAGACAGCTCTTAGACTTTGAGTTAATTGTTGTGACAGAAGGTGTTTTATACATCGCAGATCAAAACAAACGTTTTACCATCAATAAGGGCGAATATTTGCTTATGAAACCAACCGATAATCAACACGGTTACAAGTCTAGCAATTGTTCTTTTTATTGGATACATTTTTATACATCAATGCCATACGAGACTATCGATTCAAGTTCGAAGAATATTGAACCCGATTCGATTTCAATTACCATTCCTGAGCAGGGCGTTTTAGAGTCTTCTGAACGTATTATTGTTCTTATGAAGCAGTTACAAGACTCCGACCGCCGATATGGTATGAATAGTTTGAACAATTTTATTACTTCAACTATACTTTCCGAAATAAGTGCTCAATACTTTATACATAGCAAGTACACTATTTCAGATAATGGCAATCAATTATTTAACGATATTATGGATTATATTAACTGGCATATTTGTGAGAATTTGAAAGTTTCTGATATAGCTGAATACTTTGGTTATAATGAAAAATATCTTTCAACATTGTTCAGCAAAAATATAGGAACTTCTCTAAAACAATATATACTACAAGCAAAAATGGACCACGCAAAAGCCGAACTTTCAGATACTAACCATTCTATCTCACAGATAGGTTATAATATCGGCTACAATGATCCACATAATTTCACAAATGCATTCAAAAAAGTCACAGGTTTAACACCTAGCGACTTTAGAGAGAGCTATTCAAAAAGAAAACTATATTATAAATAGAATTTTCCTATTATACCAAAAAGGAAGGCGCATTCACGCCTTCCTCATATTCATTTTATAATACATTTTCCTTCTTTGCAGATTTCATTTCAATGTAATTTTCAACCTTTGCAAGACATTCGAACATTTCGTGTGAAAGTTCCCTTGCTCTTTCTAAGCCATTCTTTGCAATAGCTTCATCATTAACCTTTATAGCATCCTTAACTTCAACACCTGTTTCATGGAACTTCTTATGAATTGCTCCAATATGCTTCCATGTATTGAGAATCTCTTCATTATCAAGGGCTATAGCTCTATAGAAATGACCAAACGCACACTTGCCAGAATTGTACTGAAGAGGATATCTCTTCATTTCTTTTACCATATCTTCCAAGTGTCCAAGCCATTCAATATGTGTCTGTTTTGCCTTCTTAATAACATCAGCAAATTCTTCATTACTCATAGCCGAACCTGCTGCCCTAATATTCTTAAACATCTCATCAACAATACCCGATAAGTTGTTATCAATTTCAATTATCTTTGTTGTGTGTTCTGTTGTAGCTTCAGAATCCTCACGAATACCCTCTGTCATAACGATGAGCGCTTCTGCATTTTCGCTACATACTGACATAGCTTTATCAACTTCATTTGTAGCAACCTTAATGCCCTGCATATCATCATTAATCTTATTCAATGTTTCAAGAGTGCCCTGCATCATAGTAATATTTTCGTTAACAGTAGAAGTTACAGCGTCAATCTTTTCACTCATATCATTAGTTGCCGCAAGTGTCTTCTTAACGCTTTCCTTACCTTCATTAGAAGCCACACCAATCTTCTCAACGAATTCTCTCATATCATCAAGATTACGTTTTGTATCGTCAGCAAGTTTTCTAACTTCTTCAGCAACTACTGAGAAACCTCTACCCATTTCGCCTGCTCTAGCTGCTTCAATAGCCGCATTAAGAGCAAGAAGATTTGTCTGATTAGCAATACCCTGAACGCTATCAACAATTTTATTAACCTCTGTAGAAAGTTCAACTAACTGCTCAACTTTCTCGCTCATAATATTAGTATCCGCAACAACTTCTTCTTTAAGAGAATTTACTTCTCCCAAAAGAACCTTACTATCATTGTTCTTTTCAACTAATTTTTCTGAATCTTTTGATAAAACATCCAATTCTGTTGTTGTAATATCAACAGTGTCATTAACCTGTGACATAGTCGATGTAGTTTCTTCTACTATCGCAAGATTTGACTGGCTTAAATCGTACAACTCATGTACAAACTCCGTCAACTGTCTTGCAACATGTCCCATAGTTACATCAAAAGTACTAAGTGAAGATACTATCTCCAATAATTCTTTAGCAGAAGCAGTCATCTTCTTCTCGTTCTCCAAAAGAACATTAACCTTACTCTGTGGCACCATAGCCACTTCTTCTTTCTTCTTTGCCATATTCAACATCTCCTTTTTTCACGTTTGTGTATTTCACCTAACTAATAAAAACATTATACCACATTTTATATTTTTTTGCTAGATATTTTGAATGAATCTTCAATTCGCAATATGATTTTTTTAACAAATGACAGATTTTTGTTTGTTTTAATAACTCTCCCGTATTGCTAGAAGATTATTATTTTCCTAATCATTGAAAGATGACAATGATATTAAACTTCGCATACATAAACTCACAAGCTACGCTTGCTCATACAGTATGTATTGCGAAGTTACATTTATCATCTTTCAACGATTGGAAAATCACATAATCTTCCAGATATACGTACGTGTTATTAAAACAAACAAAAATCTGTCACTGCATAAAAAATCACATTGCGAATTGAAGAATGAATATGTTATAATTGTTTTCGTAATTAATTTAGAAGTTTTCTTCAGAATTTCTTCAGAACGGAGGATAAAATGGGATTTTTTGACAACTTATTAAAAAGAGGGGCAAACAGAGTATTGAGTAATTTAGTTAATGATGCTGCTGATAAATTAACAGACAAAATAGAAGATAAAATCACTGAAAGAACAGATACAACCACAACTGTTAATTCATCGCCTAAACCAGCTGCATCAACTTCTACATCAGCAATTGATACTATAAGGAATGTGCTTCGCACAGATTTTTCTATGTATGAAGTTAAGGAAAACGTTTCGCCTACAACTATCGGTGGAACTGGAAAATTTGTTCCATATACATTCGGTTTATACGAAAGCGGTCAGCCAAAAGCTTTCATTATGGTTACAGACCATAACAAAGAACAGTTACGTACTTTCCGTTGGTCCAAAGAAGAAGCTGAAAAAAATGGCATTCCATTTATCAATTTCTTCACACAATTTCCAAATAAAATGGAGTATGTAAAAAACAGATTAGCGCAAAATATCAAATAATTTTGTATTAATATTGCCATAAAGAAAGAGAAATGCAATTTTATTGCGTCTGCGATGGACGAAGCATTAATCGTTACATAAGGTTTTGCAGACAACCGATTAATGTTCACTCTTGTAACACAAGCATGGCTTGTTTCAAAGCGTTTTCTCTTTCTTTTTTTATACCATTATGAAAGGAGTAATGACGTGTCCGACATATTAAATGAATTAAAAAATCATCAAGTATGGCTTGACTTTCTAAATTACAAACTAGATAAACAGCATCTTTCCAGAAAAGATGCCAAAAGATTAACCGATTTTGTTAACAATAAAGAATATAAATCCATAACGGATAGAATTACAAATTCGGATTTTTGTTTTAATCCGCCAATAAAACGTAGTATCAATAAAACCGGAACAACTAAAAAACGCGTAATATACACATATAATGAAGCCGAGTCCATGGTACTAAAAGTCATTACTTTTTTATTATACCGATATGACCATAAAATAAGCGATAATTGTTATTCTTTTAGAAAAAACATATCTGCAAGGACTGCTATTAACAAAATCATTATGACAGAAGACATAAATAATTTATATTGTTTAAAGTTAGATATCAGCAATTATTTTAACTCAATTCCTGCTGATAATTTGTGTGTAATATTAGATAAATTTATATCTGATGATCCTTGTTTATGCGAATTTTTAAAAAATCTTCTATTAGCTGACATTGCCATAGAAGACGGTGTTCAAATCCGCGAAAATCGCGGTGCTATGGCTGGCACACCAATATCGCCTTTTTTGGCAAATATTTATTTATCCGCTTTAGATAACCACTACAGCGATATTCCTTACTTTAGATATTCAGATGATATTATTATATTTTTGCCAGATTTAGAATCTTGTAGGATAAACTTGGAATTTATAAAAAAATATCTTCGTCTAAACGGATTATCCTTGAACGAAGATAAAGTTTCCATTATTAAGCCTCATGAAACTTGGGAATTTTTGGGAATATCATATAAAGAAGGAGTAATCGACCTTTCAAATATTACAAAAACAAAAATACAGGCAAAAATCAAACGAAAAGCCCACGCGTTATATCGATGGAGGTTAAGAAAGGATGCCACCTTTGAACAAACTGCAAAAGTATTCATCCGCGTATTTAACAAGAAATTTTTCGACGAAACAGATGAAAACTCTTTCACCTGGAGCAGATGGTTTTTCCCAATGATAAACACAGACATCACATTAAAAAAAATCGACGATTATCTAATCCAATATATCAGATATTTGTATAAAGGTCGTCACTATAAAGGAAATTACAAAATAACCTACGAGCAAATTAAGGCCTTAGGTTTTAGAAGTTTGGTAAATGAATATTACAAAACAAAATAACGCAAAAAGAAGTTGTCAAAATCGACAACTTCTTTCATTTTATTCAACTATTAATCTTCACAAAGGTACCATTTTCCATTAACTTTAATCATTGGAACCATCCACATTGACTCTTCTTCGCCTATTTCTACTTTAACTCGTAATGCAGCCGCATCTGTGACTTCAACTTCATACATCTCTTTAAACTCATCTAAGATGTCGTCACATTCATCATCATCATCATACATTTCAGATACCACATTTTCATTGACAAATTCAATCTTTTTAATCTCTTCGTCTGAATTTAATTCTTCATATACATCTTCAATAAAATCTTCATCACTTGTTTCTACACACAATTTCTTGAACGCATCATAATCATCATCATTAAATGCTTTAATAATCGCATCCATCGTGCCATCGTATGTAGTCGATGCAGATATCTTTGATTTCTTATCTTTCTTATCATCATCGTCGTCATCATCATCTTTATTGACAACCAAAACAATCGCTACAACTATAGCAATGATTGCAAGAAGAGCTACAATTATTCCTATAATTATTCCTTTCTTGCTCTTTTTAGGGGCATTTGGCATTCCATACATTCCTGGCTGGCCATACATTCCTGACTGACCAAACATTCCTGGTTGTCCTGGCATTCCTAGCTGTGAATATGTAGTCTGAGGCGGAACTTGCATCTGCTGTTGCATCTGCATATTAGGTTCTTCTTGTATCGCCTGCTGCGCAGCTAACTCTGGTTGTTGCTTTCCACAAGAAAAACACCATTTCATATCATCTTCCAAATTACTTCCACAATATGGACATATCTTCATATTTTTTCCTCCATTTTATCTGTCTTCTTCTTTTTGTTTATTCTTATGAGCATACATTTTTTCATCAGCCTCTCTAAGGAAATGATCTAATGAACGTTCATTTACATACTCAGTACATGTACCAATGCTGAATAGAACCTTATAATCCTTATCATTATTTTTGTTATAAAAATCTGCCTCTGAATTAATGTAACTTATTATTTCTTCAGCTCGTTCTTCTTGATTATCAGCGTATAAAATAATTAAAAATTCGTCGCCACCAATTCTAGCAGCCAATTCTCCGCTCTTTAAACTATTCTTTATGGTTGTTCCCACAAAATTCAATGCTTTATCGCCTTCCGAATGCCCGAAATTATCATTAATATATTTAAATTTAAACATATCAATAGAAATAACTGTAAGTTTTTTCACGGCAACATTACTCATAAGTTGGTCCATCTTCTCATAGAAGCCATTACGATTATATATACCTGTCAAAACATCATTTCTATACACGTCTATGAGCATCCTTCGCACTCTAACCATCTCTAAAACATATCTAAAATGCGACAAAAATCCAGAATATGATACACATTTAAATGATTCTTTATCAAATTTAATAACTGCATACCCATAAGGATCTTCCTCATTAGGAACAGACATAACCAATAATGGTTGACCAGACTCAAGATGCCTATAAAAATCAGGTATAATTTCACCATCATCTAAACCACAACTATATTCCACATCAGCTTTTTTACCATCACCTATATAATGAATAACATTTCTATCATCAGGTGCTCCACCGCTAATCAAATAATCTTCCGTAAGAAGTCTATGTCTCGCAATAAACCAAAAATCATAATAATTCAATACACCTAAATGTTTTGGAATAATGGTTTCAACGATATTTTTATCGCCTTTTCCGCCGTAATTTACAATGGTTCTTCCAAGGTTTGCCTGATAAACCATCTGTTCCTGCATAGTAGTTTTTAATTCTACAACTTCCCTGGCGCCATTGCTTGCCGACATTCTATCACATCCACACGAGCCGCCTATTACCAATTTGTTATAAGCTGGAATGACAACAGTTTTTCCTTCAGCCACAAGTTTATCTTGCGAAACGATGTCAAAAATAGTATCAATAGTTAATTTAATATCATTTTCGCATGTAAGAAGTCTAGGTTCATGAAATTTTCCAATCTCAACACCATCAAATCCACTTACTGCAACATCCTGTGGTACTCTATAACCTCTTTTTCTCAAACAATCGCACACAGTAATAGCCATAACATCATTTGCACAGATTATAGCCTCTGGCATTTCTGGCCAATCTTCAAACATCCTATTCATCTCACTAACTGTAGGCATCTCCCAAAAATCGCCATAATACACTCGTCTCTCGTCGTATTCAATTCCATTTTCCAATAGAACCTCTTTATATACCTGAAGTCTCTCCTCTGCAAAAGAAATGCCTTTATTACCACTCATAAAGTTAACTTTTCTGTAGCCATGGAATTCAACCATATGTTTAACAATCTCTCTAAAAGGAGAAGTATAATCATATGAAATATTGATACAACCATCAATTTCATTTTCCACAGAAACCATCGGAACATTCGCTTCTTGCGCTCTTTTAACAAACTTTTCCTTCAACTTATCATTCTTAAAAGTTTCTGCCATAAAGACAATAGCATCAAATCTTTCCACTGGGATAATGTCCATAATGGCCATCTCTGCATTATCCATCTGATCAACTAATGCATCCTTATAAAAGTCTGAATGACTCGAATAAAAAACCACCTTACAATTGTGTTCTTCACAACGCTTTGCAACTTGTTTTATCATTAATTCTGTAGCTTCTAACTGCACGCAAGCCATAACAAAAGCTACAACTTTGTAATCTTTTCCTTCTGAAAATTTCATAAAAACCTCCTCCTCGAAGTTTTATAACACCGACAAAATACTTGTGTAAATTATACCATTTTTCAGAAATAAAAACAACTAAAATATATATTTCATACAATTACATATATGTCTTCACCTCAAAGGATTCAAATATATTCTTTCTTGCTTCATCTAAATTCTCAAATACTCTGTCTGCAAGCATTCCTGCCACTAAGTTTCCTATTGCTGTAGCTTCAGAAGGACCGGCATACACTGTTTTTCCAGTGCATTTTGCCGTAAGTTTATTAAGATAATCTGCATTTGAACCACCACCAATGATATTAATTGCTTCATATCTTTTACCAGTTATATTTTCGATTTCATCAATAGTTTTTCCATAACACGTTGCAAGGCTTTGGTATACAACTGCTGCAATTTCACCTACAGACTCAGGCACTTTTTGATTTGTTTTTTTACAATAATCTTTAATTGCATCAATCATACTTTCAGGCGCAAAAAAGCAATCATCATTCACATCAACTCTAGAAGGAAAGTCCTTTTCTTCCTCCGCCATTTCGCAAAGTTCTGCGTATGAATATTTCTTACCAAGTTCACCTCTTATTGATTGTATCATCCATAAACCCATAATATTTTTAAGGAAGCGATAACGATAATCATATCCACCTTCATTTGTAAAATTCGCTCTCATACTGTCCTTTGTACAAATTGCTTTTTTAAGTTCAACACCCATCAATGACCATGTTCCAGAACTAATGTAAACACTATCTATTCCCATTGCAGGGACTGCCATAACCGCCGACGCTGTATCATGAGAAGCCGGCATAATTACCTTACAATCAAATCCAACTTCTTCCTGTATTTTGGGCAACAAATTACCAAGAATAGTTCCCGGTTTATACATTTTAGGGAAAATATTTCTAGGAAATCCCAAGCAATCAATCAACTCGTAATCCCAATCCTTTGTCATAGGATTCACCAACTGCCCTGTGCTGGCAATAGTATATTCTGCAGCCTTTACCCCTGTCAAAAGATAATGATAATAATCAGGTGTAAACAGCAATGTACTTGCATTATCCAAAGTTTCAGGCTCATTTATTTTCAATGCCATCAATTGATAAATCGTGTTATACAATTGCTTTTGAATTCCAGTTCTTTCATATAAACTCGCCTCAGAAATGTATTTGTACACTTCCTTATCCATACTCTTTGTACGATTATCACGATATCCAACGGCGTCACCAAATCTTTTTCCATCCGCTCCAATAAGAACAAAATCGACACCCCAAGTGTCAATGGATACAGAAGTTGGAACTTTCCCCATTTCTTTACACTTTTTCATACCGTTTTTTATTTCAGAAAAGAGTTTTTCAGTATCCCAACATTTTTTTCCATTATTATCAGTCATGCCATTGTCAAAGCGATGAACCTCTTCTATTTTCATCTTACCGTTTTCCAAAAAACCCAATATGTGCCTTCCGCTAGACGCCCCAATATCTATAGCTAAATAATACTTGCTCATACTATCCATTTCTCACAACCTCCACATATGTCAAGAGAACGAGCGCGCCCGTTCTCTTACACTTTTACTCTTGTATATTATTATACTTCTTATATCCCGGATGTCTACCCGTTACACCATATTTTTCACGCATACCAATTAACTTATCAATATTTGGACGTGAAATCTCTTTTGCACCACCAAGCAAATGAGCATTAAGCTCAATCTTTGCCCAAAGTTCCAATGTTTCCATTCTGTAATATGCTGTAAGAAGATCCGCACCTACAGTCAACGCTCCATGATTTTCAAGAAGCATCGCATCGTGTTCCTGAAGATATGGACGAATGGCATTTGGAACTTCTTCTGTTGAAGGTGTTCCGTATGGTGTAACAGGAACACTTCCAAGTGTCAAAATATCCTCTATCATAACATAATTATCCATATGTACATGAGCTACTGCAAAGCCTGTTGCCGTTGGTGGATGAGCATGTAAAACCGCTTTCACATCCTCTCTTTCCTTGTAACAGCAAAGATGCATCTTAATTTCACTCGAAGGACGATATCCTTCCTCTGCTTCTAAAATATTACCATCCAAATCAATAAGTACCAATTTTTCAGGTGTTATAAAACTTTTGCTGATGCCTGTTGGTGTAGCAAGAATTTCATTATCCGAAACCTTAACCGATACATTTCCATCATTGGCTGCAACCCAGCCAAGTAACCACATTTTATTGCAGACATCACAAATCTGCTCTTTAATTTCCTGATATTTCATATTTCCTCCTATCTAATATCAAGATTCGCTTGCGAATCTTGGCGCGTGATGCGCGTCAGCTATTTATACAGCGGTCCGTATGCTGCACACGCTCTATAATCCTGACCTTCTTTATCCATACCAAATGCATTCCAAGCCGCTGGTCTGAAAATCTTTTCTTCAGGTACATTATGCATGCTTACTGGTATTCTAAGCATTGAACAAAGTGTAATAAGGTCGGCACCAATGTGTCCGTAACTTATTGCACCATGGTTAGCACCCCAATTATTCATTACATCGTACGCACTCTTAAATGGACCTTCCTTGCCATCACATCTTGGAGCAAACCAAGTACAAGGCCATGTATAGTCTGTTCTTGCCCAAAGTGTATCTGTAACTTCTTCTGGAAGTTTTACAGTCCATCCTTCGGCAATCTGAAGCACTGGTCCTAATCCCTTTACAAGATTAAGTCTAATCATTGTTACTGGCATTTGAGCCTCTGTTACAAATCTTGATGAGAAGCCACCTCCACGGAAATATCCGTAATCTGCTGCATTCCAAGTTGTATTTTTCATAATAGCGTCCATATCAGCTTCATTTACTTCATACCAAGGCTTCATAACATTATTGCCATTTTCATCTTTTGCCTGACCATTTGCATCAAGACAAGCAGCACCAGAATTAATTAAATGTATAAATCCGCCTGCTTCTTTAGCAAGACCTTCAACCTCATATCCTGTAGCCTTCTTAACCGCTTCAGGACTCCAATATGTACGAACATCCGCAAAAATCTGTGCTCTATTTGTAAGAAGCTTCATAAAGAGCATTCCAAGACCATTTAATACGTCATTTTCAGTTGCAAGAATGTATGGTTCTCTTGCGCCATTCCAGTCAAATGATGTATTAAGCATTGCTTCTGGGAAGTCACAGTTTGGATAGAAATCTGTCCACTGTCTCTGCCCCTGGAAACCTGCTGCAATAGCATTATGTCCAACCATCT
The DNA here is from genome assembly GCA_017935565.1 of Lachnospiraceae bacterium. GTDB lineage: Bacteria > Bacillota > Clostridia > Lachnospirales > Lachnospiraceae > SVEL01. The sequence continues at coordinate 25,290 of JAGBHK010000032.1, forward strand.
CTTCTTCGCAACCCTCCGGAAGATTTTTATTACCATTCATCAAATCCTTGATAATACACATCATCTTAACTACAAACTGAAGGTCAGCATCTGTTTCTTCAGGAGTTTTCTGAACTTCTTCTGGATTCTTATCAAAGCCGATAATACATTTTTCCTTCGCCCATGCATAAGCCTTTTCAAATTCAGCCTTATCATAAATTCCCTTATCCATACGACGAATAATTTCAACCTCGTCAACTGACTCAACGCGCATACCAAGATATGACTCAATGAAATCAGAGTCAATAATTGAACCACCGATACCCATACAAATTGAACCAATCTGCAAGTAAGATTTTCCTCTCATCGTAGCAACCGCCACAGCTGCACGACCAAATCTTAAAAGTTTTTCCTCTACATCTGCTGGAATATCTGTAGCATCAGCATTCTGTACATCATGACCATAAATACCAAATGCAGGAAGCCCCTTCTGCGCGTGAGTTGCAAGAACAGAAGCCAAGTATACAGCACCTGGTCTTTCTGTACCATTGAAGCCCCAAACACCTTTAATAGTTCTTGGGTCCATATCCATAGTTTCCGCACCATAACACCAGCAAGGCGTTACTGTAAGTGTAATTTCTACACCTTCCTTTGCAAAATAATCCGCACATTCTGCTGCTTCTGCAACACGACCGATAGTTGTCGGAGATATAACAACTTTAACTGGTTCACCATTAGAATATCTTAAATTCTCCTCAAATAATTTCTTCGCCGAGCGAGCCATATTCATAGTCTGTTCTTCCAATGACTCTCTCACCTTTAAATATCCACGTCTTCCATCAATAGTTGGACGAATACCGATTACAGGGTATCTGCCAATCAATCTGCTATCTGCCATAATTAAAAACCTTCCTTCCTACTCTCGCAGAGTATACCTATTGTAGGTATTCTACCACCAGCTACACAAAAAAATATACCCAAATATAAAGAGGACAGTTACACTATTTATTAGTGCAACTGCCCTTTTCATTAATTACTAAATGGTAAATAGCCCATTGGCTTTGCCATATCACATTCAATGATGTAACAATATCCTTTATTCTGATTTTTCGTTATAAACTGCTGCCATTCTTCTGGTGTATAATATCCAATCATCGTGTCAGCCACATCGCTTAATTCATCCCAAGTTTCAGGAACATATTCAGGTATTGATGTGGTTTCAACAAGGAAATATTCTCCTGACTCAAAAATTTCAACAGCAACCTGACAATGTCCTGGAGTCAGCACGAGCATTGCATTCATATCCGCTGCCTGCACCGCACTGGCAATCACAAGAGATGTTTCAATACATATTCCACTCTTTGATTCCAAAGTTTCTGTTGGCGTTGTCACTCTTTGAACATAATTTTCGCTTGTACTAACAGAGAATGGTGACATATTATATTTTACACCCATATCCGCCATAGCAAATTGCATTGCAAGCACCTGCTCCAATACAATATCATAGGCCTCGTTAATATCAGTTGTACCCTGATAACCTACGATAGAAGTGCTACCCATTCCGCTTATATCAAAATAACTTACATATTCTGCTGCTAATCGTTTCAATTCCTTTATCTGTGCAGATTCTGGTTCTAGCCACGCTAGAACACTGTAAAATGCCTGATTTCCGTCATCATTTACACTCGGCCAATCATATTTGCTCATAATCTCGACATCATTAGTATCCTTAAGATAAACTTTACCAGTGTCAACGTCCTCTACAGTAACAACTATCTTCATCTCTTTCATAGATGATAAATCTACAACATCCTTCGAAATAGCAGGCTTAATATCCCACATTTCCACTCTATTTCCCACTGTATAGGTTTGCTCATAAATCTGCGTAAAACCATCAATTTCAACCGATACAAGAAGTTCCTTTTCTTCATTTTCACAAGAAGCTTTTATTGTAACAATAGAATCCATATGGTTATATAACGCCGGGTAAATCTCATCCACGTATTCATAATCTATTACAATATTGTCATCGTCATCCAAGTACGCGTATTCTGCAACTTCCTTTTCATCCAATATAGCCTCACAATTATCAAGAAGTTCTGTTTCCATTGTTTCTAATCGTCCGCCAGTTAAGCCCTTCATATAATCTAATTGCTCTGCAATATTACTGTCCAACTCGTTTGCACTTTGGTTTGCTTCTTCAATAGCAACCTCCAACATATAGCCCGCTGATGTAATACGTAAAGAATCTTCATAATACGCGCCAAGATATAATGTTTTGTATATCTCTTCACACTTTTCATAAGAATCTATTACAATATTATATTCATGCTCCAAATATTCCGGACAATCGATATCTGGCAAATCGTCCACAAATTCCTGCCACACACCGTATACCCTTTCAAAATCTGCAAGTGTGTCACATTCAAAATCCTCTTCAAGCAACTCGTCCGTTGTTTCCATCAATTCATCGACAAATTTACACACAAAGAGCATATCCTCATAAACGCCCTTGACTTCCGCAACATAAACTTTTGCAGCCGCATATGTTGCCACAGCATCTTCATATTCCGCATCTTTAGGCAATTTCGCAATCTTTTTATCAACCTTTTCAATTTCGCCGATGATATCTTCAATTTCATCAATCAAATCTTCAAGTCCATCTTGGTCTGTTTTCTTATATTCCTTAACATAACTTGAAAATTCTTTTCTATGCTTCGCCAAAGCTTCTACTTTTTCCTGAATCAACTCAATATTTTCCTTGGTTTCATCATCAAGTTCAACTTCTTCTACTTGTTCTTCTTCCTTATCTTCCTTGTCATCCTTATCATCGCCACAAGCTACTAAAAACAATGATAACATCAATAATAAAAGAAGTAATATCTTTCTTTTCTTCATTAGTCTCTCCTCACCTTACATCCAAAACTCAATATACCATTTACCGTCAATTTCTACCAAAACAACATATGTAGTTTCAGTTCCATTATCATCCTTCCAGTATACTTCTGTAGTCAATACAACAACATTTTCAGCTTCTTTATCCACTTCACGATCCCATTCATCAGCAAATTCATCTCTAGAGTATTCTGATGTTTCAGTTACTTCAGGATCAAATCCATCCTCTAAATCTAAACCAAGCATAAGCGCAACATAAAGCCACGCATATTCCTCATCAGAGGCGATGCGTAAATCATTCCACATGCTCGCCATTTTTGCATAATCTTCATCATTAATCGAATCAACAAACATTTCCCAAGTTTCCTCGTATGAATCGCCTGCTTCTATACGTTCAAAACTTGCATCCTTTATCTCAGCATCATATGCTTCTAATACATACCACTCAGAGTCAATTTCAACCATCCAAACTTCACTACATAAAACAATGCCACACAAATCACTTTCCATAGTAACAATGGCACAATCATCAAGTTTTAATTCCGACTTTTCTCCGTCCTCATCATATACCACACCAACTTCGCGTTGCATTTTCTTTAAATCTTCTTTTGAGCCAGTTTTATGTGTATAATGAGAATCTTTTATAAACTCAATATCTTGTGATAACGCTTCAAATCCGTCCTCGTCGCCTCCCCAATTATATATATCATAACTAGTTACACTACAATATTTATCATAATCCTCATCTATAATTGAATCAAAATAAATTTTAAAGGCACCCAAATATGTATCGTTTGAATCATCTTTTATGTCCGAAACTTTCGGCATACTAGCAATGGAAGATTCCTTCTTTCCAGAAGATTTATCATTCTCGCTATCATCAGAACTATCATTTCCTTTCAGCACAAAAACAACCACTATAGTTGCAATAATCGCTATTATTGCTATAATTGCTATTATCGCTGCAATGATAGGCCCTTTCTTACTTTTCTTTGGTGGTGTTAACTGAGGTTGCTGCATCCCCATCATTGGTTGCTGATATTGAAATTGCTGCACCTGCACTTCAGGTTGCTGCTTACCACAGGAAAAGCACCATTTCATTTCATCTTCTAATTTATTTCCACAATATGGACATGTTTTCATATGATTTTTCCTCCGTTCGCTTGTAGATATGTTTAGATTATAGCATAGAGGAGATTTATTTTCTACATTGTATTTTTCATTTATCAATGATCCGATCTATTGTTAAAAAAAGACCTAAGAGTTAACTCTTAGGTCCTAAAATATCAATTACTATTTATTATAAATATGTCTTCTCTTACCAAAGTACACAATATTACACCATACCATAAATACTGTACCTATGACAGATGAAACAAGTTCCGAATAATCGAACACGCCTGACAAATCCACATTGATTTCCTTTGCAACATCTGAAATAACACCATTTGCAGATACAATATAAAAGATATCTGTTATTCTTGGCACTGCAAAAGCTAAAATAACTAACAATGGTGCAAATTTTTTGTACTTAAGCAATGAAATAGCAACAATTACATCAAACACTGCCAAAAAGATTACTGCATAACCATATGTTTTATCTACTGACTGTAAATCTTCAAACCATCTATATACCTCTTTTTTTGCTTCGCCATAATGTAATCCATTCATCGCTGAATAACCATTAAACGCATTAATTAATGCCATAAGCCACAACCAGAAAAAGCATAAGAATTTGTGCCATTTCATAGGCATTTCTATTGTACCTGGCTGCACAGCATTAAATGGCTGCTGAGTGTTGAACACTGGCTGCTGGTTATATACTGGTTGCTGGTTGTACATCTGCTGCCCCTGATTAACCTGACCGTATGTAGGCTGTTCAACATTTGTTGATTGTTCAACCCAACTACCGCAATTTGGGCAAAACTTTTGTTCATTTGTTATTTCTGTTCCACATTTACTGCAAATCATAATTTATCCTCCGTTGTTTTATTTAACTAACGTATTATAGCAAAATAATATCCGAATTGCAATATTATTTATCTTCTCCTTCATATGTATCGACCACCATCAGCAATGTACTAATTATCATAATAACCAATGCCACATAAAATTGAATGCTCGGTCTTTCATTTTTACTCCATCATTTCAAACATTTCTGTTTTGTAATTAAATTTCCAGATTTTAGAACGATGATTCATACACTCCTCATAATACGCGACATTATGCTCATATTCTTTCTCATCAAGTATCCTTTTAATCAAAAACAATAATGCCTCAAACCAATACTTTCTGTAATCGTATTCTCCATCATAAATCCAGTTTTCTTGCTCTTCTAAATGTGATTTTATTCTAGTTAAACCATTGATAGTTTCCATTCCATCATTTACTCTGTAGTAATGCCATTGATGTTTATACTTATCCTGAAAACCCTTCATATCTTTTGTTACATATGCGTATGCCATTTCTCTTGCACACCTTGCAACCATAGCATTTTTAGCCGCTTCATATGAGTAACCCGAATAAATCAAGGTCAGTTTCCCTCTATCGCCTTCTTCTACGTAATAAAATCCGTTGTTGCTAATATATCCCTTAGCACCATTCCAAGGTTCTTTCGCCATTGTAGTTCGTTCAAGAACATCAGAAAATAACTGAAGTGGAATTTCAGAAATGTCAGCAACCGAAAAAAACTCTTTTTTATATCAGCAACTAATTGTTCCCACTTATCTTTTTCATCCTTATTCATTTCGTAGTGTAAATAGTCTCTTTCTGTCATAAATGATGTACCTCTTAATAAAACTGAAAGTTTATGAACTATCTTCTATCTTTTTTCTTGAGCAGTTTTTCGGGTTCTTTTACATAACTTCTCACTACACTTCCGCAGTTCCGACAAATAGAATGATACAGTCCTGCTCCCCCCCACTTGTTACTTACCGCAGTTACC
>JAGBHK010000005.1 GCA_017935565.1 Lachnospiraceae bacterium
CCATTATCGACAAAGACGGTAATGTAGTGGAAACATGGAAGTCTGACGGGGAGACTCACTATATCGAGCGTATTCCTGTTGGAGAGTATATCCTTCGTGAAGAAGCAGCTCCTTATGGTTATAAGATTGCTAATGAAGTGAAGTTTACTGTGGAGAACACAAAGGAAATCCAGAAGGTATCCATGAAGGACGAGCTTGTAAGCGGTAAAATCATCATTGATAAAACCGATGAAGTAACAGGCAAGGGCATTGCAGGTGTAGAATTTGAAATCCGTGATAAGGACGGTAAGGTAATTGAGACACTTGTAACAGACAAGAATGGTCACGCAGAATCTAAGGAACTTCCGATTGCTGTATTTAAGGATGGCAATTTCGTAGAGGATATTAAATACTTTGTTGTGGAAACAAAAGCGGCAGAGGGTTATATCCTTGACAGTACACCTCACGAGGTAGTGTTGCAGTACGATGATGAAGCTCCGGAGGTTGTAACTTATACACTCAGCTTAACAAACAAACCTACGGAACCGAAACTTCCTCAGACTGGAGAAAACATGAATCCTTGGCTTTATGTTGGAATTGGACTTGCTGCTATTATTGCAGGTGTCTTTACTTTCCGTAAGAAGAAAAGTAAGTAGTTTTTTCTTGGCTCTATTAGCATAATGTATATGCTAATAGAGCTAAGTTTACATAGAAAAAACGATAAAAGCATGATAAAATAAAATCTATGAGTTATATGACATGATGAAAGGTTGATATAGAATGAAGAAGAATAGGAAAATTAAGAGATTTATTTCTTTAATAAAGGACGGAATAAAGAACTTTATTGATAAATTGAATTGGCATTATATTGTAATTACTGTGATTATTTTAGTGGGGATTGGTGTCTTAGTTGGTTCATATTGGATATCTGATCCGGAATTGAAAAATATTGCTGTAGGGTTAGGAACAGGAATTGTTACCTCAGCGTTGGTTACTCTTTGCATTGATCTTATGAATGCTAGGATAGAACAAAGGAAATTAGCAAAATATAAGAGAATGTTATTAAACCCGTTATGTAATGCAATAAAAACATTGTATGTGCAAATTGCGTTGAGTGTCAATGAATATCGAGTAAGGGAAGAAAAGGGGCATTACTTTTTACTTCCGCTGGAAGATACAAAAGAACTTTCACATTTTTTCAATGAAATGAAAGACATTGATATAGAAAGTGTTGGTGATGAAAAAAAGAAAAATAGACTTGTGGACTTCATTTCGGTTTCATCAGTGTATTTAAAAGAAGTGATTAGCCAATACGAAGGATTACCTTTTGAGAGTTTGATATTAGATAATATAATAACACAAGAAGAATTTGACCAGCTAAAGCGTTTTACCTTAGTAAATGAGTGTAAGAAATGTCTTGGTATATTAGGTGATAAAACATTATCTGAAAAAGACAGGTATAATACAAGCGTTCAATTACTTCATTGTATGATGCTGTTTATTAACAGATTGATGAGAATATTTGACTTTATTGCCTTGAAAATTGAAATAGAGAATGATGGTATTAAGAAACATTTAGATGATATATATTACAATGAAATATATATTTTTTCTGATGAATATGTTGAGCAATGGGCAGAAAGAGCAGAGGCAGAAGCAGAATATTATGCGGAACATCCTGAACTGTTAGAAGAAGTAGAGGAAAGTGAAGAAGAACAGTTGCACAGAAAAATAAATACTGCAATTTGGGCAGGAGATGTAGAAACAATAAAGGCATGTTTTCCTCAGATTGATAAGAATAATAAACAGATACAGTCGGAATTGACTTGGAGTGTTGCAAAGGATGTTATGAAAGATAAGGTATTACGAGAACTGTATTTCCAAAAGTATGGAATAAAGTATAAAGTGAGAAAAGACAAGAGAAGAAAGAAGTAGAGTTATTAAGCCGAGGATGGAGTCCCCGGCTTTTCTTTTACCCTAAATTTGGAAGGAGTTAAAAATATGTTGATTATTAAGCGAGGAATTCCACCTTAGTGTATAAGAGGGATTTTATTTAAAAACAGTATAGTAAATTGATTGAGCCGAGGAGAAATCCCCGGCTTTTTTCACGCAAGAAGGAGGAACTTTTTATTTTATGATGAAATATGAAATTTTCAAGGAGGTAGTGGCTGATACATTCAAAGACTACTTGCCTGAACAGTACAGAAGCATGGATTTAAGAGTTGAATCCGTAAATAAGGTGAATCGTATGTTGGATGGTATCACTCTGGTTAGTCCTGGGGCAGATAAAAATATTTCACCTACTGTTTATATCAATGATATGTATGATCACTATAAGCTCTGTAATGATTTGAAGGAAGCAATCAGGTCCGGAGCAGACAGAATGGTAAAGGCATTTAGTATTTGTCCTGAAATGCCTAAAATCGAATTGTCAGAAGCAAAGGACAACATTGTATTTCAGCTTGTAAATACAGAGCAGAATAGAGAA
>JAGBHK010000033.1 GCA_017935565.1 Lachnospiraceae bacterium
GCATTTACAGTTTTATTTTACCATTTGCTACATCTTCACGAAATTTATCAACAAGCTTCGCTGTCAGCTTGGATTTACCGTAGTGTTCAAGTACAAAAGTACGATAACTTTTTCCATCTACAAGCACATCACTTTTTCTGCATTTTATAGCCTTTTTCTGCTAAGAGCGATATAGGCGGTTGAAGATCTTGACGATATTCATTTAGTATTGAGTATATCGTTATGAGGTATGAAATATTAATGTTGGAGGGATCACACTGTGATTAATATAGCTATATGCGATGATGAAAAACCTTTTCAAGAAAAAATGAGAAAAATAATCGCCCTCTATATGGAACGGAAAGAAGTAGAATTTTCAATAAGTACTTTCGGTAATGGAAGAGATTTGCTGAAATATTGCACTGAGTCGGATCAAGAGACGATTGTATTTCTTGATATTAATATGGATGTAGTTGATGGAATTGAAACCGCCACAAGGATTCGTGAATTATCTTCTAGCATATATATTGTATTTGTAACGGCATATATCAAGTACTCTCTTGAGGGTTATAAAGTAAAGGCTGTAAGATATATTATTAAGGGTGATAAAAATTTTGGACAATCAATAGAAGAATGTATAGATGTCATTCTTGAGGATATGGACTATGGAGTAAAAAAGTTAGAGTTTTATTTTCGCGAAGGGAAAAAGGAACTTTCTATTGATAATATAGTATATATCGAAAGTAATTTACATACTATAACCTTTCATGTTTCTAGATGTAATAGCAAAAAATATACTATGACGGCAACTCTGAACGAGATAGAGAACAGACTAAATGAATTTGGTTTTTTAAGGATACACCAGAGTTTCCTAATAAACCTTTCGCATTTGAAAATAGTAAGGACATATATTGCTGAAATGGATGATGGGACAGAATTACCAATTCCACGTACAAAATATCGTATAGTTAAAGATGCCTATGTTGAATATAAGGGGGAGATTTAATGTTTGAAATGTTAAATAACCTTTCTGTTATAGCTTTAGAGGTCATTTGTAACAGAATATATTTTAGTGCACTATATAAAGATAGAAAATCTATAACTCAGAGACAGTCGTATGTTCTTGTTTTGATCCAGGTTATTGCTTTTTTTGGAGTGGGTTATATATTTAAGAACAATGTTGTACTGCGTGAAATTTTTATATTATTAGTAATGACTGGAATCATGTGCTTGTTAAAAGAGGGGAGTATATGGAAGATTTTTATTGCAGCTCTCATTTTTATGGTTGCTCTAATAGCATTAGATTTAATAACGCTAGGAATGATATATGCATTATTTGAACAGTTTGATGCCAGTGACATAGGTAATACTTTATCAGGAAGGCTAAGTGTTATTATAGAGAAGTCGCTATTAATGCTGATGGCTTTGTCTGTGAAAATGAGATCAGATAAAAAACAGGGCAAAGGGCTTGTAAAAACAGAATGGATTAGGTTTGTCTTTTTTCCAATATTTACTATTGTTGTTGCCATGGCAATGTCTGTTGCATTTTGCAAAATCAATGATATGCGTCAGGCGAATGTATTATATGCAACAGCATTTGGAATGGTTCTCATGAACATATTCATGTACTATTTAATTAACGATATTATTGAGAGGGAGGTGGGCTTAAAAGAAAGGGAAGCGGAATATGCTCAGTTCAAGAATCAAGTGGATATATACAATACTATGCGTGAAAGCTTAGAAAGGCAAAAAGAACGTGCACATGAATTTAAGAATCATATCTTATGTGTGGATGCTTTGGCCAAAGAAAAAAAGTATAAAGAGTTGGAAAAATATGTTTCTGGTATAAATGAAGCATTGTATATGGATAGAAATGCAATAGATACAAATAATGTAATAGTAAACACTATTCTTAATGAAAAGTATAATGAGATGATGGATAAAGGGATAATATTTGTCTTCCGCATAAATGATCTATCGTCGATAAAAATAGAAGATGAGGATTTAGTTGTTATACTATCAAATCTATTGGATAATGCCATAGAGGCTTGTCAAAAATGCGAAGGGAAAAGAACGATAAAGATGAAGTTCATGACTGAGAATGATATTGTAATATTGTCAGTAAAAAATACCAGTGTAGGTACCTGTAGTATTGAAAATGATAAGATAGCAACAACGAAGAGATTTAGAAGTGAAGAACACGGCATAGGGATAAGAAATATAAAAAATGCTATAAAAAAATATGGAGGAACATATTCAATCAAAAGTAATGAGGATGAATTCTATTTTGCAATAGTGTTTCCTAAATGTACCAAAGAGTAATTTTGATGGAGCGGAGCATGATCCGCTCTATTTTTTTGTCTTTATATAGCCGAATTCTGCGTAAGATAGCTGAATTCTGTGCAAATACTTGAAGTAAGAGACATTTTTGGTATGCTAACCATAAGCAAGAGAATATTGATTTAATTATATGGAGGTTAGGTTTTTGTTTAGAGCAGCAGTTAATGCAATGATATTACATAATATAATAAATCCGGCAATGAAACAGCAATATGAGTATGCTATAGAAATAATGATAGAAAGATTTATTACTATA
>JAGBHK010000034.1 GCA_017935565.1 Lachnospiraceae bacterium
CCTTAACTCCGGGTGGTGTTTCAGGCCATTTCCCTTCTCGATATAGTTGAACACATTCTTTTTTAAACTCATAAGAGTATCTCATAAAAATAACCCTCCTTACTGGATTTTGTCCAGCAAAGAGGGTACATATCAAAAAGTCCCATAGTTTTTTTTATACTAGTTATATCAAAATTACATGGAGGAGATTAAGTAGATAAAATGATAGAGAGGTGTGAAATGTATGATGATTTTTTTATTTTTGGCATTGCTGCTATTGTCTAGATTAATGTTTATTATAGTTATGGTGAATTTTGATGACGAGGATTGTTTCAATCCCGCAAACAATACAATTACTTTGTCGCAAGTGCATAACCAAAATTCTATATCATCTGTAGCCATTGCAATGCATGAAGTAGGACACGCATTGCAATTCAATGAAGGCTGGTGGTTGTATAAGTTTAGGTGCTATATAGTTTCATTAAAGAATGTTTTTATTTACGTCAGTGCCGTAGGAATAGGTTTGTGGCTTGTGGTTGATAGATATAAAATCATCGCAATAATAAGTATAGTTGCTCTTTTAGTATGTATTATAGTGGAAGACTATATTAAAGATACGGGCAATCATGTAATGTATAGAGTTACGCCTGTGTTTGAAGAAAATAATCTTCTTGCCACGGGAGTTTTGATGGAAGCTAAGTCTGTAGAGGATAGTGGTAAAGGCATAATGTTTTGTGTGTTTATTTACAACGTACAAGATGGCATTGTAATAGATTATGCCACTGGCGACAGTTATGCTAAAGAAATTGTTACAACAACCCAAACACCTACTACAACAGATAATGCCACAAGTGAGCAAGAAACGACAACGAATAACGAGAATAAAGGAAAATATGCGGTAAATATGAGAAATGGTAAAATTCATATTGTGGGGCAATGTTCGGCTACTGGCACTGGAGATCAAGCAATGAAAAATGCGCAGTATTTTGACACATACGAGGAAGCAGAAGCATATTCTGCACAAATTGCCCCAGACCAAAATAAACGCAAATGTGGTAATTGTTGGTGATAGAATAAAATCAAATATTGTTTTAAAAACTAAACAGATATGATATAATATTGACAAATTATTATATACATATTGGAGGAAACATAAATGAACTTAAGGGATTACATTATTTCACCAGATTTTAAGATTGGTTATGATGTCGATGGTGATGTTGCAGTAAAGGATGAAAAATTGTTATTCAAAGTTAAATGGCAGCTTACAAAATATGTTATACGAAAATGTATTTATTGGTTACAGTGGGCAGTATTGATTTTTATACTCATATTTTTGGCGCCGATAGAACTTCCAAAAACATTAATAGGAATAGCATTTGTTATACTTGCTATATTGCCAACAACCATTAGAACGATTTATGTTATCGGACATTCATATATTTTACGAGACAAGATATATATAAGAAATGTTGAACTTAACAGACATGGAAGAAATAATTTTTTAGTGGAAAACCATTATTGCGATGTTGAATTTAATAAGATTTTGCCAGATGGTACTGTTTCAGAACATACTGTTAAAGCTAGTAAGGAAATATACGAAAAAAGAAATTGCATAGAAACCGCTAGAGTTACAGTGTTTGTATACAATTATCAGCCATATTTTATGGTAGATGATGCACTTAAGGGTTAATAAAGTAAATAAAAGTGACGATATATATATTATAAGATGCAAATGGATTTGCGAACAAATACAAGGAGGTAAATATCTATGGATATGTCAAACATCAAAGCCTATTCAGCTATTGAAGCAAAGGAATCAAGTAAAACTTTGAAGAAAAATAATGAATATGGCAAAACAATTGGTGAACCAAAATTATCAGAAGAGGCAAAGAAGTATTACGATAGTTTAAAAGAAAAGTATGGTAATATGGATTTTATTCTTGTTGATTCAAAGTCAAAGGATTATGCACAGGCCAATGCGGCAAAATATGCAAATGTAGCAAAGACAGTAGTTCTTATTGATGAAGAAAAAATCGAAAGAATGGCAACTGACGAAGCGTATCGAAAAAAATATGAGGCTATTTTATCTGGTGCGACAACACAGTTATCTCAAATGAAAGAAAAATTTGAGGGAACAGGTGCAAATATTAAAGGCTACGGTATTCAGATAAATGATGACGGAACCGCTTCGTATTTTGCAGTATTGCAGAAAGCGTCGGATAATCAAAGGGCTCGAATCGAAGCAAAAGCAGAAGAGAAAAAGGCAGAAAAAAAGAAAGAAGCCAAAGAGGCAAGAAAAGAGCAGCAAGAAAAATGGCTTGAAGAAAAACGTAGCGCTAATGCTGAAAATACTGGTGATATTACTGTGATTAAAGGAAATTCGGTTGATGAATTACTAAACAAAATACAAGATTTTGTATATGCAGAAAGAGGCAATGTAGTTAGAACAGAGGCAGAGTTAGTAGTTGGTCAAAGATTAGACGTTCAAGTGTAAATTGTATAAGGTAAAGGAGTTGTTTGCAAATTAAGGCAAACAACTCCATATTTTTTATTCCTCACCATTACTAAGCGTTACGGTGAGATAATTATGATTAATGGCTTTTAAAAATGTTTCAAAGACGTCATTAGTTTTTATTCTAAGGCTAGATGTATTCACGCAAGGGTGACAACCTACAAATTCTTCGTTTAATAGGTCTTCATCAACGATTAATGTAACTTCGCAGTCTTTATCATTCATAAGTCCTAAAACGCTTACTGAACCAGGAGTAATATCGAGATATTTTTCCATATATTCTGCTGTGGCAAAGGAAAGTCTTGAACTATTGATTTGATGAGATATTTCCTTTGTCTTGAATTTTTTATCATCACGAATCATTAGAAGATAAAATTTAGTTTTCCCTGCATTGCATAAGAATAAATTTTTGCAAATAATAGCAGGGGCAAGAACCTCATTTATGGCCTGACAAGCTTCCATTGTGTCAGCGTGTTCGTGGTCGACGCGGTCGTAATTTATGTTTAATGAGTCGAGTAAGTCGTATACTCGGATTTCTTTTTCTAATCTGTCAGTTGTATCATTTGGTCTTCCAGTGTGTAATGTTAACATGATTTTCTCCGTTCTTTTGATTAATAACAATTTAGATAATATCATATAATTAATAAAATTACCATAAGTATCAAAAATAAAATATATCCTATTGACACTAGGACAGTTTTGTGTTTTTATAGATATAAGAGGTGATGTTGATGAAAGATTATTCAATGTATGATAGTAGCGATAGATTCTATAGTGGAGCAGAGAGAAAAAAGGCTTTGTTAATAAACGATAAACATTACTTTGCGAAGTTTCAAAAAAATTCTCGCGAAGGCTTGAGGTATAATCATGTTTCAGAATATTTAGGAAGTCATATTTTTTCATTATTAGGTATTAACGCGCAAGAAACGTTTTTGGGCACATATAAAGGTGAGAATGTTGTTGTAATCAAAGATTTTCTTGAGGAAGAAGAAAACTTTGTTCCATTTAATGGAGTTGGTGATAGTTCTCTTGAACGTGATAAAAGTAAGTATAAATACACATATCAGGATATAGTTACAATGTTGGAAGATAATATGAAACTAACAAATGTTACTGAAACTGTTGAAACATTTTGGAATATGTTTATTGTTGATGCATTAATCGCTAATTTTGATAGACATGGAAGTAACTGGGGGTTTATAAAGAAGGATAATGTATATAGAATTGCGCCGGTATTTGATAATGGTTCATCTCTTTTTCCACAGTTAAATACAAACGATAAAATTGAAAAAGTATTAAATGATAGGGAAGAACTAGATAAAAGGATATATACATTTCCAACATCACAGATAAAGTATAAAGGAAATAAAAGTTCATATTATGATATTATCAGTAGTTTACAGTTTGAGGAATGTAATAGAGCTCTTATTAGAATTGTGAATAGAATGGATTTTAATAAGATTAATGAGTTGATTGATAATATAGATGATATTTCAATGGAGAGAACAAAATTTTATAAAATAATTTTGGAAGAACGATATGAAAAAATATTACTTGATTCATATAAGAAGTTAGGAGGTTATTAGATGAGGAGCGTTATAGATGATTGGAGTCCAAGGAATGATATTACAACACCATTATCTGGAACACCTACATTTTACAATTCTGGTATTATAAAGGCTTTATCAACATCAAATGAAAAAATTAGTGTTGGACAGATTGACTATTTGGAGTATGATGAAGAAAATTTTCAGTATGTTATAACACCATATTGGGATATAATAGATGGACTTACTAGTGATGTTTTTCAAGGAATACCAGGTATTGATATGAATTTGAGATTGAGACATTACTATAGAGTAAATTATGTACCAGTGTTCATAACTGAAAGGAGTCCATCTGAAAATAGAGAGGATTTGTGGGAACTTTTAGAAGAGGTAGGTCTTGATTATTATGATAGATTTGAGTGGTTGTTGAGAACCAAGATGAGAGCTGCTAATGACAATTTGATTGTTGAAAGACGTAGAAATGAGTCGATTTGTATAAAGTATGGAGAAGAAGAACTTGATAATTTGCAATATGGTGATAAGATGATAGTTGATAGTATTGAAGACTTTGGAAATACAAATACTGGTTTTTCTAAGGAATTTTATGATGTACTTATCAGAGGTGTTGATGTTGTTGATAATGATGAAAATATATTAGTGGAAGCATTACAAAGAGCTTCTCTTATAAGGCTTCTTAGATATCAGCAGTTATTAGATAAAAAAAATAGATCAAATAAGCAACAAATTGGAATTGAAAAAGCTCGAGAGAATGGTGCATACAAAGGGAGAAAGCCAATAAATGTGGATGCACACGTATTGGAACAGACAGTTTATGAATTTAGACAAGGTATAATTTCATTGGATGAGGCTATGAAAAGAACTAAAATTGGCTCTAAATCAACTTTTTACAGAAAAATAAAACAATTAGAAAAGAGGTAACATATGCTTTACACATATCCAAATTATTATAACAAATTTTCTTGCGTTGCAGATAAATGCGAGGATACTTGCTGCGCAGGTTGGCAGATTTTAATTGATGATGAATCAATGAAAAAATATAAGAAGGAGCACAAAAACGATAGACGTATTGACTGGGAAAATGAAGTGTTTTGCCATCAGGCTGGAAAAAGATGTGCATTTTTGAATGATAAGAATCTGTGCGATATGTACACACAGTGGGGCAAAGAGAGTCTTTGCGTTACTTGTGACAGATATCCAAGACATATAGAAGAGTTTGAAAATATTAGAGAATATACATTATCATTGTCGTGTCCGGAAGTTGCTAGACTGGTATTGAATTTTAAAGATAAGGTGACTTTTATTGAGAAAGAAGACGACGAGGAAGAAGTTGATGAATACTTTGATGAAATGATGTTTTCATTGTTGGAAAACGCGAGAGTGATTTTGTATAGTATATTACAAAATAGGGAGTGGTCTATACAAAACAGAACAAAGTTGATTTTAAGTTTTGCTAAAGAATGTCAGAAGTGTATTGAGGAATTCAATGTTTTTGGAATTAATGATGCTATAATTAAATATGAAAGCAAGTTGAAAATAAACTTTTCAGAAACAAATAATAATTATTATAAAAAGACTTTATCAAAATTTAAGAGATTATATGAACTTGAGGTTTTAAATGATTTGTGGGCTGAGATGACAGATGAGGCTGCCGAACTTATTTATGCCAAAGGCGAAGAAAAATGTAATGAATTGCATAGTAAGTTCAAACACTGGTTGGATGAAAATGTTCCTGACCATAATATAATGTGGGAGCAGATATTGCTTTACTTTATTTCTACATATTTTTGCGGAGCGGTATATGATGGAAATGTAATTGGCAAGGTAGAAACTGCCGTTACCAGCCTTGTTTGTATTTATGAGATGTTGCTGTCCAGATGGATAAAGAATGATTGTTCATTAACATTTGATGATATTGTATTTGTAACATATATGTATTCGAGAGAGTTGGAACATTCAGACATTAATTTAGATACGATGGAAGATGTATAAAATAACTTGACCAAAGAATTTTTATGTAGTACAATTTGAAAAAAATATTGATACTGCCACCGGGTAGTGTGATGCGAAGCATCCGTTTATGTATCGTTAGGTCGCAGTACATAGAAAATTAAATAACCACCATATTAACTCGTCTAATTTTTAATTTGCTTCGTTGGTGTCATTCGACGTAGTCACCACTACGCCTCATTCCACCGCCTTGCAAATTAGCAAATTATACATCGTTAATATAATAGTTATTTTATTTTCTATGTACTGGAAGATACATAATCGGGTGCTTTTTATTGAAAGAGGTAATTATGAAGTTATTAAATAGTTTTAAAGATTTGTCAAAGTTTGAATTAATATTGTGGGGATTATCTGTTGTAGTGATAATACTTGCATATGTTTTGTCCGGAAGTGATGATATTCTTACGATAATAGCGTCGCTTATAGGAGTAACAGCATTGATTTTTGTGGCAAAGGGATATGTTTTAGGACAGGTGTTGACAGTAGTATTTGCTATATTCTATGGGATTATATCATTTTATTTTAGATATTATGGAGAAATGATTACATATTTGTGTATGACTGCGCCTATAGCGGTTTGTGCAGTGATTTCGTGGATTCGCCATCCTTATAAGGAGTCCAGTGAAGTGGAAGTAAATCATGTAAGCATAAGACAGGCGACAATTATGTGGTCCCTAGCAATTATTGTGACCATAGCATTTTATTTTATATTAAAGGCTATGGGAAATGCGAACCTATTATTTAGTACAATATCCATAACAACAAGTTTTGTGGCATCCTACCTTACATTTTTAAGAAGCCCATATTACGCAATAGCATATTCGGCAAATGATGTAGTTTTAATTGTATTATGGATTATGGCATCAATGGAGAACATCTCCTATCTTCCAATGGTATTTTGTTTTATAATGTTTCTTGCAAATGATCTCTATGGGTTTTATAATTGGAGAAGAATGAGAAATAGACAGGAGAAATAATCATGGCAAAAAATGATATGAAAACAAATGTAATGCGAATACTTGATGGTAAGAAGATTAAATATAATGCTTATACATACGATGGAGAAGTTGCAATAAGCGGCACGGAGGTTGCAGCTGCTTTGGGACAAAATCCAAAGCAGGTGTTTAAAACATTGGTTACGGTAGGAAAGAGTAATAACCATTATGTATTTGTAGTACCGGTTGAATGTGAATTGAATCTAAAAAAAGCAGCCAAGGCTGTAGGTGAGAAGTCTATAGAAATGATAAAACAGAAGGAACTTTTGGGCCTGACGGGATATATTCATGGTGGATGCTCACCTATTGGAATGAAGAAATTTTTTACAACAACCATTCATGAAACGGCAAAGGAATTTGAAAATATAATATTCAGCGCGGGAAAGATAGGCTATCAGGTACAGGTAAGCCTTGATGATTTGAAGAAGGTTATTAGATTTGAACTTGCAGATATTGTGGAGGACTAAAGATGCGACTTAAAAACATACTAATTGTTGTAAATGACATAGAAAAATCAAAGAAGTTCTACAAGGATTTATTTGGTCTTGATGTAATACTAGATGGTGAAGGAAATGTAATATTATCTGAAGGTTTGGTATTGCAAGAGGCAAAACTTTGGCAAGAGGAAATTAATCAAGAACTGTTACCAAAGAACAATCACACAGAATTGTATTTTGAAGAAAATGATATTAATGCATTTGTGGAAAGGTTAGATAATTTTTGTAATGAAATACAGTATGTAACTACATTGACTGAATTACCATGGGGACAAAAATTAGTTCGTTTCTATGATTTGGATGGTAATCTAATTGAAGTTAGAACACCTGTAAAGAGATAGTAAGGAGCAGTGTATGAATAAAGAATTTGATGTAATCGCATTAGGTGAATTACTTGTTGATATGGCATCAAGTGGAGTAAGTTTGCAGGAAAATGATATGTTTGAAGCTTGTTCAGGAGGTGCTCCTTGTAATGTCCTTGCAATGCTTAACAATCTTGGAAAAAAGACCGCCTTCATAGGTAAAGTCGGACAGGATATGTTTGGAAAAATATTAAAGTATACTATTGAAGGTCTTGGAATAAATGCTGAGATGTTACATATGGATGAGAAGGTTAATACAACTTTAGCTTTTGTAAAAAATAACGCTGATGGCGATAGAGAGTTTTCGTTTTACAGAAATCCTGGTGCAGATATGATGTTAAAGGAAGAAGATATAGACGAAGATTTTGTAAAACGTGGAAAAATATTTCATCATGGTACACTTTCGATGACTCATGAGGAATGTCGCAATGCCACAAAGAAAGCCATAAAGCTTGCTAAAGATAATAGTCTTATCATTTCCTTTGATCCAAATATTAGAGAATCCTTATGGGATGATTTAAATACAGCTAAAGAACAAATGGAATATGGTATGCAATATTGTGACATTTTAAAAATATCTGACAATGAATTACAGTTTGTGACTGGAATAGAAGATTTTGATGAAGGAATAAGATGTTTGAAAGAAAAATATAATATTAAGCTTATTTTGTTGACTTTGGGTAAAAATGGAAGTCGTGCTTATTATAAAAATTCTAAAGTGGAAGTACCAGCAAAGTCAGTCAATGCTATTGATACAACTGGAGCAGGAGATACATTTTGTGGATGTGTATTAAACTACATTTTAGAAAATGACTTGGATGATTTATCAAAGAATCAGCTTGAAGAAATGCTTGAATTTGCAAACACTGCAGCTGCAATAGTTACAACAAGAAAAGGTGCGTTAAAAGCAATGCCAAAGAAGGATGAAATTTTACAAATCTGCATGCACTAGAAAATTAGTGCATCATTCGCAAAATCATCTTCTTACGTCGATAATTTTGCTCATGTATGGCATTACTGCCATATAGATTTATAAAAAGATAACCTTTTCCAAGTAAACTTGAATCGGTTATCTTTTTACAAATCTGCATGCACTAATTTGTGCTCATTATATCAAGAAATAAATTTTTAGAGATGTTATACTTGGATTAAGCTTAAGAAAGCTAATTAGCTGGCTGGCTAAAATTTAAATGGAGGAAGCAATGAAAAATTTTTATGTATTGACAGATGCACTAAAGTATATCGAAGATAATATTTGTGAAGAAATTGATAGTCAAGACGTTGCAGATAGTTGTAATGTTTCATTATCTAGCCTTCAAAAGCTGTTTCGCCTTGCTCTTCATAGAAGTGTCAAGGATTATATTATCAAGCGTAAAATATGCCTTGCTGCAAGGGATATACTTGAGTCGGACATGAAGATTATTGACATTGCATATAAGTACCAGTTTGGTTCACCTGAGCATTTTGTAAGGACTTTTAAAAAGGTATGGAACGAAACTCCGACTGACTATAAAAAGCACTGGAAGTTCTCGGGAATTTATCCAAAACTGGACTACATATTCGAGGAAGGAGCTGACCAGGAGATGGCACGTAAAAAAGTAGATATTAGTGAAGCGTATGAAGTGATTGTAAATATGAAGGATACATATGTAATATGTTTGGATATTATGGGGCTTATACCTATTAATGATATTTCATATGAAGCGGGAGATTTGGCGATATTAGAAGCGGCGAGAAGAATTGACAAGGTAAGTACGGAGGATATGATTCAGTTAAGAATCGGTGGAGATGAGTTCGCACTTATTACGGGAAGTAAAGATTTAGCATATGTTGAAAGTTTGCTAAATGAGGTGCTTTCACATAATGGTGAATGCATTAAATGGAACGACAGGGAAATACCATTGAGCCTTCGTGCAGCATTGATTAAGGCGCCAGGACGCAATCTTAAGTATAATGAATTTTTTACAGATATGCATGTTGCTATCAATGAAACTAGAATGAAAGAAAAAAATTAAAAATGTCCTAATAAGTTGAAAAAGTCAAGACTAAATAATCTTGACTTTTTTTTATTTATATCATAAAATATACTTGCTAAACAATTTAGCAAAACTTTAGCAAGAAAAGGAGAAGGCATATGAGAAAGGCAGGAATTATGTTAATGGTTGCGATGATGAGTATTGCGTGTGTGGGTTGCGAAAAGAAAGAGGAAGAGGCATCAAATAATGTCGCAGAATATCCAACAAAAGAGTTCAAACCGAATGAAAATCTTCAGCAAATAGCAGACCAACAAAAAGATGCATTGACACCAGTACCAAATGGATATTTAAATGCAGCTGATGAGAGAGGAACGGTTGAAACTATTCAGTATGAAGCAACACAGGAAGATGGTAGTAAAATAACAAAAACTGCATATGTTTATTTACCATATGGCTATGATGAAAATGAAAAATATGATATAATATATTGTCTGCATGGTGGTGAAGGTAATACAACTGCATATCTTGGAACAGAAACTGGCACTACAAAAATTAGAAATTTATTGGACAATATGATTGAAAATGGTGATATAAAGCCACTTATAGCAGTTGCTCCAACATACTATTCACATAGTAGTAATGGTTCAGATATGGGAACATCGGTATCGAAAATCAATAATTTTACAAAAAATGAGTTGGTAAATGAGCTTATACCTGCTGTAGAGGGTAAGTATAGTACATATGCTATAACAACAGATATAGAAGGAATCAAAGCGTCTAGAGACCATAGAGCTTATACTGGATTTTCAATGGGCTCATTGTCTACATGGTACACATTCCTTAATGCATCGGATTATTTTCACTATTTTATGCCAATGAGCGGGGATTGTTGGGTAAATGGTGTATCCAACGCAAATGGTGCCGCTACAACATTAGAAAAGTTTGTAAAAGATAAAGGCTATGGAGTTGATGATTTCTTTATTTATGCGGTTACAGGTAGCAAGGATATCGCATATGCGGCAATGGATGCACAGATGACTGCAATGAAGCAGATGTCACCATCATTTGTATTTTTAAGTAAAGAAAATGAAAAAGGAAATATATCTTATCGTGTAGAACCTAATGCAACACATGATTATAACTATATGCCATTGTATTTTTACAATGCATTGCCATTATTTTTTAAATAAAAAGAGGTAAATATGTCAACAAAAAAAGTAAGCATGAAGCAAATTGCTGAAAAACTAAATATTTCTCCTGGAGCAGTGTCATTGACACTTAATGGTCGTGGAGATGAGATGAGAATAGCAGATGAAACTCAAAGACTTATACTAGAAACAGCAAAAGAAATGGGTTATCCCTTGGAAAAAGTAAGGAAAAATAGACAGACAATCGGAGTTAATGACTTACCTGTAGTGGTAGTTTTTATGCCAGCGCTTAAGGGGGATGTGATTTCGCCTTATGATAGAGTGATGAATGGTCTCAACGAATGTATAAAGGATAAAGACGTTAATGTTGAAATTATTGTTTGTCCATTCGAATATGGCTCATTATTTAAGAAGTATAAGTATATTTCCACTTCATTTTGCACAGGTGCAATTATTTTTTCTTTGTCTGAAAAGGATATGGAAGATTTAATGAATGCAGATTTTGATATACCAATAGTTCTGTTTAACCGTATTAATAATAAGTATTCAACTGTATACGTTGATGATTATAATGTTGGCTACAATGTTGCAAAGTTATTTCATAGTCATTGGTGTAAAAAAGCAAGTATATTTACACCTGATTATAGAAATAAACCTATGATGCTTCGAAAAATAGGTTTTGAAGATGGATGCAGAGATTATAATATTTCATTACAGAAGAAGCATAATGTATTTTGTAAAACAGAAGATAAAGCAATAGATGAATATGTTTCAGCTATGTGTGATGAAGGGGATATTCCAGATATGATTTTTGCTAATATTGATGATATAGGATTAAGTTTGATTAAGGCCTTGAAGAATAATAATATCAATGTGCCTGATGATGTGAAACTTATTTCATATGGCGATAATGCATGGATTAAAGCGGTTACTCCTGCTATGTCGTCAATAAGGCTAGATGTAGAAAAAATGAGTGGTGAATGTTTGGCATTATTATGGAATCTAATAAAATCTGGAGATTGGAGCCCGATTGCAAAGATATTTCAATCAGAATTTGTATTTAGAGATAGTTTTAAAGAGGTGTAAAAAATGGATAGAAAGTTTATAGATGTCCCAAGTGGATATTATGAGAAAAACGATAAAAGTGGAACAATGACAAGGGTATATTATTCATCGAATACATATGATGAATATAATGCAGTGATAGATAAGGATGCGCTTGTTTATTTGCCATACGATTATGATGAATCAAAAGCAGATTATAACGTTTTTTATCTTATGCATGGTGGTGGCGGAGATTCTGACGAAGTCTTTGGTGGAATTGACGCAAAGACAGATCTAAAAAATGTCTTAGATAATATGATAGCAAATGGAGATATTGAACCTATTATAGTTGTTGCTCCATCATTTTATTATAAGGGGACTACTGAGGCGTTGACATCTACAAAGGATGCAAGACTTCTTACTCAGAATTTTCATCATGAGTTGGTAAATGATTTGATACCTGTTATTGAGAGTAACTTCAGAGTGAAAAGTGGAAGAGAACATAGAGCATTTGGCGGTTATTCAATGGGTTCGGAGGCTACATGGAATATATTTGCAAACTGTTTAAAGGAATTTAAGTATTTTCTTCCAATGAGTGGAGATTGCTGGGCTGTGCAGCTTCAGGGTGGTCTTAATTGTCCTAAGGAAACTGTAGAGTATCTTGAAGGATGTGTAAATAAGGCAGGAGTTCAAAAAGATGAGTATAGAATCTTTGCTTGCGTAGGTGATGACGGTGTAGCGTATAAACCTATGGATACAATGATTAACGAAATGAAGCAGCATAATGCATATTTTGAATTTGCTGATAATTATTCTAATGGAAATATAATATATTGTGTGGCACCAGGCGGAACTCATTCATACGTATACTGTTACAAATATATTTATAACGCATTACCAATGTTTTTTAAATAATAAATTTAGAATGGAAGATATTATGTTTGAAGAAATATTAAGAATATATGTACAGATTGAAGATAGTATACAGGTGCATGGAAATACTGGGGATATCAATATGATACGTTTTGCAGGATATGCTAAAAGTAAATATTTTCAGGGAAAAATACTTCCTGGAGCCATTGACTTGCAATGTAAAAAACGTGGAGAAAAGAATCTTTTGTCAGCTAGATATGTTATGGAGGGCAAGGATGAAGAGGGCAATGAATGTCGTGTCTATATTGAGAATAATGGATATGCAGATGAAAATGGAATGATAAGAACTAAGCCAACTGTGATTACAGATAGTAAGGCATTAAGTTGGTTGGAAACAGCAAGTCTTGCGGGAAGCATTTCATCTGAAAATAACATGGTTGTGATACATATATACAAAGCGTAATATTAGGCGGCTTAACTTTATAGTTGAGTCGCCTAAAAATATATGATAATATGAAGTTAAATATTAGTTTGTGGAGGTAGACGATGCTAGCATTTATAATTTTTGTAATGGTGGCACTTATATTTGTAGCAATTGGAATAAGTGCTTTTTTTGCAAAAAAACCGATGGGATTTTTTGCGAATGCGGAAATGTTTGAGGTTACTGATGTGAAAGCATATAATCGCGCTGTGGGGATAATGTGGTGTATATATGGTATTGTGATGATAATATTTGGAATACCGCTTTTGGCTGGACAAAATTCACCATATGCATTGATATCTATGGCTGGAGTTGTGGTTGAAACTATTGCGTTGGTTGTGGTGTATGTGTTGGTGATAGAGAAGAAGTATAGGAAGAGGTAGAGGATTAATATGCAGAAAATAACATTAAACGACGAACAAAAGAAACAAATTATGGAAGAAATTAGATATTTCTTTGATGAAGAATATGGTGAAGATATTGGAATAATTAAGCAAACAAAAATAATGGATTTGTTTATGGAACAGCTGGCACCTGTGGTATATAATAAGGCGCTTGATGATGCAATACTCTGGTATAAGAGGCAGCAGGAAAATCTTGAGGCGGATTATTATACCTTGTATAAGGAGAACTAATCGCATATGAAAAAAATTATATTCATAGACTGCGGAGACACTCTTGTAGATGAGTCCACACAGGTTTTTGATGAAAATGAAATAGTGATAGATGTTCAGTTTGTAGACGGAGCAGAGGACGGCTTGAATTATTTGTACAACAATGGATATACGATTATTTTAGTAGCCGATGGTAAGTATAGGTCATTTGTAAATATCTTTAATAAAATTGGTTTTATGGATAAATTTACAGGCTTTATAACTTCGGAAAAAGTAGGACAGTTAAAGCCTGACAAAGCAATGTTCCAGGCTGCATTTGATTGTTTACCGAGTGAAATGCAGGAGAAAAATAATATTGTTATGGTGGGAAATAATTTAAGGCGTGACATTAAGGGGGCCAATGATTTTGGAATTACATCTATATGGATGAATTGGTCGCCACGATATTTTCACCAGTTTGAAGATGAAAGCTGGAAGCCCGATTATGAAGTGGGCTCTATGAAAGAACTTATAAAGCTTATTGAAAATTTATAAAAAAATTATTTCTACCGGGTGCAAGTCCGGTGAGTTTTTTAGATGACATTATTGAATTGATAGGGTAATATAGATTGAGTTAATAATAGTTAGTGGAGTTAGAAAATGTTGGCATTTGTTATATTTGTATTAGTAGCACTTATTTTTGTAGCAATTGGTATAGGTGCGTTTTTTGCTAAAAACCGATGGGATTCTTTGCAAACGCGGAAATATTTGAGGTTACTGATGTGAAAGCATATAATCGCGCTGTGGGGATAATGAGGTGTATGTGTTGGTGATAGAGAAGAAGTATAGGAAGAGGTAGAGTTTATGGAAGATATTAAGGCTATTCCATTCGATTCGGGAAAGGTTTTAAATGGACCAGCGTCAGGACATTGGTTTATAACGCCTAATTTCTGGAAATATGTGAATAAGGATAAGTTTGATAGTATAGATAAAGATAAAATAAATATGGCATTTCGTGAAGCTGGAAATAAAATAGATGAGTATAATTTTATTACAAGTTTAGATGAGGAATATCAATGTTTTATAGAATTTTATGAGATATTTTCTAGTAGATTACTAGAACTGGAATTGTCTAAAAGTGAAGTGACCTGTTTGGCAAAGGATTTAGTATTTAATACAGAAAAATATGTATTCTATGAAGATGTATTTGAAGAGTTACCTAAGTTGAGAGAAAAATATAAGCTTGCGGTAGTGTCTGATGCGTGGCCCTCAATCTTTGATGTGTATGAGAAAAATGATTTAAGAAAATATTTTGATTCATTCATAGTATCTTCTGTACTTGGTGTATGTAAACCGCATAGAATGATGTATGAGGCTGCATTGGATGAATTAGATGTTAAACCTGAAGAAGCTATATTTATTGATGATAGTTTGAAAAATTGTTTAGGGGCTATGGAGTTAGGTATCAAGGCATATTTACTATGCAGGGATTATGAGGATTACCTATGGTGCAAAGAGAATTATAAGGACGAAGGAGTGGAGATAATTCATTCATTAGGTGAAATAAATTTATAAAAAAGTATGGTGTATACCAGAAATGCAGAGAATAAGGTATTTATTTTAATAATTTGAACAGGAAAGTAATGAATGACAAACATTACTTTCCTGTTGGGTAGAGGTTTAAGAGTAAGTCTTGATAATTTCTTCCGCAATGCACATTCTGGAAACACAGCGGTCCATTGCCTGTTTTTCTACATAGCGATGAGCATCTGGTTCGCTCATTTTAAGTTCGCTGATTAATAGCCATTTGGCTTTATTAACCAAACGAATTTCAGCCATTTTA
This sequence comes from Lachnospiraceae bacterium, assembly GCA_017935565.1. Classification (GTDB taxonomy): domain Bacteria; phylum Bacillota; class Clostridia; order Lachnospirales; family Lachnospiraceae; genus SVEL01. Next base: position 15,882 of record JAGBHK010000034.1, read on the forward strand.
TCTTCAATGGATATTGTTTTTTTCTCAAATTGTCTTAGCCGTTC
>JAGBHK010000035.1 GCA_017935565.1 Lachnospiraceae bacterium
AGTCCACACTTTCTTGAAAAAGGTCCAAACAGCCATAAACATTATATTCCCGCCAGAGATAGTGTTCATAGAACACTATCCCTGATGCGGCATTCGCCGCATCAGGGTACAAGTAAACATAAGTGTTCCAAAAATCTTGCAAGCAATTTTTCTTGATATTCCCGCCAGAGATAGTGTTCACAGAACACTATCTCTGATGCGGCATTCGCCGCATCAGGGTACAAGTAAGTATATGGACTTCAAAAATCTTGCGAGCAATTTTTTGAAGTCCATATACTTACTTGTTCTCTGGCGTGGCTCATTGCTTCGCACAAAAGAAAAAGCTGTAGGAGATTTGCATCTCTTACAGCTTCAAGCTGGCCCACAAGGATTCGAACCTTGAAAATGCTGGAGTCAGAGTCCAGTGCCTTACCATTTGGCGATGGGCCAATGTCTTAACGACAAATGGTATTATATATGATTGTTTTAAAAAAAGCAAGCACTTTTTTTATTTTTTTTATAAAACTTTTCTCCTCCTACAATTCCACCACCTCATCACACATTGCCCCTATCAATTCCGCGTCGTGTGATATCAATAAAATCGTGAGTCCCATTTCCTTTTGCAACTTCAAAAAGAGTTCCATTACCTGCTTTTGCACAGTAACATCTAACGCCGAACAAGGTTCGTCTGCAACGATAAACTTGCATCCGCCAATCAAAGATAATGCAATGCTCACCCTCTGGCGCTGTCCGCCGCTTAATTCGTCTGGCATTCTATCGTAATACTCGGCTGACAAACCGACCTTTTCAAGCATATCTATGACGCGTGGCTTTATTTCCGAGCGAGAACAAACGTGATTAACGCGCAAAGGTTCTGCAATTATATCGCCAACCTTCATTGAAGGATTCAACGAATCAAAAGGGTCTTGGAACACCATTTGCATGTTGTTTACATTGCAAATGATTTCGCCATCGTACTCTTTATGCAATCCGAGGATTGCCTTTGCAAGAGTTGATTTACCCTTTCCGCTGCTGCCCACGATACCAACAATCTGACCTTTATGCACTTTGAAACTGATGCCTTGCAAAACATAATCGCGAAAGCGCTTGCCAAAGAATCCGTCTTCCTTGTCGTTATAGTACAAACTAACATCTTTAACTTCTAACATCAAGTCTTCCGAAGCCTCAACAGTTTCTGCCTTTGGCTTAAGATACGCGCTTTCAAGCAATTTTTTCGTGTACTCTTCCTTTGGATTTTCGAAGATTGCATCGACATTGCCACGCTCAACAATCTTTCCGCCTTGCATTACAAGCACTTCTGAACAAAGTTCACGAACCACCTTTAAATCGTGGGAAATGAAAAGAATTGTGCGATTGTATTTTTTATTTAACTTCATAAGCAATGCAAGAATGGATTTTGCAGTCTCACTATCCAATGATGTGGTTGGTTCATCGGCAATGATTAGTCCGGGACGCAATATGGATGCGATTGCAATTACAATACGCTGGCGCATTCCGCCCGACAATTCATGGGGATACTGATTGTACACGCGCTCTGGCTCATCAATTTCCACCTCATCAAGAATCTTCAAAACTCTTTCCTTACGCTCGGCAGCATTTAATTCTTTCCTGTGAAGGCGCAAAACTTCATCAATCTGGCGTCCAACCTTCTGCAATGGATTAAGAGAACTCATTGGTTCCTGAAAAATAACAGAAATCTTTGTGCCATTGTACTCGCGGCGTTCTTTGCCTTTAAGCGAAGACAGGCAGACGTCATCAAGCCATATTTCACCAGACATAGTGCTTTCATTTGACAATAATCCCGCTATTGCGAGCGCAGTCTGGGTCTTGCCTGAGCCTGATTCGCCTACGATACCCAAAATACTACCGTCCAAAACTTCAAAAGAAACATCATCAACCGCAATGGTACCTTCAATATTTACTTGTAAATTCTTAATTTTTACCATAGCCTTCACCTATCATTACAACACCAACAACCATAAGCACCATTACAATAGCCGGAAAAACTACGTAATAAGGCGCTGTTGCCACATACATTTGCGCTTCCGAAAGCAAACTTCCTATACTAGGGTCTGGCGGTTGAATGCCAAGTCCCAAGAAACTAAGGCTTGCTTCTGCTAAAATTGCATTATTAAAACCAACGGAAAGTCCTGTAACCAGGGCACTCTTGCCGTTTGGCAAAATATGTTTAAAGATAATTCTAAAATTCGATGCTCCACTTAATTTGGCACTTTTTACAAAATCTCTATTTTTAAGAGCAATAACCTGACTTCTTGAAACCCTTGCAAAACTTGGAATAAACGCCACAATCAATGCAATAATCAATGTCTTTTGTGATTTATCCATCAATGCAACGAAAACCATTGCTGTTAAAATGCTTGGAATCGACGCCAACGCATCATTGATTCTCATTAAGATTTCATCAATAATTCCACCATAGTAACCTGTGATACTACCAACAAAAGTTCCAATAATAAAACTGATTAGAATAGCCGAGCCTGAAATTACCAAGCTATTTTTCACAGCCACCATTACCCTTGAAAAAATGTCGCGACCAAAATTGTCAGTTCCCATAAGGTGTTTGCCCGATGGTTCCAAAAACTTTTCCTTAAAACTCATATCGTAAGGGTCACAAGGAGTGTAGAAAACACTTACAATTGCAATAGTCACAAAAAATGCCGTCAATATAATACCAATGGCAAGCACAAAATTAATTTTCTTCTTATTCATCCGCACTCACCGTCCTTTTATCAACAATCGCATACAATATATCAACTAAAAGATTAGTTAAAATAACCACAATGCCAACATACATTACAATGGCCGAAACCACCTTGTAATCTCTTCCTGAAATTGAAGCAATCAAAAGTCTTCCCATACCATTCAATGAAAATACTTGTTCAATGACTACGCTGCCCGCAAATATTTCCACGACAACCACCGACAATGCAGTAACGTTTGTAATCAACACATTTTTTAACACATGCAAAAAAAGAACTCTAACCTCCGACATACCCTTGCTTCTTGCAAGACGAACATAATTTTTTTCCATTTCATCGGCAACCGAAGTTCTGATAAACCTTATCATCATTGCAATTTTTGGTATTGCAACAGAAACTGCTGCCGGAACTAAGCACCACAAAAAGCCTGTAAAATCTGTGTTTATATCAGCAACGTATCCCGGAACAAACCATTTTAATGTAAGTCCAAAGAACAAGCTGATTACAATACCGATAACAAATGGCGGTATTGACATAAATGTTTGATTTGTTACATCAATTGCAAAGACCTTTTTCGCATTTTTCTTTTTTGATGAAATGAGTCCAAAAAAAAGCCCCAAAGGAACAGATACCACTACCACAAGCACGAGGCTTATTATCGCCAAGTTAATGGTCACAGGCAGACAATTATTTATCATACTGCTAACAGGTAAATTTGTTGAATATGAAATCCCAAAATCTCCTGTAAACAAGCCCAAAATGAACTGTATGTATCTGTCTGCAAGGCTTTTATCGAGGCCATAGAGTTTCTCCATAGCCTCGATGCTTTCCTTAGTTGCTTCAGTCCCAAGTTTTGTCAATACCACATTGCCCGGGATAATTTCAAATATAAAAAATGTCACTGTCGCAAGCAAAAACAATGTCACAAGCGACGTAATTATCTTTTTTACTAAAAATTTAAAATTCATTAAATCAATCCTTAAATTTTACAACTGACATATCCTGAACATAAACAGGATAAAATGTATAACCTTCAAGTTCGCTATTTATGGCAACTAACATTGATGGGTCCTGAATAAATACTGATGCCGCCTCATTTGCTAAAATGTCCTGCATCTGGTGGTAATAATCCACCTTTTCATCCTCATTTGTTGTCGCAATAGCTTTTTCGTATAATTCATCATATTCCTTGCTTGCAAAGTTAACGAAATTCTTTCCACCTTCTGAAGTGTATCTAACCATCATATCCTTTGGCGCAAGTTTTGCATCAATACCAACTATTGTCGCATCAAAATTTCTGCCCATGTAAACATCTTCAAGCCATGTAGCCCATTCAATGCCTTCGATTTCCATATTTACATTGACGTCAGCAAGCATATCCTTGATTACAAGGGCTGTGTCCATATGGTACTGATAATTTGATGGCACTCTTACAGTAAATGTAAATCCATCTTCATATCCAGCCTTTTTCAAATGCTCTTTCGCCTTTTCTACATTGAATGAATGTACATCCGAGCAATCCTTATAATACTTTCCAAATCCTGGGAACAAGCCGCTTCCTATGGCTGTTCCTTCGCCGTCTGACAACATATCCATAATGCCCTGCTTATCAACCGCATAGTTTAACGCAATACGAACATCAACATTGTTAAATGGCTCTACTTTGTTGTTTAAGAACAATGCCTGAACAAGATTTGTATTTCCGGAAACCACGTAAGTGTTGCTTCCAAGCTGATTTGCCAAATCCACTGACATATATGGGTAAATGTCAATGGCACCTGACTTAAGTTCTGTAACCGCTGTGCTTGCGCTACCAACTATCTTAAATGTTACCGTCTTTAAATATGGCTTATTTCCCCAATAATCATCAAATCTTTCCATTACAAAGTTCTGATTGTATGTGTTTGAAACAAATTTAAAAGGACCCGTACCAACTGGGCTTGTTTCCTGCTTTTCATAATTCTTTGGAATTATGGCAACTGTCATAAAACTTATAAGTTCTGTGTCAGCCGCTTTTAGCACAACATCCACCGTAGACGCGTCCACTACATTTACACTTTCAATATTTTTAAATGCGCTGATTTCAAGAACTGTTTCTCCTTCAATCATTCCTGCGCTTCTTTCAATCGAATACTTTACATCTTCTGCAGTGACTACGTCTCCATTATGAAATTTCACACCCTCTCTAAGAGTGAATGTGTAAGTCTTTCCATCCTCTGACACCTTATAATCACTGGCAACTGCCGGTATTAGTTCTCCTTTTTCGTCTGGCTTTACAAGGCCTTCAAATAAGTTAAACAACACCTCTTTAGTTCCTGCCGCTGCCGCAACATGTGGGTCAAGACTATCAAGATTGTTTTGTATACCAACTACAATCGAATCTCTCTGTGTGGAAGACTGCTCTCCTTCTGATTTCCCACCTTTGCATCCGCAAAGTGCAAGAATCATACTAAGTGTTACTAAGAATAAGATTTTTCTTTTCATAGTAATAATCTCCTTTCAGATTCATAATATATTTAATTGTACATTTGCATTTTATAATATATATGTGGCGTTGGCAAGTTTTTTATTTAAAACAATTTGAATATTGTTTATAGACAATTTCATATCATTAGTTTATAATACTAAAGAACTAGTTTGATGCACTAGGATTGGAGGTTAGTATGAATAACACTTATGTAGAAAATTTTAACACTTCTTTGCGTGGTACGCCAAAGAAACAAGATTTACTTAAAATTCCTAATATTCTTTGCTATTTAAGAATATTGATGATACCAGTATTTGTGTATCTTTTTTATAAGAAAATGTTTTGGCAATCGGCTCTTGTTGCTGTTTTAGCGTCAGTCACAGATATTGTTGATGGTTATATTGCAAGAACTTTCGATATGAAAACTGATTGGGGAATGTTTTTGGATCCTTTGGCAGACAAATTAATGCAATTAGCAATGCTTATTTGTAGCATTTTTAAAGCACCTATATTTTTATTTTTAGCAATTTTATTTTTCGTGAAAGAACTTATAACTTTGGTATTTGGATTATATGTTTATCACAGAGGGCGCAATCTTAACGGCTCAATTTGGTGTGGTAAACTTTGCACTGTAATACTTGATTTATCACTATTTTATGTAATTGCAGCACCAGAAAAGTACCTCTACACAGGCATTATACACGGAATTATTTGCGCATGCACAATTTTGCTTGTAATGGCATTTGTGATATATATGAAACAGTACATAGAATTGTATAAAGAAACTGGACGATAGTAAATTACATAGCGCCCCTGAAAATGTATAAACATTTCCAGGGGCGTTTTTTTTCCCTACACTCTCTTTCTATTCTCAAAATACACAAACGAATCAATTGTATCCAAAATATCCTTAAAAGTCTCTCTCGGAGCGGCTTCTATGTATTTCTTGATAATCTCCTGCTCGTCATTTCTGTATTTGCCATAGAAAATATCAAACAAATTGTGGCCTCTGACATAAATCTTTATGGCCTCCATATTGTTCTTGATATCCTCTTTTGAATTAATTCTTATGTTCTGAGTTCTAATCAAGCGCTTGAAACTTGTTATCTTGTAGAGGTAATCCTTGTACTTCTTAAACAATGTTGTATAGAACTCGTCTTCGTCCTTGATTACGCCGATTTTCGCCATAATCTTTGGGTCGAGGAAATAATTTTCAAACGAATAGTATTTGAGAACCAATACATTTTTCGGCTGGACATTTGGCAGATTTCCAACATCCTCCTTGGCTCTTGCGCTATAATAATTGCAAAGCTGCTTTACAAGATACTTAGGATTCTTACCGTCGCTGTCACGAATCATAAGGAACTGGTCCTTAAGATAAAGCTGATTAATGTATTTTAAATTCGCATAAGTCTTAATATTTGTACAACTATTAGTCTGAATAATTGAGATTCTACTTAATTTGCCATCCTCATCTCGCATTTCAGAATAATACTTTTCAAGCAAAAGTGGCAATCTGTTTCTGTCCTGCTTGCCCTCAACGATAAATACAAAACTAACATTCATAAGGTCGTTAGCTGTGTAACCAAGATCATCTAAAATGTCATCAATGTCCGTATTTTCAACGATGTCCGTCCATCCATCCTCATCAAGAACAACCTGCTTTATCTGTTTTGATGAGAAATTGAAAATCATATTTGGAGAATAGGTTGAGAAAATAACCTGATTCTTCTTTGACAATCTGTATAAAATTTCGCTGGCAACCTTCTGCAACTGCGGATGCAAGCAAATCTCAGGGTCCTCAATCATAATAAGGCTGTGAACATTGCTCTTTTCTTCAATGTACGCCTCAAGCAGCGATAACATATAAATGCTTTTGCCACCTGCACCAAGAGACATCAAGCCTTTTCCTGTATTTTTGCCGTCTTTATATAAATTGGTCTGAATCTTATATAAGCTGTGTGGATTAATCTTTACGCTATATTCAACTGTTTGTCCACGCATACCGTTCTTTTCAAGACATTTATTAACATTTTCTGCAAAATTATCAATATTGAGTTTAAAAAACTTGTACTGCATAAGCCTTGCAGTTTCAAGTATTGACAATTCTTCAGGACTCTTCTTCATAATGTCATTGATACATTTGTAACACTGATTACAAGCCTTCATTCTATCATTAAGACACGCGTCCTCTTTGATTGCGGTTAACTGGTCATTTGCTTTCAAATCAAGCAAACTTTCCTGAAATTCCGTGAGATTTCTTCTATGATCTATATAATATAACTTTGGAAGTATTTCCTTCAATCTGTTGTTTTCATTGCCCTCTTCATCTTCATATACATATTTTCCATCTATGGTAGCTCTAAAAACAATCTTTATAAATCCGTCCTTAAATGTAGGAAACACATCGAAGAATTCCTTTTCCCACTTATCATAATTACGCTCTTTTGATATAATTCCAAGGTTGTTCATTAGTTCCATATTTTCCTGATTTATCTCGCAATTAATTGAAATAATCATATCTTCGTCAGGATTATTAAAAAACTCTCTGTCGACCCTCAAATCGCCCAAAATCACCCTGATTGCATCGACTACAGAACTTTTACCAGTACTGTTTTTTCCCACCAAAATAAATGTGTTGTCAACTTCATCTACAACAACATTTCTAATGGATTTGAAGTTTTTAATCTGCAATGAACTAATCTTCATAGGCACCCTTCCTCCTACTTTTTCTTCATAGAACTTTTACTCTTTTTCTTGGCAACTGAATAACCGAATTTACCAAGTTTCTTACCCAAACCATAATATTCACCATGTGAATAAGCTACAAGTTTCGAACTGTTTAAATTAAATCGTCCGCTCTCTTCCATGTATTTATCATCAACAGTTACATTTACAACCTCTGCCAAAAATACGTCATGGCTTCCAAGAGGAATTATCTGTGTAACCTTACATTCAATATTAACAGGGCTCTCCTCTATGGATGGCGCATTAACATAACGTGACTTCATCGCTGTGAGGTTCATTTCCTTAAATTTGTCCGTATCCCTGCCACTTTTCACACCACAATAATCTGTGGCAAACACTAAATCTTCTGTCACAAGATTAATAACAAACTCTTTTGTTTCCTTAATAATGTCATAAGAATATCTCTGTTTTCTTACCGAAATGGACACCATAGCCGGGTCCGAATTAATGGTTCCTGCCCACGCAACTGTGATAATATTAGGCTTTTCACCCTCTCTTTGGCAGCTGACCATAACTGCTGGCACAGGATAGAGCATATTTCCCGGTTTAAAGTATTCTTTACCCATTATTCAGTAACCTCCTCTGGTTTACTGTAATCAATACATTCAATTTCAATGTCTGTTGCCTGCCATGTTCCATCAATCAACTCAAATGTAATATAAGCTTCTGATGTGGCAGTTCCTTCGTAATTTTCTCTTACACCATAGTCAATTGTACGACCACCTTTTGCAGTGAAGTTAGCTGTGTAATAAAATCTCGCTCTTACATTTCCATCAAAATCATACTTGTCGAAAGTAATGCTGTAATCTGTGATGTCAATACTGCTAAGAGTTGAACCATCTTCCTTATTGATAGAGTTAATCATATTGGTATATACAGTCATCACTCTTTCTGTCATTCCCTCTTTTTTAGCGAATAACGCAGAAAGATTCTCAATACCACTACCATTAAATGCTGAATTATATGTCTCAACAATAATCTTAGTTACAGCTGATGACAATTCCTGCTGGTACTGTTTCTTAAACACGCCTTCTTTGAAATCATAGTATTTGTGTTCTTTATCAAAAGAAGCTAAAACACTTTCAACTTCTGTATTCTGACCAATGAAAAGTATAGTGTGTGCACCAAGGAACATCTTGTCAATTATGTATGTACACAATCCAGTTTCCTCATCAACAGTTTTTCTGACACTTTTTAAATTTTCAGTGGTTATATTTTTATCATCAATAACTACTTCTACTTCTTTATCCGTAACAATCTTTACATTTTCAATAATGAAATCATCAATATTAACTTTCCATTCCTTGAAAAATAAATAATGAGACTTGTCACCTTTCTCCATGCGAAGTTCCCATGAAACTTCTTCGTCAGTAGCAGAATCTGTAAATGTTACAGTTGCTCTGGCATTTTTTCCTGACTTTGACATCTTGCTCACTGAGTAGCTGTCAGTTTCCTCATAACCATACTCATTAATCATCATATTGTTAAATGTAGTCGCATTGATAAAATCACTATCTTCAACACCTGAACTACTGTATAACGCCATATAACTCTCATTTAAAAAACAATTATAATAATCATCCATATATTTTTGCGCACAATATGTCTGATAAATAGCCACATATGCGCCAATGCCGCCTGCAAGAAGCAACATAAGCAAGGAACCTATAAGACTTAATATTGTTCCTTTTTTCTTCTCTAAAAATTTACCTATTTTACTCAAAACTTTTCCCTCTCAAACTATTCTTCGCTTCCATCATATTCTTCTAATTCTTCATCTTCTTTGTAGTATTTTCTAAAAATACTATCGTAAATATATGATAATACAAATCCATTAAGTGCAAATGTCAACAATGGGAAATATATAAATATCAATTCTCCATATAAAATAATATACAATGTAAAGCCTATTATCAATGTTGTTGAAACAACTGCCATAAATGATTTGCGTATATTTCTCTTAACCATAAAAAATACCACTGTCATAGTATCACTTATAGATCCTTCAAATTCTGCCAATACAGGTGCTATCGGCAATAAAACCATAAATATTGCAATGATAATTAAAATCGATGCAACTAACAATACAATCCCAATACCACCCTGTTTCACAGCAAGATTAATAAAGAACAGTAAATCAATGCCACATATTAAAATAATTACTGCACATACAAGCCATATCAAAGTTGATTTTACAAAGTTTCTTTTAAAACTTGAAAAATAATCTTTAAATAGCCTAAATTCTCGTTCATTTATCAACTTCTGCAAAACACTATACATAGCAGTGGTTGATGCTCCCATCGTGATAATAGGAAGACTTGTCACTATAAATATAAGGTTTAAAAAGAAAACCCACATCATCTTTCGCATAAATTCAAAAAAAGAATTTCTAATATTTAAAAATCCTGGTATTTGGTCAAACATATATATAGTCTCCTTCGAAATCTTTTTTCATAACATACCCATATTTTAATATATCATAAATCTTATAAAAAAGATAGGATTTTTAGTTTGTTTTTGCGTCATCGACTAACAAACTAAAAATCCTACAAACTTTATATATGTTCATTTACATAATTCATTATTTCAGTATGGTCTTCAGGCATACGGCATCCCATAATGTAATGTCCATTATCATCGGTAACTCGAATAATCGTACCGAGAAGTTCTTTACCTGCAAGTAATGGGAAATCCTGTATCTTAATCTTTATATTCATGCCTATCGCATCTGCAAACACTGGATTGTCCGCCTTAACCGCAAATCCACCAGCACTGATATTAACCATATTTCCAGAATATGTTTCACCGGTCTTTGTTGCAAATATATCACAGACATTCTTCATAGAATATCTTGGATGTTTTCTTCTATTCATTACCTTAGGATTGTTTTCAGCCTTAATGAAATATTCATTAGAATCACCCTTTTGATGATATATCTTACTCTTTTCCCATATGTACACAGCGTTATTTACTACAACTTTAACATCATATTGATGTTTCTTATAATCTCCTAAAAACTCTTCAAAACCTTCTTCGGCATCAAAAAAAATCTTTTCATTAGACACTGATTTTACTTTTGCGCCAATATCTGCTTTAGCCTGACTATCAAAAATAATCATCTTCATTCCAGGCATAACATCATTTACGCTCATAAAGCCACCTGCGCCAAGTTCTTCTACAAGCTTACCAACAACATTTTCAATGATAGCAACATTTCTCGCTGTTTCATCGTATTTGCTAAGCATAGTGCCTGTTGTCTCTTCCGATTCAAGAGCAGTCTTTGTGATGGTTTCCATAGTTTCCTGAACAACAAACATATTGTCAACCATCTGTTTATTAGATTCTTCAACTCTCTTCATCGCCTCATCACAGGCATTTACTTCCTCACCAAGCTGCACTGAGTCTTTTGCAATGATTCCAACACTTTCGTCTACTGTCTTCATGATTTCCAAAGATTCAGATACAAGCTGGAGAATAGTTGTAACCGACTCCGTCATCTTATCAGATGTATCTTCCAAAATCTGTAATGCCTGCATAATACTTTCAGACGACTCTTTTGTTCCCATACTAAGTCCTCTAATTTGTTCAGCAACTACAGCAAAACCTCTACCTGCATCACCCGCTCTGGCAGCCTCAATAGACGCATTAAGAGCAAGTAAATTTGTTTTTGAAGAAATACTTTCGATAGTACCAGTTTCTTCTTTAACCTTATCAAAATGATCTTTAAACTCGTTAAGAACCTTTTCAACTTCCGATGAAATACGCGCCATAGTATTCGCTGATTCAACCGCATCTGCAAGAGCCTTTGTGCTGTTTTCAGCATTTATCGCAGATTTATTCGAAAACTCTACCATATTTTCAATAAGGCCTGCAACATTAGTAACCTGATTGTCAATATCTTTAGTCATATTCATAGATGAATCAATGCTCTGGCTAAGAGCTTCGTTCTGCTCTACTAATCCCTTCATACCACGTACAACGTTTGATGCACCTTCTTTGTTTTCTTCGGAAAGTTCTCTAACAACTGTAACACCATCTACAATTGATGTACTAGCACCCTTAACCATCTCAACGGTTTTTACAACTCGGTCTAAATTGCCCTCAACCTCACCAAGTAAAGCACCGTCTGAAACAATCAAATGCTTGATTGAACTTACATAACCAATGTATGAGAACAACAATACAAAGACTTGTATCTCAGAATTGGCTACATCAGCCTGTGTATTCATACCATTTCTGTAATTTCTAATAATACAGAAAATAATAAGCACAACATTGGCAATAGCACATCTTAACATAAGTTTTTTATCCTTGTAGATAACAAGCATACTTACAAGTGGAAATATGTAGGCAAATGCTAAGGTTCCTGGTGCTGTGAGCATTACATATAGGTACAACGCACCATATCCATATCCAACAAAGTTTTTATATAACTTTGTGTGCCATCCTCTCATCTTTAACATAACAAAACCTGCGATAAAAGGAATCCACGCAAACGCCATAAGTCCACCATAAAAAAGCCATGTTTTCGCACCATTTAATACTTGTGGAATATAGGCAACAGATAACATCACGCACAATGACAACCACATTACCATTACTTTTTTGTTGGCACTGCGCAGGAAAAATTTCTCATCGTATTTCATAATCATTCTCCTATCCAAGACGCAACTAGGTCTCTTTGTATTATTCAATTATTCACTGTAAATTTAATGCATATATTATACCACAAAAATGAAAAGTGCACAAGAAAACTTGTGCACCTTTATTTAAAAAATTATTTGTTTGTTAAATATTCATCGATAGCTTCTGCAGCTGTCTTACCAGCGCCCATTGCAAGGATAACTGTTGCAGCACCTGTAACTGCATCACCACCAGCATAAACGCCTTCTCTTGATGTAAGACCTGTTTCTTCCTGAACAATGATTCCGCCCCACTTCTGTGTTTCAAGTCCCTTTGTTGTAGACTTAATAAGTGGATTTGGAGATGTTCCGATTGACATAATTACACAATCAACTGGAATATCGAATTCAGAACCAGCCTTTTCGATTGGTCTTCTTCTGCCTGACTCATCTGGCTCACCAAGTTCCATTTCAAGACATCTGATTGCACCAACGAATTTATTTTCATTTGGTAAAATCTCTACTGGATTTGTAAGTGTCTTGAAGATGATACCTTCTTCCATAGCGTGTTCAACTTCTTCACGTCTAGCTGGAAGTTCTTCTTCTGAACGTCTGTAAACTATGTATACTTCTTCTGCGCCAAGTCTAAGTGCACTTCTTGCAGCGTCCATTGCAACATTACCACCACCAACTACAGCTACTTTCTTAGCTTTCATAATAGGTGTTGATGAATCATCTTTGTATGACTTCATAAGGTTTACTCTTGTAAGGAATTCATTTGCTGAATATACACCCTTAAGATTTTCACCTGGAATATTCATAAATCTTGGAAGACCTGCACCTGAACCGATAAATACTGCTTCAAATCCGTATTCTTCCATAAGTTCATCGATAGATAATACTTTACCGATAACCATATTTGTCTCAACTTTTACACCGAGAGCTTTAAGTCCATCGATTTCCTTCTGAACGATTGCCTTTGGAAGACGGAATTCAGGAATACCGTAAACAAGAACACCACCAGCAAGGTGAAGTGCTTCAAATACTGTAACTTCGTATCCCTTCTTTGCAAGGTCACCAGCACATGTAAGACCTGAAGGGCCTGAACCGATAACTGCAACCTTGTGTCCATTAGAAGCTGGTTTTGTAACCTCTGCCTGTGCATTAGCATTGTGCCAGTCAGCTACGAATCTTTCAAGTCTACCAATAGCAACAGGTTCACCCTTAATGCCTCTTACACACTTACCTTCACACTGTGATTCCTGTGGACATACACGACCACAAACAGCTGGAAGTGAGCTAGACTTAGCAATAATCTGGTAAGCTTCTTCGAAGTTACCCTGTGCAACTTCCTGAACAAATGCAGGAATATCAATCTGTACAGGACATCCTGTTACACATGGTTTATGCTTACAATTTAAACATCTCTGTGCTTCATCGATAGCCTGTTCTTTTGTGTATCCTAATGCAACTTCAAGGAAGTTTTTATTTCTAACATTTGGGTCCTGTGAAGGCATTTCATTTTTCTTTAATGACATATTTGGCATATTACTGAACCTCCTTGTTTAATAAGTTACATGTTTTTTCATAAGTATGTCTTTCAAATTCTTTGTACATTGAACCTCTTTCCATAGCTTCATCGAAGTCTACTTCATGACCGTCAAAGTCTGGTCCGTCAACGCATGCGAACTTTGTCTTGCCGCCAACTGTAAGACGACAACCACCACACATACCTGTACCGTCAATCATAATAGGGTTCATACTAACTGTTGTCTTAACGCCGTACTCTTTAGTAACAGCACAAACAAACTTCATCATAATAAGTGGTCCAATTGTGATAACTTCATCATACTTCTCGCCACTTTCAATAAGGTCTTTAAGTGCATTTGTAACAAGACCTTTTGTACCGTAGCTACCATCGTCTGTCATCATAACTAACTTATCACTAACTGCCTTAAATTCATCTTCAAGGATAACTAAATCCTGATTTCTAAAACCAACGATAGAGTGAACCTCAGCGCCAAGTTCATGTAATTTCTTTGCAATTGGGAATGCGATAGCACAACCAACACCACCACCAACTACTGCAACCTTCTTTAAACCTTCAACATGTGTAGGTACTCCAAGAGGTCCAACGAAGTCTTGAATATATTCGCCTTCATTCTTTGCATTTAATAATTTTGTTGTTGCACCAACAATCTGGAAAATAATTGTAACTGTACCAGCTTCTCTGTCATAATCTGCGATTGTAAGTGGCATTCTTTCGCCATTCTCATCAACACGTAAGATAATGAACTGTCCTGGTTCAGCCTTCTTAGCTACCAATGGAGCTTCAATGTCCATAAGAGTAACTGTAGGATTTAATTCACGTTTTTTAAGAATCTTAAACATTACTTTCTTCCTTTCTTCACTCAATCGTATAAATCATTTTATAATAAAAGACCGTTAATTTTAACGGCCTTTTAATTATACCTTATTAAACTGTGATTTGCAATGATTTTATTGTGTTTTACTCTATCACCGCACAATAAATTCCTGCCTCATCATTTGTACCTACATTATGAATTGCAATATAGTTATCCCCTACCACAATACTACTAATCGAAAGATTTTTTACTGATTTTTCTTCAAAAGAAATTACATACTCTTTATCATTAACTACTAATGTTACCGGATTGTTTTCATTGTGTTTTACATATGCTAATTTTTCTGCATTATATGACATGCACACAAGTTTTTCACCAGATAATATATCTTTTTCTAATTTACTATTATTAATATCATATTTGTATACATTATCCCCGTCCTTTATGTACAATACATTATTATCATAATGTAACTTTGGAACAAAATAATACTCACATATAGTTTCCACACTAGCATCTTCTAATTTTATCTTTATTATGTTGCTATCTGCAACTGCAAATATATATTTTTCTGTAAGTTTTATTCGATGTACGCTTTCTGCAAGTTCAAAACTTTTATCATCAGTTTTTCCAGACAAATCAATGACTTTAACTAAATCACCATCTCTAAAACATACAAATCCTTTGTAAACATCAAGCACTGCATTTTCAGCAAAAGCATGGTCTATTTTTTCATAGTTTCCATCAGAATTTATCTTATACAAACTATCTTTATCGAAGCAGTAACAATCAACTGAATCATTATACAAGTTTGCACTTTCACTTACTTCTAGCGCAACTTCAATAGTATTTTTCTTTGTTCTGTCATACAATGATACTTTGCACACACCATTTACATCCACATAATAGATAACGTCACCAATAATCTCCATCTCAGCAGATGTAATGTTTTTTTCAGAATCTTCTGTGTTTATCTTCTCAAACAGCAATTCCATCTTTTTAGATTCTTTAGTTTCTGTTTCTTTTTTATCATCCACACTTGATTCTTTAGTTTCTGTGTTATTCCCTTCGTTTTCGCCAGTGTCACCATTTTTTACGTTTTTTACTATAACTGCACCAATGCAAACTACGACAACTAATGCTAATAAACTAATAACCAAATTCTTTTTCATTTTACTCCCTTATCCCTCCGTATTTAGTTTCTCCGCCAACTTATAAACCTGTCTCAATTCATGATTTACCTTTTCCATAGATTCAACTGCTGTAGCTGATACACTCGCACCTTCTTCTGAAGCCGCTGCAATCTCCTCACTTACCGATGATAAATGGCTGATACTATCATTGATTGAGCCTGTAGCTTCAGCTATCTGCTTCATAATCGCTTCTGTACGTGTAACCATTTCAGAAAGTTCATTAACCTCTGTTTCAATCATATCGAATTTAGATTTTGTAACATCTATCATCTGGTTCTGTTTCTCGACAGATTCGCTTGAAACCGCCATACTCTTCGATGTAACTTCAACATCTTCTACTAATTCGCCAATGATGTCTGTAATCTGATTTGCTGATTCTCTTGTGTCTTCTGATAATTTTCTAATCTCATCAGCAACAACCGCAAAACCTTTACCTGCTTCGCCCGCTCTTGCAGCCTCAATGGATGCATTAAGAGCCAAAAGATTAGTCTGAGCTGAAATTGCAAGAATTGCATTAATAATATTCTCAACTTCTTTTGCTCTATTTGACAATCTTTCGATTGCTTCAACAGTTGATTTATTCGCCTCATCAACAGTAGATGCCTGCGCTTTAAGTTCATTGACAATTTCAGCGCCTTCTCTTACATTGTCATATACTCTTTCAGATGAACCAAGCATTTTTTCTGTATCTTCTTTTGCCATATCAACATTGCTCTGGATTTCACCACACATAACCGCTTCTTCCTGAATAGCTTCTGCTGTACTTTCGGCACTTGCTGCAATATCCTGCATACCGTTATCAGTTGTTGTTATAGCCTTACTAAGTTCATCCATCTGAGTAGTTGCTTTTTCAAATCTTTTAACAATTTCACCAGCAGCTTCGAGCATAACTTTTGTCGCCTGTTCTTGCTCTCCTGCCTTCTTTGTAATCTCTGCAACATTCTCGTCATTAAACTTAAGTAATAATCCAACAGCTCGTATCGAACCGATCGTACATAACACAATAGTAATTGACGCCAACGCAACCATATCGGTAATAAGTGTTCCAGACATACTCATTCTTATACTTTGAATTATAAACCCAATAACAATAACACTATTGCCCCATATCATAAGTCGCTTATTCATGTATGCAACGCACGCGAATAATACCACAAATCCATATAAATATGTGTATGGATTTTTATTCATAATGCAAACTGTCATATACATCAAGGCACCCATACCCGCAATGATTATCATACCTTTTCTAGTATGAGGTATTTTTATCTTTGCCACTGTGGCACCTATCATCGCACCAACGATAATTACAATCTGAATTACTAGATTTGCCGTGGCTTGTTGGTTTAAAATAGCCCCCACTAATGTTAATACAACCATCGCGCATGTAATCATAATATTAGGATATGCAGCCTTGGTTGCTCTTCTGTACTGTTGTTCTGTCATATAGTACCTCCTCAAGTATTATTTAGTTTTTCACTCAAAAAATCTAGTAATATTATACTATTTTTTTATTAGAATTTCAAGGGGATTTCCTGTAATACAAAAAGGCGGCCGCTTACGCGACCGCCAAAATTTGTTTTACAATTATTCTATTGTGTATGTCTTTGTATCATCAATTGTCATAAACAACGAACCACCATCATTTGGTCCTATGACACCTGTAAATGAAATGCTAGATGGAGCTTCTGTTAATCCAATGTCCGCTAAATCAACTACATTTAAGAGCACACAACCTGTGTCTGTATCTGTATCAGAACTAAATGTACCAAGTGCCATATAACTTCTTACAACACTTGTACCTTCAATAAGTGTGTTAGTTGCATTCCAACCGATTGGATTTGCCCATGTATCTTGATATACATGACTACCAACACTATATGTTGTACTGTCAATAACAACCTTACCTTCAGCATTGATACCATTATACCATTCATACCCCTGTAAACCATCACAGTGAATTACACTAGATTTTACAACATACATTGCGTATAACTTTGTTCCTTCAACCTTGAACCAAGCTGTAGAGTTTGCGTTTTCTACTGTTGTTGCAATCTGTGTATATGCTGTATCAGCTGATAATGATAAATCATATGATACATTCTGTGTTGCTAAGGTTTCTGTTCCTGCTACCATAGCCACATCATATGAACCTACATTTTTGTGCCATCCACCAACTTCTGCAACTGTCAATACAACTGTACAATCTGTTGCTCCATATGTGATTGACTTAACTGTAACCTTATCAACTACTGTGTTTGCTGCAACTTCTGTTCCATTAACAGTTACTTTGTATGTGCTTAAATCAGCATCACCTGTAAATGTTACTGTTACATCACTTGCTTTATCAAGGTATGCTGTACCTGTAGAAGTTGCTGTAACTGTTGGTAATGTTGGTTCTTCTACCTCTGGAAATTCAACTTCGTCAAGAAGTTCTACAGTAATAGAGTCAACATCATACTTACCAACACCTCTACCTACGAGAACATCAATACCACCAAGTGTACCTGTACCATCGATAATTACAACGCCTTCATAGTAAACTGTTGAGCTGTTTGCTGCATCTTTGATAACAACAAGTGCTTTACCTTCATTAGTATCAACATCTGCTGTAATATTTACCCATGCACCTACAGGAATTGTAATTTCTGTATTATTTGCATCGTTGATTGTCCACTTATTCTGTTTAGTAGTATTTGTCTGGTTAGCTGCAGTTCCTTCCGGTGGTCTATTTGTAAGTTTTACAATATATCCGCTATTTATATCTGAGCTAGCAGTACGTGTAACATCTGTTCCAGCAATTGCAAACATACTTACTGAACGCTGTGTTAAAACACCTGCTGTAAGTGTTGCATCCAAAGATACTCTATATGTACCTGAAACATTTGCTTCTGAATCAAATGTCATATATGCTGTTCTATTTCCACTACCACCATCACTTATAACATGAACATAATTTCCTCTTTCAGTTCCATCATTTTCGATAGTGTATTTTGATAACATAGATGTAGTTGGTGAATTCCAAGCTGCTAAATTACCTAATGTAAAGAATTCGTACCATACATAATCAGATGTATCAACATTTTCTTCTGGTATTCCAAGTACAGAGATTGTAACATCACTTACTGTTCCCTTGAAAGCACCTTCCCAGAAACCGCCCCAACCTAAGTTAAGAACTGTTGCTGTGTTATTTAAATATGATAAAACATTTAAGTATGATATAGCAGCGTCAATCTGACCTGGAACTTCATCAGTTGGTACATCAGTATTACTATATACTAATTGACCATCTACATAATATTCAAATCCCATAACTGTGATTTTAACTTCTACATCACATTCATCTGAGATAAAGTTTGTACCTGATGTCCATCTTACACTTTCTGCATATGAGCCATTGTGTAAGTTAGCATCAAAGAATCCATTTGCATTGTAGCCAAGGTAAGCTGTATCATTTACCCAAAGACCACCTGTTGCATTTGTGTTAAATGAAACGATATTGTTTGTCCAAGCTTCTACTGATGCATCTGAAACATGGAATTTTATTGATACACCACTGTTAATGTTGAGACCAACAACGTTATTCTTGTTTAATGGATTCTGATACTGGTATGTACCCTTTACAGCTGATGATAAATCAATACCATCTTCTGCATATGTCCAAATAACCTTATCTTCTGTTGTATCATATTCTGCAAATACTTTTACAGGGAATTCCTTTTCAACACTTGCTTCACCATATGTTACAGTAGCTGTCATTGTTACAACTGTATCTACAGCTGGTCTTGTAACTGTACCGTTATTTGCAATTATTGCTGTATTTGATGATTCCCAAGTAATAGTTGTTGCATTTAAACCTGTTGCAGGAAGTGTAATATCAGCCATTGCACCAATTGGCATTGTAAGAGCTTCTGCTGCTTCATTTGCTAAATCTTCGTCAGCACCTGCAAGTCTGTAACCCCATACATTGATTTCATCTGAACCAAGAACAGTGAATGTCATAGTTCTTGTTGAAGACTCTTCCATCTTCTGCTCAATAAATACACCTTTGTATGTTGCATTACCAAGTCCCATTGTTACATATGGAGCACCATCTGTACCAAATTCCCATGTACCTGTTAAATCACCTGAAACTGTACCATCTTCTTCTAACATAATGTTAACTGATGTTACACATTCTTTGTTTTCATAATCAATACCAAGCTTATGAACAAGAACGCTGTATGCACCTACAACATCTGCAGTTTCAACTGCTGTAAGTGTTTCATTGTAATATTCAAATGGAGCTGTTACCAACCATCCATCTTCATTTACAAACTGCTGATGTACTCTAACCTGATGTCCTTCACCCTGATTATCAAATCTTGTATGGTAAATTACATACATCTTTCCATCATCGTCAAGCAATGCAGAGTTATGACCCTGTGCTGTATATCCGTAATCCATGTAATCCCACTTATAGTATGACATTACTCTGTTACCGATTGTATAGTTAATGTTGTTTCTTGCTGATGTGTATCTAGCATCATCACCTGATAAGTCAACATAAGGACCTGTTACATCTTCTGAACGGAATACTCTCATGTTGTAACCGCCATTAGCTGTTAATCCACCAAGTGTTACGTATAAGTAGTAATATCCATCATTGTATTCAATGTATGGAGCTTCACCTGATACATGCTGTCCACCAGCAATCTTAATACCCTGATATTCATCAGATTCATTGTCAATTGTTTCATATGTGTGAGAAGCAAGTCTCATACCTGTTGTAGGATCAAGTTCGATCATATAAAGTCCACCAAACCATGAACCATATACCATCCACATCTTTCCATCTTCATCATAGAATACACATGGGTCAATAGCATTCATACCATATGTACGGTTACCATTTCTGTTCTGTGTATATCTTGCTGGGAAATCTGTTCCTGAATATACATCATAGAAATCTGTTTCTGCTGCTTCATCTGCATTCTGGAAACCTGAATATACTACAGGACCTACTACTGTCCAATCACCTTCAAGGCTGTCTGCTGTAAGCATAACAACTGATGTATACCAGTAGTCACCGTTAACGCTCATGTACATACACCATTTGCCTAACTCTTCATTATAGATAACATCTGGTGCCCAAAGGTTACCTGATACATTGTATCCATTTGCGTTACCCTGGTTACCACCCTTAGCTGACCATTCTGCTGCATCAGCGAAAAGTGTTGCATAATCTCTGTTAATATTATTTGTGAAAGTTGTCCAGTTAATTAAGTCTTCTGACTTAGCCCAAGCCATATGTGAACCAAAGATATAGTACATACCTGTTTCAGGGTCCTTTACGATACTTGGATCATGAACTGTTACATGCTTAATAGCTTCTGTTTCAGCATCTGTTGTATCATCGTCATCTGTTGCAGAATCGCTAGTTGTATATGTAACCTTAGCAATAATATCTGCTTTTTCATCACCTATAGTGATTGTCTTCTTAGCTGTAATTTCCTTCTGTGCTGCTGAAACCATACTTGGAACAAGTAAGCTTGCAACTGCAACTAATAACACAATAGCACCGATGTTTGCAATGTTATTCATCTTTTTAGACTTAGCAACAAAGATAACAACACATGCTGCTATAGCTAAAATAACGAACACCCAAACCATAGCACTATCACCTGTGTTAGGAATAGCATCAGAAGGTTCACTTTCAACTACTGCTTCAACATTTGCTTCTTTAGTAGCACCTGCTGCAAGACTAGCAATAGTCATCTCTTTTTCAAAACCTTCCGCAAGTTCCATTCCAGCTGGTAAAGTAATTTCTACCTTTACATCTGTAATAGTCTTGTCAGTATTGTTTGTAACTTTTACTGTTACTTCTGCCTTTTCGCCGACATCATATGTTTCTTTATCTGTAACAATCTCAACTGTTAAATCTTCAGTTGTTGCTGCCATCATAGATGGAACCATTCCAACTACCATAGCCACAGACAAGAGTACGGCGAAAAATCTCTAAGAGATTTTCTTCATAATTTACCTCCTATTTACCAATTTAATGCAACAATATTTGCATTATTTTGCGCTTCGCGCAGTTTATACAATTTTAACATATTTTTTATTTTTTATCAATATTTCTATACATTTTTACTAATTAAACTTTTTTATCCATAAAAATGTACTCATCATTTGAATAAAATTCATCAAACATTAATTTCTCTGCAAGTCTTATAGATGCCACATTTTCTTTTTTCACAGTTATATTGACACTATCAAGCCCAAAATCTCTTATGTAATCCATTATTTCAGCGCTAGCCTCGTATGCATATCCTTGTCTTCGATGATTTTCTTCAATGAAATATCCTAATTCGAAATCGCCATTTACTTTTCTATCAATCCCAACAATACCAATAACTTCGTCACTTTCTTTCAACTGTGCCACCCACAAGCCAAATCCAAGGAATTTATATGAATTATTTCTGTAATCGATTATATATTTTTCAAGGTCTGTATCCGTTATATTTTCAAGGTTTAAAGCTTCTTTTATCAATTCCTTACATACAGGGTCTTTTGCATCTTCCTTTTGCATTTCCCTTAAATTAAGCCTGTCCGTATCAAGGGCAATATATGGCTCATCAAAACAGTGAGCATGCACCATATGAAGAAAATTTTCGTCAATTCCTTCATAAGACTCAAATAGATAATCCGCTTTTGACAAATCCTGATTCCCTGAATTTGGATTTATAAAGCCAAGGCAAGCCATTCCTGCATTTTTTGCAGCAAGCACACCATTCTTGGAATCCTCTATAACCAAACATTCGCATGGTTTTACCCCCAATCGTTTGGCTGCTTCTAAAAATATGTCTGGGCTAGGCTTTGGATTTTCAACTTCTGTTCCGCTTACTAATTGTTCGAACTCGTCGGTTATTCCCAAATTATCCATATTTCTCTTAATATTCTTTAAATATGACGAAGACGCCACAGCCAATTTGTAGTGGTCGCTTAGACCACATACAAATTCTGCAACGCCCTCTATTTGTTCATATCCATCAGTATCAATAAGTTCTTCCTTGATTTCATCCGCCATAAGTTTTAGTTCCTCGGCTGTATATCCATCAATTCCAAAATCATTTTTCATCTTCTCCCACAAATATTTCACTGTGGAACCGATAAATTGCTTATAATACTCATATTTAAGTTCAATATTAAACTTGTTAAGAAGCAAAATCCTATTAGCCTCGTAATGCAATGGCTCACTATCTATAAGCACGCCATCCATATCGAATATTACGGCTTTTAGCATTTTTCTGGTTCTCCATATTCTTCTCCAAAAGTATCAACTGTTACTTTTGCCATTTTCTGTGTCTGAAGTGGTCTGTCAGAATAATCTGTATCACATTCTGCAATTTTATTTACAACATCCATACCTTCGATAACCTTACCAAATGCAGCATACTGGCCATCAAGATGTGGTGAATTCTTGTGCATAATGAAGAACTGTGAACCAGCTGAATCTGGATGCATAGCTCTTGCCATAGATAATACACCTTCTGTATGCTTTAAATTGTTTTCAAAACCATTGTACGCAAATTCACCTTTAATGCTGTAGCCTGGGCCACCCATTCCTGTTCCATCAGGACAACCGCCCTGAATCATAAAGTTTTCAATTACTCTGTGGAAAATAAGTCCGTCATAATATCCCTTGCTTACAAGTGATACGAAATTCTTTACAGAATTTGGTGCAATTTCAGGATATAACTCCGCTTTAATAATATCTCCGTTTTCCATTTCAAATGTTACTATTGGGTTCATATTTTTATTCCTTTCTTTTTTATCTTCGTCTGCTGCCGCCGCCGTGGCTTCGTCCACCGCTACTTCTGTGGGATGAACCGCCTACACGACCACCGCTGCCACCGCTTGAACTACTGCTTTCAATTTTAACTCTTGAAACCGTTGTTCTTATAAAATTATCATAATTATTATACATTTTGAAACTATTTTGTCTAAAATAAGTTCCACCGTCAACTGTCATCTTATTCTTGTATGATGAATTCATAGCACAAATAGCTATAATTGTGATAACAAGAGATATAAACAAACTTAATATTATAGAATCGCCAAGATTTTTTTCTCGTCCATATTCATTATAGTCTGCAACCATTTCATCAGCATATCTATATTCACCTGCATACCACTTATCCAAGACTTCGTCAACGCCCTCCCAGTGTTCAAAATCCAACACTATCTTTTGCGTTGCTTCCATCATATCAAGCAAACAATCATAATAATTATAATCTTTAAATTCAGTCCAGCCTGCATCAAGAATTTTTTCTACATCATCATCGTCAATATACAATATACCAAGGCCCGCTGTAGATATACATACCTCACCATATCTTGGGTCCTCGCTTATTAAAAATAACACACCAGAACCATACTCAAATTCATAACCAAACTTTCCCTGGTCATAAAAATCATCCGCATACTGTTGCACAGTGCGGTTTCCTAAAGTTTTTGTAGTTAACACCACTATGTCAAGTTCAGTCTTTTTCGCCATGGATTCGCATTTTTCCTGAATCTTTTCTTCTTCTGATTCAGAAAGCAAGTCACCCATATCAAAAACTCTTGTTTCTCCCTCTGTAAAACCGCATGTCATCAAAAACATAAATGCAGTTGTAAGAGCAATAAATAATTTTTTCATACCGTACCCCCTTACACCACAATCATTCCAAGGATAAATCCTGCTGCCATTAACGCTGCAAACACTCCGGCAAAAATACCTACAAACCATCTAAACATAAGTTTTTTGCTCTTTGGTCTTTCGGCAACAATCTTACCGGTTTGACCATTCATTGTAAACGTATGAATTTTTCCATTGTATTTATAACTCATTATCCATATTGGAAATAATACGTAATCCGCCTTTTCCTTCGTCATTACAATGTTTTTATGACTAATGTTAACTGAATTGTAGCCTTTAATAGTATTTCTGGCTGCTGTCATAATATAATCTTCTATACGATTTTCTACTCTAGAAGCCATCTGTCCGCTATCATAAGAATATTTGTCCGCATAAAAGCCCGAAATATATGGCATTTTAAAAGGTACCATCTCGTCATAATTAAACGGCTCTAATAAATCCATTGTATTATCAGCTAATTTTTCAGAGGCATCCGCAGGTATCTTATTGTATGCTATTCCAAATTCTCTGGCTATATCATAATAAGATGTGTATGTGCACATATACGAGCCTTCTCGTGTCGTTTTAACTTTAGTTGCGGTAGCATGAATTTTAGCATCGCCATTGTAGTCATATACCCAAAATGGTGCATACATTCCTGTGATTTTTTCAAGCATCGCCTCACTCTTAAACTCCTTAGGAGTGAAGTAACCACCTGCATTAATCCAATTTTTATATGCCTGCTGTGCCTGTTTTTTATCAATTTTAAATGGTATTACATAGCCTGGCGCAAGCACACCCTCGAATCTGTTTTTAATCAAGGTAGGATTACCACAATAACTACAAAATGTTGCGGATGTATGCTCATCTGTGAGAACTTCCGCCCCACAAGTATTGCATGTATATACATCCATATCAACCATTTCGTCTACATTTTCAGTTTTGTCTTCAAATTTAACATTATAATTTTCTAACTGTGATTCAGCTTCTTCTACAGTCATTATATTGCCACAATATTCGCAAGTCATCTTCTGTAATTCGCTGTTAAACTCAATTGGTGCATCACAATTAGGGCATTTACAAATATTAACCATTGATTACCCTCCATTTAACCATAGGGGTTTCCCCCTAACCTTCTATATTTCGAACATTAAGTCACCATATGAAGGCATTGGCCACACTTCCTTATCAACAAGCATCTCCAATTTATCAACTGGCTTTCTTAAGTTTTCCATCGCTGGCATAACCATATCTTTAAAGTAGAAAGCTTTGTCCTTTTCGTCTGTTATCTTCACAGCCTTACTATGTACTTCAATAAGCTTCTTCAAAGCTTCTTTTGTCTCATTTAAATACTCCTGTGTATCCTTGAGCATTTCCATCTGTACCACTGGTTCTACACCCGCTGCATCTACAGCAATTACTGTATCTGCCAATGCTTTTGTATATTTAATTGCAGCTGGTACAAACTGTTTAGTAGCCATATCAATCATTGTAAGCGCTTCAATATTTACGCTCTTTGAGTATGTTTCATACAAAACTTCCGCTCTCGATTCAAGCTCTGTTTCTGTGAAAATATGGAATTTTCCAAATAAATCTTTAGCTTTATCAGTTGTCAATGTTTCAACTGCGTCAACCATAGACTTAATGTTTGGAAGTCCTCTTCTTTCAGCTTCCTTTTCCCATTCCTTTGAGTAGCCATTTCCATTGAAAATGATTCTGCTATATTTTGTCATATATTCTTTAATAAGATTATGTACAGCCATATCAAAATCATCTGCTGCCTCAAGTATATCTGCCGCTTCACAGAAAACTTCTGCAACCATTGCATTTATTGTTGTATTGGCACTTGCAACAGAGTCTGCAGAACCAACCATACGGAACTCAAATTTATTTCCTGTAAACGCAAATGGTGATGTTCTATTTCTATCAGTTGCATCCTTTGCAACGTCAGACAATGTACTAACACCTGTTTCAAGCTTACCGCCCTCTAAGCAATCCTTAGCCTCACCTGTTTCAACAAGCTGTCTAATAACGTCTTCAAGCTGTTCACCAACAAACATTGAAATGATAGCTGGTGGTGCTTCATTAGCACCTAGTCTGTGGTCATTACCAACATCAGAAGCCGACTGACGAAGTAAATCCGCATGCTTATCAACAGCCTTCATCATACATGCAAGTACAAGCAAGAACTGAATGTTTTCATTTGGTGTTTCGCCTGGGTCAAGCATATTTACGCCGTTATCTGTAACAAGGGACCAGTTATTGTGCTTACCTGAACCATTTACTCCTGCAAATGGCTTTTCATGAAGCAGGCACATCATTCCATGACGCTCTGCAACCTTTTTCATAACTTCCATTACAAGCTGATTCTGGTCAACTGCTAAGTTTGCAGTTGCATATATTGGGGCTAACTCATGCTGTGCCGGTGCAACCTCATTATGCTGAGTTTTTGCAGTAACACCAAGTTCCCACAATTCAATATTAATATCCTTCATATATGCGCCAACACGTTCTCTTATCGCGCCGTAGTAATGGTCTTCCATTTCCTGTCCCTTAGGAGCAGGCGCACCAAAGAGTGTACGACCAGCATATATAAGGTCTTTTCTCTGTAAATATTTTTTTCTGTCAACAAGGAAATACTCTTGCTCGATACCAACCGAAGGTTCTACTTTTGTTGCCTCTGTATTCCCAAATAATTTAACAATTCTTAAGGCCTGTTCTCCAACTGCTTCCATCGAACGAAGAAGTGGCGTCTTCTTATCAAGAGCCTCGCCCTTGTACGAGCAAAACGCTGTAGGTATGCAAAGCACGGCTCCCGTAGCATCTTTTTTAACAAATGCTGGAGAAGTACAATCCCAAACTGTATATCCTCTCGCTTCAAATGTTGAACGAAGTCCACCTGATGGGAATGAAGATGCATCTGCTTCACCCTTTATAAGTTCTTTTCCAGAAAACTCCATTATCATCTTACCGTCTTCATCAGGATTTGTAACAAAAGCGTCCTGCTTCTCTGCTGTTATGCCTGTAAGTGGCTGGAACCAATGTGTGTAATGAGTTGCGCCCATCTCCACAGCCCAATCTTTCATAGCCTTTGCTACTACATCAGCTGTAGCAAGTGATAACTCGCCACCTGTTTCCATTACTCTTTTTACTTCAGCATATGCTTTTTTAGGCAATCTTTCTTTCATCTTACCCATATTAAAAACATATTCGCCAAATATAGCTTCAACATTTAATAAATCGCTCATATATCCTCCATTAATATCACTCTAAAGGTGTTGTTGAATCCTCAGAACTTGCATTTTCCGAACTACTATTCTCTGATGACCCAGCAGGTTCCGTATCAGAAGATGAATCACTTTCTGACGGTGTCTCGTCTTGGGAAGCACTCTCTGGCGGAGTTGTCTCCTCTGGTGTTTCTGGTGGCGCCGTAGTTTCTGGTGGCGTCGTTTCTTCTGGTTTTGTAGTCTCTGCCGGTTTTGTTGTCGTTTCCGGTGGTGTTGTTTCTACAGGTTTTGTTGTAGTTTCTGGTGGTGCTGTAGTATCTTCTGGTTTTGTTGTCTGTTCTGAGCTACTTGTTGCCTCATCTGATGACGAGTTCGATTCGCCATCCACTGAAGTTTCAGTTTCACCAGAAGATGTTTCTGGTGGAGTCTGTGTTTCTGGATCAGTCTCCTCTGGAAGATTATCATAATCCACTCCTGGAACATCATAAATCTCCTCACCTCTTACCAAAAACATTACAAATCTAATAGTTTTATCCGTTGTACAAGTAGACAACATTATAACCTTTGAATCCAATGTAAGTTCTGGAGCCTTAGTAAATTCATACTTTGACTGAGATTTTACATCCTGTAAAAATTCTAATCTTTCTTCGTCACTTTCGAAAAACGGATTATAAACTCTGTGTCCTGATGCAGGCACCTTCATAATTGAAAATACATAATATTTATAGTGTCTGTTTTCAACATATATGTCAAAATCTGGATGCTCTTTGTGATAATAAGCTCTATCCCAATACCAGTTCAAACTTCCAAACATAATATTGTTCGCTCTTTTACCAATGTAATGGCCATAAACAATACTGTAATCAGCATTAAGTCCTCCTTGAATTCTATAATCCAAGAAAATACTTCCCATAGAACTCCATTTATGGTCTGGCAAATGATACAAATAATAATCATTGTCTGAATGTTGCAATATAGGGTAATCAATGTACTCACCATTGCCCTGTCTAATGTAACCTACAGATTCAGAATTGTATTCAAGCATCTTTTCGTAATCCCACACGAAAGCCTTGCCATCTGATGAATTTTCCATAACTATAGTTTCACCATCACTTGTATAAACAATAGTTCCGCCTGAATTATCGTCATCCTCTACGTCCTGAAGAAACATATTTGCAATCTCATCCTTTGTAGCAAAAGATGTATCATTTTCAAGTTGTACCTTCATAAGTTCGTAACTTGCATATCCAAATGCGAACAATGCAATCGCTGTGACAACAAATCTAAATATTTGATAACCATAATTTATCTTTTTAGTTTTCTTGTCATCCTGATTAATAAACTCAATGCCTTCAAACTCTTCATGTTCTGCTTCTTCTTCGTAATCGTCATCGTGTATATCGATGAGTTCTATCATTTCCTCGGCTTTTTCTGCCTGGTTATTTTCTATATTCAATTCTAATTCTTCTTCTAATTGTTCAAGATTTTCATCTATCACTTTGATTTCTTCGTCCTTTTTCATAATATCCTCCATTCCGAAGCGTAGCGTAGGAATCGCGCACCAAAAAGTCGCGTATCGATTTTTGGTGTCGCATCAGAGCATATTTGTGACGCTTCGTCACAAATTGCTAATTGAAAAATAATCGCATCAGCATTATTTTTCAATTTAGGACCTCTCTTTCCAACTCCTAATTTATACCAACCCATTTTCATTACTATTATTTCAAATAAGACAAAGCGGATTAAAATCCGCTTCGCCTTATTCTAAATTCATTATTCAGCTTTACCAACTGAACCAAATAATTCCATTTTTTCTTTAACTGTTGCTTTGATAGCATCAAAACCTGGAGCAAGAAGCTTTCTAGGGTCAAATCCCTTTCCTTCTAAATCCTTACCAGCTTCAATGTACTTACGTGTAGCATCTGCAAATGATAACTGACACTCTGTATTAACATTAATCTTAGCAACGCCAAGAGAGATAGCCTTCTTAATCATATCTTCTGGGATACCTGTACCACCGTGAAGAACTAATGGCATATCACCTGTCTTTTCGCTAACAGCTGCCAATGTTTCGAAGCTTAATCCCTGCCAATTTGCTGGATACTTACCATGGATATTACCAATACCAGCTGCAAGCATATCAACGCCAAGATCTGCAATAGCCTTACATTCGTTAGGGTCTGCACATTCACCAGCGCCTACAACACCGTCTTCTTCACCACCGATTGAACCAACTTCTGCTTCAAGAGACATACCCTTTTCGTTAACAATCTTAACAAGTTCTGTAGTCTTCTGAACATTTTCTTCGATTGGATAGTGTGAACCATCGAACATAACTGATGAGAAACCAGCTTCGATACACTTCATACATCCGTCGTAGCTACCGTGGTCTAAGTGAAGAGCAACAGGTACTGTAATCTTTAATTCTTCTAACATACCGTTAACCATACCTACTACTGTCTTGTAACCACACATATACTTACCAGCGCCTTCAGAAACACCTAAGATAACTGGTGACTTTAATTCTTCTGCTGTTAAAAGAATAGCCTTTGTCCACTCAAGGTTGTTTATGTTAAACTGGCCTACAGCATATTTGCCTGCCTTTGCTTTCTGCAACATTTCTTTTGCTGAAACTAACATTTTATTACCTCCATAAAAATACATTTTTTAGGCTCGTGCCATTCGACACAAAACCACTTTATATTATACATTATCATTACAATAAACACAAGCACTTTGAACATTATTTCTTCTTTAGCATATAGTAATACTGTAGAAACTATTTCAGAATGGAGGATATTATGAATAATTATCAACCCATAGCAGTTTCACCAATGAAGGCTATCGACCAGATGCCACTTTCTGGTATGACCATTGGTATGGCTTATGTTCCATGGCAAAGTTGTTTTAATACAGTATATGACCTTGATAAGGCATTTTGCACAGGAACTATTTTCCCATGCCTCGATAAACCATTTTTAGGAAGGAGTGGATGTAAATGATTAATAAATCAGAATTAATGGATATCATTAACAAAAGCAGTTTCGCAATGGACGATGCTAGGCTTTTTCTTGATACACATCCTTATGACAATGAAGCTAGAAACTATTTCAACAAAATGGAACAAATTAGAAAGCAGGCGCTTACAACTTACGAGGCAAACTTCGGACCAATATGTGCCTACTCCCCTGATATGTCTAATGTAAGAGATTGGAATAAAGGCCCATGGCCATGGCAGAATGGAGGTTGTAAGTAATGTGGAGTTATGAAAAAAGATTGCAGTTCCCTGTAAATATTAAAAATAAAGACCCTAGATTAGCACGGATTATCATCAGTCAGTATGGTGGTCCTGATGGTGAAATGGGCGCTTCTATGCGTTATTTATCGCAGAAATTCGCTTTCAAAAACCCTAGAGTTGCTGGTATTTTAAATGATGTTGGTACCGAAGAATTAGCGCACTTAGAGATGGTCGGCGCCATTGTGCATCAGCTTACAGCAAATCTTACTCCTGAAGAAATTAAGGCTGGCGGTTTTGAACAATATTATGTGGACCACACTTTAGGCATTTGGCCTCAGGCAGCTGGCGGTGTGCCATTTAATGCATGTGAATTCCAGAGCAAAGGCGACCCTATCACTGATTTATTTGAAAATATGGCCGCAGAGCAGAAAGCCCGCACAACTTATGACAATATTTTAAGAATGATTAAAGACCCTGATGTTGCGGCTCCTATTAAGTTTTTGCGTCAGCGTGAAATCGTTCATTTCCAAAGATTCGGCGAGGCACTTAGGATGGTTCAGGATGAACTTGACTCAAAGAACTTCTATGCAATGAATCCTGATTTTGACTGTAGCAACTGTTTTAAATAGCAAAAAAGGGTCGGAAGTTAATCTTCCGACTCTCTACATACACATATTATACATCCATTTTCACGAATATAGGAAAGTTTATCCCATATCTCTTTGTCGAATATATTAATAGTTCTAATATCCACTGTAAGACCTATTCCAAGCATTTTTGTGTAGGCCTCTTTTCCAGTCCATACCATAAGTAATTTTTCAGTTCTCTCTAGTTCTGTTTCAGAATCATTTACCCATTCTTTTTCCTCAGAACTATAAAATCTCTCCGATAAATCGTACTTTTTCTCCACAATGCGTTCCACATCTACTCCGCATGGTTTATCATCAAACACTATTACACCAAGCCCGTTTGTATGTGAAATATTGTAGTGTAAATCTTCATTATCTGCAAAATATGGTTTTCCGTGCTCATTTTTCCTTATATTTTCTTTAACAACATCGTAACCAAATTTTTCTTTGCAAAACTCAACTAATTTTTCAAAACAAAACTCGCTTATGTTTTTATGCTTTTTAGTTTCCGGAATTGTAAATATTTCCAAATTCTTCATCTTTAAATACCCTTAGTGTATTTCCTTCTACTGAAACTTCTTTAAGTACTACTACTTTCTCGCCAACCTTTAGTTTGTTATATTGAGCCTTGCTAACTACTAAGGATTTTGAACAAACACCTTGATCACATTCAAAAACTACATAGTAATTTCTTCTCTCTTTGCCCTCAACGCCAAGCTTGCTTCCCATGTATTTCTCGTTTACATACGCATCATACAATATGTAAAAATTGTCTGCAATCATTACTAATTGGCGTTTTACAACCGCACAGAATAGCGATATCACATTAAAAAATACAAAAAGAGCAATTATCCAACCAATATACTTTTTTATTTCAACAAAAAATAAATCAAAATTCTTAAACAGATATGAAAAGCTATGGTTCTTTGTAACATTTCCGATAGCCTGCACACAAAAAACAACTAATAATACAATCACCGAAATTATCATCTTCTTAAAAAATCTATTAGCTACACTTCTAGATTTTATCTTTTCAATAACCTCTAATTCTTTATCATTTATTTCTTTAAATACAACTCTGTCTATTTCAACTATTTCTTTTTTTGTACTTTCAATATTTTCCATAGTTTCTAACCTTCCTTATTCTCAATACTAATATTTTATACTATATCACTATAGAAATCACTTAAAAAAGCATAAAGTTTTTATAAAAAACATAATAATAAAAAGAGCAACGAATCAAAGAAATAATCTCTCAATCCATTACTCTTTCTATATTTTCTTCACTTTATGATTTTTTTATAATTTCTTCATTTTTCTGTTCTTTTGTAAGAACCAAAATAATCAACATAATAACTGCCGCAACACTTATAAGAACCATTCTTGTAACATTGCTTGTATCACCTGTGTATGTATCGCTTCCGTATGCATTTCCGCCACCAATAATATGTGGTTTCTTATTGCTGTCCTCGCTATTTGAAGGAGTATCATTTACACTAGGATTTCCAAGGTTAATATTTACATTTGAATCATTTTTATCGTTGTTGTCCGAATCAGTATTTCCCGTTCCTGGCTTATTGGATGGTTTGTTTGTTTCACCAGAATTACCATCATTTTTATCAGTATTATCTTTGTCAGAATCATCTTTATTTGGATTATCCTTATCGTCACCTTCATCTCCAACATTTTCATCGTTATCAGGCACAAGTTCTTCAAATGTTGCTGTCAAAGAAATATCTGTCTCCATCTCCTTAATAGTTGTTATAGTGTTGCCGTTTGCATCCACCCAACCAAGGAACTTAAATCCATCTTTTTCTACAGGATTTAACTTAATTGTGTCAAAATATGTAAATGTAGTAGCATTATTATTATCCAATCCATCTACGTTATTGTATGTGATTGTGTAATTTGCCATTACAAATTCCGCTGAAATAAACACATCGTTTTCTGGCATATTCACAAGGTAAATGCCATCTTTACCTGTTATCTGTGAAGCACTGTCTAACTGTAAATTATTTGCATATCCAAATGTAGAACCCAATCCACCGTAGAATGTAATTCTTGGCACTTCACGATAGATAATTGCTCCATCTTTTAATTGATATCCCTTGTTTGGAGTAACTTTGATAACTAATGTTTCATTAGCCATGTACTCGTCTCTTCCTACTGGATAAATAATCTCAAGGGTACCATTCTTTATGATAGAATCAATATTTACAGTATAATACTCTTCGCTATAATCAGACCAATCCGCTTTGATTACAAGATTTCCCATTGTTCCTCTTTCGATTTTTTCAATAGGAACTGTCTTTATATCATCAAAGTTATTTTCATCATCATCTGGAACAACCAACAACCAGTCTACATTTCCATAAATCTTGTTCAATACAACTTCATCAAAGAAGGTGTATGTTTCTGGATTTCCGTGAATCATTTCACGTGTATCCCAATATGTTATAGTATATTCCTGAATGTCGATTGTAGCTCTGACATTAATCGGTGTTTCATCCATTGGTTTAGGACAAATGAAGAAGTCCACACCTGGCGCAATCTCTTCTGTAGTATTGCTTCCAGTGTTCTTTGTATACTTAAGTTCCATTGCCTTAAGAATAACACCATTTGTAACATCCTTTACGTCGCCGTTATTATCGTAATAGAAGAATTTAATAACAATCTTGTCATTTTCTTTTGCATATGCAATACCATCTTCAATATATGGCTCTTCATATGAACCATCTGCATTTACATAGTATGGCAATGCAAATACATCCTCTGACACTTCATCATATCTTTCATCGATAACAGTAACATTTATCGGATATTTATCAATTTTAGTCCATTTAGCAACCAAAATCACATCACCGAGATTTTCGCCAAATGAATCTTCATTGCTATAAACTTTACCTGTAAGAACATCTTCCCAACCTGCAAACTTAAAGAATCTTGTATTTACAGAATCGATTTCAGAAACCTTGTTTCCAAGAATTTCACCAATGCTCTTATCTAATTCTTCAATTGTGTATGTAAATTTATCACCAGTCCAAAGTTTGTTGCCCGTAGAACCAGAAATGCCATCAAAGAACGAGATTTCGTACTCTCTTAATACAAACTCTGAAGCGGTAGAAATATATACATCATCTTCATCAATCGTGAACTGGATTGTAATTTCTCCGTTTTCACTACCACCAGTTCCAACAACTACCTGCTTGCCGCTACCCTGTGTAACTGTTACGCTTTGTCCTGAAATAATAAGACCTGGTTTCTGTGTAAGAATTACTGAAATCTTATCTTCATTTTCAACAACTGCTTGATAATATGTTACACCTTCAATTTCTGTAGTTCTGTATGTTCCATCAGGATTCTTAAGAATTAGATTATTTGTAGTTCCATCAATACCTACAAAAATATCTACATTTTCAACATTGAACTTTTTAGGGCTCGCATCAATGTATACAAAATAATTACTTTGAATGTAACTTGCTGTAATAACAATGTTCTTAGTTGGAATCAAATTATGTGTATAACCTGGTCCGCACAATACACCTTCAACCACCCAACCTTCGAATAAGTAAAAGTCGAGAGTTGGCTGTACATTAGTAATAATCAAATCAACAGCCTCACCATATGGTAATGTTTGAACAGGAATCTCGTCTCCAGTACCCTCTCCCATATCATATGTAACTGTAACATTCCATTTAGCCTTTAACTTAATAGCGCCTGTTGCGTCCATTATGTTATAAAGATTTGATGAATTAATACTTGTGATTCTGTCACCTGTAAGTTCTGAATACCAGCCTACAAATGCTAAATCTGCTGCAAAAATATCGCTATCACTCAATGTAATATCATCACCAAGTTCATACTTCACTGGTAAATTATTTACGATTTCATGTGTGTCGCCATCTACAAAACCGTAGTTATATTCAATTCTAATATCACTTGCATATGTAATATTAAGTTCGCTATCATCTGACACTTTTACTGTCACAACGTAATTTCCTGTAGTTTCGTCATAAACGAAAGACTGTGTGTAATCCGATGTAACATTTGTTTTTACGTCTGTTAATACGATATTCTGAACATCCATATATTTTGGAATATCTTTGAATGTTAATTGGGCATCAGAACCATTTTGAATCCAAAATGCTCCGTCTACAAAATCCACTGGCAATCCACCTACTGTAGCACTAACAATCGGTATATCGTTATCGAGATAACTTTCTTCGCTAATTGTAAGTTTACACAATGGTGTCGCTGGAAGGTAGAAATACAACTTCGAGCCAATATTTCCTGTGGTATGTCCAAAACCTTCGTAATTATAATTCAAAACTGTGGAGAAATCCTTGCTATTATACTGATAATCCACATCTATGTATCCGTTATTTTCTGTGAAATCCGCTCTATGAATTTCTTCATATCTTTCACTTGAAATAACTAATTTTCCATTTTCATCAATGTCTGTTGTATAATCTGTCACAAACTGATATAATGCTTCACCCTTTGCATTTACAGGTTTTTTATCAGCTGCACCAAACTGCATTCCATTGTCCCTAATATATATAGAACCGCCTGAAATAACTACATTTCCCGCTTCTCCATATGTATTTCCTGCACTGTTAAAGCCACCGCCGATAGCAGGTATTGGATATGTAGTTCCACCACTTACAACATCATTTGTAGCAAGGTACAATGTACCACCATTTATAGTAACATTTCCTGCATTCTTTGCTTCTTTACCAACAATGTAACTTCCGCCACCACCGATACATGCACCATAACCATTGCTAATAACTGTAAGGTTAAGCGCACCACTGATTGTAACGTCACCTGTATAACCGCTAGAACCATATAACGCCTGCGCACCAATCTTTAAAGGCTTATTAAATATCTTCATCAATGGTCCATCTTCTCCAATATCCTGGATAGGTGTACCTGTACCATCGGAAAGAACAATATTGTCACCTGTAATATCAACAGTTCCCGCAGTAGTACCAATAGCGGCACCATAACTGTTTGTAGCATTTTCAACTGTAAGAGAACACTCTGTAACTGTTTCTCCTTGCGCAAATTCATATGAGGTAAACTCAACGTTTGTATCAAAACTTGCTTTCACCATAGTGTAATAGTTTTCAGGGTTGAGGTAATCCTCACCGTTATATCTTACAAGCTGATACAAATCCGCGCCAACGCTTTCTACTTGAATTACTGGATATGTTGCGCCTATACAACTACTCGTCATTGCACAATCGCCTTTTACAATAATCTTGTAACCGCCATCTGTTCCAGTATTTTCATTAGTCGATGTTGTAAAACTCATAGCTGGTGCATTTTCCGACATATTAATCTTAACATTATCAAGATAGATAGGCACCACCTTTGATACTGATAACTCATAGTTCACAACCAAAGAGATGTTGTTGTAGGTATTTCCATCGCCAATAATGTAATATTTGTAATCCGGGTCAGCAATGTCAATCTCTACCTCAACTACCCCTAAATTACCAGCGTTTTGCGCTGCAATAACAGGAAGATTATATGTCAATGTCTTCCCTACCGGATCATCTACTATAGCGCTCGCCTTCGCTTCAGGTATAAAAAACAACGCAACTAACACTGCCACTAATGCTGTCGCAAGAGTTGCCAGTGTACCTATAAACCACTTTCTATTGTTCCTAATCTTTTTTATTATCTTCACAAAAATCCCTCCTTGGATATTAAAGTGATATATTATCTATATAAAATTATCACAAATTTACAATTATCTTATTTTAATATATCACATATTTCCCATAAAATCTAGTGTTTTCAAGGATTTTTTTGAATTTATAAAAAACAAGCAGGTATTTTTAAATACCCGCTTGTTCTATCATTAATCTAATTAATCTAACTTATATAATTCTCTCTTTAAGAGCCTTATGGTCGCCGTTCCTTTAGCACCAAACATATCCGTTAATTCAATGGTAAATGTTACTCCATATCCATCTTCGATAAGTTGTGACATTTGGTCGGCATATGGTGTAAATATGTTAAATTCAGTAAATGTACTTTCTCCACCAATTGAGAGAAGAATTTCCTCCATATTTACAACTTTCTTTCCTAATTCTGCAGTTACATAATCATCTGCATCTGCTGTACCATCACCATTTGCATCTTCTGGATTATGCCATGTAACTTTAGCATCTGCAAACTTACCAACATATGGAAGTAAGTCTCCATCGTAACCATAGAATTTGAATTCGTATGTTTCTGCAAATGGTGTAACGAATACATTGTATAAACCATTTGCATATGAACTTTCAAGAACCTTAACATCAGGTGTACTGTTACCAGCTGAAATAGCCTTAACAACAGTATTAACGAAAAGTTTTAACTCTTCAGGGCTATCCATTGATGAGTGTCCAGCACCTGAATATGTAATATTGTTCTTTGAATAAATGTAGTAGTTATTACCTGCATCCTTAGCATTATCAATATAATACTGATCCAGTGTCTTAGATGCATTCTCCGCAGCTGTAGCATTTTCATATCCGTATACATCATATTCTTCTGCTGTTCCGTTACCATCACCTGCAAGTGTATACCAAACTACGATTTCAGGGTCTTCCATATCAAGCTGATACCACTGTGAATGAGTTTCAGCAACTGTAAGACTATCAGAAATAGCATATGGATACATTGTTACCTGACCATCGTTAAGTTTTGTAACCTTTGTTGTTTCCATAAGGGAAGTATAGTTACTAATTGAACCTGTTGTATATGGGTACAATAAGTACTTTCCACTACTTGGAACTTTAACCTCATAATCTACAGCATCGTTATTTCCAATTGTTGCAACAGAATGTCTGTATGCAAGCATATTTGTAACACCCTGTAATCCGTATAACACTGGTGTGCCATCCTTGTAGTATGGAATGTTCTTAAATTGGTCTGCAACAAGACTTTCAGCATCACTGATTCCAAATCTATCCATACCTACAACATCTCTAAACATTCTAGACAATGATGTTGCCCATGTGTTTGTACTATGTTTAGTCAATTCCGAACCACTATATGTCATACCATTAACTGTATTTGAATAACCAATAGTATCATGTGTAAATAATACTGACTTACCTTTTGAAATAAAGTCATTTAAACAATCAAGGGCACCGTTGTCATTTGAAATATCATCACCACAATACAAATCTGCAAAACCAAGTACAACCATATCATAGTTGTAAAGTCTGTCAGTTGTCTTATCATCAGGATTATATTTCATACCCATCTTAGATGGATTAAACCAATTTTCGTACTGTTCTGTATAAATAGCATCTACTTCAATATTGTATCCGATAATACTTTCAGCGTTATTAATCAACTGATTAAATGCAGCATCTGTTTCCATATTAAGGTTAATACCCTTAGATGTACTATAAGGTACAGGAAGAATCTGTAATACGTGAATATTCTTTACTTCCTTACCTTTTATAGCTGTGTATCCTGTTACACCTGCACGATATGGAAGTTCTGCACCTGACGCACTTAATTGTACAACCTCTAATCTATAGGACATAATACCATTATATTCTTCTGGCAATTTTACGTTTATAGATACTGAAGCCTTACCATCTGCATCTGTTACAACCTTTGATCTATGATATCTTTCATTCTTATCGTCTGTAACATCACCGCTCTTATTGTATACACCGTCATTATTCTTATCACCATATACACTTATCTGATATGTTGTATTTGCCAATGCATCAATGCTGAATGAGAATGGTAAATCTGTTCCCTTTTCATTAAACTTATTAACAGTACCTGCTGCATCATATTCAACAGGAGTTGGTGTCTTAAGATTTAAAATCTTAGGATTTAAATTTCTAAGATAAAGAAGCATTGCACCAATTCTGCCTTCTCTAATTCTATTGGCATCCTTATCGATAGCATATTTTGCTATTTCTGCAATATTTGATGTTGGATAAATTGTAGTCGAAGCATCTGTATAATTATATATTTCTTCACCCATTACCAACAATTTTCCTGAATCAACAAATTCTTTCAACTGATTACACTTAATCTGTGTAATATCGTTACCACTAAGTCTTACAAGACCAGTCTTATCAGACAACATCGCTGACTGGCTACTTGCATTAAGACCTTCATTGTTAGCATTTTCAAGAATGTAATACTTTCCTGCTGTTAAATTATTGTATAACAATGGATTCCAAAGTGTAGTATCCATCTTATAAATCTTTGTATATGAACCTGAATATGACTTCAATGATGTAATTCCCGCCACAGGGCATGCTGTCTGTCTGTCATTCCATAATGTGTTAGTTACAGGGTCGTAATCACCTATAGTATAACCATAGTTAACACTTCCCCAATATCCCTTTGAAGTTGTAAGTTCCTTATAATCTTCTGGATAATATACAGAAATACCAGTCTTACACTTGATTAAATCACCAAATGCAAGATAAATATATCCATTAAGGTTTGTATCGTTGTAAATTGTCTTGCCTTTATCATCCTTAAGTAATAAATCATCATTATCACCAAGAATAATTACATCATAATCTGCAACAATATCATCATTTATACCATTAAAACCTGCTGAAGATATACATTCAACGTAAATACATGTATTTGCATTAGGGTCGTTGTAGTTATCCTCTGTCAATGGATCATAAATCATATTACCATCGTTATCCATACCGTCTGTTGCCAACAACAGTCTATTAGAAAGTTTCTTTACTTCCTCGTATGTATCGTAATCAAATACAGTACATGGCTGAATTTCAAGAATCTTTACTCTCTTGTACTTAATTACAGGAGTATCCTTTGCACCAAGCAAATATCTCATAACTTCGATAACGGTTGTAGGATTACCTGTTCTTTCTTCAAAACCAACATTTGCCTGGCCGTAACTTGCATCCTTATTTGAAGGAATAAGACACGAGTCACCACTAAATACCCAGTAATCATTTGTCAAATAAACAGCGTGAGGAGGGTTGTTATCCTTATACTCACCTGTCTGCTGAGTACCACAAATCTTGTAGATATTATCTCTAATCATATCTACATCTGCATCTGCTGCAAATGCTTTCTCCAAATCAAACACACCTGTGTTAAGATTTTCACAGTTAATGTATTCATTTCCATTAACGTCTACATTGCTAATATATGGCTTAATTGTAGCAAACTGATCTTTTGTAAGCATTCTAAACAAAAGTTCATACTTGTACATATTACCATCTTTATTCAAGTTACTAAACTGCTGGTTGTCCATGATTACAGGAACTGCAGTTGTAACAACTGTACCGTCTGATAATTCCATTGGCTTACCATTTATAGTGTACTCCCATAAAAGTTCAACCATTTCCCAACTAATATCACGGCTTTTGTATGTGCCATCAGCATTCATTTCATATGTATTATATGTGATTTCTCCTGCTGCTGTAACTGGTGTCATATTACCTGTTCCATCAGCATTGATTGTACCTTTGTAAATACCCTCTGGTACATCTCTGGAATCTTCTGTTAATGTTCCATCTGTAAATGCATTATAACAACCAATTGTACTGTTATCATGTGTACCTGTCGAAATAATGATAAAGTCTGCAGCTAAAATATCTGCCTCTGTAAGGTCATTTCCTTCTACTGTTCTTAAATCAATATTGCCTTCGAAAAGTTCCTTGTATTCTGGTAATACATAATTTAAGAATCTCTTTGGACTTTCAACTTCGAATCTATCTTCTTCTGAATAATAGATAAACTGATATCCAAAGTTAGAAAATACATTTCCTACATCATACCAAACATCAGTAACGTCCCACTGACCTGTATCATGTTTGATATAACGACCTCTTGTAGAATAATACTTTTCCATAAGAGTTCTGTTTTTTTCAAGGCCTTCTTCTACTCTGTCATCACCAATGTAATAACGGAATTCGCCTTGACTCTCATGAGGTACAATTTCAAGAATTGTAAATTTTTCCTGAAGTCCGCCAATCATTCTGTCAACTACATATGACAAATATGATTTGTTATCTTCCGCTACCTCAGGTGCTGCAACTACCTCCGCCGGTTTTTTTACAAAACCATGCCAGATGGAAGTAGCACAAACAGCAGTTGCCAAAACAACTGCTACAACTTTACTTGTGTTTTTCGAATTTTTAATTTTCTCAAATACTTTTTTCATTGCTTCTCCCTTCCGGTTTCCCTATCTTAAATCAAGTTCTGTAGGTTTAACACCTGCCAGAGTGCCATTAAACGAGCTAACACTATATATTCTATAGTCATCTATCTTGTTTCTAATTTTCAATACCAATTCATCTGTCTTGTTCTCTTTTTCTGTTCCTATTTTCAATGTCAATTTTATTGAAATCGGATTATCATAAAAATATCTTGTTACTGTTGAATATGAATTATCCTCATTTTTAACAATCATTTCTTCCTCACCTGGAACAGTCGCAATATCTATATCAAAATCAAGAACATTCTCTGACAAAAGATAACCATCTGGAATACTATCCATATATTTTCCTGTCAAATATAATTTACCATCTGTATATGTGATAACACATTCTGTATGCTTACCAGCTTCAGATTCAACTAAAAGTTTATTTGTATTAATATCTATCTCGCCTGTGTAGATTCGCACATCATCACCACATTTCACGACATTAATAGCTTTCGCTTCCATAAACTTCTCTGTCAACTGGTTTTGAACAATTTGCAATTCGTTCTGCAAATCTATTTGTTCGTTTTCATTTTTAAACATTGATGTTGAACTAATCATCATGGAAATTATAAGGGTAGAGACTATGGCTGCTATCGCCATTGCTACAAGCAACTCTACCAAGGAAAAACCTTTATCATTTAGTTTTGTGTTCATAGTCTCCTCCTTTCATTAATAGTGAATATCCACTTTTCCAGATACAAAATACAAATCAACGGATGCTTCCTTCGCTCCACTTACAAACTTAATTGTAATCATATTTTCCGAAGGTGTAAGTTCTGTACCATCTAAATCAACTATTTTAACGCTTCCTGATGCTTGATCAAACTTTATTGTAAGCATATCACCATCTGCAAATTCAGTTTCTGAACCATCTGCAATAATAGAACCTACAACTCTGAATCCAAGGTCTTCTGCTTCTATCTTTTCTTCTACAGTTGCGCCAGTATCATCAGTATACACTTTATATATTTCTGTGTAATAGTTATCGCCATCTCGAGTCAAAGTATAATACCATGCATCTGCAACTACTGACATAGTTTTAGTTCTTGTTGTTTCAAGAAATGAACCCGTAGTTCTTGCAGCGTTTTTCAAATTACTTCCATTCAACACATTGAATGCAACAATAGAACCACTGACAAGCACTGCTATAATAGCCAAAATAACCATAAGTTCAATAAGTGTAGCACCTTTATTATTAAGTTTTAATTTAGTTGGCACTGTCATCATACTTCCTCCAGTTATTTAAACTAACTATATCATCATACTCAAGTGTTTCAATCTTAACTTCTTCGCTACCATCACCCTGAGCACTTCTCTTATATGCCCAGAAATAATCTCTAAATGCAACCTCTTCATCAATTGTTTCATTGAGATAGTTAAATTCCCAAGTTAACAACTGCTCAACAAGATTTAAATCTGTTGTAACCGCTGCATTTGCTGTTACTCTAATATTTCCCTTTGACACAATCAAACCTGTGAAATCATGATTTACAATAACATCACCTGTTGCAACTATAATGCCACCTGTAATTTCTGATGGAATTGTATATGAATCATCAATTGCAACCTTTGTTAATGTAAGCGCATATGGTAATGTTGATTCCAATGCTTTTGTAGGCATTTCATCATTATATCCAGATGCTTTTACTAATTCCCAGTCAATAATATTTTCTGTAGCAGAACGAACAAATTCAGAACCGTCTGTTACATAACCATTTTGATACTTAAACAATGCATCATCGATTGTAACAATATCACCATCGATAACGTATCTTGAACCATTTTCAACAAATGGGAAACTTACTAACAAGTGTGATATAGTCTTATATCTGTTTGTAAGGTCTAATGATGAAAGTGAAAATTCAGCCTGGTTAATACCCCACTGGTATCCTTCACCTGTTATACCTGAAACACCGCCACCGCTAGTCTGCATAAGCACACCTGCTGTATAAATAGAACCACCATTTGTTACTTTAACTGCACCTGATGTTGTAACATCTTCTGATAAAAGTGCATTTGCGTAATCATCTAATTTATCGGCTAATTCTGAAGCCTTTCCATCAAGAACGCCTGCAATAAATTTTGCAGCACTGTCTTTATCTTTAAAGTTAAAATATACATATGTACGGTCGTCTACATTTCTTATTTCATAAGGATTTGTAGCATCTAATAATCCTTCATCAAATGCAAAGAAACCTGTCATATCTACTAATTTAATATTATTTTCAGGTACCGCTGCTTCCTCTACCAATTTTTCCCATACAGACTTTGGCATAGGGTTAGCTACAGATTTTTCTCTGCCAACTGCTATATATTTTGCAGGAACCAAATATAACTCCTGGTTACCTGTAAATGAAA
Source organism: Lachnospiraceae bacterium (assembly GCA_017935565.1). Lineage (GTDB taxonomy): Bacteria > Bacillota > Clostridia > Lachnospirales > Lachnospiraceae > SVEL01. Next base: position 44,456 of record JAGBHK010000035.1, read on the forward strand.
GCGATTCACCTGTCATGTATGAATCTACTCCATCCACTTCATAACTAATATATGAATGTCCACCGATTACTAATTTACTAAGTGAAGTAGCATCGCCACCTAAATTAACGATACTTCCTGCACCATCAATGATAATCGCACTACTCATAGTATGAAGGTCTGTAGCTGCATTACCATCGTATCTGTAACCGTAATACTCACCACCAACATTTACTAAACTATTCTTTCCTGAAACGTTCAAATCGTCCGCAATGAAAGATGAACAATCAGAACCGATTGTAAGTTCAGCACCTGCTGTGATATCCTGTTTTAATACTGTTTCATTTTTAGCAAGATTAAGGTTTGTACACCAAAGTCTTGAATTAGACAATGACATTTTAGCCTTATTTCCATATGTTTCTGAACTACCCATTAACACAATATTATTTCCTGCAACAACATCTGATGTTGTACCGCCTGAAAAATAGTTTGGTCCCACCGTCAATGAACCAATTCCTGACGAACCAGATGTAATAAGAATATCACCACCTGCATAAATACTTGCATTTATTGTTGCATTAGCATTCTGTGTAGAAGATGCAACATTAATGTTTCCATCTGCTATAAATGCGTAATTCTTAAACTCTTTAAGTCTCTTTGTTGCCGAAAAGTCAACCATCATATTTGGATATGCAATGTCAAGGTCAACTGTAACATTTGCAAAATATGTATCTGTAGCCTTTTCAGCCTTATAATCAATTACCACATTGTTAATGATAATCTCATTCTTTATACCATTGTAATCTTTAATAAATGTTACACTTTCAATATCTTTTACATCAGCAAATTTCAACTCTTCTTTGGCAATATATGTCTCCAAATATGCCTCAACATTCTGTTTTGTGATATCAGTTGTATCTTCGTACATCGTTGTAATACTCTTAAAATCAACATTTCCATTTGTTAATTTTTCAGTAACTCCAACCATGAAAAGTTCCTGAAGTTTTTCATTTGCTTCTTCGTTGCTAAGCATATAATCAACAGTTCCATCTGTTACAATCAAACTAGAAAGAACTTCTTCATAGGCATCAGCCATAGCAACCATACTATCCTTACCTACTCCAACCTTAATTTCGTCCAATACGGATTCAGCTGTGTAAAATGTTTCCTTAGAACTATTGTCAATTCTCTTCATAACAATATTTCCAATAGCCGCAGCCAAAAGAGCAGACGCCAACAACGACACAAATGCCATAGCTAAAAGTGTCATAGTAAGAGTAGAACCACTATTATTCAATTTTTTTATGTTAAATTTACCCTTTAGCATTCTATTCCTCCTTGGTTGAAGTAAATGTCGTAATAATCTCTCCATCTGCTGCACCGTATCTTACTGTAACATTCATTAAGAATAATGAATCTGCATAATTATCTGAAGAATATGTAAGTGTTCCCTCTGAAACTCTATCTTCCATCTCTCTTCCGATATTTGTATTAATCTTCAAAACATCCTGCAATGCAATGTTATATTCTGAAAGTTTTCTTGTCATACCATTGATTGATACTGTTACATTATCTGCTTTAAGTCTTGAATATTTATTGATATCTGTTTGATTTTTAGTAGGCTGTTCTGCCAAATACAATGTAAATTCTGGTGAATCAGTATTACCATTATGACCAATAAATGAATATGAAATATTAATCTTATCTGTCGCGTAGTAATTACCTTCTGAATCTGGCTCTATAGCACTTATCTTATCAAATATAGCTGCCAAGATATATGCACTATGATCTTCATCAGCTGAATATGTCTTTTCAACAGAACCACCATCAATAGTTTTAACTGTTCCATCAGCCAAAACATATGTAAAATCAAATGATATTGTATATGTATAATTATAAGCCTCTAAAACTTTATTCTCAGCACATTCAATAGTTACATCACAAGTTTTTGTACTACCTGCTTTTGGAATAGTACTATCATACTCTACATATTGTTTAAAAACAATTGCAGTATTGCTTCCGTACAGATTGGAAAACAATGGTAAAACTCCACCGTTTACGCAATTGCCTTCCGAATCATATACTATATTAGGGTCCAACTCTACATCTACGAAGAAATCTTCGCCATTGGCACCTTCCATCTCAATTCCTGAAAAATTGTATACATCCAATTTCCCATCTGCTTTGGTTACTGTATATGCATACTTATCCAGCAATCTAGATAAAGGCTCTGACTTAAACTCCTCAGCAGTATCCTGAGCAGTCAATGTCGCATTTTGCAATTTTCTTGCGGACGCATTAATCTTCATAGTTTCAACAAAACTTTTTACAAATGGGAATGATATTATAGACAATATCAAAACCGCTATTACTACTTCAATTAATGTAAAACCGCTATTATTCTTTTTTACTGAATTCATACGCATCTATCTCCAACTAGTATTCCTGTACCTTACCTGTTACTGTACCAATTGTAAATCTTGGTCTTTCTGGATCATCATTAACTACTGTATAATTAAGTGTTAAATCTGAATCATTTGCTATACTAAGTTCTACACCACTATAGTCATCATCGCCAACTCTAGGTGAACTTACGATTACCATATCAAGCGAATCACCAACCAAATAATCCATACCTAACTGATACTTATCTGCTGGAACTGTTTCATTACCAAGTCTGTATGCAAACTTGTATTCGCCTTCCTTACCCATAATGATAAGTGTTACTTTTTCTGTTGTGTTAGATGAAACAGAAAGTGTATTTGTTCCTGTAATATCTGACATTGTACCTATAGCAACTGAACTTGAATCCTTATTTTCATGATGTAATGTTAAGAACAAGTCGTAATTTGTCTTAATAAAGTCTGCATAATCGCCATCTGTTGTCGATGGTATAAATGTTGATGATTCAAATATATTGTCTGTACCAATATGAGGATCTTTAAGTAAAATATCCTTATATTCTCTATCACTACCTAAAATACCATATGTTACAAGCTGCATCGAACCTGTAAGTTTATCTTCGCTGTCATTATATGTAAGTGTCATATTGCTAATCTTTGATTTATCTTCATGGTCATTAATATATGAAACTAAATCTTTCAATTCTGTATATGTACTCTCGAAATTTAAATTTAACACAGAGTTAACGCCTACATAATCACTAACATAAACTGTCTGTCCAACTCTATTTGGATCGCTTGATGTTATTTCACCAAAAGTATACAAACTAGAAATACCAGCTAATGTACCACTCTTAATCCAAGCACCTGACTTTTCTTCACCAATCTTTAAAGACATAATAATATGTTCCTGATCAAGACCACCTGAATATCTATCCATAATTCCCTTATAGACATCTGCATTTTTTGTTGTCTGTTCAGTATAATATGCTCTATCATCATCCTTAGATTTTAAATCAGTATATCTTTTTTCTAATTCTGCTACTTGCAACTTTGTCTGTTCATTCGTAGTTTTAATTTTCTTGCTGCCCCACCAGCCGCCTCCGACAAGGGCCAAAATCAATACGAACAGCAATAACTTTAAGTCTCTTTCACTAATATTTAACTTCATATGCCTGTCCTCTCATTTCTGTTTATTCTTCGTCGTTATTTTCTGCGTCTTCTTCTGTTTCTTTTTCTTCTACACCTGCAAACTGTCCAATACTTTCATCGTTATAGAAGAAACATGTTGCAGAAAATGTTGTTGTGATACCACCATAAACATCTTTTTTCTCATTAAAATTACTTACTGCTACGCTTGTAACATTATCAATTCCTTTTAACTGACTTATGAAAGTTGCCATTGTGGGCTTAATACTAGTCTTAGCTGAGATTGTAACAGCCCCCTCATTAATAGTCATTGTTGTAATAGAAATATCACTAGGCAATTTCTTTTCAAGTTCAATAAGGAAGTTTAATAATACGTCATTATTTCCTCTTGTAAGTGCTGCAAATGTCTTTGCATCTGTTGCCATATCTGTAATATTATAATAATTTGATACTAATGTTTCTACGTCTGATATGGCAGATATCTTCTTTTCTAAATCCGCTTTATCTTTCTTGTAGTTAATCGAATCAATTACTGGTTTTGCAAGGAGTCCAACACATACAACTGCTGCTACTAATACGCCTAAACCAATTAATTTAATATTACTTGCACTTGCCTGTTTCGCTTTCTTTTCCATTGTAACGAAATCAGCTGGTGCTACAATTGAACCGATACATCCAATATAGTTAACTAATTTATTTGGTTCCATGCTAAGATCTGCTGTCTTAACATTCTTCATCTTTTTAATAACCTTAACTGAGAAGTTAAATTCAGAAGCAAAAAGTTCATCCAAACCAATGATATTATCACCAATATAATAAGCCTTCTCAATAGGATTTTCAGGATTTCTTGAAGCATAGTAGTCCATTACTCTGGAAATATTATTTACAAGATATCTAAGAGAGTTTGTAATCATATCTCCATCAAAACTTGGATGTACATACTGCTCTGTACAAAGAAGTTCTGTAGCTTCTTCCTCTGTAATTCCTCTCATATCCATAAGTGTTTCTGTTAAAACATCTCTACCATAAGGAATTACTCTATGTAACTGAAGTACATTGTTTTTGATAATATTAACAATGGTACTGTCTTCCATAAGCTGGATTGTAAGGTTTACGCCCTTATCAACATGTTTCTGTAATACCTGTAATGCACTATTACCAAAATAGTCAATTGTCTGAATATTATAGCCATTTTCAGCAGCAATCTGATAATATGGCGTAATCATATCCTTTGGTGCAGCCATAAGAAGTACTCTCATGTTCTTTTCACCATTCTCTGTAACTGTCTCAAGTACGTTATGAGCAAGAATATAATCATTGATATCTACAGGATAGAATTCTGTTGCATTTGATTCAATATACTCTGCCAATTTCTTATCACTAAGAACTGGTGTTGAAATCTCCTTAATAGCAATCTTTGTTGAGAATACTGAGAATACAACATCCTTTGTCAATATACCCTTAGCTGTAACTTTTTCATTAATTACATCAGCCAATGCTTTGTAATCTGTAATGATATCATCCTGAATACAACCTTCAGGTGTTTTTACTCTAGCAATTTTATTTACTGTTATTCCGCCTTTACTCGAAACTTCCGCCATTCTGATATAAGAAGATTCGATGCTTATTGTTAAAATAGTATTTGCCATATCTTTCTCCTCTGCTTTATATTATAATTTAATAGTTTTCATCTATATTTAACTGTAAAACTGCATGTACCATTCTATGATTTGTTCACCATATAGCATCGTAATAAATATTCCGATTGATAAATATGGTCCAAAGGCAAGCACATTGTCGCGTTTACAGATTTTCATCAACGCTATGTGTATAATCGAACCGATTACACATCCCAAAACCAAAGCCAAGACTATGTTCCCGACTCCTACCAAAAGTCCTGCTGCGGCCATAAGTTTCACATCACCGCCGCCAATTCCTCTGCCTTTTGTAAGATAGAATAATAACAGTAACGGTACACTGACTGCTATCATTCCTATTAATAATTCAATTATTTCATCACTATTATTTCTATAGTTTATAACTCTTGCAATTCCTGTAATAAGTATAAAAATGTTTAACTGTACTGGAATCTCGTATGTTCTCCAATCTATAACACTTAACACAAGAAGTGCAGACGTGCATAAACAGAATAAGATACTATCCACAACTACTGTTATGTCGGTACTTATTCCGCCATTTGCATAAAAAATCCATACATACCCGATACCATTAGCAAGCTCTACCAATGGATATTGTACGGATATCTTTTCTTTACAATGTCTGCATTTTCCTCTAAGTAAAATGTAGCTCACAAGTGGTACTAAATCGTACCACTTGATTTTATTGCCACATTTCATACAATGAGACCTTTCTGTCGCAATATTCTCTTTTAATGGTAATCTGTATATTAATACGTTTAGGAAACTCCCGATAATAACGCCATATACAAATATAATAATCAACAAAATTGTCTCAAATTGCATAATAGTTCACCTTTTAAAAAGTATTAGTTACCTGATACAGACATAGGCTTTGCTTTATTGTCTTTATCCTTTGTCTTTGTACAATTATTCACTGCAGAACCATCTTTTGAAGCAAAAACTGTAACCTGTGTATTACCATCAGAAACATCAATCTTTACATAAATATCAGAAGAAGCATTACATGTAGCTGTTAATTCTGGGGCTGTAGATCCGATAGATTCCTTTAACGCAGTACCAAGATCAGATGTTCCTGATAAAATTTCAGATAATTTAGTTGCCTTTAAACCACTTGCAGCTTCTTCAGCAACTGCTTCTGTAGCTAAAGCATCATTTACTCTACCATAAACTGTATCAAGGTTCTGTAAATCCTTTGATTCTCTTGACTTTTCAATGTTACCGATAAGTGTTGGTGCTAATACACCCATAAGTACTGCCATAATAGCAATAACTACGATAAGTTCTACTAATGAGAAACCTTTGTTGTTCATTTTGTTCATAATTCTTTTTTCTCCTTTACGTTTTAAATTTTTAATTTATAATATAGCGAACTCGGGCAATTCGCGTATATCCACTTTTTAGCCTAACTGTTCGTACATAGCCATCATTGGTCCGTATATTGCTCCGATAAGTAAACATACGATACCAGCCATTACAACCAAGATAACTGGCTCCATAAGAGCTGTTGCCTGTTGAGTTGTTGTTTCAACTTCTTCATCATAATAATTAGCCGCATTTGTAAGCATTTCTTCCATATTACCAGTTTCTTCGCCAATACCAAGCATATGAAGAATCATTGGTGGGAATATTCCTGATGCCTTAAGTGGTGCCGATAAAGCCATACCTCTTTGAACCTGACGAGCAGCTTCTTCAACGGCATCTCTAAAGAGTACATTATCCATAGTTCTAGCTGTAATATCGATAGCTTCAAGCATTGGCATACCTGCTGCTAAAAGAGTTGACAAAGTTCTGGCAAATCTTGAACACTGTGTCTTAACACCAAGTAATCCAAACACAGGAACCTTCATCATAAATCTAGCAACTATTCTCGAGCCGTTTTCGGTTCTCTTAAATATATTAAATGCTACTACTGCTCCAACTATGACTGCTATGTAAACAATCCAATACTTCTGTAGTGATTCACTAAGTTTAACCACCGCTACAGTAAACGCCGGTAAACTACCACCTACTTGATCAAACATCGCTTCAAAGTTTGGAATAACTACTACAAGTAATACAACCATAACTGCGATACATACAACTATAAGTACGCAAGGATACATTAACGCTTTCTTAACCATACCCTTAATCTTCGCATCTTTCTCAAACTGGATACTCATACGTTCAAGAGATGTCTCCAAACTACCTGATGCTTCACCAGCTTCAATCATACTGATAAGGATACCAGGGAAGATTGCTCTTTCCTGCTTAAATGCATCTGTTAAAGTACCACCCTTTTCAACATTATTCTTAATGTTCATAATAGCTTCTTTTAAAGACTTATTAGCAGTCTGTTCACTTAACATACCAAGTGCTGATACGATACTAACACCAGCATTAAGAATACTAACAAACTGACGACAGAAAACTGATAAATCTCTCGATGGAATCTTCTTTGCTCCACCGAATTTCAAGTCCTGATTAAGGATACTCGCTTCGCTTAATTTAAGAATACTATTACCTTCTGCACGAAGGGCGTCTCTTGCTTTTTCTAAACTAGTCGCTTCTATGGTACCTTTTTTGTTTTTACCATCTTTAGTAACGACTTCATAAGTATACTGTGCCATACTGACCTACCATTCCTTTCCTAGAATAACAATTTCTTCTTAAGAGCTGCATAATCCTGGGCATACTCTAATGCAGTTTCTGCCGCAATAGTTCCCATTGTATATAAATCATATAATGCATCATCCATAGTTTGCATACCCAACTTCTTGTTCGTCTGCATCATAGAAGGAATCTGGAATGATTTATTCTCTCTAATAAGGTTCTTAACAGCACTGTTCATATGTAAAACTTCAAATGCTGCAACTCGCTTGTCCCCTTTAAGTGTTGGTACAAGTTGCTGTGAAATAACACATTCAAGTACCATCGCAAGCTGAACTCTAATCTGCTGTTGCTGATGTGGTGGGAATACGTCGATAATACGATCAATAGTAGCCGCCGCACCAATTGTATGTAATGTTGATAATACCAAGTGACCTGTTTCAGCTGCTGTTATAGCTGTCTGAATAGTTTCAAGGTCACGCATCTCACCTACAAGAATAACATCAGGATCTTCACGAAGTGCTGCTCTTAAAGCATTGGCATATGACATTGTGTCATTTCCTACTTCTCTCTGGTTAACTGTAGCCATCTTATGCTGATGTAAATATTCTATAGGGTCTTCCAATGTAATAACATGGGAAGTTAAGTTTTCATTAACCTTATTTATAATAGAAGCAAGTGTAGTAGACTTACCACTACCTGTAGGTCCTGTTACAAGAATAAGACCTCTTTTCTTCTTATACAAATCTATAACGCTGGCTGGAATCTCAAGTTCTTCCACGCTAGGAATATCTGTAGATACAAGACGGAAAGCTGCAGCTAATGTACCTCTCTGCTTGTAAGCATTTACTCTGTATCGTCCCATTCCCTTCAATGCAAAGGAAAAGTCAACCTCTCCCTTTTCTTCCAACACTGCTCTGTGATGTTCACTGATAATAGGAAGTAATATAGCCTCTGTGTCTGCTGGTAAAAGTCTTGGATAATCCATATTGATAAGTTTACCTGCAACTCTGTACTTAGGAGGCACACCAACCGTAATATGTACGTCGGATGCCTGTGCTTCTTCAGCTTGTGTCATTAATTCTTCTATAGTAACCATTCTAATCCTCCATTATACTTCATCTGCACTGTATGTAACTTTAACCATCTCAGCGAAAGAAGTAACGCCTTCTTTAACGTATTTAGCAGCCGAGTTTCTAAGCGAACTCATACCTTCCGACTCAGCAGCAGCCTTCAATTCATCTGCTGTAGCGTTAGCTGCAATAAGATTTCTAAGTTTCTTTGTAATAGTCATAATCTCGTAAATACCGATACGTCCTTTATAACCTGTACCACATTCCTGACAACCTACTGGGTCGCATAATGTAAGTGGCTCTGACAATGGAACACCTAACTGTCTCTTTTCATCATCAGTTGCTGGTCTTGAACTCTTACATTTGCAAAGTCTTCTTACAAGACGCTGAGCAATAATACCAACTAATGAGTCACCCAAAAGGTATGGCTCAATACCCATATCAATAAGACGACCGACTGTACCTGCTGTACTGTTTGTATGAAGTGTACTAACAACCAAGTGACCTGTGATAGATGCTCTAACAGCGATTTCTGCAGTTTCACCATCACGAATCTCACCGATCATGATAATGTCAGGGTCCTGACGTAAGATAGAACGAAGACCACTGGCAAATGTCATATCTGCTTTAACATTAACCTGTACCTGATTTACACCATCAATATTTGCTTCTACAGGGTCTTCTACAGTTACAATGTTAACATCTTCTTTATTAAGTTCGCTAAGAGCTGTATACAATGTTGTAGACTTACCACTACCTGTAGGTCCTGTTACAAGAATGATACCATTAGGATTCTTCAAAATGTTATCAAACTTTTCTAAATCTTCAGGTCTTAAACCTAAATCTTTCTTATCCTTATTGAAACCTTCCTTAGAAGCAAGACGCATAACGACCTTCTCGCCATAAACTGTAGGAAGGTTGGAAACTCTTATATCCCATTCCTTAAAGTCTACCATCAATGTGATACGACCATCCTGTGGTTTTCTCTTTTCTGAAATATCCATACCTGATATAATCTTAATTCTGGCGATAATGGCTGAGAATAAAGCCTTATCATATGTAATAATTTCTCTAAGATTACCATCGACACGGTATCTAACTCTAACATTAAATTCAAATGGTTCAATATGTATATCACTGGCTCTCTGACGTACAGCCTGTTCAATAATGTTATTAACCAACTGTACAATAGGAGAGTTCTCTACGTCATCTCTTCTAGCAGCATCCTCTTCTTCATCATCAAACATATAGCCTTCCTGTTCTTTTTTGAACTGTTCAGCCATAGCCTGCGCCTGCTGCTTTCCATAATACTTATCAATAACTGCATCAATGTGCGACTTCATCGCAAGCACTGGTTCAACCTGCATACCTGTAACGATACTTAAGTCGTCCATCGCAAAAATATTCATAGGGTCAGACATGGCAACTATTAAAACATTTGCCGCTGTCTTTGATATAGCGATAGGAATAAGATTGTACTTACGCACTAACTGTTCATTAACCATATGAACTGCCTTATCATCTATCTCATAATTTCTGACATCCACAAACTCAATTCCTAACTGAGTCTGTAAAGCTCTCATAATATCTTCTTCTGTGATGTAGCCCAACTCCACGAGCATCTCACCAAGGAACTTACCTTTTTCCTTCTGCTGAGCTAATGCATCATCCAACTGTTCCTGAGTAATATAGTCGTATTCAACGAGAATATCACCCAACCTAACTCTTTTTCTGTAACCCGCCATACTATAACAGCCTTTCTATTTTATTTTTTCTCAATACATTTTTATAATTTCTTTACAAAATCTTTACACGGAGTTTTTAAAATTTATAAACTTTTTATAAACTTTATTACTTCCGATTTAATAAAATAATATCATAAATGTATTAATTGTGCAATAGTTTTTTATAATTTCTTAATATTTTTTTTATAATTTTAATATTTGTTTATTTTTATATAATAATTCACATAAAACAAACCCGTTATATTCTTTTAGACAACAAAGGTGCATAACTATCTAGTCATGCACCTTTAATAATTCCTTAAACTTTAAATACACCAATCTGCTGGTCTAACTGTTCTGCTATAACCTTAAGATCCTTGGCCGCTTCAGAAAGGCTACCAACTGTACTATCAAGTTCTTGAACTGATGCACTAGTTTCTTCTGTAGCTGCTGCATTTTCTTCTGATATAGCTGAAAGACTTTGGATAACGTCGATAATACCATTCTTTGCAATGTCAAGTTCAACCATTCTGCCTGAAATGTTTTCAACACTTCCAACCGAAGATTCAATTCCTCTACTAACATTTTCAAACTCAGCTTTTGTCATATTAAGTTTTTCTTCCTGTTCACTAACTATACCCTTAACCTCTTCCATAATGTCAACAGTTTTGTTAGACTCAATAAGAAGTTCATTGATAATCTTTTCAATTTCTGTCGCAGAATTGTTAGATTGATCAGCAAGTTTTGAAATTTCTGATGCAACTACCGCAAATCCACGTCCTGCTTCGCCCGCTCTAGCAGCTTCAATAGACGCATTCAATGAAAGAAGACTAGTTTCATCTGCAATCGATGTAATAAGAGCAACCGCCTTTTTAATCTTTTGAGCAGATGTATTTGTATATTCAGCCTGAACCGCAATACGTTCTACCGCATCTATAGTCTTATCATTTGATTTGCTAAGTTCTGTTATGATTTCTGATGATGCCTTTTCAGCTTCACCCATAACTCTTGCATTTTCCTGAAGTTCCTGTACATTCTGGATAACATTTTCAATAAGGTTACCCATATCCATAGCATTTACAGTTGCTTTTTCTGTTTCAGAAGCCTGAACACCTGCACTATCTGCAATTTCTTCAACTGCCTTACTTACTTCAATCATAGTAGTATTTGTTCTATCCGAAGTAGTTTCAAGGTTTCCAGCCGAAACAGTAAGAACATCAACTGATTCTTTAATATTTCCTACAATTCCATTCAAGCTATCTTTCAATCTGTCAGAAGCTCGTCCAATCATACCAATTTCGTTATTGTTTGCCAATATCTTCTTATCAATATTAATTGAAAGGTCACCATCTGCAATCTTAGCAAGGTTTCCAGCGAGTTTATTAATCATCTTAGAAATATTGCTTGCAATATACGCAGCTCCTATAATAGAAACAATCGCTAAAACAATACTAATCGCAACTACCTTTATCGTAGCACTTGTAATAACCTTTTCAATTTCATCGCTGTTTCTTCCAACAAAAATGAGACCTTTTGTTTCTTCATCACTTTCGCCTTCATTATTCTTTATAGGAAGATAAAAGCCATAATACTTCTCGCCCATCATTTCAACATCTGTGCTAAAGTATTCTTCGCCACCTTCTACAACTTTCTTGTAGATTTCAGGGTCAATTTGGTTATTAGCATTAACACCACCAATGTTCATAGGGTCGCCATTAGCATCCTTGAACGATGTAAGAATTCGCTTATCACCATATACAAATGATACCTGTACATCACCATTCTCAGCAATCTTTTCTACAATAGAATCTTTACCTGTGATTTTAATCTCACCTTGGTAAATAACAGAACCATTATTCTCATCATGATAATTCGTATCTCTTCCAGCCAAACCTTCAAATGTACTCTTTACCGCTATGGCAGTTGTCTTAAGTCCATCTTTTTCAGTATCAACAATATTTGTTCTAAGAGATGAAACGATATTAATAATCAAAACCGCACTTACTATAAGAATAGGTAATGCAACCGATAATGTAAGAAGCGTTCTCAAACTACCTTTTTTCTTTTTACCGTTCGATTTCTTTTTAGCACCAGGTTTACCTGTTCCTGTTTTAGCCTGTGTAGGCTTACCATTTGGTCTAGGCGCACCGGTCGGCTTTTTCTTCTTCTTAACCTGTCCTGTAGCCAGTTTCTTTTTGTCCGTTGCTATCTTCGCCTGTCCATCAGTCGCTTCCGGTACTGTATTTTCTTTTACAGTTTCTACCTCACCTTCTTTAACAGGTGGTTTTCCTTTTACCGGTTTTTTCTTTTTATCAACCGGTTTCTTTGCAACTTTCTTTTTATCAACAGGCTTCTTTCCTGCCTCTTTCTTATCAGTAGGTTTCTTTCCTGCTTCTTTCTTATCAACCGGTTTCTTTTTCTTCTTTTTAACTGGTTCTTTTTTGTCCTTATCTTCCTTATTATCCTCTGTTATAGCTTCAGATGTCATTACATCTTCAATCTTTTCTTCTTTAACATTCTCTTCCCCAACAACTTCGCTTTCTTCAACTTTCGGCGCACTATCATCCAATTTTACACCCATCTCAGCATTTTCGCTAAAATAAGGTTCAAATGCCACGTCAGCATCAGGAGTCACCAAAAGATCCTTTTCCCTGCTATCCATAGTATTTTCCTCCTTGTTATGTTCATCCGTACTACATATTAAACGTATTATATCATACTTTTGAATTAAATACCACAACTATTTTTACAAATTTCGATTTCTAATCCAATTTACCGCTGCATCGAACCAATTATTTATATATACTCGCATTTTCTTTTCTTTTTCATCCATATCAGGTGTAACATCTCTTCTGGACATTCCATGGTCCCCCATAGGATACAAATGAAATTCTACATCAACATCCACATCCTTCAAAGCCTGTGCAAATAACATTGAATTTTCCATCGGAACAAGGGTATCCTTTAATGTTGTCCAAATAAAAACTGGCGGCATTTCTTTATGTACCAATTTTTCCAAAGAAACATATTTATAATATTCACTTTCAGTCACATCATCCATTCCAAGCAAATTTATAAACGAATCCCTGTGAGCAAACTCTCCAGATGAAATTACAGGATAGCTCAAAATTGCCCCTGCAACCTTAAGCATTTTTGCATTTGTATCAAGTGCATTCAAAAATATTTCTTCCTTATATAATGTTGCCGCACTTCCACACAAGTGACCCCCCGCTGAAAATCCGCATATATACACTTCATCAGCATCAACGCCGTATTTATCCGCATTTTCTTTTACATATTTTATAGCCGCAAACAACTCAAGCAATGCCGCAGGAAAAACATTTGGAACAACCGAGTATTCTAACATAAACGTCCTGAAGCCTTCTTTTCTATATGAAGAAACCATCGGCTCACCTTCATGGTCTATGCATACAAAAAAATACGCTCCTCCAGGCACTACAATAACCGCCTGCTTCTTTTCACTGCAATCATCATCCACATACGCAGTCAATGTCGCCTTGAATTCATCCTTTTTACAATCAAATATATCATAAGGTACTTTTAACTCTATCTTTTCTTCTTTCATCATCTCTCCTAAATAAAAATATACTTCATTATAAATAATATAGCAAGAACATACATCAATGGTGAGATATCCTTTCTCTTACCCGAAATAAGTTTTATAATTGTATACGAAATAACCCCCATCGATATACCTTCTGAAATACTGTACATAAACGGCATAGCAATGATTGCTGCAAACGCAGGAATAGCTTCTGTAAGATCTTCAAAATTAATTTTCACAATTGATGTCATCATAAGAAATCCTACCATTACAAGAGCTGGCGCTGTTGCAAATGATGGTATTGCCAAGAATATTGGTGACAAGAACAATGACAAACCAAATAATATAGCTGAAACTACCGCTGTAAGACCTGTTCTACCACCTTCAGCAACACCCGATGCACTCTCAACAAATGTTGTAACTGTTGACGTTCCAAGCATAGCGCCCGCTGTAGTTCCAACAGCATCTGCCATTAATGCTCCTTTTATTTTTGGAAGTTTACCATTTTCGTCCAACATATCAGCCTTCGAAGCAACACCTATCAAAGTTCCAAGTGTATCAAATAAATCAACAAAAAGAAATGCACATATTACAACTACAAAATCTAATGATAACGCATTGCTAAAATCCATTTTACAAAATACAGGTTTCAAACTAGGAACCGAGAACAATCCACTTAAATCAGGAATCAAACTATAATAGCCTTCTGCTACGCCCGGTTTATACAATCCTGTCAATTCGCAGATAATACCTAATCCCCAAGTAATAAGAATTCCCCAAAGAATATTACCTTTAACTTTCTTAACCATTAAAATAGCAGTAATAATTATACCAACCAATGCCAATAAAACTGTAATACCTTGCGCTCTAAACATATTATTTTCAATAGACTGTTTAAATGAATACACTCCAACAAGAGTAGACGAATCCACTACAACCTTTGCATTCTGTAATCCAATAAACGCAATATAAAGACCAATACCAACAGAAACCGCATGTTTTAAATTCATAGGAATAGCATTGAAAATAGCCTCACGAACATTTGTCAAAGATAATAATATAAATATAATACCTTCCACAAATACTGCAGCCAAAGCAACCTGCCAAGACATACCCATTCCTTTTACTACCGTGTATGCAAAATACGCATTAAGTCCCATGCCTGGTGCTAATACAAAAGGATAATTTGCAAACAACGCCATAAGTAACGACGCAAAACACGCCGAAATAGCTGTAGCAGTAAATACCGCCCCTTTATCCATTGCGCCAGCCCCAAGAACCTCAACATCTCCTAAAATACTCGGATTTACCGCAAGTATATAAGCCATCGTCATAAATGTTGTTATACCTGCTATAACTTCTGTTTTTACATTAGTATTATTTTCTTTTAATTTGAACCACTTCTCCATTTTTTCCTCCAATACATTATTTTTCAAGAAGCGTGATACATTCTATATGTGTCGGGCACCGAAGAAGAATACAATTCTTCAGTAGTGTCTAATGAAGAAGAACACAATTCCTCAGCACCCGGTTCCTCACATAAAAACTCTCTGTCATCGTCTAATTTCATCTCATCACTAACATTCAAAACTAAAG
>JAGBHK010000006.1 GCA_017935565.1 Lachnospiraceae bacterium
CAGGGGATGGGGCTTCGGACACGGGTTCGACTCCCGTCTGGTCCACTCGACACGGAAGAAACGAACCCGTGTCCAATCAGTAAAATAGCGGTTTGTAGGAACGTCGTTTGTTTCGTATTGTCACTAAAAATGAATGATGTTCCCAAAAGAGCTGCCACAGGACTTACTTTTCAAGATATACAGGACTGGGTAATGCGAAAGCATGGTCAGAAGATAAGTAAGTCAAGTATTACGCAAGTGAAGACCAAATGCGGTCTTTCTGGGCTTAATACGGGCATTAAAGGTGTAATGCCAGCAAATGTATCATCGAATAAAGAAAAACTTGTTTTGGAGGCTTTTAAAGCGTTTGAACTGGTGTAATGAAATGAGCCCTGGTCGAATAGACCAAGGCTCTTGTTTTATATTAAATTTAATGTTGTTTGGAATTATATTAAATTTGATTGAAATGTATTATATCATATGCTATTATAAGATTTAGGATTCTATTAAATTTAATGAGCATTAAATGTGATATATAAGTGAGGTGGCAATATGAGTAATACATACGGTTATTGTAGAATTTCAACTCCAACGCAGTCACTTGACCGTCAGGAGAGAAACATTAAGTCATTATATCCGAATGCGATAATTTTCAAAGAAGCATTTACAGGAAGAAGTATGGATAGACCGATATGGCAAAAATTGTACAAAGCACTTAGTGCTGGTGATACAGTTATTTTTGACGAGGTTTCCAGAATGAGTCGTGATGCTGATGAAGGATTTGCATTGTATCTTGAGTTATTTGATAAGGGAATCAATTTGATTTTTCTTAAAGAATCCCATATCAATACAGATGTGTATAAAGATGCTATGGCAAGAAGTATTGAAATTGATGGTGCTGATGAGGTGGTAAAAGCTATTATTGAAGGCGTAAATAAGGGTATGAAACTTATTGCACAGAAACAGATTAAGTTAGCATTTGAAACATCTCAGCATGAGGTTGATTTCTTGAGTCAGCGTACAAAAGAGGGTATTGAAACTGCTAGACTGAACGGAAAGCAGATTGGCGGTAAGACTGGCTCTACATACAAGATTAAAGTCAAAGCTGGTATTCAGGATATTATTAAAAAGAAGTCGAAAAACTTTGATGGAACAAACAGCGATTCAGAAGTGATTGCTATTATTAATGCGACAAAATATGTGGATGCAAAAGGTATGGAACAGACATATCATGTTTCGAACAATACTTATTACAAGTATAAAAGTGAATTACGGAATAGTTAATTGTTAAGAGCCCTGGTCGGATAGACCAAGGCTCTTATTTTTGGATTTCAGTGTTTTCGATGGCATATTTTAACAATGTCGTGATTAATTCATTTCGTGAAAAATTTGATTCTGATGCCATTTTATCTAATTTGTTTAATATATCTTCTTTGATTCTTATCGTAATTATTTTAGAACCATCTTCACCTTTACGTTTGATTACAAGTGGTTTGTTGTTTGACATGATAAATCACCTTCCTTTTGTAATCAATTATAGATTGACTGCAAAAATAAAAATATAATATAATATGATGTTGATGTGTAATACATAGTGTATTACAAAAGAAAAATTTTAATCATTAAGAAAGGAAAGGTATGATTATGAAGAAAAAGGCACTAGCGATGCTAATGGCATCAGTAATGGTATTTTCCCTTACCGCATGTGGGGGAAGTGCGGAGACAGTGGCTGAGGAAACACAACAGGAAGAAATTGTTGATGATAGTTCGGCTAAAGAGGAAACGAAGCAAGAAGAAACGGTTGTAGAAACGTCTTCTAAAGAAGTGGTTGAAGAAACTCAGGAAGTTGAAAAAGTTGAGGAACCAGCAGATGATGGTGCTCCTGTACAGCCAACAAGTCGTATTGCACATATTGCACAGGGTGGAATTTCAGGCGATGTTACTGAAACATTAGAATACAATTCTGATGGAAGTTATACAGTTAAAGGAAGAGTTGATTCTCAGCAAGAGGGCAGTTCTTGTGATTATGAATTTTCATATAATAGCAAAGGTGAAATTACACATGTAAAGAATGCATATTATAGCGAGCTTACGCCAAATGGATTTATAAATGAGATGGAGTTGGTTCAAGGTTATCCTATAAGTGCAACAAATAATGAGAATGTGGCTTACAATGAATATTCAGGGTTTTCAACAACACAAAGTGGTATTGTTGTAGCTGATGGAAATTATGTTGATTTTGGATATACTTTGGTGGATTCTAATGGAAATCTTTTAGGTTCTTGTATGAATAATGTTGCATACATTGTGTATCAATCGCCATTAGGAATGTTTGATTTTGGAATGTGTAATTTTCCTAAGCCATTAATTAGAATTGATATGAATGAATCAGTGGACAATTATAAGTTATCTGCAAGTGTAGAAGGAAACAAAACATTTGTAACGGGTTCACGTACAGAAGAAGCATATGATGCAGAGCAAAGAGAAAATGTTAATAAAGAAACGTATTCGTTTATAGATATAATATCATATGGTGATAATGGTTTAGTGGAGAGTATTGAGACATATGAAGCACCACTTGGTGGTGGAGATTTTTCACTTGAAAATATCGAAAATGGAAAACTTGAGGGATATGCCCACTATAAATATGATTCGCAGGGAAATGTTGTTGAATGTAAAACTAGAGAGTCCAATGGTATTACAGAAACAGTAATTACATATGATTACAGTAATGGAACACAAACAGTTAGTGATTCAGAAGATACAACGTCTGATAGTTCTGCAAGTATCGAAGGACGTTGGAGATGTCGAAGTGAAAATTATCCATATGATGCAATTTTTTTTGATTCAGACGGGACGGG
>JAGBHK010000036.1 GCA_017935565.1 Lachnospiraceae bacterium
AAGAATATATTAATTATTACAACAATGAACGAATTCAGGCAAAAACAAAATGGATGCCTCCTGTAAAATACAGGGAAGCATCCATGTATTGCTGTGCCTAATTCATAAATCAATGTGTCCAGGATTCTGGGTACATATCAATTATTATGTTAGTCGTATTTTTTAGCGTTATGATTGGCGTTGGTTTGTATTGTAGAAAACACGCTACGGACGTTAATGGGTTTGTTTTGGGTGGTAGAAGTGTTGGTCCATGGCTTACAGCATTTGCATATGGAACTTCATACTTTTCAGCGGTTATTTTTGTAGGTTATGCAGGACAGTTTGGATGGAAGTTTGGTGTTGCTTCAACTTGGGTTGGTATTGGTAATGCTATTATTGGTTCATTGCTTGCATGGTTAATTCTTGGTAAGAGAACAAGAACAATGACTCAGCATTTACAGAGCAAGACTATGCCAGAATTTTTCGGCACAAGATTTGATTCAAATATGCTTAAGGTTGTGGCATCAATCATTGTATTTATTTTCTTGATTCCATATACAGCATCTTTATATAATGGTCTTTCAAGACTTTTTGAGATGGCATTTAATATTGACTATTCTATATTTATTGTGATTATGGCTGTACTTACTGGCGTTTATGTTATTGCTGGTGGTTATATGGCTACAGCTATTAATGATTTCATTCAGGGAATTATTATGATTATTGGTATTGTCGCAGTTATTGTTGCAGTACTTAATACAAACGGCGGTTTAGGGGAGGCTATTGATAAATTGAAGCTCGTAGAAGATGCAGGAACAGAGGCTGGTTCGTTTGCATCACTTTTTGGACCTGACCCACTTAGTTTATTTGGTGTAGTAATTTTAACATCTCTTGGTACATGGGGACTTCCACAGATGGTGCAGAAGTTCTATGCGATTAAGAGCGAAGAGGCGATAAAGAAGGGAACTATCATTTCTACAGTATTTGCGTTAATTGTTGCAGGTGGATGTTACTTCCTTGGTGGTTTTGGTAGATTATACGATGTAGATGTTGCTAAAGTAGGATATGATGCAGTTGTTCCTACAATGCTTGAAAGTCTTCCAGAAGTGCTTATAGCAGTTGTTTTGGTTTTAGTACTTTCAGCGTCAATGTCAACATTATCATCACTTGTACTTGCATCAAGCTCAACACTTACACTTGATTTGATTAAGGATAATATTGTAAAGAAAATGGATGAAAAGAAGCAGGTATTTATAATGCGTGTGTTCATCGTTATTTTCATTGTGATTTCAGCTGTAATTGCAGTGTTCCAGTATAATACAAAGGTTGCGTTTATTGCACAGCTTATGGGTATTTCGTGGGGAGCATTGGCAGGAGCGTTCCTTGCACCATTTATTTACAGTTTATATTGGAAAGGTGTAACAAAATTGTCAGTAATAGTGAATTTTATTTTCGGATGTGCTATAATGATCGTTAATATGGTTGACACTTTGATGACAGATGTTAGTATCTTCCCTAAATTATTACAGTCACCAATCAATTGTGGTGCGTTTACTATGATTGCGGGACTTGTAATTGTTCCAGTAGTTAGTTTGATTACTCCAAAGCTTAGCAAGGAGAAGACAGACGAAGTATTTAAGTGTTATGAAAAATAAGAAAGACAAGAGGATAAAATAATGCCTATTACAGAGTTTTTGGAGCGTAATGCCAGAGAATTTGGAGACGATGTGTGTCTCGTAGAAATCAATCCTGATATTCAGGAAAAAAGAAGAATCACATGGCGTGATTATGAACTTATTGAATCAAATCCATATTGCGATTATCGTAGAGAAATCACATGGCATGTATTCGATGAAAAGGCAAATAGATTTGCAAATTTACTTCTTTCAAGAGGTATTAAGAAGGGTGACAAAGTTGGTATTCTTCTTATGAACTGTCTTGAATGGTTGCCAATTTATTTCGGTATTTTAAAAACAGGTGCTTTAGCAGTGCCACTTAACTTCAGATATGATTCGGAGGAAATCAGATATTGTCTTAATCTTGCAGATGTAGATGTTTTAGTATTTGGTCCTGAATTTATCGGAAGAATTGAAAAGATTGCAGATGATATTGAAAAGAACAGACTTGTATTTTTCGTAGGTAGCGGTTGCCCTCCATTTGCAGAGGATTACGACAGACTTACAGCTAACTGTTCAAGTAGAAAGCCAGAGATAAAGCTTAAGGATTCTGATGATGCAGCAATTTACTTCTCATCAGGTACAACAGGTTTTCCAAAGGCAATTTTACATAATCATGAGTCATTGGTGCATTCAGCTATAGTTGAGCAGAAACATCATGGCCAGACAAAGGATGATGTATTTCTTTGTATTCCTCCTTTGTATCATACAGGTGCGAAAATGCACTGGTTCGGTAGCCTTATTTCAGGTGGTAAGGCAGTTTTATTAAAAGGTGTTACACCTAAGTCAATATTTGACACAGTTTCTAATGAAAAATGTTCAATTGTTTGGCTTCTTGTGCCTTGGGCGCAGGACATCTTGCTTGCAATAGAAAAAGGCGAGATAAATGTTAACAGTTATGAAACTTCTCAGTGGAGACTTATGCACATTGGTGCGCAGCCTGTTCCACAGAGCCTTATAAAGAAATGGAAGGAAATTTTCCCTAACCATGATTATGATACAAACTACGGTCTTAGTGAATCTATTGGACCTGGTTGTGTTCATCTTGGTGTTGAAAACATCCACAAGGTTGGTGCAATCGGCGTTCCGGGCTACGGTTGGGAAGTTAAGATTATTGATGAAAATGGCAATGAAGTTGCAAAGGGCGACGTAGGTGAACTTGCCGTAAAAGGCCCTGGCGTAATGACTTGCTATTACAAGGATAAAAAAGCAACTGATGAAGTACTCAAAGATGGTTGGTTACATACAGGCGATATGGCTATGTTAGATGAAGACGGATTTATCTTCCTTGTAGACAGAAAGAAAGACGTTATTATCAGTGGTGGTGAAAACCTCTACCCAGTACAGATTGAAAATTACTTAAGCAAGTTTGAGAAGATTAAAGACGTTGCTGTAATCGGTATCAAGGATGTGCGTCTCGGTGAAATTGCAACTGCAATCATCGAACTTAAGCCAGGTGTAACTTGCACAGAAGAAGAAGTAAACGAATTCTGTAAGGAACTTCCAAGATATAAGCGACCAAGAAAGATAATATTTGCGGACATCCCAAGAAATCCTACAGGAAAAATCGAGAAGCCAAAGCTTCGTAAGATGTACAACAGTGAGAACCTTGTAGCGGAACAGAATAAAGCGTAAACATTGAGTAGGGCAAAAATAAGTGCATAGACTGAGACGAAAATGTGTTTACATATTTTTGGCGAAGTATATGTGCTTATTTTTATGCGACGAAAGTCGCGTAGCGAAAGGCTGTAAAGCCTTGAGCTAACGCCCTACGGATACATAGCGCGGCGAAGGCGTGATGGGGTAAAGGCGATAGAAAAATGAAAAAGAGTCAACCTTTGCTTGCAAGGAGGTTGGCTCTTAGGCATTTGGCGAGAAACGTTGGAGCAGGCTGTGCCTGCGGACATAGCGCGGTGAAGGCGTGATGGGGTAAAGGTGATAAAAAAATGAAAAAAGACTCATATTTATACAAAGTATTAAGACCGATATTTACATTTATATTTAAAATATACTATAACCCGACAATTATAAATAAAGAGTACATTCCAAAAGATGGCTCGGCGGTTATTGCAGGCAATCATAAGCATGCGTTAGACCCTATTTTAGTGGATGTATGTACAAAAAGAGTTGTGCATACATTGGCGAAAAAAGAATTGCACGATGGTGCCTTTGGTTGGTTTTTTAGAGCAATAGGAACCATACCTGTTGATTTACATGCGCAAAAAAATAGAGAAGCACTAGTTTCAGCGATACAATGTTTGAATGATGGTGCATTGATAAATGTGTCACCTGAAGCTAAGAGAAATTACACAAATGAGATATTGTTACCTTTCAAGTTTGGAGCAGTTGTTATGGCTCAGAGGACCGATAGTAAAATTGTTCCGTATTCGATTACAGGTGATTATAAATTTAGAAGTAAGAATTTAAAGATTATGTTTGGTGAGCCAATAGATGTGTCGAAACTAACAGCCGAAGATGCGAATGAATTATTGTTTGAAACGGTAAAAGAGTTGATACAAAAAGGGAGAAAATAGGGTTACTATGGAGAAAAAACATTTAGAATATCCCGACATTTCTGCTTATGAGATGTTGAGACAATCAATGGAAAAGCACGCTGATTATATTAGTTACAATTATTTTGGAATGAAAAGAACATATAGACAATTTGTTAAACAAGTGGATGAATGTGCAAAGGCATTTCTAGCGTTGGGGGTAAAATATGGTGATAGAGTAAGCATATGTATGCCAAATACTCCTGAAGCCATAATTTCATTTTATGCCATTAACAAAATTGGTGCAATTGCCAATATGATACATCCATTGTCTGCGGAACCGGAAATAAAGTATTATTTAAATATTTCAAAAAGCCAGTATGTAGTGGCTATTGACATAGCATTTAATAAAATTAATCATATAGCAAAAGATACTCCTATAAAGAAGTGTATAGTTGTATTAGCAAAAAATTCAATGCCTATACATATGAAAATAGGCTATCAATTGACTAAAGGAAGAAAAGTTAAATTAGAAAAAAGTGACTTGATTTTACATTGGAATGAATTTGTAAAATTAAGTTTTAATTATAATGAAAATGTAGAGAGTAACTTTAAGGGAAATGAAGTTGCGGCCATTTTATATAGTGGTGGAACCACAGGCTATCCAAAGGGAATTGAGTTGACAAACTTAAATTTTAATGCATTGGCAATGCAAAGTTTTGAGGCCTGTGAATGTTTAAAAGAAAAAGACAAAGTGCTAGCTATAATGCCGGTGTTTCATGGATTTGGCTTGGGAATATGCATTCATACAGTGCAGTACTTTGGCGGAACGAGCATACTTTTGCCACAGTTTAGCGCTAAGACATTTGATAAATTACTTAAGAAATATAAGCCAAATATTATTGCGGGAGTTCCGACATTGTATGAGGCGTTATTGCGTAATAAAAATTTAGACGGTTATGATTTGTCGTTTTTGAAATGTGTTATTTCTGGCGGGGATTCTCTTTCTGTAAGTTTGAAAAAGAAAGTAGATAATTTCTTAAAAGAACATGGAGCAAATATACAAATCAGAGAGGGTTACGGACTTACAGAATGTGTTACAGGAAGTTGTTTGACGCCTATGGATTACTACAAAGAAGGTAGCATTGGTGTTCCGTATCCAGATACATATTATAAAATTGTAAAACCCGACACAGATGAAGAAGTACCTTGCGGGGAAGATGGGGAAATATTAATAAGCGGTCCGTCTGTTATGAAGGGATATTTAGATGATGAGGAAGAGACAAACAAAGTTCTTCGTAAGTTGGGGGATGGACGTGTATGGATGTATACGGGCGATATGGGATGTATGGATGAAGATGGATTCATCTATTTTAAGCAGAGAATCAAAAGAATGATAATTAGTGCAGGTTATTGCTTATATCCTCAATACATTGAAAATATTATTGATTCTCATCCGAAGGTTTTAATGTCCTGCGCAATCGGTATAGACCATGCCTATAAGGTTCAGGTTGTGAAGGTATTTATTGTACTAAGGGAAGGCATTTCGCCAAGTGATGAAATTTTAAGCGAAATAAAGGCACATTGTGAAGAAAATTTAGCAAGATATTCTTGGCCTTACGAATATGAATTCAGAACAGAACTGCCAAAAACACTGGTAGGAAAAGTTGCATATTCAAAGCTTGAGGGGGAAGAAAGAAACAAAAATGAAAGATAAGAATTTAAATGTTCTTCTTATTCATCCGGAAATATCCAGAACAAAATACAATTTCGTGGGTGTAATTGAAAATGAATGTTTAGAGCTAGAATACATATCAACCATTTTAAAAGAAAATGGTCATACTGTGCATTTATATGATGGTCAGGTGGAAAAGAAAACTGTAGCTTCCTGCATTGTAAAGTGCAAGCCGGATATTGTGTATGTGTGTGGAAGAACAAGACAGGAAAATTTTATGTTGGAATATTGTAGCGAGGCCAAAAAGCAGAATAAGGATATTCTGACTATTATAGGTGGTTTACATGCCCAATTGTGTTATGAAAGAATGTATAAGCCTGATGTTGATTATATTTTAACTACTTTTGATGTTTATAAAATTCTAGATATTATTGAATACAATTTTGGAGATAAAAACATTGATTTAGAGAAAGTAGATGGCATTTGCTACAAAAAAGAAAATGTTTGGGTTTCTAATAAGGCACTTGCATTTGATATAAACAGGTTGCCATTGCCAGACAGAACCTACTTTTATGAGCATCCTGACAATTACAGATATTTAGAACTTAAGCATTCGGCGTGGGTTAGGACTGCATACTCATGTCCGTACCGTTGCAGTTTCTGCCACAGAAACAGAATGAATCAAGGCGAATATGTATGCAGGGATATAAAGGATGTAGTTGAAGAAATAGAAAATATACAATCTGATAATATTTACATAGTTGATGATGATTTTCTGTTTAACAATGATAGACTATCTGAGTTTGTAAGATTGATAAGAGAAAAGAATATAAATAAAAATTATATTTGCTATGGTAGAGCAGATTTTATCGCAGCCAATGAAAAAATGATGGAAGAGCTTAAAAGCATTGGCTTGTATTATGTACTGGTTGGCTTGGAAGCTATAAATGATAATCATTTGAAAGATTACAATAAGAAATCTAATATTGATAATAATATTAAGAGTATTGAAATCTGCAACAAGTTAGGCATTAATATTATGGGAATGTTTATTGTTGATTTAGACTACACGGCTAAAGACTTCAAGGATTTGTATAAATGGGTGAAAAATCACAAATTAAAGCACGTGGCGATTTCAATATTTACGCCAGAAATGGGAATGGAAACTTTTGACTCCTATAAAGATAGATTAATAACTGACAATCCGTCTCATTGGGACTACTTGCACTTAGTGGCAAAGCCTGATAAAATCGGTGTAAAAAGATATTATTTTAATTATTATAAGTTATTAATCAAACTATTCTTGAAAGCCAAAAGGGAGGGTGTGTATGATTTCATAGATTATGGTGATTACATTAAATCCTTCATAAGAAACATTTTCAAGGGCAAAAGGAGTAACGATGAGCAGTAAAGATGAAGTAAAAAAGATAATTCCAAGCAAGTTGGAAACCGGCTTTCAGCAACTCTTGTACAAGACGATTGCAAAGCATATACCTGAAAAAATGACACCTAACCAGGTGACTTTAATTGGTGCTTTAGGTGGATTAATTGGAATTATATGTGCATTTTTGTCTAGGTTGAATTCTCTATTTTTGATTGGAACAATTCTTGGAATTTTGTGCCATTTGATATGCGATGACTTGGATGGATATGTTGCAAGAACAAGAAATATGACATCTAAGGCAGGTGGATATTTTGATTTACTGACAGACATATTACATATTACGTATTTAATAATCGCGCTAGCATTTGCGGGGTATGTAAGCTTTGAGATTGGCATATTTTTGGTGCCTGTATATGCATTGATTATATTTACTTCGATGAATTATATTTTACATTTGAATGAGTTTTTATTTCCAAGATTAGGACCTATTGAAACACATTTGTTTTTTATAGTTATCTGTATCGGAAGTATTGTATGTGGAAATGCGGATGTGCTAACAGTAGCTTCGTTTGGTTTGAAATTTGCAGACATAGTGCTGATAATTGGGGGAATACCAATGTATTACGAGATGATAAGGTTGCAGATACAGTTGTTTAGAAGGTTAAAAGTGCAGGATAAAAAGGAAAGCGAAAATGAATAATGAGTACATATACATAGTTTTGGTGAAAGCCTTGACTGGCTTGGGGCAATTTAGCAGAATGATAACTAAATATGAATATTCGCACATAGCAGTCTGTCTTGATGAAAAATTGGAGGATTTTGTTACATTTTCAAGAAGAAAGCATTATTCTCCATTTAATGCCGGTTTCATGCACGAAAAGAGAGAACATTACGCCTTTGGTGAAAATAAAAAGGTAAAGGTAAAAGTGTTTAAAGTGCCTGTTACTAAGGAGAATAAAGCAAGAATAACAGATTACATAGCGGATATAGAAGATGACAAAGAGTATGTTTTTAATATATATTCGATGATAACTATGCCTTTTATTCACGGCTTTAAAATATACAAAGCCCATAATTGCATGTCTTTTACCGCAAAGATAATAGAACTAAGCGATTGTGTACAGATGGACAAACCATATTACAAATACAATATACCTGAGATGGATGAACTTTTGAGTAAATTTAAGTATAAGGAAGGGTATTTGAAAAAGAAGCAGGAAGACTATGAATATATGCAAAAAGAGTCTGTAGTATGTAATGTGAAAAGATTTGTGGAGTTGAATGGGAAGTTGATGGGGAGGATGTTTTGGAAGTAGGTGTGAGATTATTTTTTAATGTATAGGGTTGATATAAAACAATGGAGGTGGTGGAATAAAATGAAAAAGAAATTATTGATAGCAACTATATCTATACTTGTTATAGTATTCGTATTTGTTTTATATAAATGCAAATTCGAAAAATTGTCTGGTGGTGACAAAGATGGCGTATATTGGGAAATGCAAGGTGGAGTGCTTACTATATCTGGTAAAGGTGATATGGAACAATATTCAAGCGAGTCTGAGGCGAATGAATATACACCAAATATGCCTTGGGGAATGAAGGTAAAGAAGGTAATTATAGAAGAAGGTGTCACAAGTATTGGTAGTAGTGCATTTGAAAAATGTTCTAAACTTACTAGTGTAACAATACCAGAAAGTGTGAAAAGTATCGGTGATAAAGCTTTTTACGGCTGCAAAAAATTAGAAAGTATTACTTTGCCGAAGAATCTTGAAAGCATAGGATGGTCTACGTTTTTGGGATGTTATAAAATAGAAGAAGTTATTATTCCTGAAAATGTTACAATTATAGAAGCAGATGCTTTTTATAATTGTACTAATTTAAGAAAAGTAACATTACCGAAAAACTTGGAAAAAATAGATGCTAAGGCCTTTTGGGGATGTGAATCATTAGAATATATTGAACTTCCTGAGGGACTAAAGGTTATTTCGTTTGATGCTTTTTTTAGATGTACAAAATTAAAAGAAGTAGTATTACCAGATAGCGTTGATGAGATTCGATCTAATGCATTTTTAGGTTGTACTGCTTTGGAAAAAGTAATATTACCAGAAGGATTATTAACTATTTCTTATGGTACATTTCGTCAGTGCGAATCCTTAAAAAGTATATATATACCTGAGAGTGTTATTGAGATTGCAGATGATGCCTTTGAAGAATCCGGACTTGAAACTATATATGGAAAGTCAGGTTCATATGCTGAAACATATGCAAAGCAAAATGGGTATGAATTTGTAGAAAAATAAGAAAGATATAAGCTAACTAATATGAATAAAAAAAGAATAATTATCATACTTATCGTAATTTGTATACTATTATGTTGCGTATATTACGGAAATAATGCAATCACTATTTCTGAATACACTATACAGAGTGATAAATTAGTTAACATTGATACACCAATCAAAATTATACATTTATCAGATTTGCATAATAAGGAATTTGGAAAGGATAACACTAATTTATTAGAATTGGTAAAAAAGGAGGCACCAGATATTATTGTCATTACTGGCGATTTTATTGATTCTTCTAGAACAGATACACAAGTTGCGATAGATTTGTCAAAAAAATTAGTCGAGATTGCAGATGTTTATTATGTATGTGGTAATCACGAAAAAGCGTTGAATGATAATGTTTTGTGGGAATTTGAGGAAGAGATACGAGGAATTGGTGTTAATGTAATGAACAATAGTTTCTGTGAATACAACGAAGATATAGTTATAGTTGGACTTGATAATGATAGTTTATCTTCTGATGATAAAAGTTTTGAAGCGATTATGGAAAATGTTGATTCACAGAAATATACAATTTTATTGGCTCACGAGCCACAAGAGATAGATTGGTATGCTTCATATGGTGTTGATTTGGTTTTAAGTGGGCATGCGCATGGTGGACAAATACGCATACCATTTACTAATATAGGGTTAATAGCACCAGACCAAGGATTTTTTCCGAAATATACAGCAGGCGAGTACATTGTTGATGAAACAACAATGATTGTTAGCAGAGGATTAGGGAATAGTATTATACCAGTGAGGGTGTTTAATCAGCCAGATATTGTGAAAATAATGTTAAGCAATTAAATCTAAAATTAAAGGGTCGGCAGTTTTGCCGACCCTTTCTATAAAAGTTCTTTAGTTACAGTGTTAGATGCTATATTCTTTTTGCTTGTTATAAGAGATTGACTGTAATTGGCTTTTAGCGTTATATGTTTGAACAAATACATTGCTTGGCTGTAATTCTTCCATAGCATGATTTAAAGTGCTTGCGAAGTCTTGGCTTTCTGTTTTGTGAATGTATTCTTGCTGTTCTCTTTTTTTATCTCTTTTAACTTCAGAGGTTATAGCAACTATTTGTATCGGGGTTACATTGAAAGTAAAAAATCCATTTACTGCGACAATCCCTCCTTGGTTGCATATTTCATTGGTAACCTTTAACAAATTTTCTACTATATTATATATCGGCAGGTTGGGGGCGGAAGTGTAGAGAGGGAGAAACATTTTTTGGACCTTTTTGTGAAAAATGTGGACCTAAGTCCAAGGAAAAAGAAAAAAGGTCCAAAAGTGAGAGAGGAAGGAAAGAAGATAGAAATTTTTGGACCTTTTTGCGAAAAGAGTGGACCAAAGTCCAAGGAAAAATAAAAAAGGTCCAAAAGCAAGAGAGAAAGGACAGAAGGGAGAAATTTTTGGACCTTTTTGTCAAAAGAGTGGACCAAAGTCCAAGAAAAAGTCAAAAAGGTCCAAAAGCAAGATAAAAAGTCACAATAACCAAAAAAATAAGATTGTCTTAACAACTGTCTTGTCAGATGTAAAGTTTTGTGTTACAATAAGTCCAATTTATTAAAAACATAAGAAATGGAGTAAAAGATGAGTACATTAACAGAAGACATAGTTCGACTAAAAGAAATGCGTAATGCAGTGATACTTGCTCATTATTATGTAAATGATGAAGTGCAGGAAATTGCGGACTATATAGGGGACTCTTACTATTTGAGCAAAGTAGCTAAGGATTTGAAAGAAGATGTTATAGTATTTGCAGGAGTGTCATTTATGGGCGAGAGTGCAAAATTGTTGTGCCCTGACAAGACGGTGTTGATGCCAGATATGAAGGCGGATTGTGCTATGGCTCATATGGTAGATTTGGACAAGATTCAAAAAATGCGCGAAGAATATGAAGATTTGGCGGTAGTATGTTACATAAATTCAACAGCGAAGATAAAGACATACGCGGATGTATGTGTTACTTCGGCAAATGCGGTGAAGATTGTTAAGAACCTTCCAAACAAAAATATCTTCTTTATACCTGATGGTAATTTAGGTAGATATGTTGCAGAACAGGTGCCAGAAAAGAATGTCATATTAAATGATGGCTATTGTCCGGTGCATGCAGCTCAGACAAAAGAAGATGTTAAAAACGCAAAAGCAAAATATCCAAATGCTGAATTTGTGGTGCACCCTGAATGTATAAAAGAACTTCTTGATGAAGCTTCTTATATAGGAAGTACTTCTGGAATAATAGATTATGTTAGTAATAGTTCGTGCAATGAATTTATCATTGGTACAGAGGATGGCGTATTCTATGAATTAAAGAAGCAAAATCCGGAAAAGAAGTTTTACAAATTAAATGACAAGTTCGTCTGTCATGACATGAAACTTGTTACACTTGAAAAGATTAAGAATGTACTTGAAACTATGGAAAATCAAGTTGAAATTAGCGAAGAATTAAGGGAAAAAGCATTGAGACCACTGGACAATATGCTTGAATACGCTAAATAGTTTGGAGGAAGTATGAAAACAGATATATTGATAATTGGCAGTGGATGCGCCGGATTGTATATGGCGATGAACCTGCCCAGGGACAAAAAGATTACAATAATCACGAAAAAGGATGTTGAAAGTAGTGATTCTTACCTTGCCCAAGGTGGAATGTGTGTCCTTAAGAATGCGGCCGATTATGACAGCTTCTTTGAAGACACTATGAAAGCTGGACATTATGAGAATGACAAAACTTCAGTGGATATTATGATTCGTTCGTCGAGAGAGGTTTTGGAAGATTTATTGAGTTATGGTGCAGATTTTCATAGAAACGAGGATGGAAGCCTTGATTACACAAGAGAAGGCGGGCATTCTGATAAGAGAATTGTGTACCACAAAGACATTACCGGTAAGGAAATTACAAGAAACATTTTAAAGGAAGTTCAGAAACTTTCTAATGTTCAAATATTAGAATATACGACGATGCTTGACATCATTTCTAAGGATAATAAATGTTACGGCGCAGTTGTGAAGAATGCCGATGATAGTATTACAACAATTCAGGCGCAGGTTACAGTATTGGCTTGTGGAGGAATTGGTGGTTTATATAGGCATTCGACAAACTTTAGACATCTTACAGGAGATGCATTGGCAGTTGCTATTAAGCATAATGTAAAACTTAAGGATGTTGATTATATTCAAATACATCCGACTACGCTTTACTCGGAACGTGAGGAAGATAGAAGTTTTCTTATATCTGAATCTGTGCGAGGAGAAGGAGCACATTTGCTTGACAAGAATATGAATAGATTTGTAAATGAGTTATTGCCAAGAGACCTTTTGACTGCGGCCATAAGAGAGCAGATGGAAAAGGATGGAACAGAATTTGTCTGGGAAGATTTAAGACCGATTCCAAAGGATGAGTTGCTTGCACATTTCCCTAATATTGTAGAACATTGTAAGGAAATGGGATACGATGTGACTAAAGAGTGCATCCCTGTTGTACCTGCACAACATTACTTTATGGGTGGAATTGATGTTAATCACCAAAGCAAGACATCTATGGACAATCTGTATGCAATCGGTGAGACTGCTTGCAATGGAGTTCATGGTAAAAATAGATTGGCAAGTAATTCACTTCTTGAAAGCCTTGTATTTGCAAAGAGGGCAGCAGTTGATATGCTTAAGTGGATAGCAGACGCAAGATATATTGATAACGACAAGAAAAGCATTGCTAGCTTGACTGTGGAAGAGGTAGATTTAAACCAATATAAAGATACAGCGAAGTTAGAAAAAGAATATAAAGACATGGTGTTGGATGTAATAGAAGATTTCCGACGAAAAAGGACGGAAATGGACGTTTAATCCGACGAGGATGGACGAAAAAAGACATTGACAAAGAAAGGAAAGTAGAAATATGTTTGATCCAGTTACTTTAAAATTAAATGTAGACCCATTAATATTAAGCGCAATAAGAGAGGACATCACAAGTGAAGATGTTACTACTAACAGTGTAATGCCTAACGCACAGATGGGAGAGGTTAACCTTATCTGTAAGCAGGATGGTATCATCTGTGGACTTCAGGTATTTGAAAGAGTATTTACATTGTTAGATGAAAATGTAAAAGTAGAGTTTTTCGTAAAGGATGGCGATAAGGTTACTAATGGCCAACTTATGGCGGTAGTTCGTGGCGACATTAGAACACTTCTTTGTGGCGAGAGAACAGCTCTTAACTATTTGCAGAGAATGAGTGGTATTGCTACATACACAAATTCAGTTGCAAGCCTTCTTGCAGGCACAAAAACAAAACTTCTTGATACAAGAAAAACAACACCTAATAACAGAATTTTCGAGAAGTATTCTGTTCGCATCGGTGGTGGCAATAATCACAGATACAATCTTACAGACGGTGTACTTTTGAAGGATAACCACATCGGCGCTGCAGGAAGTGTTACAAATGCAGTAAAGATGGCGAAGGAATATGCACCATTTGTTAGAAAGATTGAAGTTGAAGTTGAAAATCTTGATATGGTAAAAGAGGCTGTTGAAGCTGGCGCTAACATCATTATGCTCGACAATATGACACATGAGCAGATGAAGGAAGCTATCGAATTAATCGCAGGTAGAGCAGAAGTTGAAGTATCAGGAAATGTTACAAAGGAAAACATTGCTCGCCTTACAGACTTAGGTGTAGATTACATTTCAAGTGGCGCATTGACACATTCTGCGCCAATTATGGACATTTCATTAAAGAATCTTCACGCAATTTAATGGAGGTAAAAAATGAGTGGCGAAGAAAGAAGAAATCTCATTTTACAAACAATTATAGATAGTAAAACTCCTGTATCAGGAACAGCTTTGGCTGGTAAATTCAATGTAAGCAGGCAGGTTATAGTGCAAGACATTGCGTTGATTCGTGCCAATGGAAAGAATGTTGTGTCGACAAATCGTGGATACATTTTGGATGATACAGATGCATTAAGAAGAGTATTTAAGGTGATTCATTCAGATGAAGAGACTGAGGATGAACTTAATCTTTTTGTTGACCACGGTGCGAAAGTTATTGATGTTTTTGTCTACCACAAGGTATACGGCGTGGTTTCTGCAGAAATGAACATCAAGTCGCGAATGGATGTTAAAAAATATATGGAGAGTTTGAAAAGCGGCAGTTCAAGTTTACTAAAAAATGTTACAAGCGGATATCATTATCACACCATTGAGGCTGAAAGTGTGGAAATCCTTGACGAAATACAGGAATGTTTGTGGGAAAAAGGATATTTGGCGAAATTGATGGAACATGAGCCGGTGAGTTTTGGGTGAATGAAAAAGAAGGAAGATTTTAAAACCTGGGAACGGTTTGAAAATCTTCCTTCTTTTTTTTATCGTTCATGGAAAAATGTCGTTCATAGGAAAAAAATGTCGTTCATAGGAAAATGGTTGAAATTTGTTTTTTGGTGAGTAATAATATATTTGTAATTTGTATATAGCAAATAAAAATATGTTTGCTATATATAAAAAGCGGACTCTGATAATATTTTGCGAGTTCATCAGAGTCCAACAAAAATCAAGTACTTATTATAGAAAAAAGTACCTAGGTAAAGTATATCACTTTTTTCTAATAAGTGCAAAGAAAATTTATTTAGAGAAAAGGAGAAAAACTCTATGAAAAAGAATTTAAAAACACTAGTATCAACAGCATTAGCTGTAGTAACAATGAGTATGACTGTATTGGCAGGACATACAGATGTTGGTGAGGTATACGTTACTAAGAAAAACCCATTTACAGATGGTAGTTACACAGATTTGGGTGGTGATGACCATACATTAACAGTGGGTTATCAGTATGTACACTATACTGGAGATGTTAAATTTGCAATAACAAAGAAAGTATTGGGAGTGCATGTGGCAGAAGCAAAAACAGAGGTGTATCATACAAGCAAGTATGGTGGAGTGGTTGTTAAATGGGATTTAAAAGGTGACGTAGAAAATGGTGAAAAGAGATACTATCGTTTTACTACATCAAATAAAAGTCTTGAAATGAAAGCATATAGCGTAGAAGATAATTATTAAAAATATGTAAATTGTGTTGAGTGTAAAAATTCATTATATTGATAATGAATTTTTACACAAAATATATAAATAGGAGATTTAAAAATATGAAAAAAATTCAAAAAAGTAAGATTATTATATTGTCAATATGTGTTATATTAGGTGTAGCATTGGTTGGTTTTGTATATTATTATTTTTCTTTTAAAAATTATAAAATGTACATAAAAGAAACTGAGTGGGATATATCGGCAGTGCTAATAAATACTGATGAATATGAAGATGTGCCTATTTATATACAGAATGAAGAAGTGGTAAGTCGGATTTTTGATGAATTAGAAGGTTTAAAAGCAAAACCGGTTCTTAGTGAAGAGAATGGCGATTATGGTTTTAAAATTGAATTTATAGATGCAGATAATAGAAGATGGATGTTTAATGCTAAATCTTGTGGTGAACATTATTACTTAAATATGTATACAACAACATCAGAGGGAAAGGGTGGAGAAGATTCTATATGGAATATTTTTGGTTCATTAAATATAACCAAAGAAGATGGGGATAGGATTTATGATTTAGTGAGTGAGTTGTATTCCGAGAATTCGAAATGTATTTCTGTAGATGAAATTAAAGATTTATCTAAAGAAGAAAAGATTGATTGGGAAAAAATGAAACGATATCAGCGTGAAGAAATGAAAAATGCTGAACGCATAGAAATAAATGGAGAAACAGCGGATTATCCACAGAAATTTGAAATTGAAGGAAAAAAAGGATATTTGGTAGTATGGTATATAGAAGGCCATAATCTTCAACCAAAAGAAGGAGAAGAATACTATTTTTCGGATGTATTAAAAATCGAAGTGTATAAAGAAACAGGAGAATGTGTTGATTTATATGATGATACACTGTTTGAATTTTTGGAGGAAATGGAATGAATTTAAAAGATACATATGATATTGCACATAATAATATAAAGGGAAGAAAGAAGATAGGAAGACTAATGTCTGCAATTTTTTTTATTGCGATATGCGTATATATGATAGTTAACTCTATGTCAGCCTCTATTGACGATATGGTTGATAAAGTGAAAGAAATACCTATGTCTAAGTTGATAACATTTAGAGAAATTGAAGGTATTCCACTTCCAACAGACTTTAAAGAAGAATTTAGCAATTTAGAAAATGTAGTAGAAGTGATAGATTATTATGAAATATGTGGAGACGCTTTTTTCGAAGGAAGGCGGGGAAAAAGGAATGCACGAGTGGTTTCTTATACTGAATTGTACGAGAATTATATTGTTGAAGGAAGGGAACCAGGTGAAAATGAAATATTAATTCCTCACTATATAAATCAGTCGTCAAATGGTAATTATGAAAGTACTTCAAAATATATAGGAACTGAGGTTGTTATAAAAATTGAAAACGAAAATAATGAAGAGAAATCTTTTACATATACGGTGTCAGGAACATATGATAACATTTATGCGGCAATGGCGATGGAAGAAATTATGCTTATACGACCAAGCGATGCAAAAGATATGAGGGAGTATTCTATTATTGGTTGGGATAATAATCCAAAACCTACATCTGAATATGCGCTTGTTGTTGACAAATTCAAAAATGTTCCGAAATTGCAAAATACACTTATGGATGAATATGGTATACCGATTGGTAATGTATTGACCCTACTGACAATGAGTTAGAACAATTATTTGATGTAGTAGGTCTTGTTGTTACAGTTATTACAATGCTGTTATTAGCGATAGTTATTATTATGATGGTTTTGATGATCGGAAATGATATAAGGTCTAGAAAAAAAGAAATGTCAATGTATATGGTGCAGGGATATACTAGAAAAGAATTGATTAGGATATTGGGTATGGAATATGCTATAAGGTTTACGCCTATTATGATATATGCATCAATAGCGGCCGCAGTTGTAATGCTGTTTGAAAACTGGGTACTTAGAACTTTCACGGCAAGAGAGGTTCAACTTTTGCAGATGAATCTTTCTGTAAGTTCAATAGTTACAGGAGTTGTTATTATAGTTATTGTACTTATTACGGCCGTTCACAATATTTCTCAACAGATTCGAGAAATTAATTTACTCAAAGAAATTAGATCAGAGGGATAGAATGATAAAATACATTTTTAATAAATATTTTGCTGAAAAAAAAGATATGATATCAAGTGTAATAATAGTCGGATGCATAACATCAGTTGTCATGGTTTGTGTTCAAATAGCATTAAGACTGAATATGATGCTAGAAGATGACTGGTACAAAAACAGTATTGAAATTTTGTCGGCTGGCGATCCGTTTATAAGAGAAAAAACAGGAGTAATAATAAAGTTTGTATTTGCATTGCTTGCATTTATATTGGCATTTTGTGTGATTGTATACATTTTAAAGATTAAACTTGACATAACTAGAGAAAAGGAAAGACTTAGTGTGTTTTTGGTCTTAGGCTACACGAAAAAACAAGTTACTGGTTTTCAGTTTGTTGGAAAAATGTTTGAATTACTTATAGGATGCATTGTTGGGATAGTAATTTCATATTTATTGTGGTTGTTATTATGTCAGCAAGATGTTTTTAAGGATTTCTTTGGTTTAATTGATAAAAAGTTGTCATATAGGATGTCAGCAATGTTGGTTAGTTTTGTTTTATATTCGCTGATTACATTGATTGCAACATATATGGTGATTGGAAGTAATATTGGTCTTATGGACATGAAAGGAGACGGAAATGAGTAGTACTGTAGAGGTGAAAAAAGTCTTTAAAACATATGGAAATGGCACAGATGTGCTTAAGAATTTTTCATATAAATTTGAAGAAGGTAAATTCTATGCCATAATGGGGCGTTCGGGAGCTGGTAAGTCGACATTATTAAATATTATTGGAACAGTTGATAAACCTACATTGGGAGAGGTTTTGATTAATGGCAAAGATGTTGCAAAATTAAATGAGGATGCAAAAGCTAAAATTCGTATGAAAGAAATAGGATTTGTTTTCCAGGGTTTCTATCTTAATCCGTATTTGAGTGCATTGGAAAATGTTATTGTTCCTATGAGAATAAATTCAGATATAAAGAAAGATGAAAGAAAGAATTTAGCTATAGATTTGTTAGATAAATTTGGGGCAAAAGATTTAATAGATTCAAAGCCATCACAAATGAGTGGTGGGGAACAGCAGAGAGTGGCAATTGCGAGAGCGTTAGCAAATAATCCTGAGATAATTTTAGCTGATGAACCAACAGGAAATCTAGATGAAGAAAATGAGGCGGTAGTATTTTCTTGCCTTAAGGAGTTAGCGGAAAATGGACATACAGTAATTGTGGTATCGCATAATGAGAAAGTAAAAGATTATGCAGATGAAATTATTGTGATAGAGAGGTAGGTGAAAATATGTTAGCATTTTTAGGAATAACATGGTTTACAAAGTTTTTTGCATAGTATATAACTTCACAATATAGCAACTTGACAATTTATGTCAGAAAATGTAAAATACCAAAGTGCGCATTAATTGCGCACTTTGGTATTTTTGTATATGGAGAGAAAAACATGATAATCGGTATTTGTGATGATAATGCAAAGGATAGGGAGTATATTAAAACATTATGTGATATGTATTTTGGGGGAAACGAAAATGGAGAATATATTTTCTTTAATCAAGGGGAAGAAGTAATAGAATATGTTGAAAATCAGAATAATGAAAGAGTCGATTTATTATTTTTAGATATTGAAATGGGAGAAATTTCTGGAATCACTGTAAAAGATATGGTTGTTAAAAGTGATAAAATATGGAGACTTGTATTTGTTACTGGTGTAGACCAAAAAGATGTGGACGCGTTTGGCTTGAAAGTAATTGGATATATTCAAAAACCAGCTACTCAGGAAAGAGTAAATTTGTATTTAAACAATGTTGTAGAAGATATTAGAAAAGAAAGATATTTTCCAGTTGATAAAATAGCAAAAAACCTGCCTAAAGATATATTGGTAGAAGATATTTTATATTTTCAATCAGATGGCTCATATACTAAAATTCATACTAAACGTAGTGATATAAGAGAAATTATAGTTACAAAAAAATTTAAACAAGTAGAAGAACTGCTAATAGGTTATCCGTTTATCCGAGTTCATAAATCATATATTGTTAATATGATGAATATTGAAACTATTGAAACTAAAATTGGTTTGAAAGATGTTAAGGTAAACATACCTGTAGGTAGAACTTATTTAAAAACTACAAATGATACTTACAATGAGTATGTAAAAAATAAGATAAGGAAGATATTATAATGGTTGGGATAATAGAGCTGCTTGTATATTTGGTAACAGAAATGTTAATTTATTTGCTTGCATATTCGGTAGTATTTGAGATGGAAGTTGATAAAAGTATTAAGAAATGGATATTTACATTAAGTATAATTTTTGCGATACACATTGCTATTTATTACGTATATAGCCCTCTTGATGCTAGAGGTGCTAGTTCACTTTCGATGTTGTTTTTAGTCGGAATGCTTATTAAGGGACAAAGACGTAAGAAATTTTTATTGTATCCAATAATTATTATAGGTGTAGCGTCGCTAGTGGTAGGTGTATCATTTGCAGTTGGAATTATTTTAAATATCCCAGAGTATAGTATTGTAGAAAGTTCTAGATTGACAATATTATGTCAAATAGTACCAATAATACTTATGTTTATTTTATTAATATATCGAAAAATAAAAAAATATGAAAAAATTCAGTTACAAATGGATTTTAGACAATATTTAATTTTTTATGTATGTATTATTGCAACATATGTTATTATGTCTGCACTACAAATGATATCAGAATTTGGAATGTCGGAAAAGTATGTAAATCACTACGGTTTGGCGACATCTTTAGTATGTGTAGTAATGGTATTGCTAATAGTATGGCAAAGCATTTTGTTAAAAAGAGAACTTCAGTATAAAAAACAGAATGAAATGTATAACTTATATATGAAGATGCAAGAAGATAGAGTAAAGGAAGCAATTGAGCACGACGAAAAACTTAGAAGATTTCGTCATGATTTGAAAAATCATTTTACTGCGCTAAATGGTTATGCTTCGGAAGGTGATTTAAATAGTATTAAAAAGTATCTTTTCGATATGACAGATGATGTGAAAATATATGAATATAAGGATTATACAGGAAATAAAGCGCTAGATGCTATAATAAGACAAAGTTTGGAACAGGCTAAAGAATTGAATATAGAAATGAAGATTGTGTCAACTAGTATTGTGACAAATAGGGTTGCAATTTTCGATTTATGTACGATTGTGTCAAATCTATTGAAAAATGCAATTGAAGCGTGTGAAAAAATCAGTTGTATAGATAATAGAAAAATTGATGTGTCTGTATGCAGTTATGAAAGTAAAATCGTTGTGTTGATAAAAAATACATTTGACGGTGTTGTTGATATTAAAAATGGAAAATTGGTTACCACCAAAGAAGATAATGTCAATCATGGTTTAGGACTTGGAAATGTTGAAAGAACTGTGAAAAAATATGATGGTTCTATAGAATTTGAATGTAAAGAGGGTCTATTTGAAGTTGAAATAATATTATAAAATTTAATGTTTAATAAAAGCACTCTTGGTCAAGACTTTGACCGAGGGTGTTTTTATTTATCAAAGCATAATATTAATTTTAAGGGAGACTATCTATGAGTTGTTTAACAATCACAAAGGTAATCGGCAGAGAAATCCTTGATTCAAGAGGAAATCCTACAGTAGAGGCAGAAGTTATATTGGCAAATGGAGTTATTGGTAGGGGCACAGCTCCAAGTGGCGCGTCAACAGGGGAATTTGAGGCTTTGGAACTTAGAGATGGTGACAAGAAAAGATACTTTGGAAAAGGTGTATCTAAGGCTGTGAAAAACGTAAATGAAACCATCAACGAAGCTGTTAAGGGAATGGAAGTTACAGATATTTACGCTATTGATCAGGCGATGATTGAAGCGGATGGGACGAAAGATAAGTCCAACCTTGGTGCAAATGCCATTTTGGCTGTATCCATTGCAGCATCAAGAGCGGCGGCGTTGGCACTTAATATTCCATTGTATAGATTTTTAGGCGGAGTTTCAGGTAATAGATTGCCCGTGCCTATGATGAATATTTTAAATGGTGGTGCTCACGCAGCAAATACTGTTGATGTTCAGGAATTTATGATTATGCCAGTTGGTGCAGATTCTTTTAAGGAAGGTTTGAGATGGTGCGCGGAAGTATTTCATAGTTTGGCATCGCTTCTTAAATCAAAGGGCCTTGCTACAAGTGTTGGTGATGAAGGTGGCTTTGCGCCAGACCTTGCAAGTGATGAGGAAGCGATTATGTACATTTTAGAGGCTGTAAAAAATGCGGGTTATGAACCAGGCAAGGATTTCATGATTGCTATTGATGCAGCGTCTAGCGAATGGAAGAGTGGTACAAAGGGAGAGTATGTATTGCCAAAGGCAGGAACAAAGTTTACATCGGCCGAACTTGTTGCTCATTGGAAAGAATTATGTGAAAAATATCCAATTATTTCTATAGAAGATGGCTTGGACGAGGAAGACTGGGAAGGCTGGAAGATGTTAACAAAAGAACTAGGGGATAAGGTGCAACTAGTTGGTGACGATTTATTTGTTACTAATACTGAAAGACTTTCAAAGGGTATTAAAGAGGGTTGCGGTAATTCAATTCTTATAAAACTTAATCAGATTGGTTCGGTGTCAGAGACACTTGAAGCTATAAAGATGGCTCACAAGGCAGGATATACGGCAATTTCGTCACATCGTTCAGGCGAAACAGAGGATACAACAATAGCAGACTTAGCGGTGGCCCTTAATACTTGTCAGATTAAGACAGGTGCGCCGTCTAGAAGTGAGAGAGTTGCTAAGTACAATCAGCTACTTCGCATTGAAGAAGAACTTGGATGCGCGGCGGTTTATCCAAAAATGTCAGCGTTTAATGTGACGGTTTAGTGAAAAATCCCTTAACTTTTTATATACAGAAGTTAAGGGATTTTTATTAATTCTTTTGAAAAGTTTATTTTCATTTAATCGCAAAAAATTTGTATGTATGGTAATATAAAATTATCTAATAATACGAACGAAAGGATGAAACGTATGAATAAACAGCAGAAACTGATTATTGCCATCGGGGCGGCTATAATACTTCTTGTAGTTATTGTTACAACAGTTATTTGTATCAATGATATTAACAAGGGTAAAAAGACTGGGGAAACTAAGGTTGAAGAAACTAAAGATTCTGGGAAGAATGATAGTGACAAGAAAGAGGATAAGACTGATAAAAACGATAAGGATGAATCCTCTAAAGACGATGAAACATCGGATGATGCTACTAGTGAGTCAGAGTCGGAATCGTCTGATGAGTCATCAGGTGAAACAGAAAGTAGTGATGAAACAACTAGTGATTCTGTAAGCGATGATACTTCAAAGAATGATTCAACAACTGATAATTCAAAGGATGATGAAGAGGAAACTACAAAGAACAATGGTTCTAATAGTGGAAATTCGGGTAATACATCAAATGGAAATACATCGACAAGTGTTAATAAAACAGATTTTGGTGTAGCGAATCCTTCTGGAAGCCTTACATCTATTAACGGTAGAATATCAGTACATGACCCAAGTATCGAATATGATCCTGTAACAAAAAAATGGTATATATTCGGTTCGCATAAGGCATTTGGTCAAACAAGCAATCTTATGACTTGGTCAACAGTGCCAAGTATGTGGAATAGTTCAACATTCCATACTGTATTCGCAGAGAGTGCAAAGTGGTCAGCAAAGGGTGGAACTCAGGGAAATGCATCATACAAGGTTGATGGTAACCTTTGGGCACCAGACATTATTTATAACAAAGATATGAAAAAATGGTGTATGTATATGAGTGTTAATGGTGATAATCATTACTCATCTATTGCTATGGCTACAGCTGATAGTATTACAGGACCATACACATATCAGGGAACAGTTGTATACTCAGGATTTAAGACAGTAGCTGAACTTAAGCAAACTGATTACGAAAAAGTAACAGGAAAGACAACACTGCCTTCATATTCA
The DNA here is from genome assembly GCA_017935565.1 of Lachnospiraceae bacterium. GTDB lineage: Bacteria > Bacillota > Clostridia > Lachnospirales > Lachnospiraceae > SVEL01. Next base: position 23,649 of record JAGBHK010000036.1, read on the forward strand.
AGTAATTGGGGATATTCAGGCACAAATGCCATCGACCCATGTGTATTATATGATGAAGATGGCCAGTTATGGATGATTTATGGTTCTTGGTTTGGTGGAACATATATGTTAAAACTCGACAATGAAACTGGTCTTAGAGATTATACATATAAGATTACTCTTGATACAAGTGCTAGTGATGGAACTGCAGCAGACCCATATCTTGGAATCAGAATTTCAGGTGGATATGGCGGAACTGGCGAAGGTCCTTACATTGTATGGGATGAAGAGGCAGGATATTATTACTTATATTTATCATACTGTGGTTTAAATGCAACTGATGGATTTTCAGGTTATCAGATGAGATTATTCCGTTCAAAGAACATAACAGGACCATATACAGATGCAGCAGGACATTATGCAAATAGAAAGAATTCAAGTGATGACCAGAGCGTTAAGGGAATCAAGATTATGGGTAACTACTCATTTAGTTCTCTTTCAGGTGCACCATCATCTACAAATTCACAGAATGGTTATAGGTCTCCAGGACATAACTCGGCATTTGTGGATAATGAAAATAATAGATATCTTGTATATCACACAAGATTTAATGTTAATGCAGAATGGCATGAAGTTCGTGTTCATCAGCAGTTCTTAAATGAAGATGGATGGCTTGTAACAGCACCATATGAATATGCTGGAAGTAAGTTAAATGAAAAGGGATATAGTAGCAGTGATATCGTTGGTACTTATGAGTATATTAATCACGGAAATGAAGTGACTTTCAATGTAGTTGCAGGAATGCTCACTACACAGGAAGTAACACTTAATGCTGATGGTACTATTACAGGTGATGTTACAGGTACATGGAAGCAGAAGTCAGGAACACCATATGCAACTATGGTTATTGGTGGTGTAACATATAAGGGTGTGTTCTTTAAACAGTTTGATGAGTCATCATCACATAAGGAAGTTATGACATTTACACTTATTGGCTCTAACAATCTTGCAATTTGGGGCAGTAAGGTAGAAGCAGAAGTAGCTGAAACAGGTAAGATGGTTGGTTCATACAAGTTTGATGATACATCAAGTCTTGGAAAAGATTCAACAGGTACTGTTGGAAATGCCACAGTGAATGGTTGTGCAACATACTCTGACTCGGAAAGAGGCAAGGTATTAAGCTTTGACGGTTCTGATGATTTTGTTCAGTTACCAGCAAATGCAACAAAGAATATGAAGGGCTACACAATTATGATGTGGGTAAAACCGACAGAAAGCACAGAGTGGGCGAGAGTATTTGACTTTGGTGATGGAACTGCAGATAATATGTTCTTTACATTAAAGGCTTACGGAAGCGGTTTTAGATTTGCTCATAAATACAATGATGCCAGTGAAAAACAGATTACAGGTGATTCGGCATTGTCTACTAACAAATGGACTCATATTGCAGTTACAATAAGTGCTTCATCAAAGAAAGCAATACTCTATGTTAACGGAACAAGAGTGGGTTCAGCAGTTCTAGATACACATTTAAATAGTTTTGCGGGTACACAAAACTACCTTGGAAAGAGCCAGTATCCTGACCCATATTTCAAGGGCTATATGGATAATGTATATATCTTCAATTATGCATTATCAGCTAGTGAAATCACAACTTATATGAATAAGTAATAATAAGCAAAGAGGCTTTTACTGAAAATGATATGTACCCAGAATCCTGGACACATTGATTTATGAATTAGGCACAGCAATACATGGATGCTTCCCTGTATTTTACAGGAGGCATCCATTTTGTTTTTGCCTGAATTCGTTCATTGTTGTAATAATTAATATAT
>JAGBHK010000037.1 GCA_017935565.1 Lachnospiraceae bacterium
CTGGAATGAGATACTCAGTATCTAACACAGCTGAATACGGTGATTACATCACAGGACCAAAGATTATCACAGAAGAAACAAAGAAGGCTATGAAGAAAGTACTTTCTGACATCCAGGATGGTACATTTGCAAAAGACTTCTTATTAGATATGTCAGAAGCTGGCGGACAGGCACACTTCAAGGCTATGAGAAAGATTGGTGCAGAGCATCAGTTAGAAGTAGTTGGTGAAGAAATCAGAAAGCTTTACAGCTGGAACAACGAAGAAAGCAAGTTAATCAACAACTAACGCGAAGCTTTGAGCCTAGCGATAACAAGAAAACAGCGTCTCAAGAAAATTGTTTACAAGATTTCTTGAGACGCTGTTTTCTTGTTATCATTCGGCGAATGCCGCGTAGAGGTTAACGAAGTTAATCTCTACGACTAGGCTCAAGTATAGCCAGGAAATAATTAAGATGCAGTTTGTATGTTTACATACAGGACTGCATCTTTTATTTCTTGAGAGGAAGAAAGCGTATGCTTTCTTCGATTTATTTTGAGCGTCAGAAAGTCATTCGGCGAATGCCGCGTAGAGATTAACGAAGTTAATCTCTACGACTAGGCTCAAGTTCTTTCTCTTTAACATCAAAGAATTTCTTTACAAGTTTAATACATTTTTCCATCCATTTACTGTAATATAAATATATAAAAAATTGGATTATTGCATATGTAATGAAAGTTCCAAATACAACATCTGTCAAATAATGTTCCGCCTGCATCAATCTAGCACCACAAGCTATTGTTACAAAAATCCAGGCAATTGCATTGAAAATTTTTTTAGCTTTTTCATTATCTCTAAACCATATGCTTAATATAAATACATATCCAGCCTTTGTTGCATGACCAGATGGGAAAGATGCGTATCCTGAAAAGAACATTGGTTTATACCATGGTAAATATCCTTGCATATTTCCCTCATCAATTAAATTTCTTAATCGTGGCCTACCCCATGTAAATTTAATAACAGCCATTACACCGAAAATTACGAATCCTACACATAAAGTTATTATTACTAAATCAATTATAGATTTTAATATGTCTGTTTTTATTTTGTTCAAAAAATAACATAGCAATAGGAATAAAAAAATACTAATAATTCCTATTCCAACTAACCATATAAGTGATAATTCATAGTTTTTTGTAAATTCAGTTGTCAAAGTATAGCATAAACGGAAAATTGTTAATGCAGAAAATGTAATCATAAACCAACCACAATATTTCAATTTTTGATTACTCTCTAAACATTTTTTTATGTAAATATATGTTAAATTTGAACAAACTGCTAATAATATCATTGTAGGAGTACTACTTATCAATTCAACAGGTACTATCCATGCCTGTGGTGTGTATATATATTTGTGACCATCATAGTATATTTCTGATAATTTATATGTTATTTCATAATCATAAAAAGTTCCTAAAAGTATTAGTGGAAAAAGGATTAAAAACACTATGCCAATTTTAAATAAATATTTTTTCATATGCACCTCTTATTATATATATCCTAAAAATTTTGCAGCCATACCTAACAAATAATGTGATATGGATATTCCCCATATTGTTCTTTGTTTTCTATAGACCATACATAAAACTATACACATTGCGCAGGCTCCTAACATATAACCAAGTCCTTTATGTATATGTATTGCGCCAAAATATAAAGCAGCTATAATTATCACAACAAAGGTCTTATTTTTTCCTTCTAATATCTTATTTAATGATTCGTGAACAACACCATGTATAAGAAATTGTTGCATAAATACAGTTATAGGATAAATCCATCTGGACCACGACATAACATTCCAATTCCAAAATGGTTTATTTGTATTAAAGAAGTTAAAAGAGGTATTAATCAATATGAATTTAATCAATGCCAGTATTACTATAAATAAAGCAGAAAAAATAATGTTTTTAATAATTACATTGGTTATGTTAGTAGTGTTTAATCCCATATCATCTCGCTTTATTTTATTAATTCGAACGTAGCAAATACTAATAATAAAAGTACTGAATTCCAATATTTTAGTAAGTACTCTATGTGATAATCTTTTTCCGGTAAAATCCCATATAGCGTAAGTGAATATCCAAATGCATATAATTACAAGCATGCTAAGTAAAAAAATAACACTGTTTTTTTTGTCCATTTTTAGTTCTTCATTTTCCATTTTTTAGTCCTCCTACATAGGTGTCATATAGCATTTATGCGTATAATTATATATTAAAACGTTACTATTATCAATAAAAAGTGCATATTACATAGAATTGTGCTTGTCTATGGTATTTTTAAATGGTAAAATATAGCGTGTTATAATTAAAGAATTACAAAATCTGTAGGAGAAAAGAAATGAGTGAACAAAATATGACACTCCTTGTCAATGGAAAAATTGCATTTCCTGAAATTATACAATGTATAGAAAATGCGAAAGTGTCCGTTGAAATAAATATGTTCATATGGCGAGATGATAATATTGGAAATAGAATGGCTGAAGCAGTATTAGTTGCTGCAGATAATGGAGTAAAGATAATTCTTTCTGTTGATCGATATGGTGTTGTTCTTGAAAAATCTGAAGAAGTAAAAAAATCATTTTTTCATAAAAAGCAATCTTTAAGCGAAAAAATAAAAATAAACATATTAAAATGTCTATACCCGAAAAATTGTATACGCGAAAAGGTCAAAGATGAATATACAGAGATTTATACACGAATAATTAACCATCAAAATATAGAAGTTCGTGCTAATGAGTACAAAAATGATCATTCAAAATATTATATCATTGATGACGAAATTCTTTTTCTTGGAGGAATCAATATTGAGGATAAGGAAAGAGATTGTGATGTCAACGGCCGAGTTTATGGCGATTATATGGTAAAATTATATGGTAGTGAATATGTAAAAGCATTAAGAAACAAGTTAAATACAGGAGAAAATAGTCTGGAAGAGATGTTTTATGGTATCAATATAAAAGCACCATTTAGATTATTCGAAATGGAACAACTTTATCTCGAAATGATATCAAAAGCGAAATCAGAACTATATATAACAATGGCGTATTTTGCACCAATCAAAAAGTTCGTTAAAGCAATTATAGAGGCACAGAGAAGAGGTGTTCATGTCATCATAATAATTCCTGAATGTGCAAACTTTCAAAATGACAGCAATAGACGAACCGTTCGAAAATTATTAAAAAAATCAAACGGACAGATAGAGATATATCTGTCTCCTAAAATGTTACATACTAAACTTATTATGAACGATGATTACATATCTTTAGGTTCAACTAACATAAATCCAAATGCATTTTCGAGGTTGAACGAACTAAACCTTTTTGTGAAAAAAACAAATTCAGAGTTTGAAAGAGAGGTTATTGACAGTGTTTACAATAATCGCAAAGAATCAAGACGTGTATTTTTATATAAAGATATATCATATAATTGTCTAATGGCTTTTTTTGAAAGGTTTGTAATATAAATAACGCCAATAGTGTCGTAAATTAGTGACATTATTGGCGTTATTTATTTTATAACGAAACTTTTTTTTCTAACAACTTTGCAGTACCAAAGATACAAGCGAGCATAACCAAAAATTCGAATGCCATTGTTGGTACAATACTTATTACAGACTGTGTAAGGTTAGTTGGATACTCGTATATGTGAGGGATAAATTCCTCGATTTTAGCCATTAAAAGTGAAAAGATAATTACTAAAGCAAACGAAACAAATCCTTTAAAAGGCTTATTTTGTAATACTGTAGCACTTAATGTTATTGCAAAATAAATCATTGTAACAATTGAGAAAAAGTTAATCATAAATTCAATGCAATATACAATAAATGTTGGGATAATCATAGCTGTATTTATTTCCATTGCCTCTAAAAATGATTTAAAAAAGTCAACAATATTTTGGGTTGATTCATATGTTTCAAAGAACAAATGAACATCTAAAACTGCAATAGTAGCAATTACAATAATGAAACCAATACCAATCACAAGAATACTTAACATTTTAGAAAATATAATGTTAAGAGGTGTGTTTGGTGTCATAAAAATTAAGTAACTACTTTTTGAACTTAATTCTTTTGAATAGGTTACAATAGCCATAATGTATACAATGAAAATGCTGGCAATACCAAAAAATGTAAGTAATGCCGTACTAATAGCAGTATGTTTTGTGCTTTCTGTAATTATACTATATAAATAATACCCCTCAAAAAGTGCAAATATAATAGCAGAAATTATAAGTGTTAATCTCGATTTTATAAATTCATATTTAGTTAACTTTAGCATACGAAGCACCTCCATAAATATCTTTGTACAAGTCGACAATTGATTTGCCATGTTCCTGACGCAATTCTTCGGCAGAGCCTGAAAGAACATATTTACCATTTTTGATAAAAATAGCAGAATCAATTATTCGTTCAAGTTCATCTACAAGGTGACTTGATAATACAAATGTTTTCTCAGGAGAAAAGTTATCAATAATTGTATTGATAACAGTATCTCTTGCAATAATATCAATACCATTAAGAGGCTCATCAAGCATTGTTAACTTGGCATCTCTAGAAAGATTTGCTGCTAACTTTAATTTAGCCATCATACCAGAAGAAAGTTTTGAGGCTTTGGCTTTTGGGTTTAATTCCATATTTTCAAGCAACATATTGTACTTATCTAATGAAAAATCACTAAAAAAATCTGAGTAATATTTACCAATATCCTCACAACTCATATAACTGTAGAAGTAACTTTCTGTTGGCATATATGCGATTTCAGACTTTGAGAAAACGCCAATATCTTGGCCTTTGTATGTTATTGAACCACTTGTTGGCTTTACAAGACCAGCAATCATTTTCATAAGAGTTGTCTTTCCGCTTCCGTTTGGTCCAAGTAAAGCATAAATCTTACCTGGTTCCAAATTTAAAGATATGTCATCTACAGCAGTAGTGAGCATATATTTTTTTACTACATTTTCACATTTTAGCATAATAATAATCCCTTTCTTATTAATATTTTTCCTGGATGAAATCGATAATTTCCTCTTTGGTGTAACCGATGGCTTTGAACTCTTCGATAAATCCTTGTATCAAAGTTTCAGCCATTTCATCCTTTAACCTTTTAACAAGGTTAATATCCTCCGATACGAATGTGCCAAGACCACGTCTGGTAAAGGTGATTCCTTCGGCTTCCAGTTCGCTGTATACCCTCATAGAAGTATTTGGATTAATGGTATAATGAGTGGCCAGTTCGCGAGTGGACAATAATTTGTCACCTGGCTTTAAAATACCATTTGCAATTTGTTTTTTTATATCATCTACAACTTGTATGTAGATAGGAATGTTTGATTTAAATTCCAAATAAATCCTCCTTTCGTGAAAAGTGTTTTAGTGAACTAGATACATAGTACACTAAAACAATATGGCTGTCAAGAGTTTTTTAAAAATATTTTAGAGATTATGTTTCTATTTGTATTTACCAATTAATAAAAAAATGGTAAAATATTGTCTAGTATGTGTTTTTGAAAGGAACGAAATTATGAAGAAAACTTGTATTGAATTTAAAATGAATGAGGTTAAAGTAAACGATGCATATATTGATAATGCATTACAAAAAGAGTTAGCTTATTTAAAATCATTTGATGCTGACAGATTGGTGGCAGGATTTCTTGAAGTGAATGATATGCGACCAAAAAAAGAAAAGTATCGTGGATGGGAAGTTACTGAAATTAGAGGACATTCTCTTGGACATTATATGACAGCTGTGGCGCAGGCGGTAGCGCAAACTGGCGATGATGAACTCAGGGAAAAACTTACATATATTGTAGAACAACTTTCAATGGCACAGTTAAAGAGTGGCTATTTGTCTGCATTTCCAGAAACATTATTTGATAATGTAGAAAACAAAAAGCCTTGTTGGGTGCCTTGGTATACAATGGACAAGATTATTGCTGGTCTTACAGCAGCTTACGTACTTGCAGGTATTGATAAGGCATTAGAAGTTGTGTCTAAACTAGGTGATTGGGTATATGACAGAACATCAAGATGGGATGATGCATTACAGGCTACGGTTCTCGCTGTTGAATATGGTGGAATGAATGAAGCTATGTATGATTTGTATAAGGTTACAAAGAGCGAAAAACATGCTGCGGCAGCCCATAAGTTTGATGAATTACCATTGTTTACTGAGATTGAAAAAGGTAATGACATATTGAATGGTAAGCATGCAAATACTACAATTCCAAAGTTTTTAGGTGCTTTGTATAGATACGTTGCCCTTGGATGTAGGGAAGAAGATAAGTTTTATTTTGATGCTGCAAAGAAATTCTTTGATATAGTTGTTGAAAATCATTCATATATTACAGGTGGAAATAGTGAATGGGAGCATTTCGGTGAGCCTAGAATTCTTGATGCAGAACGTACAAATTGTAACTGTGAAACATGTAATACATACAATATGTTAAAGCTTGCTAGAGAGTTATTTATGTTGACAGGCGATAAGAAATACGCAGATTTTTATGAAAATACATTTTTAAATGCGATTATGTCATCACAGAATCCAAAAACTGGTATGACAATGTATTTCCAGCCTATGGCTACAGGATTTTTTAAAGTTTATGGTACACCATTTGACAGCTTTTGGTGCTGTACAGGTACTGGTATGGAAAACTTTACAAAATGTAATGATAGTATTTATTTCCATGATGAAGACACAGTCCTTGTTAATCAATTCATTTCATCAAGTGTAAATTGGGTGGAAAAGGGATTTGTTATGGAACAAACATCTGATATACCAAATAGTACACAGACAGTGTTTAAAATTAAGGAAAATCCAAACAATGTGAAACTTGCTATAAGAGTTCCAGATTGGTGTGCAGGTGATATGAAACTTGATATCAATGGAATAGTGGCGACAGTTCAGGCAGACAAATATCTTTTAATAGAAGCTGTTGCAGGTGATGTTATTAAATATGATATTCCTATGCAGGTTGTGGCTTATCCACTTCATGACAATAAACATTGTATTGGTTTAAAATATGGTCCTGTTGTTTTAAGTGCCGCTCTTGGTACAGAAGATATGGAAGAGAGCAAGACTGGTGTTGATGTAACCATTGCCACAAAGAATATTTCTATGAAAGATTTTATAACAGTTGATGGCGGGGATGTCGATGCATGGATTTCAAATGTAGATAAGAATGTAGTAAAATCAGATGATTCATTCACATTCCATATGATAGGAACAGATTCAGATAACCCTGTATTCTCTACACATTACAAGCAACATGAAGAAAGATATGGCATTTATTGGAATATGGTAGAGAAGGATTCTAAGGCTTTACAGAAGCATATTGCTGATGAAAAGGCGAAAAAGAGACGCGAAAGAGTGGCGATTGACAGTATCCCTCTTGGAAATGACCAGTATGAGCTCTTACATAATATTAAGGGAGAGCACACAGGTGCAGGTACATTTGATGGATTAAATCTTCGTCATGCATGGAGTGAAAATGGTTGGTTTAGCTATGAAATGAAAGTGGATAATACTAAAAAGAACTACTTGTTAGCGAAATATTTTGGACCAAATCAGGGTAGAACATTTAATATTTACATTGATGATGTACTTCTTAAGGAAGAAACTATAGAAGATAAGAATCATGGTAAATTTTATGATGAATACTATGAATTGCCAAAGCAGATGCTTGAAGGTAAGGATAAAATCACTGTTAAATTCACAGTGCGTGGAGACTCTTGGGTCGGTGGTATTTTTGATAAACTTTGTATTGTACATGATTATGACAATGACGTAACAGTTAAATCAATTTCATTTACTGGAGCAACTTTGGACAAGGCTTTTGACAATGATGTGAAGGAATATGATTTGAATATATCAGGGGATGAAGCATTTATGGATATTCAGTTAAACAATGAAAATGGACTTGTTTATGTAAATGATATTCTTATTGATGATTCAAATAAAAGAGAATTGATAAAAACTGAATTGGGTAATAAGATGATTGTTAAGGTTGTTGCTGAAGATTATGTAAATAGTAAAGAATTCACATTCAATCTAAAATAAGGAGGAGGAAAAATATGAGTGGCCAAAATATGGATAAAAATGATATTGTCTATTTTATTGAAAAAGAATATTTCGAATTTCAGCTTAATTTAGGCAATAACTATAAAGATTTAGCAAAAAAGAATTTTGATAGTTTTGTTCAGTATGTTGAAGAAGCAAAAACTGACGGTAGATTATCGAACAGAGAAATTAAAAAATACGATAAAATAGTTGAAAAATATACAAGAATGTATAACGGCGACGAAGGTGCATTAGATGACAAGAAGTATGTTTCAAATACAAAGAAAATAGTGTTCATTAGCATTGGAGTTGTTATCTCTGTATTGATTGTTGTGGCATTGGTGCTTTTTGTTGTTAATAAAATTAATAATCAAAAGGAAGATAATACTCCTGTGGCTACTTCACCTGAATATCCAACAAAGGAAAATCCTAATAGGCAAAACGGTGGCAATGCCGGAAATGCAACGGTGCTTGACAAGGGCATTGATAAAGTAGAAAATGTTCGTCAGGCTGAAAAGTTAGATAGAGCATTAGTTGCAGTTGCTACTGAAGACGGCGTTTTTGTAAGTTGGAGATATCTTGGAACAGATGATACAAAGGTTACATTTAAGTTATATAGAGATAATCAGTGTATTACAAAAGAAGCCTTGGCAAGTTCAACAAACTATCTTGATTCAGATGGAAACATCGATTCAAAATATTATGTTGAGGCAATATTAGATGGAACAGTTATTGATACATCTAAAGAGGTTAGTGTTTTGGCTAATAATTATCTTGATGTTCCAATTAAGGCTCCTGCTGATTTAACTATGCCAGACGGTGAAACTTGTACATATACAGCAAATGATGCATCACTTGGTGACGTTGATGGAGATGGTCAGTATGAAATCATACTTAAATGGGATCCTTCAAATGCTCACGATAATTCTCATGATGGTCATACAGGTAATGTATATATTGATTGCTACGAAATGGATGGAACTCTTTTATGGAGAGTTGACCTTGGTGTAAATATTAGAGCTGGTGCTCATTATACACAATTTATGGTTTATGACTATGATGGCGATGGAAAAGCAGAAATGGTTTGTAAAACAGCGGATGGAACAATTGATGGTAAAGGAAAAGCTATTGGTGATGCCAATGCTGATTACAGAATGGATAATGGTAGAATCCTAGAAGGTCCTGAATTTTTAACATTATTCGATGGCCTTACAGGAGAAGCACTTGATACTATTGATTATGAACCAGGAAGAGGTAGTGTTGCAGCTTGGGGTGATAACTATGGCAATAGATGTGATAGATTCCTTGCAGCCACAGCTTATCTTGATGGTGAGAAACCAAGTGTAATTATGTGCCGTGGTTATTATACAAGAGCTGTTCTTGTGGCATATGATGTGGTAGATAAAAAATTAGTTCATAAATGGACATTTGATAGTGATAAAGCAGGAAATTCAGCATATGCTGGTCAGGGAAATCACAATCTTGCGGTAGCAGATATTGATTGGGATGGTAAAGATGAAATAGTATATGGTCAGTGTGCTATAGATGATAATGGTACTGGTTTATATTCTACAAATTTCGGTCATGGTGATGCGATTCATGTTAGCGATTATTTGCCTAAAAGAGACGGACTTGAAACATGGGGATGTCTTGAAGGTTCACATGGTGCTATACTTGTAGATGCTATGGATGGCAAGATTTTACTTAGAGTAAATGCAGATAAGGATACAGGTCGTGCTATATGTGGTAACTTCATTTCAGGAAACGATAGCGCAGAGTTTGCTAGTGCAGCAGATAGTTTTGTTTATGATGGAAATGGAAAGAAAGTTACAACATGGGGAACAGTAGCTGGTACAAATGGTATGAATTATGCAATTTATTGGGATGGCGATTTGGAACAAGAAATATATGATAATGTCACTATTACAAAATATGAAGAAGGTGCCATTTTTACCTGTTCATCAGTTTTCTCTGTAAATGGAACAAAAGCAAATGCTTCATTGGTTGCAGATATGTTTGGTGACTGGAGAGAGGAAGTTATGCTTCCAACAAATGATGGTAAATATTTAAGAATATTCACAACAACAGATGTTACTGAATATAGAATATTTACATTAATGCACGATATTCAGTATCGTTGTCAGGTTGCAGCACAAAATGTTGCATATAATCAAGGAGCAGCGTTAAGTTTCTTCTTAGGAACAGGCTATGATTTGCCTGAACAACCAAAGATAAAGGTTGTAGAATAGTAGAAAGGTAAGTATTGAATTATGGAAACAAAAAGAGGTAGTTTCACTGGAGGCATAGGTTTTGTTATAGCTGCTGCTTCTAGTGCAATAGGTTTAGGTAACTTGTGGAGATTCCCGTATCTTGCAGCGCAGTACGGTGGAGGTATATTTATTCTAGTTTATATTATTTTGGCATTAACATTTGGTTTTACGCTTATGATTACAGAAATTGCCATAGGTAGAAAGACTGGAAAAAGTCCTCTTATTGCTTATGGAGAAATATCTAAAAAGTTCAAATTTTTAGGATATTTGGCTGTTTTGGTACCAGTTATTATCTTGCCATATTACTGTGTAATTGGTGGATGGGTAATAAAATATATTACAGTATATCTTACTGGTAAGCATATTGAAGCAGGTGCAAATGGCGGTGCTGATTATTTCTTGGGCTTTGCAGGAGATACTGTTAGTCCTTTAGTATTTTTCTTGATTTTTTTAACATTGACAATGATAATTGTGCTTGCAGGTGTTGAAAAAGGTATAGAAAAGGTAAGTAAATTATTGATGCCTATACTATTATTTTTAATGATTGCAATAGCAATTTATGTAGTTACATTACCAGGTGCATTAGATGGTGTAAAATATTATTTAAAACCAGATTTTACAAAGTTTAGTTTTAAAACCGTATGTGGTGCAATGGGACAATTATTCTATTCAATGAGCCTTGCAATGGGAATTATGATTACATATGGTTCTTATATGAAAAAAGATGTAAGTGTAAATAAATCTGTTGCTCAAATTGAGATTTTTGATACATTAGTAGCATTTCTTGCAGGTATGATGATTATTCCAGCATTATATGCAGCTGGCGGTGAAGAAGCACTTACAAGCAAAGGTGTTGGTTTAATGTTTATGTCTTTGCCAAGTACTTTTGCTGATATGGCGTCTGCTAGAATTATTGGAGCTGTATTCTTTATTTTGGTTTTATTTGCGGCGCTTACAAGTTCAGTTTCTGTTATGGAAGCAATAGTATCTTGTTTGATGGATAAATTTAATATTAAGAGAACAAAGGCTTGTATAGGCGTTTTTGTTGTAGCGCTTATTATGGGTGTACCATCTTCACTTGGTTTTGGTGTGTTATCACATATCAAACCATTAGGACTTGATGATATACTTACATTCTTCGATTACATTAGTAATAGTGTATTAATGCCAATTGTAGCATTTGCAACATGTATTATGATAGGTTGGGTAGTTGGTACAAAGGTTGTTAAAGAAGAAGTTCAGGTTGGTGGTTATAAATTCAAACGTGAAAAGATGTATGAAATTATGATTAAGTATATTGCACCTGTAATTTTAGTAGGAATTTTAATTGCATATACATTGGATGCATTTGGAATTGTAAAAATGTAATGAGTTTATAAGAATTGAAATGGAGAAAATATGAAAATATATTTTGCACCATTGGAAGGCATTACGGGATTTATATTCCGTAATGCATACAATGACATTTTTGAATCAAAAATAGATAAATATTTTTCACCTTTTATAGCACCTGGTATTAATCAGGTGCTTTCTCGTAAGGAAATGAGAGATATTTTGCCTGAAAATAACTGTGGGATTAATTTAGTTCCGCAGCTATTAGGGTGCCGTTCGACAGAAATGTTAATGGCTATTGAGCAGATTAAGGATTTAGGATACAAGGAAATAAATATTAATCTTGGCTGTCCATCGGGTACTGTTGTGGCGAAGAAAAAAGGTTCTGGATTTTTGGCATATCCTGATGAACTAGACGCTTTTTTGTATGAAATATTTGAAAAGTCAGACATTGATATATCTGTAAAAACTAGAATTGGGAAGGATGCTCCAGAAGAATTTTACAAAATTTTAGACATTTATAATAAATATCAGATGTCAGAACTTATAATACATCCAAGAATTCAAAAGGATTTTTATAAGAATCATCCTAATATGGAAATGTTTGAATATGCAACAAAAAATAGCAAAAACACATTATGTTATAATGGAGATATTGTGTTTTTGCAGGATTTTGCAGGAATTGTGTCAAAATATGGCGAATTTAATATGAATTCTGTGATGATTGGCAGAGGTTTATTGCGAAATTATATGCTTGTGGATGAAATTGTAGAAGGAAAAAAAGTAGATAGGAATAAAATAATTGATTTTCATCAGAGGATTATGTCTGATTATATTAAGGAAATGTCTGGGGAAAGACCTGTATTATTTAAGATGAAAGAACTTTGGACGTATATGGGGGATTTATTTTTAGATTGTGATAAGGAGTTGAAAAAACTTAGAAAAGCAACTAAATTGGCGGAGTATGAGATTTATGCAAAAAATATTTTGAAAAATTATGAAATTAATGCAACAAAATGACATTCATTTTACACTTATTGTATGTAACTAGAAAAAACGTGTACACGGAAAGGGTTGTAAGAGACTAATGAATAATGTTGAATTGGTGAAAAAAGCCAAAAACGGCGATAAAATCGCATTTTCACAGTTGTATCAAGAGATTTATATAGAAATGTATAGATATGCATTGACTGTATTAAATAATAAGTATGACGCGGAAGATGTGGTGAGCGAGACTGTCTTAGATGCATATAGAAGTCTTAAGTTGTTAAAAGAAGAAAAAAGCTTTAAACATTGGATTTTTGTAATATTATCTAATAAATGCAAGCGTAAATTGGCGACTTACTATGAGAAAAATGTATCTTTGGACGAAGAAATTAATGTGGTTGACTCAAAATCAGAGGATATTGATGAAAGAATTATGGTGAAAAAGTCCTTTGCTGAATTGAGTTTCGAGGAAAAGAGTATTGTTACATACAAGGCCATATATGGCTATAGCAGTAAAGAAATTGCTAAGTATATGAATTTGAATGAAAATACTGTTCGTTCAAAACTTAGCAGGGCGCTAGGTAAGCTAAAGTGTAAAATGGAGGTATAATCATGGATGAAAAAAAGGTTTTAAATATTATTAAATCTGAAACAGAAAATGAAAATATTCCTGATAAAATTAAGCCTGAAAATATTATTAATTTATTAGGTGAACAACATGAAGATGAAAGATTTGTAAGCGTTGATATTAAAGATGCAAATGCAGTAGTATCTGCTATTAACAACAAAAAGAAGAATAAAGTTAAGAAGTATGTAGTTGCAACTGCAGCGCTTGCAGCAACAATTGGAATTGTTTTGCTTGGAATGAAGTTGTTTGATAAGACAAGTGATATTGTAAATGATAACAAATTATCAAATGATAAACAAACAGTGGATAAGCAAAATACAAATGTAGTAGTAAATAGTGATTTTAAGACATTTTCTTCGTATGAAGAATTAAAAAAATTTGTAAAAGAAAATACAAAAGATATGTATGATGATTATTGGGCTGATCTTGATGAAATGCCAACGATGGACATGCTTGAAGGCGATTTACCAACCAATGATACAGATTCTTCATATAATGATACTGATAGAAACGAGTCACCTGATTATTCAGATACAAATGTTAGAACAGAAGGTGTGTTAGAGGCAGATTGCATCAAAACTGATGGTGAATATATTTACACATTGTATTTTTCTTATGATTCTGTGTATATGTCAGTTGCAAAAGCGGCAGGCGAAGATACAGAAATTGTTAAAGAATATTGCATTTCAGATATGTTGAAGGAAAAGTATGATGATTTATCGCATTTTGCTGATTGGAATATGAAAGAAATGCTTGTATTAGAGGATAAAATCATTATCCTTGGGGACGTATTCTCGCAAAATGAAAATATTTTCTTTAATAATTATGGCGAAAAAAAGGTTTATGACCCAGTTTCTTTAGTTGTAGTTCTTGATGCAAGTGATAAGACTAATATTAATATCGCTGACAAATTTACAGTTAATGGTTCGTACCAGGAATGTAGAATGACCAACGGTTATTTGTATGTGGTTTCTAAAGATTTTTATTCAGAAGAAAATGTAGAACCGATAGTAGATGGCGATTATATGGAATGTAATGAAGTATACATTTGTAATTGTAAAACATATAACTCATATTTGGTTTTTACATCATACAATATGAATGAAAAGCCTGAATTAGTTGACAGTAAAGCGGTTTTAAATAATGGAAGCATAGAAATGTATGTTTCTGGAAAGAATATTTATCTTCTTTCAAATACATATGAATATGATGATAAGGGTTATGGTGTTAATATTATGGAAATATCTAAGTTTGGATATGAAAATGGAGTTATTACACCTCGTAATCAAAGAGAGCTAAAAGGTTATATTGATGATGTATTTTGTATTGATGAGTACAATGATTATTTGAGACTTGTGGTTACAAGGTTTGAACAATATACCGAAATCAATACATTATATGTATTGGACAGTGAATTAAATATTAAAGGTACTATCGATGATATTGCTCCAGGGGAGAGAATATACTCTGCAAGATTTACAGGTGATATCGGCTATTTTGTAACATTTAAGCAGGTTGATCCACTTTTTTCAGTAGATTTGTCAGACCCAACAAATCCACAGATTATAGGTGAATTAAAGATTCCTGGATTTTCTGAATATATGCATATTTGGGATGAAAATACCATGTTTGGAATAGGTGAGGAGGATGGATTTATTAAACTTTCAATGTTTGATATTACTGACCCTACTAATGTAATAGAAAAAGATAAGACAATACTTGAGGATATGTATCATTCAAGTGCCTTATATAACCATAAAGCTATATTTATAAATGGTGAAAAGAATGTGATTGGCTTTATGTGTGAAGGATATGTCGTAGGTACTGACCAGATATATGGATATGACACAATTAAGTCAGTTGGTTCATACTATTTATATTCATACGAAGATGGTAAATTTGTAGAGAAACTTGAAATTCCTATGGAGTCAATATATTATGGAATGAATGTAAGAGGTATGTATATTGGTGAATATATTTACATTGCATCAACAACTGGAGATATTATCGTTGTTTCCATGGATAATTATGAAATAGTAAAAACAATTAAAAAATAAATAAAAATTCTTGCAACACTTTTATAAAAAATATTGCACTATATATATGTAACGG
Source organism: Lachnospiraceae bacterium (assembly GCA_017935565.1). GTDB lineage: Bacteria > Bacillota > Clostridia > Lachnospirales > Lachnospiraceae > SVEL01. Next base: position 15,427 of record JAGBHK010000037.1, read on the forward strand.
TTAATTACTAAATTTGTCGACAAAAGAGAGGGTAAACATATGGAAATGGTAGATTTAGTCAAATTGGCAAAAAATGGAGATAAGAAAGCCTTTGCCAGTTTGTATGAGCAAGTTTATACCGATTTGTATAGATTTGCGTATTGTATGCTATCACAACCTCAGGATGCAGAAGATGCAGTTAGCGAAACAGTAATTGATGCCTACAGAGGAATCAGTAAACTGAAGGATAATTCATCGTTTCGCAATTGGATGTTTAAAATTTTATCAGTTAAATGTAAAAGAAAAATGTCAGAATATTATGAGGCAAAGGTTCCGCTTGACGAGGTGGAAGATTATTTAGCTGATATTAAGGATGATATTAATCTTTTGAATTTTAAATTAGCATTGAATGAACTTGAGTTTGATGAAAGATGCATAGTTACATATAGTGTAGTGGGCGAGTACAATAGTAGAGAAATCGCCGAAATACTTGACTTGAACAGAAATACTGTTCGTTCGAAATTAAGTAGAGCGCTTGAAAAAGTTAGAAAGAAGATGGAGGCCAAGTATGAATGATAAAGAATTTATAAAAGTGTTGCGAAAGCAAAAAGAAAAAATACAGGTTCCTGATAGTTTAAAGCCGGAAAATATTGATAAACTACTTGAAAATGCTGATGACAAAGTCGTAAGTATGGATGTTAAAAAAGCAAGCAAAAAGAAATTATCTAATGTAAAGAAAGCATTTTTAATTGCGGCATCTGTGGCTGCTGTGTTAGTTATGTATTTGGGAATATCAAATTATATACGAGTGCAAAGACTTAGCACAGAATATTTTACAGAGGTAAAAGATGGATTTTCTGTATTAAAGAGTTATGACAAACTTAGCGGTTATCTTGTGGCGACAAAAGAAGAGGAAACCAGATACAAAATGTCTGACTTTTGGGAAGATTTTAAGAATGGTGAATTGTTTGCTAAAAAGAAGAGTTCATCAATAAAAAATAGTGAAACTGTGACATTGGCACCACCAAGTGATTCGTATTCTAAGACAAATGTCAGAACAGAAGGCGTAGATGAACCAGACATTATTAAGACTAATGGAAAATATATATATTCATTGAATTACAATTATTTGTATATATTTAGACCAGATGGAAAAAATACGGAATTGATTGAAAAGGTTGAACTTAGTTCGTATTGGGATGTAGGTGTCGGTGATGAGATGTTGCTATACGAGGATTTGATAATTATTATTGGCGCTAGAAATAACAAAACCATGCTTCTTGTTTTAAACTTCGAGGATGAAACAATAAAAGAAATGGAAAAGTTCACTGTTGATGGTAAATATAGTGAAGCTAGAATGTCAGGGGAATATGTGTATTTGTGTACAAAATATAGCTTTTCTGATTATGACGTTGAAAGTGTAACTCCTAAGATTAATGAGGATAGTCTTGATCCGTCAAAAGTATACATTGTTGACTCAAAAAGTTATAAGGAGTATTGTATAATTTCATCGTTTTCTCTTGGAAAAGAGTGCGAATTAGTGGATTATGCAGCAGTTATCAATGATGGATCATTGACATCTTATGTATCAACAGAAAACTATTATATGATGTCTGAAGGTATTGAATTGGATACATACAAATATGAAACAGATATAATTAAGTTTTCTTATGATGAAGGTATAGTGGAACCTATTGCAAAGACAACTGTTGAGGGGTATTTGGCAGATATATTTTGTATAGATGAATACGATGGATATTTAAGAGCGGTATTTACCCATAGAGATTATAATTACACAAATAGTCTTTATGTTATGGATGAAAATTTAGACATTTGCGGAAAAATAGAAAATATTGCACCTGGAGAAAGAGTGTATTCAGCTAGATTTCAGGGAGATGTAGCATATTTTGTTACTTTTAAGGAGGTTGACCCGCTGTTTTCGGTTGATTTGAGCAATCCAAAAAATCCAAAGATTATTGGTGCATTAAAAATACCTGGTTTTTCTGAATATATGCATATATGGGATGAAAATCATCTATTTGGTTTTGGTTGTGATGACATAAGTTTAAAATTATCGATGTTTGATATTACAGACCCAAGAAATGTTTTTGAAGCGGACAAATTAGTTATTAAAGGGTTAGATTATTCTGATGCGTTATATGAGCATAGAGCGTTATTTATTGAGCCTGAAAAGAATATTATTGGATTTGGCGCAGAGGGCGAAAATCCATATGATAATGATAAATCTTTGTATGGTTACTTCATCTATGCTTACGAAGATGGCGAGTTTGTTCAAAAATTGCATATTCCTATGCAGTCAGAAGGTAATTATTTAAATGAAAAATGTAGGGGACTATATGTAGGTGAATATATTTACATTGTTACAAATGCTTCTGATGTTTATGTGGTAAATATGGAAGACTATGAAGTTATTGCCTATGTGTACGGAAATAATCATTCTACAACGATTATAAGGTAAAACTTGCAATTTATGCTCTGCTATGATAAAATTCATAGCAGAGCATTTTTATTTTAGGAGGAAAATACGATGGGAATGACAATGACCCAAAAGATTTTAGCTGCTCACTGTGGATTAGATAGTGTAGAGGCTGGACAACTTATCGAGGCTGATTTGGATTTAGTTCTTGGTAATGACGTAACTGCACCGGTTGCTATCGGTGAGATGAAGAAGATGAAGGTTGATGGTGTATTTGACAAGGATAAGATTGCTATCGTTCTTGACCATTTTACACCAAATAAAGATATAAAGTCTGCAGAACTTTGCAAGTGTGCAAAGGATTTCTCTATTGCAAATGACATTACAAATTTCTTTGAGACAGGCGAAGTAGGTATTGAACATGCATTGCTTCCTGAAAAAGGTTTAGTAGTAGCAGGTGATGTTGTAATCGGTGCTGACTCACATACATGTACATATGGTGCACTTGGTGCATTCTCAACAGGTGTTGGTTCAACAGATATGGCTGCTGGTATGGCTACAGGCAAGGCTTGGTTTAAAGTTCCTAGTGCTTTGAAGTTCACACTTACAGGTAAGCCAGGTAAATGGGTTAGCGGTAAAGACGTTATTCTTCACATTATTGGTATGATAGGTGTTGATGGTGCTTTATATAAATCTATGGAATTTGTTGGTGATGGTATCCAGTATTTATCTATGGATGACAGATTTGCTATGACAAATATGGCTATTGAAGCAGGTGGAAAGAATGGTATTTTCCCTGTTGATGATTTGACTATTGAGTATATGAAGGAACATTCTGTAAGAGATTTCAATATCTATGAAGCAGATGAAGATGCAGTATATGATGAAGAATATGTTATTGATTTAAGCACACTTAAGCCAACAGTAGCATTTCCACATCTTCCTGAAAATACAAAGCCTATCGATGAAGTTGGCGACATCAAGATTGACCAGGTTGTTATCGGTTCTTGTACAAATGGTAGAATTGAAGATATGAGAATTGCTGCAAAGGTTATGGAAGGCAAGCATGTTGCAAAGGGCGTTAGAGTAATTGTTATTCCTGCAACACAGAAGATTTACCTTCAGGCTATTGAAGAAGGACTCGTACAGACATTTATTAAGGCTGGTGCTGCCGTTAGTACACCAACATGTGGACCATGTCTTGGTGGACATATGGGTATCCTTGCTAAAGGCGAAAGAGCAATTGCTACAACAAACAGAAACTTCGTAGGTCGTATGGGACATCCAGAATCAGAAGTTTACCTTGCAAGCCCAGCAGTAGCTGCTGCAAGTGCTATTACAGGTAAGATTTCATGTCCATGTGAAGTTTGCGAAGATTAATTGGAGGTAGAATATGAAAGCATTAGGTAAAGTATATAAATATGGTGATAATGTAGATACAGACGTAATCATTCCTGCAAGATATTTGAATGCTCCAGACCCAAGCGAATTGGCTAAGCATTGTATGGAAGATATTGATGTAGATTTTGCAAAAAATGTACAGAAAGGCGATATCATTGTTGCAACAAAGAACTTTGGTTGTGGTTCATCAAGAGAGCATGCTCCAATTTCTATTAAGGCTTGTGGCGTTAGCTGTGTAATCGCTGAAACATTTGCGAGAATCTTCTATAGAAATGCTATTAACATCGGTCTTCCAATCATTGAATGTAAGGAAGCCGCATATGGTATTGATGCTGGTGATGAAGTTGAAGTTGATTTTGACAGTGGTATGATTTACAACCGTACAAAAGGTACAGAATTCAAGGGTCAGGCATTCCCAGAATTTATGCAGAAGATTATAAATTCAGAAGGTTTGATTAATTATATTAATAATAAGTAGAAATAAATATTAACTGTATTGGAACAGTAACATTAAGAGCAGAGTGTTTGGATGATTTCAAACATTCTGCTCTTTTTTAATACTCTCTAATTTTCTTAGAAATCTTTATTTTATCATATCTTTCATCATACATTGCCTGATTTAATCCATCGATATAATTTTTTGTATATCTTATATTTACACCTTTTTCCTCAAGTGTGTCTATGGCTTTGTTATAAGCGATGGCTGCGTCTGATTCGGATTCGTATCTTCCTATTATATAGTCTCCGTTAATGTGTATCTTGGCCGTATATACAGGACGCCCATTTTTCTCTGATTTTGTAACACCGTTATAATGATTGATAATATGTATATTTCTGTATCTAAAGTCGGTTTCATCTCCGTTTACAAAGATGTAATCCTTGCCAGGTTTTGCAAAGTTCTTGATACCGTATCTATTTAGTATATTTACCTGCATACCATAATCAGCGACGAATAGATGACCACCACGACGCATGATTTTGTGGTTGGAATAGTAGAACAAGTCGTCTACATCGAATGTAAATACGTCATCAGGCGTCATATAATATAGGAAGTATTTCGGATAAAGATATATAGGGTTTTTGAAATAAATACCGTTATCCCTAAAGTTTATTAAGCTGACCCATTTATCAAATGAGAGGAGTTTCTTCCTATTATATTGTTCAATATTAATAGTATTATCCGAAAGGATATTTGTAGCTTCCAAATATGCATTGTGAGCGGTTATTTCTTCAGAAAAACTACCTAGGCTTATGTGCTTATTTTTATACGTAATAGAAGAACGATAATATAAAGTTTTATCTTTTTTATATGCAATATAAACTCCGGCTAACATAAAATCTGTCCTTTCATTGATATAGTAGGCTTTGTAACAATTTCTTAACAATTATTATTAAAAAAGTATAAACAATTTATAAAGGAATTATAGCATAAAATCGCGGTTTTTCAAGGAAAAATGAGTCTGATTTTTTGAAAAAAATAATAAAAAAATGCAAAAATGGTTTACATAATTCTTGAACGAATGCAAAATTAGAAAATTTTAGTAAACAGATTATATAAAGGTCGTTTTATCCTAATAAAATATCAAGTGGCAAGTTGCATAAAAATAGATTCGAAAAAAGTGTATATCGGGTTGAGTTGCATAAAAATGAAAAAAGATAAAAAAATCAAGTTGTTAATGTTGCACAAAAATTAAGGGTTTAAGTTGACTTATTTTTTATCACTGAATATAATTTCACGTGAGTTTGCAAGTGTGGCAAATGGAAAGGTAAAGGTGAAATATGCAAAGAATTTTTGAACTGATTAGTTCAGTTAACAATTTTGTTAACACAATGAAAGCAACAGTAAAAAAGGTATGCAGAAACATCATTATAACAATGGCGACAGCGATAACTGTTCTTACAGTGATAATTGTATCAGTTATTATCAATGGTGAGAAAAACGCTGTTGCACAAACAACAAATTATACCGATGACGAAAATTTACATGTGGTAGAAAATGATGTAGAAGATGATGTAACGGAAATCGAAACAGAAGCTGAAACTACAGTAGTTGTTGAAAATGAAACAACTACAGAACCTGAAACAAATCAGGTTGTCGAAAATGAAACAGAAGAGCAGACTTCTGTATATTTATCAGACGCACAGGTTGAGGTAAAGGACATTGTTACATCCACATACGCACCAGTGGAAATATATTACACTGAGAAAGATTATGATGCATTAATCAGAATCGTACATGCCGAGGCTGGTAATCAGGACGATATAGGTAAAATCCTTGTAGCAAATGTAATTATCAACAGAGTAAAAAGCGAAAAGTTCCCTAACGATATTTATAGCGTTGTTACACAGAATAATGGTAAGACATACCAGTTTTCTCCTGTAAGACCAGGTAAATCATTCTATACAGTGACACCAACAGAACACACAATAGAATGTGTAAATAGAGCTTTGGCTGGCGAAGATTATTCAAAGGGCGCATTATTCTTCTGTTGTAAGACAAGTCCAGATAGCTGGTTCAACACAAAACTCACATTTTTGTTCACACACGGACCACATTATTTTTACAAATAAGATAATAGAAGGCGGATATCTTAGAATTCTAGGATGTCCGTCATTTTATATTATGTAGTGTTTTATTTTATGATAAAACACTTGTCTTTGTGCAAAAGGTGTGCTATTATAACAAAGATTGAAATTCATTTGTATTACAAATGTTATTATAATTAATGAAAGAAGGATTACTATGGAATTATTGTATAAGAGTACAAGAAGTGATGAAACTGTAAAAGCATCAGAGGCTATATTAAAGGGCCTTGCAAGTGATGGCGGATTATTCGTTCCTGTTTCACTTCCAAAGTTAAATGTAAGCATTGATGAATTAGCTAAAATGTCATATCAGGAAACTGCATACGCAGTAATGAAAGAATTTTTGACTGATTTCACAGAAGAAGAATTGAAGAACTGTATTGCTAAGGCTTATGACAGCAAGTTTGACACAGAGCAGATTGCTCCACTTGTTAAAGCTGATGGCGCTTACTATCTTGAGTTGTTCCATGGTTCAACTATAGCATTTAAGGATATGGCTTTATCTATATTGCCACATTTACTTACAACTTCAGCAAAGAAGAATAATGTAAAGAATGAAATCGTTATTCTTACAGCAACATCAGGTGATACAGGTAAGGCTGCTCTTGCAGGTTTTGCAGATGTTGAAAACACAAGAATCGTTGTATTCTATCCAAAGGGAGGCGTTAGCCCTATTCAGGAGAAGCAGATGGTTACTCAGAAGGGTAATAATGTAAAGGTTATCGGTATTAAGGGTAACTTTGACCAGGCTCAGAGTGGTGTTAAAGCTATATTTGGTAACAAGGAATTAGAGAAAGAGATGAATGAAGCTGGATTCCAGTTCTCATCAGCAAACTCTATCAACATTGGTAGACTTGTACCACAGGTTGTTTATTATGTATATGCATATGCTAAATTATATGCAGAAGGCGAAATCGCAAAAGATGAGAAAATCAATGTAGTAGTTCCAACAGGTAACTTTGGTAATATTTTAGCTGCATACTATGCTAAAAACATGGGACTTCCTATTGATAAACTTATCTGTGCTTCAAATGATAATAAAGTTCTTTTTGACTTCTTCACAACAGGAGAATACAATAAGAACAGAGATTTCATCCTTACAAACTCTCCTTCAATGGATATTCTTATCTCAAGTAACTTGGAGAGATTGATTTATAAGATTGCAGGCGCATCTTCTGAAAAGAACAGCGAACTTATGTCTTCTCTTGCAAAGGATGGTAAGTATGAAATTACAGCTGATATGAAGGCTGAACTTAAAGATTTCTATGGAAATTATGCAACAGAATCTGAAACAGCAGAAACTATTAAGAGTATCTATGATGCAACAGGTTACATAATTGATACACATACAGCTGTAGCAGCAAATGTATTTAAGAAATATGTTAAAGATACAAACGATACAACAAAGTGTGTAATCGCTTCAACAGCTAGCCCATTTAAGTTCACAAGAAGTGTAATGAATTCTATCGATGCAAAATATGATGCAATGGGTGATTTCGAACTTGTTGATGAACTTTCAAGAATTGGAAATGTTAAGGTTCCAAATGCAATTGAAGAGATTAGAAATGCTAATGTATTACATGATACAGTTTGTGAAGTAGAAGATATGGAAAAGACTGTAAAAGAATTTTTAGGAATGTAATTTAATTTTTCTCACTCACTTTTGATAAATTTTCAAATGGAAAACCGGTGTCACATTAATGTGGCACCGGTTTTCGGTTAAATAAGAGATGAGAAAAAATATTATTTGGATAATATGTAATATATATCTCCAAATGGGTACATAAATTTTAAACAAACCTGACTGTCTATAGATGAAGAATCTAAATCATCATTATATACAGGAGGAGTAAGTTTGTATTCTAAACCTTCCTCGTTTGATAAATTAACAGTATACAAACCATTCTGTAAATTGATAAAATCACAAAATGAAGCATAAGCATATTCGTCTATCTCTGTAACAGGTTCTTCGGCATATCTTGTGGCAAATTCAAGAAGTGCTTTATCGTTAGCTGCGATAGTAGTACCGAATAATTTAACATCATTATCTGTAATATCCTGAGAACTGTAATAAACAGCATCTTTTGGAATATCTTTAATATCAGCTGATAAAATAGTAAAGTCTGCGCCAACAAATCTTACAAAATCATTGATAAGAAGAGATATATATACTGAATATAAGTGTTTGGTCTTATCATCAGTTACAGTTTCCAAAAGTGTTTCAGCCATACTGTTAGATGTTGACTGTGTAGCAGTTGTCATATCTGCATCTGTAATAGAGTATTTTGCTTTGTATGCGTTGATAGTTTCTTCAAATGCTGCGTTTGTAAGATAGCCTAAATCAACTAAAGTCTGACCTAACAAGAGGTAACCAGGTTTTTGAGAATTTAACAATTCTTCGACCTGTTCATTGGTCATATAACCCATAGCTACGGCTAAATCACCGATTCGCATATTCTTAACAGCCTGTTGTTTATGTACATTTTCAACCTGTCCGGCAGTCATATAACCTGCATTAATAGCTAAAACACCGAGTTTCATTCGAGTTTCACTTTTTTTCTGCAACGCTTCTAATAACTGTTCGGCGGTGATAATATTTGAATTTAATAAATAATTTCCATAATATTGACTAAACATAGGTTACGCCTCCTTCTATAATCGTTCGATCAAGTTCTTTAAAACGTCGTAATCAATAGGTTTTTGAAGAAAGTCGGTAGCACCTAATTTAATAGCGTCTTTTAAAGTTTCTTGTGTACCTACGGAAGAAGTCATAACAACCTTTGCATCTGGATAACGCTTCTTTATATATTCCAACGCGCTTACTCCACTAAGGTTAGGCATAACAATATCCATAAGTGTTAAATCTGGTTTAAATTTCTCAAAGTTTTCGATAGCGATAGCTCCGTCCTGTGCTTCAACAACATCGTTACATCCGATGGAATTAAGGAAGTCCTTTAATTTCTTTCTAGAAAGCATAGAATCGTCGCAAATCATAATTCTAATTTCCTCAATCTTCATTCTTTAGTCATTCCTTTCTTGAAATAAGATATAATAATATTTAGTTTTTACCGACAATAACTATATATAATTATATAATATAAATTGCATTTTTACAAGGAAAAGTATGGAAAAATTTTTAAATTTATGAGAAAATAAGTTAAACATCACATGAACGTCACATAAAAAATGATAATAAAGATATAAAATGCAAAGGAGAATAGGTGCAATGGGTAGAATACTTGTAGTTGATGATGAGGAAAAAATCAGATTAATTATTAGAAAATATGGTGAATTTGAAGGTCATGAAATTAAAGAAGCAGCGGATGGTATGGAAGCTGTAAAAATGTGTGACGCTGAAGATTTTGATTTAGTTATTTTAGATGTTATGATGCCTGAATTGGATGGATTTTCAACATGTAAACTTATTAAAAGCAAGAAGGATATATCAGTTATTATGCTTTCTGCCCGTGGCGAAGAATACGATAGAATACATGGTTTTGAAACAGGTGTAGATGATTATGTTGTAAAACCATTTTCACCTAAAGAGTTAATGATGCGTGTAAATGTTGTTATTTCCAGACATTCAAAGAAAACAACGGATAGTACGCAACATGAAGTTTATGAAAAAGAGGGGTTAAAGGTTGATTTTACTAGCAGAAGTGTACTCGTTGATGGAAAAACTGTAAATATGACTCCAAAAGAATATGATCTGTTATTCTTCTTTATAAAGAATAAAGGTATAGCGCTTACTAGAGAAAAACTTATTAATGAAGTATGGGGTTATGATTATTATGGCGATGATAGAACATTGGATACACATATTAAATTGCTTAGAAGTTCTTTAGGTGAATACCGTAAGTTTTTGACAACGCTAAGAGGTATGGGATACCGTTTTGAAGCATAATTTTTTATAGTAGTGAATTTTTGGGTGGCGGATTTTCTATTTGTATGAAAAACAAACAGAAAATCCGCTACTTTATAAATACACAATCATAAAGGATTATGCTTGAAAAGATATATTGTAAATAAGTCTTTATCGTGGTATAATATTGATATTAAATTACGTGATTAAAATTTAATATTATATTAGGAGGAATGCTTATGAAAAAGATGAAACTTTTGAGCCTTATGTTAGTTGTTTGTATGCTTTTTACAGCATGTCAGTCAAGTGAAGATAAGGAAAGTGCAGCAATTAATGATTCAACAGGAAGTGAGAACTCTAATTCAAATTCAGACAGCGGTAACAGTACTGAAAATATGGTTTGGTTCCCAAAATCAGCAAAAGGTGTTGATGCAAATGGAGAGGTACTTGCTACTATTGAAACGGAATTTGATGATTCTAAATTAGTATACAAGTACATTATGCATTCGGGAGATGAGCAAAGATATTATGGCTTTGAAGCTCAATATGCTAATGATGAAGTTACGAAGTACTACGAATTAAGAGGTGATAGGACAGGGGAAAAAGAAAATTTAAGAAAAATAGAAACGGTTGTTGAATTTCATGAAACTGAAAATACACTGTATATGAAGGAATTTAATGAAGAAACTGGAGATATAAAGTCATATTATCAATATGTATTTGAATTCGATAATGAAGGAAAAATAACTAAAAAAACTAGAACTTATCATAGTTTCTATTATGATGATAATAATGAATTAGTTGAAAGAGAAGATAATGAGGTTGATGTATTTAAATATGAATATTTAAGTGATGGATATAATGTTGTTTATGATTATCAACCATGGGAAATGAATTTGGCTTCAGGTGAGGAAGCAGAATGCACTAAGCGAGAAACTGATTTTATTCCATATGATAATTCTAAAAATTCCACAAAAACTATAACATATCATTTGTCTGATGGCAGTCTTGCAGCATTGGAACAGGATGAGTGGTATGATGTTTTGTGTGATAATAGCCAAAAAACAGAATATGTATACAATAACAAAGGTTATATGATTGAAGCATATTCACATTTGGCAGATGGAACAAAGAAATCTGTAGATTTACCATGGGAATGTGAATTCACAGATATTGGAAATGTGAAAAAATTTGTTGGTTATGATGATGAAGGAAATCCAGAAACTAAAGGTGATTTTACATATGATGAAAATGGTAACATTACAAATATAGTAATGGAATTTGACGGAGAAAAACTTAATGTTGAAATTGAATGGATGTTGGTTCCAAAATGTATAGATACTGTTAATCAAATGATATATGGTGATGATTTATATGCAATAAGTGAATTGGTTGAAGATGCAATTCCTGAAACTAATACTATTAGTTTACAAGATACATATTATACGAAAGAAATGTTAGATAAACTTAAGTAATTAAGGAGGAATGCTTATGAAAAAGATGAAACTTTTGAGCCTTATGCTAGTTGTTTGTATGCTTTTTACAGCATGTCAGTCAAGTGAAGATAAGGAAAGTGCAGCAATTAATGATTCAACAGGAAGTGAGAACTCTAATTCAAATTTAGACAGCGGTAACAGTACTGAAAATATGGTTTGGTTCCCAAAATCGGGTAAGTGTTCAAGTGAAGATGGAAATACAAATGTAAGACTTGAAACTACACTCGAAGATGGAAAACTTATTTATCACTATATTAGTTACGGCGTTAATGAAAAATGGGGAAATGAATATGAAAATACTATGGGATTTGAAATCGAATTTGATGATAAATCCGCTACTGCATTTTATGATCTTAGACAATACTATGATGGTATTGAAAAAACAAAACTTGTATTCGAGTATGACGAAACAAATAATTGTTATAATGAAAAGGACATTGACGTGGAGACAGGTGAGTATTCTAGTTATAACAAATATGAATATGTATTTGATGATGAAGGAAAGATTGTTTCAAAAACAAGTACATGGATGGAAGGCAGATTAGTAGATGATAAGTGGGTATACGAACCAGGAAATACATCTTATGAGACATTGTTTGAATATACTGAAGATGGCTATTATGTAATAACTGGATGGGGAACAAGGACTTATACATTGGCTAATGGCGAAAAGGCTGAATGTACAAAAAGAATTAAAAAGTTTATTCCATACGATACGACAAAAAATTATTACGAATATATAACATTTCATTTGCCTGATGGAAATCAAGTGTGTGTAAATGGCTATGATGATTTTGATGGTGTATACGCAGATAATACAAAAATGACAGAATTTGTTTATAATTCAGAAGGTTATTTGATAGAAGCGAAAGCGCATCTTGGTGATGGTTCAGTTCAAGATATTGTTTTTGAAAATAAAACAGAAGTTACATATGATGATGCTGGAAATGTATTAACTTATGTAAGGTATTATGAAGGTGAAGTAAGTGAAAAAGGAACTTACACATATGATGAACACGGAAATCTTACTCATGTTGAAATGATATTAGATGGTGAAAAGTATGAAGGTGACATTGAATGGATGCTTGTACCTGATTATCTTGCTGCAAATAAGATGTTCCCATATGGCGATGGATATTATGCTATTTCAGAACTTATTGAAGATGCAATACCAGAAAGATTCTTTACTGACAGAGAAAATTATGTGATCACAAAAGATGCTTTATCTGCAATTGTAAATGCATTAAAATAATTGTATACAAAAGGACATGTTTAGGCATGTCCTTTATTGCTATATAAGAAAGTTCTTCGAACATTCTTTTTTGATGTTTTTTATTTCTTTTTCACAAAAACAACAGATAAGTCATTTATACTATGAAAGAATTGAAACAAATCTAATTTTATGATAGAATATTTATGTGTTTTTTGTTTCGGAAGGAAAATATATGAAGCGTAAGATAAGAATCAAGTGGAAGATATTTATATATATGCTTGCATTTACCGGTGCGATGATTGCATTATTATGGATTATACAGACGGTGTATCTTGAGGATTTTTACAAAGTTATTAAGATGAACGAGGTTGATAATGCCATTGAGAATGTGAAATCTGTAATTGACGATGAGGATTTAGAGACAGCTATTGAAACAATTGCGTCAAATTACGACATTTCATTAGCTATTGGTAGAGAAAATGGCGTTGTTACAGATCTTTCAGGCGAAGATAATGAAAATTATATAGGTTTTATAAGTGTAGCGAAAAGAGAAGAACTTATAAAAGATGCTAAACGTAATAATAACGAATTGACAATCAGGGATTTTTATGATTCGAGCATAAAATACGAGGAAATGCCAACAGAAGATAGGCATAATATTCCTGGTTATGAATTTTATGAATCTTATAATAAGTTAAAAAAGCCTAATAACAGATACGATTCTATGCCTAATATGCCTATGCAGATTGAAACGTCAAGCGTATTAAAGATAGAGATTGTTGAAAATGCTAAAGGTAATAATGTTTGCATCTTTGCATATAGCATTATTTCACCAGTAGGTGCAACTGTTCAAACATTGCGAATACAGCTTATATGTGTTTCAGTAATAATGATTGTGTTGGCATTTGCATTGGCGCTATTTATTGCATTGAGAGTATCTAGACCGATTGTAAATATTAATAGCACAGCCAAAAAGATGGCAAAAGGTAAGTACGATGTTGTATTTAAAGGTGATGGATACTTGGAAGTTGCCGAACTTGCAGAAACACTGAATTATACAGCTGTGGAATTAGGTAAAACAGAAGCTCTTCAACGAGAATTAATTGCAAACGTATCTCATGACCTTAGAACACCACTTACTATGATTACTGCATATTCAGAGGTTATGCGAGATATCCCAGGGGAAAATACTCCTGAAAATACTCAGGTAATTATTGATGAAGCGGCAAGATTATCATTATTGGTTAATGATTTACTTGATATATCTAAACTTCAAGCAGGTGTTAGCCAGTTTGATATGAAAGAATATAATCTTACAGAAAGTATTAGGTCTGTCATTGACAGAATTCAAAAACTTGTTCAAAATGAAGGTTATAAAATAAATTTTGTAAGCAATAAAGAAGTTTATGTGAAAGCTGATGAATATAAAATTTATCAGGTAATATATAACCTTGTGAATAATGCTATAACATATTCTGGAGAAAATAAGACTATAACTGTGCAACAGATTAATCAAGGAAGTATAGTTAGAATTGAAGTAATAGATAAAGGTAAGGGTATAGCGAAAGACCAATTGCATAATGTGTGGGATAGATATTATAAAGTGGATAAAAATCATAAGCGTGCTATTTCGGGTACAGGACTTGGTTTGTCCATTGTTAAGAACATTTTATCTGGACATAATGCGAAATACGGTGTTATCAGTGAAGAAAACAAGGGTAGTACATTTTGGTTTGAACTGAAAACGCTGTAGAGGAGGTGAAAGAATGCCAATAGAGGTATTTAGTAGATTTGAAAAGAAGTATGTTGTAACCCGTGAACAGATGGAGTTTTTGCGTGAGCAGATTTCTGAATATATGTATGCAGATAAGCATAATAAAGACGGTAAGATGTACAATATTGCGAATATTTATTATGACACAAAAGAGGACCTACTTATAGGAAGGTCTATAGAAAAGCCTAAATATAAGGAGAAATTAAGACTTAGAAGTTATGGTGTTCCTGAACTTGATGACAAGGTATTTTTAGAAATTAAGAAAAAGTACAAAGGCCTTGTAAATAAGCGAAGGACTACATTGAAACTAAGAGATGCATATAAATTTGTCGACGAAGGCATTAGACCAGGAGAAACAGAATATACAAATAAGCAGGTTATGAATGAATTAGAGTATTTTTTGAAACTATATGATTTAGAACCAAAGGTATATATTACATATGACAGATATGCGTATTTTTCTAAGACTGACAATGATTTCCGACTTACATTTGATACAAATATTAAAACACGAAGAACGGATTTAAGGCTTGAAGCGGGGGGATATGGAGATTTATTAATGGGAGAAGATTTTTGGCTTATGGAAGTCAAGAGTTTATACAGTTTTCCGTTATGGTTTGTAAAACTATTATCGGATAATCAGATATATTCAAAATCATTTTCAAAATATGGAAATGAATACAGAGCATATATTAAGAATCAGGAGGAACTTTTAAATGTTTAAATCAGTTTTTGAAACAACAACAGAAGGATTATTGACAAACGAGTCTTTGTACACAGTATTAATGTGGGGCGTTATATTAGGTTTTTTGATTAGCCTTACATATATTTTTAGTGACAGAGACAAAAAATATTCACCACATTTTGCATTTACACTTGTTATTTTACCAGTGATTGTATCTATGGTTATTTTACTTATCGGTTCAGATATTGCAAAGGCAATTTCACTTGGTGGTGTATTTACACTTGTAAGATTTAGAAGTGTTCCTGGTGATTCAAAGGATATTACAAATGTATTCTTTACAATGGCTGTAGGTCTTGCGCTTGGTATGGGATATCAGCAATTGGCGGTTATGTTTACAGTTGTAATCTGTATCATCTACTTTGTACTTGTTAGATTTGGTTATGGTGTTAGAAGAGTTGTAGCTAAAGAACTTAAAATCAACATACCAGAAAATCTCGAATATGAAGGCGTTTTTGAAGATTTATTTAAAGAATATACAAATAAGGTTACATTACAGAGAGTTAAAACAACAAATCTTGGAACATTGTATGAACTTACATATATTGTGGAAATGAAGAAAAATGTTAATGAAAAGCAGTTTATTGATTCTCTTCGTTGCAGAAATGGTAATTTAACTATTTCTTTGGGTCAGGTACCAGCAAGAATGGATGTGTTGTAATTATAAAAAACATCTTTTTTGGTTGATTTTTTTGGTATAACAGCATATAATAAAGGTGAGGATAGAGGATTCTATCATTAGGAGAGTTCCTGCCGTTTAAGTGGAAAGTTTAACAACCGGAGAGTTCCTGCCGTTTAAGTGGAAGGTTTAACAACCGGAGAGCTCCTACCGTTCAAGTGGAGAATTTTAACAATAAGAGGCATCCGTAGGGTGCTTCTTTTTTACATAATAGGAAATTCCATTGGAACTTCCTATTATGTAAAAAAGTTGCTCCGCAGGATGCGCACTTCGCGACAAGGAGAATAATTGCTTCGCAATTACGCTCAGGCGCGAAGAGTTTGCTTTGCAAACTATATTTATACATAGGAAGGTGTTTTTATGCAATTATATAGTATTTCAGATGAATACATAAATTATCTTAGAAAAAAGTTTCCAAGAGTATATTCAAATAAAGAAGATGTTCGTGTACATACAAGGAAATATTTAGGTGTAGTAATTGAAATAGGAATATATAAATATTATATTCCGTTGTCTTCGCCAAAGGAAAAGAATGATTATGTTTTTGAAAATGGAGAAAAGAAGATAAGAAAAGATTCTTTGATTGTTATGCGCATTATTTCGGGAACAGGTAACAATATTAAATTAAAGGGTACATTGCAAATAGGAACTATGATACCAGTGCCTGATACAGAAATTGAATTATATGATGTTAAAAATGAATCTGATAGAGCGTATAAAGATTTAATAAATGAAGAGATTATATATATTCGTAAGCATGCGAATAAAATAACGAAGAATGCAAACGTATTGTATAGTAAAAGAAAATCAGGAGAGAAGAATAGAGTTGTAGAAAATTGTTTGGATTTTAAGGCATTAGAATTAGAATGTGACAGATGGGAAAAGGGCTTAAATAATAACTTGAATGAAAAATAAAAAAATGGTATTATATACGATAGATATTTTTTTAAAAGGAGACTTGAAAGATGGCATTTGAAAAGAAAGTTTTTGGACAGACACAGAAAGGTGAAACAGCATACCTCTATACAGTTGAGAATAAGAACGGTATGAAAGCTGTTTATACAGATTACGGCGCAATTTTAGTATCATTATACGTTGCTGATAGAAATGGCAATATGGATGATGTTGTTTTAGGTTTTGATAATTTAGAGGATTATTTTGAAAATGAACCAAACTTCGGTGCAACAATCGGTAGACATGCTAACCGTATTGGCGCTGCTAAATTCACATTGAATGGTGTTGAATACACATTAGATAAGAATGATGGAAATAACAACCTTCATGGTGGATATGATGGATATCATAAGAGAATGTGGGATACAGTGACAAACGATGCTGATAATTCAATCACATTCACACTTTTTAGCAAGGATATGGATCAGGGATATCCAGGAAACTTGACTGTATCAGTTAAGTATACATTGACAGATGATAATGAAATCGTTATTGAATATAATGGACAAACAGATAAAGATACAGTGTTGAATCTTACAAACCACAGTTATTTCAACCTTTTAGGCGAAGGTAAGGGCACAATTTTAGACCACAAGGTTTGGATGGATTCAGATGAATTTACATATGCTGATGAAGAATCTATTCCAAATGGTGAAATCAGAAAAGTTGCTGGAACTCCTATGGATTTCAATGAAGCAAAGACTGTTGGCAGAGATATTGAAATGGATTATGATATGCTTAAGTTTGGTACAGGTTTCGACCATAACTGGATTCTTAAGACAAAGTCAGGTCAGATTAATCTTGTTGCTAGATTATCAGAGGAAACAACAGGAAGAATTATGGAAGTATACACAGATTTACCTGGTATGCAGCTTTATACAGGAAACTTCCTTAAGGGCAATTTAACTGGTAAGAGTGGTGAAAAATACGTTCAGAGAAGTGGACTTTGCTTTGAAACACAGTATTATCCAAATGCAATTAATGTACCAAGCTTCCCACAGCCAGTACTTAAGGCAGGCGATAAGTATCACACAATCACAAGCTACAAATTCTTAACAGATAAATAGGACATATGTTATGAAGAATCATAATTTTTTTGCGATGTTGTCTCGTATGAAATATATTAACAGATGGGGACTTATGCGTAACACTATCAATGAAAATATTGCTGAACATAGCCTTGATACAGCTATTATTGCCCATGGTCTTGCAGTTATTAGCAATACATATTTCGGTGGTAATGTCAATGCTGAAAGAGTTGCCCTTCTTGCAATGTTTCACGACACAACAGAGATTATTACAGGCGATTTGCCTACACCAATCAAATATTTCGCACCTGAAATAAAGGTTGCGTATAAGAATGTTGAAGCAGCGGCAGGAAAGCAGTTGTTATCTGCATTGCCAAAGGAGATGCGTTATTCATATGAAGATCTTTTACTTCCAGATGAAGAAGAAAAAAATATTTGGAAGTTTGTAAAAGCAGCGGACAAAATTTCAGCATATATAAAATGTGTTGAAGAAAAACGTATGGGTAATACGGACTTTGAAGCGGCAGAAGAAGCGACTCTTAAGGCTGTAAAGGATATGGATATGAAGGAAGTTGATTATTTCCTTGAGAAGTTTATGCCAGCTTATAGCTTAACATTAGACGAACAATCAAAAAAATAAAGGTAAACGAAAATGTCAAAATCATTATATATAGCAGAAAAGCCTAGTGTGGCGGCAGAATTTGCAAAAGCACTAAAACTGAATACTAGAAGAGGCGACGGCTACATGGAAGCGGATAATGCTATTGTTACATGGTGTGTAGGACATTTAGTTACTATGAGTTATCCGGAAGTGTATGACGAATCCTTGAAAAAATGGAGTCTTAATACACTTCCTTTTTTACCTGAAAAGTTTCTATACGAGATTATTCCTGATGTAAAAAAGCAGTTTGAGATAGTTAAAGGACTTCTTAATCGTGAGGATGTAGACTGCATTTATGTCTGTACTGACTCTGGACGAGAAGGAGAATATATTTACAGACTTGTTGAACAGGAAGCTCATGTTGAGGGAAAACAGAGAAAGAGAGTATGGATTGACTCTCAGACAGAGGAAGAAATACTTCGTGGTATAAAGGAGGCTAAGGATTTGTCTGAATATGACAATTTATCCGCAGCTGCATATCTTCGTGCGAAAGAGGATTATCTCATGGGTATTAATTTCTCTAGATTGTTGACACTTAAATACAGCAATACTCTTATGCCTTATGTTAATAATAAATGGACAGCCATAGCGGTAGGTCGCGTTATGACCTGTGTACTTGGTATGGTTGTAAGGCGTGAACGAGAAATTAGAGACTTTGTAAAAACTCCTTTCTTTAGAGTTCTTTCAAAGATGAAACTTGAAGATTTTAGTTTTGAGGCTGAATGGAGAAGTCAGGAAAAATCAAAATACTATATGAGTCCGTTTTTATATAAGGAAAATGGATTTAAAGAAAAAGAGAAAGCGGAAGAACTCATTAATGAACTTAATCCGCTTATTAATGGTGGAATGAAAATTGAAGCCATTGAAAAGAAGAAGGAAACAAAGAATCCGCCATTATTGTTTAACCTTGCTGAATTGCAGAATGAATGCTCTAAGCTTTTTAAGATAAGCCCTGATGAAACACTTAGGATTACACAGGATTTGTATGAAAAGAAAATGGTTACATATCCTAGAACAGATGCAAGAGTATTATCAACTGCTGTTGCCAAGGAAATTCACAAAAATATTGGTGGACTTAAGAATATTAGCACATTTAAAGGCTTTGCAGAGCATATTTTAGAAGAAGGTTCTTACAAAAATCTTGCAAAGACAAAATATGTAAATGATAAGCAGATTACAGACCATTATGCAATTATACCAACAGGTCAGGGCGCGGGTGAACTTGCGAAGTTACCGCAGATTTCAGCCAAGGTATATGGTCTTATTGTTAGAAGATTTTTAAGTATATTTTATCCACCTGCCACATATCAAAAGGTAAGCATTACCTGTGGTGTGGATTTGGAAAATAGTGTAGAATTGTTTTATGCTAGTTTCAAGGTTTTGGTTGATGAAGGTTATTTAGCGGTTGTATCTGTTGCTAAAAAGGATAAGAATGCAAAAGAGGATAATGCAGAAGACAATCAAGAAGAAGATGGCAAGGCAGATATAAACGTCATTGAAAAACTTAAAAAGTTAAAAAAAGGCGATATTATTGATTGTCAGGAATTGTTTATCAAGGAAGGTGAAACATCGCCACCAAAGAGATACAATTCAGGTTCTATTATTCTTGCAATGGAAAATGCAGGTCAGCTTATTGAGGACGAAGACCTTCGTGCACAGATAAAGGGTAGCGGTATCGGTACATCTGCAACAAGAGCTGAGATTCTTAAAAAACTTATAAATAACGATTACATTAGATTAAATAAGAAGACGCAGATTATCACACCATCTATGCTTGGCGAGATGATATTTGATATTGTAAGTAATTCAATTAAGTCACTTTTAAATCCCGAACTAACAGCTAGTTGGGAGTTGGGGCTTACAAGAGTGGCAGAAGGTACGGTTACATCTGATGAGTATATGGCGAAACTTAATGGTTTTGTCGCTAAGAGGGTAGAGAATGTTAAAAATTTAAATAATCAGTCGCAGATGCGAATGTATTATGATAATATTGCTAAAATATATAAATAAGATTAATGGAGGCATAATATGTGTGGTATTGTTGGATATGTAGGTAAGAAGGATTCGGTTGAAATCCTTCTTAATTCTTTGGCGAAACTTGAATATAGAGGATATGACTCTGCAGGAATAGCTGTTTTTGATGAGGGAAAAATTGTTGTAGAAAAAACAAAGGGTCGCTTGGCAGACCTTGGAGAAAAACTTGAAAAGACATATAGACCTAAAGGAACATGCGGAATTGGTCATACAAGATGGGCTACTCACGGCGAGCCATCGGACATCAATTCACATCCTCATGGTAATGAAAAAATTACAGTTGTACACAATGGAATTATTGAAAATTATAATAAAATCAAGACTTTTCTTGTTGAAAAGGGATATGTATTTGAGTCTGAAACAGACACAGAAACTGTTGCAAAATTGCTTGATTATTATTATAATGGCAATCCTTTTGAAACAATTGTAAAGGTTCTAAAGGAAATAGAAGGCTCTTATGGGCTTGGTATTATGTTTGCAGATTTTCCAGAAAAGATATTTGCTGTACGAAAGGATAGTCCGCTTATTGTAGGTGTGGGCGAAGGCGAAAATTTTATTGCTTCAGATGTACCTGCGATTCTTAAATATACAAGAAACTATTATCTCATAGAACAGAATGAAATAGTGACATTGTCTAAGGATGAGGTTGTTATTCAGGATATTCACGGAGATATCATCAAAAAAGAACTTAAAGTTGCTGATTGGGATGAAGAATCAGCTGAAAAGGGCGGTTTCGAGCATTTTATGCTTAAGGAAATTCATGAGCAACCAACTGCGCTTAAAACTACAATTATGCCTCGCGTATTAAACGGAATGCCATTTTTAGAGGAATGTGGCATAACCACAGATATGCTTAAACTTTACAATAAGATATTTATTGTTGCATGCGGTACGGCAATGCATGCTGGAATGGTTGGAAAGTATTTAATTGAAAGGATTGCAAGAGTTGATGTAACCGTTGATATTGCTTCAGAGTTTAGATATAGAAATCCAATCATTAGTTCAAAAGATTTGGTTATCCTTATTTCACAATCTGGTGAGACAGCAGATACCAAGGCAGTTCTTCGCCTTGCAAAGGAGCATAGAGCAACAACGCTTTCGATTGTAAATGTTAAAGGTTCGTCCATTGCAAGAGAATCAGATTTTGTAATATACACTCACGCAGGCCCTGAAATATCAGTTGCTTCAACAAAAGCGTACACA
This sequence comes from Lachnospiraceae bacterium, assembly GCA_017935565.1. Taxonomy (GTDB): domain Bacteria; phylum Bacillota; class Clostridia; order Lachnospirales; family Lachnospiraceae; genus SVEL01. Next base: position 37,476 of record JAGBHK010000037.1, read on the forward strand.
GTGCAGTTGTCGATTATGTATTTGCTCACATTCCAGTTGGCGTATGCAAGGGGTAAAATCACAGAAGAAGAGTGTAGGGAGTATACAAGGAAATTGGTTGAATTGCCTGATATTATTACGGACGTACTCGAAATCAAAGACAAATGTCAGTACGCTGCTTCAAAACTTGTAAATGCAGACAGTTTGCTTTATATAGGTCGTGGCCTGGATTACGCTTTAAGTATGGAAGGCTCATTGAAATTAAAAGAAATTTCATACATTCATTCAGAGTCCTATGCGGCAGGCGAGCTAAAACATGGTACAATATCCCTTGTAACAGAGCATATGCCCGTAATTGCAGTTGCAACTCAGGATGATTTATTTGAAAAAACAATCAGTAATGTAAAGGAAGTAAAAGCCAGAGGAGCATATGTCTTGATGATTTGCAAGGAAAATGCAGATTATGACAATGATGCAGTAGACTTTGTAATCAAGATTCCTGCGGCAGATAATATATTTATGCCGATAATTACAGCCGTACCATTGCAGTTTATTGCTTATTATACTTCAGTCCTTAAGGGATGTGATGTGGATAAGCCAAGAAATCTAGCAAAATCTGTGACAGTAGAGTAGAGGTTGCGACATATTTTGTAGGAATTGACATGTTTTGTAGGATTTGACATATTTTGTAGGCTTTGGTGCACTATGAGTGGAAAATAGCTGTGGTGCACCGAAAATGATAGGATTTGGTGCACTGTGAGTGAAAAATAGTTGTGGTGCACCGGAAATAGTAGGATTTGGTGCACTGTGAGTAAAAATTAACTGTGGTGCACCAGAAATAGATAAAAACAGTGCACCAGAAATAAAAAGTAACTGTGGTGCACCGAAAATATATAAAATAAGTGCACTATGAGTAAAAAGTAACTGTAGTGCACCAATAAACAATAAAATACTATATATTATAGTCATCCCAATAAGGCCAAGGCGCATTTTTATCAATAGCTTCCTTGATTCCATTATAGAATCTTACTTTATGCTCAATATGAGCAAGTTCATCTTGCATTTTTTTGATTTGTTCCTTGATATTTTTCTCGTGTTCTGTCACAAGGTCAATTATTTCATCAATATTATTTTCAAGATTCGCCTCGTATTTGAAAAAATCTTGCATTTTTGATATTGGAAGCCCAGTGTTTTTAAAGCAAGAGATGGCATTTAATCTTGCAATATGCTCATCAGTATATATTCTTTGATTAGTATCAGTTCTGCCCACATTTGTAAGCAATCCAATATCTTCATAATAGCGCAATGTAGATGACTGAACATCAAAAAGTTTTGATAATTCTTTAATTGTATAAGTTGACATAAAAATCTCTCCTAAAAATATAAAAAAATCTCTTGCCTTAAAGTATACTTGAAGTATTATAATCTGTAAATAGGAACAATTAACAATATTTTTGAAAGGAAAAGGTACGGCATGAAATATCGTAGTGTTGGTAAATCAGGTTTAAAGGTTAGTGAAATATCTGTTGGAAGTTGGATGACAGATTTAGCAGGAAGTGAAAAAGCAGCAATTGCTGAAAAGACAATTAGAGAAGCTTATGACAAGGGTGTGAATTTCTTTGATTGCGCTGATGCATACAGCGGTGGCGAGGCGGAGAAGTTTCTTGGTCGTATTCTCAAAGATTATGCAAGAAGCACTTATGTGGTTTCAAGTAAAGTTTTCTTCCCTACAGGCAGAGGTGTAAATGAGTGGGGATTGTCTAGAAAACATATATTTGAAAATATTGACAGAACATTAAAGAATATGCAGATGGATTACATTGATATGTATTATTGTCATAGATTTGACCCTACAACACCAATGGAAGAGACTCTTAGAGCATTAAGCGATCTTGTAACACAGGGTAAAATATTGTATTACGGTGTGAGCGAAGAATGGAATGGTGCAAGACTTACAGAGGCACAGAGTATAATTCAGAAGTACAATCTTCATCCAATGACAGTGGTTCAGCCACAGTATCATATGATGGATAGATACATTGAACATGAAATAATGGATGTGTGCGAGAAATACGGAATGGGTATCACACCATTTTCGCCACTTGCGCAGGGACTTCTTACTGGAAAATACAAGAAGGGTCAGCCATATCCTGAAGGTTCAAGAGCAACACATCAGGCGGATAAGCAGATTAACAATCTTCTTACAGATGAAAACCTTGATAAAGTTGAAAAACTCGAGAAAATCGCAAGTGACCTCGGAACAAATATGTCAGTCTTAGCATTGGCATGGATACTCAGAAAAGACATTATCAGCAGTGTTATTACTGGCGCAAGTAATGCAGCACAGCTTGAGAACAATTTGGCAGCAAGTGGATTTGTAATTCCAGAGGACGCATTGAAGGAAATAGATGAGATTTTGGGCTTTGAGAAGTTCGTGAGAAGAGTGGGATAAGGATTGACTTTAACACTATCGGATGATAAAATTATCAGAAGAAAGCAATGAAAATCTGGATAATGTTAAGGGGCAAAACTTATGGAAACGTAAGTGACGCAAAGCTAGGAGTCTACGGCAGATAAAAAATGAATGTGCTATGATAGTTCGGTTGCAACGATTATTTTCGTTGCAACCATTTTTTATGCCCATTTATAAATATATCTTGCGATGCAGGGTGTGTTTATAAGGGGATATAGATAGATGTGGAAGGAGGATTTGTTGAAATTTTTAATTAATTAGGGAGTTGCTAGAAGAATATTAGAAAAATGAAAGTGAGGAAAAAGAAATGGGATTTTCAAATGAGTATTTAACAGAAGAGGAGATTGAGTTATTTAAAGCAACGGAGCATTGGGCATTTATTAGAAAAGACAAGTCTGGAATAATATGTTTAAAAAATAGATGTACAGTTGATCGCGAAAAAGGGATTTGGTTAATGCGTTATCCGAGAGATTATTCATATGACCCTAATTTGAAGGAAGATAACTTTGTTATTTTTTATGGTAATATTAATAATAATAGTTTAGTTGAGTTATGTATGAAAGACTTAGGAGAAGACAAAGAAGCGGAAAAAAAATATGGTGTTCCAACGGTACAATGCTGGGCGATAAAGGAAATAAGAATAGCTTCTATGCTAAATGTAAAAGAAGATGAAATTAAGGAATTATTAGAAGAAATAATGACGGCATTTGGTATATGTGGAAATCCAAAACATAAAGGACCTGGATTTGATGGAAGATTTAAAGCAATAATAAAGGAGTATAATGAATAATGGAGATTATTAATGTAATTACAGAAGATGGATTAGAAAAAGTAAAATTAAGTGAAATTGATTTGGATGGATTTCATAGATTAATATCGAAAATGTCTGTTGAATTAGATTTACCTGAAGATGCGCCGACACTGTTATATAGTGGTTCTTTACAAACGCTGAAATCTACGCCTGTTGTAAAAAATGTAGAAGGTGTTCGATTGATAAGAAATACTCAACTAGGTAAATGAAAATGGCGAGTATGATATGGTAGAGGGGATTGTTGCAGGATTTCTTATAGAATATGTCTTTTTATAAATGTACCTTACATTGTAAGATATATTTATAAGGGGATATTAAAATGTGAAAGTGAGGAAAATGAAATGGGATTTTCAAATGAGTATTTAACAGAAGATGAGAAAAAACTAATAGCGGAAACGAGGCATAATAAACTTACATCAATAGATGAAACATCGGTGTTTTGCTTGAAAGAAAAGGTTACAGTTGACCGAAATAGAAAAATATGGTTTTTGTCAAATACGAAAACACGAGAATGGGATTTTAGAGATAGAGGATATTTGTTTATTATGTTCTGGGGAAAGATACATAAAGACAATGTCATTGAAATCACTTTGAAAGACATGGGGAGAGAATATATAGATGTAACTAAAGTGAAAGATGGCATTGAAGTAATTAGATATTGGGGGATACATAGTATTAAGATGTCAAACAAATTAGATATAGATAAATGTGCAATAGAAGACGTACTTGGAGAAATAATGACAGCATATGGAATATGTGGTGACCCTAAACATAAGGGTCCTAAATATGATGGGAAAATGAAAGTAATAATAAAGATGTAGAAATAGAATATTATTGGTAAGAGGAGGCCAAATGTTATGGCATTTTCAAATGAGTATTTAACGGAAGAGGAGAAAAAATTAATAGCCGAAACAAGGCATCGTATTCTTACATCTGCTAGCGAAACAATATCATATTCTTTAAATGATATTGCTACAGTTGATAGAGATAAAAAAATCTGGTTATTGGAAAACAACAAAACAAGAGAGTGGGATTATAAAGAAAGAGGATATTTGTTTGTAATATTCTGGGGAAAGATACATAAAGATAATGTTGTTGAAATTACGTTGAATTTGTTAGCTGATGAATTTGTAGATAAATCAAATTCAAAGTATGGCGTAGAATTAATCAAATATTGGGGCGTAAAAAAAATACAAATATCTCCAAAATTAAGTGTTAGTGAATCAGAAGTGAAAAGTATTCTTGAAGAAATAATGACTGCATATGGATTGTGGGGAAATCCTGAACACAATGGACCTGAATTTGATGGGAAAGTTAAAGCTGTTGTAAGGGTAAAATAGTGTTGAAGGAAAAATAGAAAATTTCCTTGAACATTTATGAATAATATTATATAATAAACATATAATAAAGTTAGATAGATAATTTGCCTGGAATGTTCGGCAATTCTGTTAATTTTGAACCTACATTTGTTTAAACGGGATTCCTATATTGCCAGTTGGATGTCAGGCCTCCTTTTGAGTGGAAGGCAGAAGACTTGGTTGCGGTTGCCCACCTAGCCACGCTAGGACTCAAAACACAGAATCGGCATTTCGGGTTATCTATCGAAGATTAAGCAGCATGAAAATGCTGCTTACTTTTTAATATAATAGCAAATTCTGTTGGAATTTCCTATTATATTAAAAAGTTGCTACGCAGGATGCGCACCTCGCGGAAAGGAAGTTAATTGCTTTGCAATACCGCTCGGGCGCGGCGAGTTTTTGGGAAAACTCTTATATAAATAATACAGGAAGTTTTAATATGTTCAGTAAATTAGAGAAATTAAAAAAGTTTCTTACAGGAAAGAAGAAAAATATAATACTTGTTCTTATTTGTTTTGTTGTTGCAGGGATTCTCATTGCATACAGCATTATTAACAGTAAGGAAAATGCTGATGATACTGCAGTAAATAGAGGTCAGGTGGCAAAGGCAGTTTCATTACTTTTTCACTCAAAAAGCGAGATAGATAAGATAGAAGATGAATATTTTAAAGGTTCTTCTGAATGGTATGTAGGATACATGAATATGATGTATGAGGATACATATTTTACGAAGAATCAGGTTAAGCCATTGGAACGAGAGGTTTTGAAGGCATTTACATATGCAGACCTTGACAATCTTTTTGTGAATATGGGTGTTGTGGACAAGAAGGTATTGTCCTATGTGAATAATAACAAGAAAAATGCGGTTATCACTTTAAAAGAGTGGAATAAGATATACAAGGATTTAAAAACTTTGTGCGACCATAGTGGGAATGTTAAGCAAGTTGAACTTGTGGTGGTTGGAACTATTTCTAATGTTCCGACTTTCAAGCCATGGGTTTGTGCTACGAACATAGGAATGTGCGGATTTGACGGATTGGTCCTTGATTATTGCATTGATAAGAAGGTTGAAGTTATGATGCGAGATAATGAAATCATAACGGTTCTTGATGTGGTTGATAAAGACGTGACTTATGCCAATGCTTGGATTGAGTCGGTGAATAATGGCGTTATTTCGGCATTTATTGAAGGTGCAAAGAGAGAGTTTTACATTGATGACAAAGATGTGGCATATAATAATGTCACTGCAGACATTGTGCTTGAAGATAATGAATTAAAGGAATATAAGATTAAGAATAATTTTATTGCTGGAAAGGTTCTTGCATTGACAGATAGCGAGATTGAGATTGAAGGTCATGGAAAGTATTCAGTAAGTAAGGATATTCAGGTGTATTCTTTGTATGGTGAACTGATTGATAAGAATATTTCGGATATTAAGATTGGTTATGATATACATAGATTTGTTTTGACGGACAATCAGATTACAGCGGCTGTTATTGATAGAGATATTGATGCGGCAAATATTAGAGTTTTATTGATGAATTCTGGATATAAAGATATTTATCATGATTATTTTAGTGTGTCTTGTGAATCTGGTTTTTCTGTTAAGCATGGCACAAAACTTGATATGTATGGGGCATCTGACAGTATAACTATTAATCCTGATAGTGAATTGTTTACGGATGGAAGAATTACCATTGTTTCAAATAATTCAAGTGATAAACTTACAGTTGAAAGTATATCGAGAAATGGAGAAACGCCTTCCTACAGAGGAAGTATTGAACTTATGGTTTCTGATGGGAAAATCATTGTTATTAATGAACTTTCTATGGAAGAATATTTGTATGGTGTTGTTCCTAGTGAGATGCCATGGAGTTATGATGCAGAAGCGTTGAAGGCGCAGGCTATTTGTGCTAGAACTTATGCGTATAAGCATATGTTAAATGGTGGTTATGGTCAGTATGGTGCTCATGTAGATGACAGTACAAGATATCAGGTTTACAATGTAAGTGGAGAACAAGAGAATACGACTAAAGCGGTAGATGCGACAAAAGGCCAGATATTAACATATGATGGTGAGGCTGCGGTAGCATATTTCTTCTCAACTTCTTGTGGTAGCACAACTAATTCAAAGATTTGGGGCAGTGATTTAGGTTATATAAAAGGCACATTGCTCACAGATGAAGATAAAACTTTAGACCTTACAGATGAGGATACTTTTAACACATTTATTAGAACGGGATATAAGACTTTTGATAGTGAGTATCCTTGGTATAGATGGAAGGTTACATTGACACTTGAAGATTTGACTAAAACTATTAATTCGAACATTCAGTCTGTAAGTGAGGCTGGAAATGTAAAAGTTTTAGATGAGGATGGCGATTATGTATCGGGCAAGGTTGTCGGTGTTGGTAATGTCAAAAAGATTGAAGAAGGAAGCCGTAATACAGGCGGTGTTCTCGATTATATTACAATTTATGGTACAGAAAACACCGTGAGAGTTTATAAGGAATACAATATAAGATGTCTCTTTGATTTGACTGATAAAGTCATTACAAGAACCAATGGCGATGATGTTACAACTATGTCGATGCTTCCAAGCGCCTATGTGCTATTTGATGAAAATACAGTGGACGGATTGCTTGATTCTTATACAATTGTAGGTGGTGGATATGGTCATGGCGCAGGAATGAGCCAAAATGGCGCAAATTACATGGCGAAGTCAGGATACAAATATGATGAGATATTGAAGTTTTTCTTTAATGACATTGTTATTGACAATATAAGTGAATAAAATAATAGCAGGTGCTAAAAAGTGCACCTGCTTTATTTTATTCACTATTTAGTTTATGTTTTAATTTCTCCATAGTCTTCTTTTTGGCTTTTGAGAAGAAATGCCTAAAGAATATATTTATTTCAAGTCCGATAAACAAAATATAAATACATATATAGAACCAAATCATCAAAAGTATAATAGTTGTGATACTTCCATAGATGTATGAATAATTGTCGAAGTTTTCAACGTAATAAGCAAATAATGTCGAGAAACCTATCCAACCAAAGGCTGAAAAAACGGCACCCGGAAGTTGGGATAATAAACTTGTTTTTCTAGGTGATGATATAATGTAAACACCACAGAAAATCAGCGACAGCACAATTGGTACAAATACATTTCTAACTTCCATAAAGGATACACCGATGCTATGTAACATAGGATATTTAGTTTCGGATATCTTTATCAAACTGTTACCGAAAACTAAAAGGGTTAATGAAAGTACAAATGCAAATATGAATATTACAGTGTAAAATGTTGAGAGAAATCTTACAATAAAGTAATTTCTCTTATCTTTTTCCTGACCATACATATTTTCAAAACCAAAAGTAATGGATGCAACACCCTTTGAAGCTGTCCAAAGAGTTGTGATAGCGGCAAAGGAAATCAATGCAAAATTTGATTTCGAATAGGTTTCATTTATAATATTATTAAATGAATTGGCTAATGCTGATGGTAATAGTTCGTTGAAGAAGCGGATTAAGTGAGCTTCTGTCAATGGTGTATATTTAATTATCGATAATATCAGCATAAATATAGGGAAAATTGATAATACAAAAAAGAATGCCGACTGCGCAGCAAAGGCGCCAACGTGGTCTTTATCAAGTTTTGCAAAAAACTTTCCTATAAGCTTGAAAAAATTTATAATCATTTTCATTAAGTATCTTCTCCAATAATCTTCTTGTAAAATTACTGTTTCCAAAATCAAAGACATTGTACCACGAAAATTATTTATTTACAACTCAAAACGAAAAGGGTATACTCTCATTGAGAAAAAAAGAAAGAAGGAATAGTATTATGATGTTATATATGCCTACGATTGTATACAGTGAGAAAGATTGCGTGAAGAACCACAGCAAGGATATTGCTATGGTTGGAAAAAAGGCTATGATTGTTACTGGAAAGCATTCTTCTAGAGCAAATGGTTCATTACAGGATATTGTTGATGTTTTGAATGAGAATAGTATTGAATATATTATTTTTGATGATATTGAAGAAAATCCATCAATTGAGACGGTTATGAAGGCTAGAAATATTGGCATTGAAGAAAAAGTTGACTTTGTTATAGGTATTGGTGGAGGTTCACCTCTTGATGCAAGTAAGGCGATTGCTATGATGATTGCCAACAAAGAGTGTGATGAAAGCGTTTTGTATCAGGCCGTTAAGCTTGAGGCATTGCCTGTTATTACAGTGCCAACAACTGCAGGTACAGGCTCGGAAGTTACACCTTATGCCATTTTGACAATTCATGCGAACAGAACAAAAAAGAGTATAAGCCATAGAATTTATCCTGTTATGGCGCTCCTTGATTCTAAATATTTAAAGACTCAGAAAAAGGAAACACTTATAAATACTGCAGTTGATGCATTAGCGCATTGCGTTGAAAGTTATTTGAATACAAACTCAAATTCTTTAAACAGAACCTATAGTGAAAAGGGTCTTAAATTGTTCGGTGAAGTAAAGGATGCTTTGGCAAAATTTGAAATTACAGATGATGTTTACGATAAACTTATGGATATGGCTATGATTGCAGGTATTGCAATAACTCATACTGCAACATCTTTGCCACATGGTCTTAGTTATGCGGTTACATATGAATTAGGTGTACCACATGGAAAAGCAGTAGGCATGTTCTTGGGTGGTTATGTCGAAAATTACAAAAATAGTAATGATGTAAATAATGTGATGGATATGCTTGGCTTTGATGGTGCATCGGATTTTAGAAAATATCTTAATGATTTATTAGGATTTGTAGAAGTTTCTAGCGAAATAATGGATAGAAATGTAAATGATTTGATGAGCAATAAGGCTAAACTTAAAAATTATCCTTTTGAGATTACTAAGGAAGAGTTGCTTGGTATGGCGAATTAAATATAGAGAATAAAAGTCTCAGCGCATATATATGTGTGCTGAGTTTTTTATTTTAATATGTATAAATGATTGACTATTGTGGAAAAAAAATATATAATATATTTATGCAATGCATAAATATATTTCGTGATTTAGATTATATACAAGGGAGTGAAGAATAGAATGTCGGAAAATACAGAAGTTGCTATTGTTTCAGAAGAAACATTACATAATAAGATATATAGCATTAGAGGATATAAAGTAATGATAGATTTTGAACTTGCAGAAATATATGGATATGAAACAAAGAACTTCAATCGTCAAGTTAAAAATAACTTAGCTAAATTTGAAGGTGATGATTTTATGTTTCAACTTTCTAATGAAGAACTTGAAGAACTTTCAAGGTGCAAAAAATTCACCATGAACAGAGGTACTGGACGAGGTAAAAATATAAAGTATAATCCGTATGTCTTTACGGAACAAGGAATATATATGCTTATGACTGTGCTTAGAGGAGAACTTGCTATAAAACAGAGCAGAGCTTTGATTCGTACTTTTAAGAAAATGAAAGATTACATTATTGATAATCGTGAATTGATTGGTCAAAGAGAATATATACAAATTTCTATGAAGACAGCTGAAAATATGCGTGATATATCAAAGTTGAAAGAAGATATTGATTCTGTTGAGAAACAGATGAGTGATGTAATGAAACAACTTAATGAAGTGGTTACGAAGTCGGATTTGTCGGATATGATGGATAGTTTTGTTAATGATGACGACAATGGTTGGTTGATGTATAATACAAAGTACTGTACTGCTGATTTGGCATATTCCGAGATATATTCACAGGCAAAGAAAAGTATTTATGTTGTGGACAATTACATTGGCTTACGAACTTTAGTGCTACTGAAAAACGCGCCTGTTGGTGTTGATATAACTATTTTTAGTGATAATGTAGGTAAAAAATTGCATAAAATTGAATATAAAGATTTTTGCATGGAGTATCCAATGATTAAAATGACACTTAAAAGGTCGGGTGGAGTATATCATGATAGATTTATTGTTCTTGACTATGGAACAGATATTGAAAGGATTTTTTTGTGTGGTGCATCTTCAAAGGACGCAGGCGCAAGAATAACAAGTATTGTAGAGGATTATGGGATAGAAAAGTATAAAATGCTTATTAATTCCTTAATTAATAATAAAAATCTTGTACTTACATAAAATGTCAGAGCATATCGTATTGATAAACTCTGACATTTTTTTATTATAAATCATGATATTTCGCAACACGCTTCTCAAACGTATTATAATGCTTAAAACCTGCCTCTGATAAAATGTTTCTTGCTACATCAAAGCCAAATCCAACACCATTTTCGTCATCTTGGTGTGAATCGGAACCAATAGTTATTATTTCGCCGCCAAGTTCTTTATATTTTTTTATTACTTCGGCGGTTGGATTGGTGTATGTTAAGCCTTTTCTTAAATTTGAAGTATTAATTTCTATTCCTTTGCCCTTGCTTATGATGGTGGTTAGTATTTTGTCTAGAATGTCGGAATATTCCTTATATTCATAGGTACCTGTACCGTCAGGGGTATATCTTATGGCGTAATCAATATGACCATAAATATTAAAATTATCAAATAAAGTTAGATTTTCGTAAATGGATTCAAAGTATTCCATCATACCATTGTGAATACTGCGGTTTTCCCAATATTCTTTAAAATATGGGTCAATGCCATTGGCGATGTGAGATGAACCAATGATAAAATCAAAATCATATTTTGTTGTAATTTCATTTAACTCATTAACAAATCTTTTGTCTAAACCAAGTTCGATACCATAAAGTACAGTAATCTTATCCTTGTATTTATCCTTGATTTTTGGCATAACCTCGTTATATTTATTAAAATCTAAAACAAATCTGTCATTCTCAATTAAAAAGTCGTGATGATCAGTAATAGCAATTTGTTGCATACCCTTTGATATGGCTTGTTCTATAACTTTATCGATGTCAGCTTGGCTATCTCCTGAAAAATATGTATGTACATGTGAATCTGAAATCATAGTATACCTCCACATAAATCTCTAATTCTAAATTTTTTATTAATTTTATCATATCTTTATTAACAAGTAAAATATTTCTTTATTTATACTTTGAATTGTATTATAATTAGATGTGCACTAACCATAATGAAATATGGATGTAGTTTAACGTAGGTGGATGAGAATGTACATAAGTATAGTTGATGAGAATAAATTATATAGAGGAATGGATAGAAGCCTTACTTCAGGATGCTTTAAAGATGATGAAAACTTTGGCAATCTTGTTAAGGTTTATTTTGATTATATAGAACATATTGAAATTCGAGGTTCATACTATGAGTCTATAAAGAATATTCCTGGTGGAATTATATCTAAATTTAAATATTTTCTTAGATATGACGCAAAGTGTGAGTTGATTATTGCGGATAAAGAAGAAGTTGATATTGATGAAGAACTTGAATTGTTAGGAATTGATGTTGTTAGAGAACAGGAAACTATGATTTCGTCTAGGGGTAAAACTATCCTTAATGATAATGGTCTTTTTGACAATATTGAAGATGCTATTGATTTCATTGAGGATTCTGAAAAGGAAAATCTTGAGCCTTATTATGTGTATCGCTTAAAGGATGACGAATTAAAAACGACGCTTAGAAGTTTTGATGAAGGTTGGATTGAAAAACTCAATAATGTATTTATTGACAAGGTTTATAGTAATTTTGATGTGGTTAAAGCTAACATATTGATGGACATTTTTGATTCTTATTTGATTATTGATGACAATGAATACAGAGATATTTATATTTTGATTTGCAAAGACCATAAGATGAGTTTCAAGAACAAAGAGATAACTGAGATGTTATTAATGCTTGAAAAAGATGCAAATATTGACAGAAGTTATTTTGTTGTAATGCCATCGGATAGCCAAAACTCTCGAGATTGCACATACCAGCATAATATGGATTTTGTACATTATATAAACTTGAGTAGAATCAGTAAAAGGTTTGCATATGATAAACGTTGTAAATACAATGGTTTTGTGACAGTTAAGAAGTTGATTTCGCTGTACAAAAATAGTACATCATATTGCAAACACCATGAAAATGCACAAGTGGATTTTTCTTATTATTGCGAGAAGTACAATCAGGAAGTTACATTATCTTCAGTGCCTGTTGTTGATGAGAGTAAAATTGCAAGCGAACCATTGTACATACATAGATTTGTTGATGAAGACTCAAATGAATATGGCATAATTACTGAATCATTAGGGAAATCAATGCCATTTTGTGAGAAAAACAATTTCCTTGTTTTGGGTACAAGAAAGAAAATTTATTATGTAGACATTGCTAAATGCAGTATTTCAAGAGAAATAGAACTATCTTCTAAATGTATGGATATTTACGAAGTGGAAAAGAAAATGGTTGTTATTTGTGAGAAAGAAGTGCTTGTAATCGATGAAGAAGGCAATTGTAAGTCCAGATATAAAGGGGACGAGTATATTGTGAGATATACTGTAAAGAATGATAAAGTCTCACTTTTATTAATGAATGGAAAGAAAAAAAGTATTAATTTTCAAAATAGACTTGATATTTTTGGATTATTTAGGTAAAATAACATTCAGTACGATTATTTTTTAACAATCTTACGAATTATTTTAAATTCATTTACAGGAGGAATATAAAAAATGGCAGTAAAAGTTGCGATTAATGGATTTGGACGTATTGGACGTCTTGCATTCAGACAGATGTTTAACGCAGAAGGTTATGAAGTAGTTGCTATCAACGACTTAACAAAGCCTGCTATGTTAGCTCATTTATTAAAGTATGATTCAGCTCAGGGTAGATATGAATTAGCTGATAAAGTTTCAGCTGGTGAAGATTCTATCACAGTTGATGGAAAAGAAATCAAAATCTATGCTGAAAGAAATGCAGCAGATCTTCCTTGGGGAGAACTCGGCGTTGACGTTGTATTAGAATGTACAGGTTTCTATACATCTAAAGAAAAAGCATCAGCTCATATTACAGCAGGTGCAAAGAAAGTTGTTATCTCAGCTCCAGCTGGTAATGACCTTCCTACAATCGTTTACAATGTAAACCACACAACATTAACACCTGAAGATAAGATTATCTCAGCTGCTTCATGTACAACTAACTGTTTAGCACCTATGGCTAAAGCGTTAAATGATTATGCTGAAATTCAATCAGGTATAATGACAACTGTTCATGCTTATACTGGTGATCAAATGGTTCTTGATGGACCTCATAGAAAA
>JAGBHK010000038.1 GCA_017935565.1 Lachnospiraceae bacterium
AAGAATATATTAATTATTACAACAATGAACGAATTCAGGCAAAAACAAAATGGATGCCTCCTGTAAAATACAGGGAAGCATCCATGTATTGCTGTGCCTAATTCATAAATCAATGTGTCCAGGATTCTGGGTACATATCAAATTTCACGGTAGTCTTTTTCATTTTATTTTATAATATTCTACAAATACTTCTTCCCATTAGTGAACACTGGCTCACTTGTTAAATCTACATTCAATTTCTTAAATGTCTTTATATCAGCTTCTGAAAGCATATCCGATGTATGAACCTGACAACCTGACAATTTTGGTAATTGTTTCATTGCAATTTTTGCATTTTCATCATTTAACGCAGACAATGCAAGTGCAATTAAAACCTCGTCGGAATGAAGTCTTGGATTTTTACTTCCAAGATAGCTTGTCTTTAAATCTTGAATAGGTTCAAATGCATTTGGCGCAATCAAATGTGCCTCATCATCAATTCCACCAAGATACTTTAACGCATTTAATATAAGCGCTGCCGATGCTCCGAGGAGTTCTGTTGTTTTTGATGTAATAATTGTTCCATCCGAAAGTTCAATAGCTGCTGTTGGCACTCCAAGAAGTGCTGCTCTTTCATTAGCTGCAACTGTTACTTTTCTATCAGCAGTTGTGATTTTCGCCTGTTTCATGAGAAGTTCAATCTTATAAACTTCATTTGCAACATCTTCGCCCAATGCCATCTGTTTAACTGTTCTGTAATATCTTCTAATTATTTCCATATTTGATGCTTCAGATACTGCTTCATCATCAAATATACAATTACCAACCATATTTACACCCATATCTGTAGGTGATTTGTATGGATTCTCTCCATAGATACCTTCAAATACGGCATTTAATACTGGGAATATTTCTATATCTCTATTGTAATTTACAGCAACCTCACCATAACTTTCTAAATGGAACGGGTCAATCATATTAACATCATTTAAATCAGCTGTAGCTGCTTCATATGCAAGATTTACAGGATGTTTCAATGGAATATTCCAAATAGGGAATGTTTCAAATTTTGCATATCCAGCCTTAATACCACGCTTATTCTCATGATATAACTGTGAAAGGCATGTGGCCATCTTTCCAGAACCAGGACCTGGCGCTGTAATAATAACAAGTGGTCTTGATGTTTCAATGTAATCATTTTTTCCAAAACCCTCATCGCTAACAATGTGGGCAACATTTGTTGGATAACCTTCAATAGCATAATGCATATATACTTTTATGTTCTGTCTTTCAAGTTTATCCTTAAACGCTAATGCTGAACTCTGACCTTTAAACATAGTAACTACTACGCTTCCAACATATAATCCACAACTTCTATATTCTTCAATAAGTCTTAAAACATCCTTGTCATATGTAATACCAAGGTCTTCTCTCTTCTTATTCTTTTCAATAGAGTCAGCTGCTATTACAATAACAATCTCAGACTGGTCTGCAAGTTGTAATAACATTTTAAGTTTACTATCTGGCTCAAATCCCGGTAATACTCGCGACGCATGAAAATCGTCAAAAAGCTTGCCGCCAAATTCAAGATAAAGTTTATTACCGAATTTGTTGATTCGCTCTTTGATGTATTCTGATTGCATTTTTAAATATTTATCATTATCAAAACCAATTCTCATAAAAATAAGCCTTCCTTTTTGCTTCTATCTTTTAACATCCATATATTATATCACTTGTAAGACAAGTTCTCAAGCATATAAATTGTTTTAAATTGTTCTTTATTTCGACTGTTTCAAAACCAAAAATGCTCCAAGATTTCCTCTTTTTCCATTGGTTGCGCGATGCGAAAATAACAACTTGTTATTGCAACAAGTACATACATTTGTAACAGCAATATTTTCTTTCAATACACCTGCTTCTAGCAAGATAATTTCATTAACTTTCCACAAATTCAATAAATATTTGTCATTTCCTTTATCAATCAATATTTCTTCTGTATGTTTAGGAAATTCTTCTACAAACCTATCGGCCACATCTTTGCTCACTTCATAACAATCTTGGCATATTGAAGGACCAATGGCACAAATCAAATTTTCAGGTTTTGTACCATACAAACGATTCATAAGTTCAATGGTTTCCTTGCCTATTCTGCCTACAGTTCCTCTCCAACCTGAATGAGATAAACCTATTGCCTTATTTTCTCTATCAATGAAATACAACGGCACACAATCCGCATAAAATGTGGAAAGAATAAGTCCCGGTACATTTGTAACCATTCCGTCAACATCCATAAATTCATTTGCACGAGTAATTCCATTTCCAGCATGAGCCTTTGTGACTTCAATAACATTAGTTGTATGTGTTTGATTTGAACTAACCATATCTTTTGGCTCACCATCTAAACATAAAGCAATTCTACGGAAATTTTCTTTTACTGCTTCCTCGCAATCACCACGAGAAAAACTCAAATTCATCGATACAAATATACCTTTACTAACTCCACCAAAACGAGTAGAGAAGCAGTGATTCACTACTTCTCTACACTCATTTTCAATCATCGGAAACTTAAATATCGGAACAATATTTTCTTCAATATTTTCATTAAACAACTCTATAGTGTTGTCATCATTTTTCCTAATTATATCCATCATAAACTCCTAAATATAAGTCACAACTTCATCTAATTCTTTTCTCTTTGGCATCTGAGGTTCGATATCTGGATAACCTACCGACAATACTGCCACAATAATTTCGCCGTCTGGAATATTAAAGAACTTTCTAACCATCGCTTCGTCATAAAGCCCCATAATCAATGTTCCAAAGCCCATATCATATGCTTTCAAGCACAAATTCTGCACCTGAAGACCATTATCAAAACATTCAAAACCTTCCTTCAAATGCGTCGCATATTCTCCCTCTACAGTGTAACCACTCTTACCATCAACAACTGTTGAAACGATATATGCTGAACAATTTTCTGTATTGTTAATATTAAACTGTGGAAGACATTTCTTAAATTCCTCTTTAGCATCCTTACTATCCGCTACATAGTACTTTGAAACTTCTGAGTTCTTCCATGATGGTGCCAAAAGCGCTGCCTTAAAAAGCTCATTTAATTCTTCTCTGCTAATAGGTTTATCCTGATATTTTCTTATACTTCTTCTACCTTCAAGACATTTTTGTAATTCCATAATTACCTCCAAAATTTACGTATATTATAATAAAAAATATACTATTTAGCCGATAAAATGTCAATCATAAATATGTTTTACAAGTTTTCCTCAAAAAATTGTTTAATAGACACTTCTGTCTTATCTTCATCTTTTCCCTGTATGCATATCTTTACTGTATCCCCACATTTGACACCAAGTCCCATCACTGAAAACAATTTAGTTGCATCGACTGTTTTGCCATCCTTTTCAATTGTAACAGTACTTTCCGTTTCTTTTACAAGTTTTGCAAGTAATCCTGCTGGTCTTGCATGGATTCCTACAGAATCCTTTATTTTATATTCAAAACATTTCATTATTAATTCCCCCATTATCTGCCATACCTTTTTGTCATCTTTAGTATTTCATTACTTACTTCTTCGGATAACATACGTTTTTTAACCCTCCAGCGCCAATTTAATCCAACAGTTGACGGAGTATTTATTCTGCTTCTGTCATCAAGACCTAAATAATCTTGCAATGGAATAATACACATCCCTGCATTGCTTGATAATAACACACTTATAAAAGATTTATACAATCTATATCCAGGTGTATACATATCACATAAATATTGTCTTACGCTCTTTTTTTCTTCCCAAGAAATTGTATCAAACCAGGATACAAGGGTCTGATTATCATGAGTTCCTGTATAAGCCACACAATTTCTTTGATAATTATGGGGAAGATAATCATTACTGCTGCCAGTATCACGACTATCAAAGGCAAATTCTAAAACCTTCATATTTGGAAAACCGCTCTCTTCTACTAGTCTTCGTACTGAATCCGTCATAAATCCCAAATCTTCCGCAATAATTTCTTTTTCGCCTAAAGCCTCTCTTACCTGCTCAAACAAATCCATTCCAGGTCCTTTTTCCCAATGCCCACATTTGGCATCTTTCGCACCGTAAGGAATTGAATAATATTCATCAAACCCTCTAAAATGGTCAATTCTCACAACATCATACATATTAAAACAATGCTCTAGTCGTTTAATCCACCACTTGTATCTTGTTTTCCTATGATACTCCCAGTTATATAAAGGATTCCCCCATAATTGTCCATTTTCTGAAAAACCATCTGGTGGACAACCTGCAACTGCCATAGGATAACCAAATTCGTTAATTTGAAATAACTCATTATTACTCCAAATATCAGCGCTATCCATAGCCACATATATTGGAATATCACCAATTATCTTAATTCCTTTATTATTTGCGTAAGTTTTAAGGTCCATCCATTGCTTGTAGAATTTAAATTGAATATATTTCCAAAATGAAATATCTTCCTTATATTCTTGTTGATATTTTATGATTGCAGCATTGCATCTTTTCTTTATGTCCTCGTCCCACTCTGTCCACATTTTACCGCCAAATCTATCCTTAACAGACATAAATAATGCATAATCATCAAGCCACCATGAATTTTCATCCACAAAATTCCTATATTCATCACACGCCTCAATATTACTTTTCTCATATGCTTTTTTAAGCAATATAAATCTATTATTATACAACTTTTCGTAATCAATATATTCTTCAGAATATCCAAAGTCAGCTCTATCACATTCTCCCTGACTTATAACTCCCTCTTTTATCAATTCTTCCAAACTAATCATATAAGGATTCCCTGCAAATGTGGAAAAAGATTGATAAGGTGAATCTCCATATCCCGTAGGTCCTAAAGGCAGAATTTGCCAATATTTTTGTCCTGCTGCCACCAAAAAATCTACAAATTCGTAAGCACACTGACCAAAATCCCCAATTCCATACTTTGATGGCAGACTTGTTATCGGTAATAATATTCCTGCTTTTCTATCCATTTAATCCTCCATAACCTCTATTAACACCCCATAATGGTCCGAAACAATATCATAGTTTTCTCCATTAAAAACCACTGTAGATGAAAGCACATTAGCCTTATAGTTTGAAAATATATAATCTATTCTCATACCCTCCACATCAGAATGTTTCCACCCATCTATTTTCTTTCCGACCGTAATTCCATCATCTTTATGCTTAGCCAATTTATAACTATCATAAAAACCCGAAGAACAAACTAAATCATACCCTTCCCCAATAACACCAGCCTCACTGTTAAAATCACCCAGAAGCCATATCTTATTATTCATATCAATATTATCAATCAACTTATTCCATTGGTTAATAAATGGTTCATCATTATCATTCCACCATCCCATATGAACGGAATAAAACCACATATCTTTTACTTTTACCCCTAAAACTTTTCTTGTCTTCCAATTGCCATAATCCTTGACATCACTGATGAAATAATCCGTTATTTCCTCAATTGGCCATATAGAAAGAATTGCAATACCCTCATCAAACATTCCATAACCTAGTTTTATCGGTAACCATTTGTAATAATACTTGATTCCTAATTTTTCAAGCCTAGTAACCACTTCTTTCGCATGATTATATTTACTGACAAGTTTTACTTGATTCACTTCCTGCATAGCAATAATATCTGGTTTTATTTTAGCAATAGTATCTACAAATATATTTAGCTTGTTTTTATAATTTCTCTCAACAATACTATGAGTATTAATAGTTAACAGTTTCATACTACCCCTTTTATAAAATATCATTTATATCAGATTTTAATACATCCGCCTTAGGACCATATACAGCCTGTATACCATTACCTTTCTTTATAAGTCCCAATGCCCCTTGTACCTTCCATTCATCTATATCAGCAACCTTATTGACATCTTTTACTGTTACTCGAAGTCTTGTCATACATGCATCTACTAAAATAATATTTTCTCGACCACCAAGTAATTCAATAATTTTCTCAGCCTGGTTATTACCACCTTGCATTTTACCCTCTCTTATCGCATCCACCTCTTCCACTCCATCATCCGAATAATTGCCTAAACGCCCAGGTGTTGCATATTTAAATTTTCCTATCATAAAATATGCAACTGCATATCCTATACCAAAGAATGCAACAACTGCAATTAAGAAATTAATAATATCGCCTAATAATCCCGCATTCAAAGACATTGGTACTCTTGTTAAAAACTCAACATTACCAAATGAATGAAGTCTTAAATCTATTACACCTGACAATGCAAATGCAAATCCCTGTAATATTGAATATACTATATACAATGGAATTGCACAGAACATAAACATAAACTCAATAGGCTCTGTTACACCTGTTAAAAATACCGCTAAGGCTGTTGATACAAACATTGAACGATATTTCTTTTGTCTATCTTTGTCAATTCTTTTATACATTGCAAGTGCTACACCTAAAAGTAAACCTGTTGCACCAATCATTTGTCCAACCTTGAATCTTGCAGGTGTTACTGCATTTAATAGTGTATTGTAACCTTCAATGTCCCCTTCATTTTTTAGATTAATAAGGTCTGTAATCCAAGCTAACCACAATGGGTCTTGTCCATATACAACAGTCCCTGCATTAACACCTGTCAATATTTCATAACTACCACCAAAGGATGTGTAGTTCATTGGAATCGTAAGCATATGATGAAGTCCAAATGGAAGCAACAACCTCTCTAATGTTCCATAAATAAATGGCGCAAGTATTGGAGACGTATCTGACGAATTGGCAATCCACACACCAAACGCATTGATACCTGACTGTATAATAGGCCAAACTATCGAAAGTACTACTGCAATAATTGCAGACCACAATATTACCACTAATGGCACAAATCTCTTACCATTGAAGAAAGACAACGCATCAGGTAATTTTCTATAGTTATAGTATTTATTGTACACAATAGCACCAACAAAGCCCGAAATTATACCAATAAACACACCCATATTAAGGGCTGGGGCACCAAGTACTGATGTGAAATAACCATTTACTAGAATTTCTTCACCAAATAACGTAGTTGTTACCGCTTCAGGGTCGCTTAACATATCGTTAGTTACACCAAATATCTGACCTGTAATATTGTTAATAAGAATAAATGCTATAATTGCTGCAAACGCGCCACCTGCACGCTCTTTTGCCCACGAACCACCAATCGCGGCTGCAAACAAAATATGCAAATTGCTTATTATTGCCCAACCAATATTTTCAACTACACTTCCAATTGTTGCAACAAGTCTTGTATCCCCGCCTGTTATTGATATAAGTTTACCTATACTTATCATAATACCAGCTGCAGGCATTACCGCAATAACAACCATGAGAACTTTTCCTAATTTTTGCAAAAAGTCAAAATTTATACCTTTCTTCTTTTTGGTTGTAGTTTCAATTATTTTTTCCTCTAGATTCATAACTACATCTTTAGTCGCTATAACTTCCCCTACCATACATTCAAGAGTTTTGTTTTCGGCACCATCACATACAAGAACTGGTGTTATGGTATTAATTCCTTTTTTTAGCATAAAATCCATATCCACTATGGCAATTAAAGTTCCAGCCTTTACCTTATCTCCAACTTTTACTTTAACATCAAAACCTTCACCATTTAATGCCACTGTTTCTAAACCAAAATGTATGAGTATCTCTACTCCATCCTCTGATTTTATACCATAAGCATGCTTAGTATCTGCAATCTGTGTTATCACACCACTTACTGGACTGTATACCTTTCCATCAATGGGCTCTATTGCAATGCCGTCACCTATAACCTTCTGTGCAAATACTTCATCAGGCACCTCACTCAACGGAACTATTTTTCCAGATAAAGGCGCCATTATTACACCTTTTTTCAACTGTTTTTTATCAGCCATAATTACTCCTCTCCATTTAACTTCCAAATATCTCTATTGTATTCCTCAATAGTTCTATCCGATGAAAAATAACCTGCTTTACTAATATTTACAAGCATTTTTTTAGCCCATGTTTTTCTATCATTATAATCATCAAATGCATTCTCTTTTGTATTTACGTAGGACTTAAAATCAAGAAGTGTCATAAACCAATCTTTATTAACTAACTCATTATATAATCTGGTCAAATTTTCTCTACTACCGATTTGTATTAGTTCTTTTCCTACAATAAAATCTACTGCTGCCTTAATATCCTCATCCTTTTCATAGTATTCCTTCGATTTATAATCTGCATTTTCATAATGTTTAATTACATTTTCACTTGATTCACCAAAAATATAAATATTATCATCTCCTACAAGTTCATGAATTTCAACATTTGCACCATCTTCTGTGCCAAGTGTAATAGCACCATTTAGCATAAACTTCATATTACCAGTTCCACTAGCCTCTTTCGAAGCCAATGAAATCTGCTCCGAAATATCACAGGCTGGAATCAATTTTTCAGCCATGGTAACATTATAATTTTCAACCATAACAACCTTTAAATAAGGATTTACATCTTTATCATTATTAATCAATTCCTGTAGACATAGAATTAAATGAATAATGTCTTTTGCAATAACATACGCTGGAGCTGCCTTGGCACCAAATATAGCGGTTATAGGTGTTTTTGGTTTCTTACCACTTTTGATTTCTAAATACTTGTGTATAAGATACAAAGCATTCATCTGCTGACGTTTATACTCGTGCAATCTTTTTATCTGAATATCAAATATTGAATTCTCATCAATTTCAATATTCCCAGTTTCTTTAAGATATTTCTTAAGCTTAATTTTGTTGTTCATTTTTATATTTAAAATATTATTAAGAACCACTTCATCATTTATATATTTACCTAATGCTTCTAGTCTTTTTTCATCCTTTTTAAAGTCTTCGCCAATAAGAGAAACAATATATTTACTAAGTTCTTTATTGCAATGTAACAGCCATCTTCTAAATGTAATTCCATTGGTCTTATTATTAAATTTATCAGGATATATCTTATAAAAATGATTAAGCTCATTTTCTTTTAAAATATCTGTATGAAGAGATGCCACACCATTTACACTGAAACTATAGTGAATATCAATATGCGCCATATGAACATAATCATTTTCATCAATGATAAACACTTTACTATCTTTATACTTTCTTCTAACTCTATTATCCAAAACCTCTATTATTGGAACAAGATGCGGTACTACTTCCTTTAAATATCTAATCGGCCATTTTTCCAATGCTTCTGCCAATATAGTATGATTTGTATAAGCACAGGTCTTACTTACAATATCTATTGCCTCATCAATATCTATACCTTTCTCCATTAGAAGTCTAATAAGTTCTGGTATTATAAGAGTTGGGTGAGTATCATTAATTTGGATTACTGCATATTTATATAGATTTCGCAAGTCACATCCATTTTCTATACATTCATCTAATATTAATCTGGCACCACTGCTAACCATAAAGTATTGCTGATATATTCTAAGAAGATGCCCAGCCTCATCACTGTCATCAGGATATAAGAACAATGTAAGGTTCTTTTCAATTTCATTTTTATCAAACTTTATAGTTTTATCAACTATATCCTCATCAACACTTTCAATATCAAATAAATGTAGTTTATTAGTTACACCTTCGTACCCGATAACTGATATATCATACATTTTCGCTAATACTCTTCTGTCTTTAAAATGTATCTCATATGTTTTGCTAGTTTCTTCCAGAAAATTAACTTTCTCCATCCATGGATTTGGTGTCTCAAACTGCTTTTTATCCTTAAATACTTGTTTGAATAGACCAAAATGATAATTAATACCTATACCATCACCATTTAACGAAAGTGTTGCAATGGAATCAAGAAAACAAGCCGCAAGTCTTCCTAATCCCCCGTTTCCCAAAGAAGGTTCTGGTTCAATTTCTTCTATAACACATAATTTTTTGCCATTTTGCTCAAGTATCTTTTCAACTTCATCATATATTCCTAGATTTATCAAATTATTGGACAATAGTTTCCCAATCAAGAACTCTGCCGAAATATAATATAATTTTCGTTTATTATTTTTATTTCTATTTTCTTTGGCTTTGTCTTTTATAAGTTCTAATAGTGCTTCATATATTTCTCTGTCAGTACATTCATTAATTTCCTTTGCACAATACTTTTCTAATTGTTCTTGTAATTCCATAATTTGTATTTATTCTCCTTATAGAAGTGCTTATAATTTGCCTTATAGTAGTATTGTCATATTTTATGTAAAAATACTAAAATAAAGTAAAAAAGCAATCTTGATTATCTCAAGACTGCTTCTATATATAAATTTATTTGCCTCAAAGCCTTATTGTTGTACACCATCTAGTAAAACGCTTCCATAATTCACAGAAATTATCATCTGTGCCATTTCAACCATATTTGTCCCTGAATCCATACTACATTTTTGAATATATCTAAACGCTTCCTGCTCAGTCATATTCTTTTTCTGCATCAATAGATATTTAGCATTATCAATTATCCTTTTTTCATCATCACTTCTTTTTTTAGGGACCTGTCTTAACTTTATGTTTTTTCTCATTACGCAAAGCAATTCATTGACCATATTCACCAAATCAATTGGCCTAAATGGAAGTAATAATGTTCTAATTTCAGGTCTATTAATGACAGTAGCATTTGGTGATGTCAACAAAATCATTTTAGAATTTTTAGGTAGATATCCATATATTTCCATATAATGCATATCAGGAAATCGTTTACTACATATTACGATACTATAATCGAATCTGTTTACTTGCTGAAGAATACCATTTCCGGTATTACAAACTGCAGACACTTCAATTCCTCGTTTTCTAAGTATTTCACAAATATTCTTTGCATCTTCGGCTTTAGGCAAGGCAACTATAATACCTCCCATAAGCACCTCTACTATACTCTAGTTAAATAATTTCTTCTTTCCCAATCTGTAACTTGCTTCATATATTCTTCACTTTCTTCCTTTTTTACCTTAATAAAAAATTTTGAAAATTCTTCACCTAATACATTTTTTATAAAATCGCTAGATTTTGCAAATCTTGCCGCTTCAAAAAGGGATACTGGAAAACCTTTTTCTTCGTCATAATCATAGCTATCCATTACAGGTTCACCTGGCTCAATTTTCCTTTTTATCCCCTCCATACCTGCAGCAATGCATAACGCAATCGCAATATAAGGATTTGCGGAAGGGTCAGGAAAACGTATTTCCATCTTATTATCTTCTGATGGTCTGTTCCAAATCTTAATAGCTGGATTTGTATGTACCATTGACCAAACAACCTCTGTTGGTGCCTCGTAACCATGAATTAATCTTTTATAGGAATTAGTCAATGGATTAGTAAACAAACACATCTGTGGTGCATATTCTAAAACTCCGCCAATAAACCATCTAGCCTCATCCTTAAGTTCTTTTGTATCATCCACAAAATTAAATATGTTTCTATCATCTTTATAAACAGAGAAATTAAAATGCATACCACTACCTGGCAAATCATTCTTAGGTTTAGGCATAAATGTTGCATGAAGTCCAAAACTTTTTGCAACTGAGCGAACGGCATATTTTAACGTAGTTATCGAATCTCCTATCTGCAATGCTTCCCCTTCTCTAAAATCAATTTCATGTTGCGAAGGAGCATTTTCATGATAAGAAGCTTCTATCTCGAATCCCATTTTTTCTAACGATAGTACTATTTCTCTTCTTGCATTTTCACCCAAATCATTTGGACCAACCGACATTAATCCTGCATCCTCATGCATTACTGTTGTCGGTAATCCTTTTTCATCTGTGTGAAACAAAAAGAATTCGCACTCTGGATCAATATAAAATTTATAACCTTCACTATGAGCACTATCAAGAACCTTTTTCAATATTCCTCTTGGACACATGCCAAATGGTTCACCATTAATATCATAAACATCGCATATAAATCTAGCAACCTTTCCATGTTGCGGTCTCCACGGCAATATAACAAATGTATCTAAATCTGGATAAAGGTACATTTCCTTTTCTCCAGTTCTATATTTATCGTATATTGAAGATGCATCAAAAATAAACTTATTATCCATTACCCTATCAATATTTCTTGCGGGCACTGCAACATTTTTTAAATTACCAAAAATGTCTGTAAACTGAAGTCTAATAAATTCAACACCTTCTGC
Source organism: Lachnospiraceae bacterium (assembly GCA_017935565.1). Classification (GTDB taxonomy): domain Bacteria; phylum Bacillota; class Clostridia; order Lachnospirales; family Lachnospiraceae; genus SVEL01. The sequence continues at coordinate 12,189 of JAGBHK010000038.1, forward strand.
TTCTATTATTTCGAGTATCTCTTCATTGGTCATTTTTTATTCCTCTCTTTTAAACAATAATCCTCGTCTGTATGTCGTTTGATTAAATACAAGAACCCATCTGCAATATCACGTCCCACTTAATACCCTTCATTTTTTTGCAGAATTTACATCTACCCAAAATGTAAAAATGCGACAAAACAACTTGTTATCAAAACAAGTTATTCTGACGCCTTTGTCCAAATTCCATATTAATCTTTACGAGGGATATTGTAATGTATTTTTTTTAATTTGTAAAGTTAAGATTTAGTAAAGATGATAAAAAATACAATCAAATACCTTTATTAATCTTTTCAATAATATCGATAACATCAATTAAATCCTTAGCTTTTGCAAATATTCTGTTCATTGTCTCTTCATCCGGTTCATCCTGGTCTGGCACAATTACAGGTATACACCCAGCCTTATATCCCGACAATATTCCTGCTGGCGAATCTTCTAATACCATACAATTTTCAGGGTTCACTCCAAGTTTTTTTGCTGCATATAAATATATGTCAGGCTCTGGTTTTCCCTTTTCAACCATATACCCACTTACTAATTCATCAAATCTTTTATCCATATTAACTGAAGATAAATATTTTATAGTTCTTTCTATAGGAGACGACGTTGCAATAGCTGTTTTAATATTGTTATCTTTTAAATAAATAAGCAGCTCATTTATTCCTTTTTTTAAATAAACGCCCTCTTTTTCCACGAAGGCATCCATTAATTCTATTCTCTTATTTCTAACCTGGTCATAATCAACATCCTCACCAAAATAGGACTTTAATTTAGCGGCACCATAAGTCCTATTAAGACTTCGCATACCAAGCCCCTGTTTAACAGTCATAGGATATCCTAGAGCATTTGCCGCCTCAACCCAAAATCTGGTATATAATTTTTCAGTATCTAGCACAAGTCCATCCATATCAAATAAAACTGCTTCTATTTTCATTGTAATTTACCTATTCCTTTTGTATTTTCTTATATTCTACTTACTTTTACGATTAATAGCAATAACAACTTGCCATTTATTCTAAAAAAAGATATAATTTACAAAAAATCAGAGGATAAAAATATGAAATCATTTAATATAAAAAACACATTAATATTACTACTCACAGCAACTATTTGGGGCATTGCCTTTGTTGCACAAAGTGTTGGTATGGAATACGTTGGACCATTTACATTTACTGCCACTAGAAGTATCATTGGTGGTTTAGTTCTTATTCCTTTTATTGTTCTTACATCTAAAAATCAAAATTCATCTAAAAATAATGCTACCCCAAACAATAAGTTGCTTATTCTTGGTGGTGTTTGCTGTGGCGTATTTTTATGTATTGCAAGCAATTTCCAGCAAATAGGCATAAAATATACAACTGTTGGGCGTGCAGGATTTATTACTGCTTGTTATATAATTATTGTACCAATCATTTCTTTTATTTTCTTAAAAAAGAAATGCGACTTTAAACTGTGGATTGCAGTGATTCTATCATTAATTGGCTTATATCTTTTATGCATAACTGATGGATTAACTGTTGGCAAAGGAGACATTTTAGTTTTCATTTGTGCAATATTTTTCTCCTTACATATACTTGTAATTGATTATTTTTCACCTAAAGTAGATTGTGTAAAAATGTCATGCATACAATTTTTTGTATGTGGTATTCTTTCCGCAATCCCTGCATTTGTTACAGAAAGCATTAAATTATCACAGTTATTGGATGCTTGGGCACCAATTCTATACGCAGGTGTTTTATCAAGTGGCATAGCTTATACTCTTCAAATTGTTGGGCAAAAAAACATGAATCCAACTATTGCATCATTGATACTTAGTTTGGAATCATGTATTTCTGTAATTGCGGGATTCTTAATTCTCAATCAAACATTATCATCTCGCGAAGTATTTGGTTGTATATTTATGTTTGGAGCCATAATATTGGCCCAATTACCATCAAAATCAAATAACTAGGCTCTTTTATACGAACTATGATATTTTTCTTTTGCCAAAACAATATCTTCATTCGTCATATAACAACTTGATATTATTATGTCTGCTAAAGCACCGGATTTTGTTGATAACAACACATTTGATAATCCATATATCTTATGAACCGGTGTTTTTTTTATTTGCATATATTCTATCTTTTTGTATGGAACAATACTCATTTCTTTATTAAACGCTCCATTTACGATTCTAAAAAACTTTTTATCTAACGAATATCCACTATATAAATTTTTAAACACACCATACAATAAAATAAGTAAACATAAGGTGAGCAAAACAACGCCAAAAACACCAAATATTTCTGATATATTATCGTTAGTTATTGCAATACCTATAAGTCCACCAATAATCAGGCTAAGCATATAGAAAATACTTTTACAAACTCTTACCGTAAGACCTTTCTTTGGCTCTTTTTTCACACAATAGAATTCGTCTACATTTGCAACTTCTTCTGGTATAAATTCAGGTAACAATTTATGAAGTTTCATAGCAAGCATTTTCTTATCCATACATAATGAAAGTAATGACATTTCATTTTCTTCATTACCCATTCCAACGCAGACAATTTCTGCATATGCTTTCTTAAATATACGTCCAATTAAAGGTTGTTTTACCTTTAATGAAACAATTTTACTTACGGGTACTCTAAACTCTTTCTTATCAAAGAATCCGTATGAAATATTAATCTCGTTAGCACATCTTACAGACTCCAATTTGTAAAATGCAAAAAATGATTTCATAAATGAAATAATTATACCTACCACAAAAATGGCAAATGAAATAACACTCATTATACCACCGGCACTTTCACCTTCATCAATTTCGCTTTCAGAAAGAAGCATAAAACCTGCAATTACTGAAGCAACAACTATTTCTACAATTTTCATTGTAAAAATGCAATGAAAGAAAATATCGTCCAACGACGCTTTTTTAATTGTTTTTAACTTTTCTTTCTCATCAGCTGTCACTTCTTCTGTATTTTCTCTAATTACTTCACCGTCAATTAGACGCATTAATGTGCTTTGAAGTCTTTCTGCATCATCTTTTTTTAGGACTATCTCAACTTCTGCATTTAAACTTGCTGAAGAATTAGTATCAATCTTGACCCTTCTTGTTCCTAAAATGGCCTCTGAAACATTTCTATTAATATTTACTGCGGTAATATTACTAATGGATATAGTCGTCTTAACTTTAGTTAATGTATTTCTCTCAACAACTATCGCATCATTTGTTATTTCATAGGTTGTTTTTTTCCAACGAAGAAAACTGAAAATAAATACTATAAGTAAAATTCCTGCAACAATAAGTATTCCATACTTTTTTTCTGATAAATCATCTTTGGAAAATATTGTAACACCTAAATATAACCATAAAATCCACATAGAAATCATCTGTTCTATAACAATAAAAAAATGATTTCTAAACTTATTATTTGTATTCATATTGCTACTCCTCCCCATTTTCTTTAGCAATAATATTTACATTTTTCTTAAGACTATTAGACAAATCCTCTGCAATGGATTTTGACACAAAACGAACAGTAACATCTGTTCCACCTGTTGTTAAAATCATCTTGGACACCTTAAACATTCTATCAATTGGCCCTTGTTTAAGTTCTATACTTTGTATTCTTTCAATTGGAACAATACTGTGGGAAATAAATATATATCCTTCAATTATCTCCATAGCTTCATTATCCAACTTATAACAATATCTATGATATCGAAAATAAGGTGAAATAATTGCATCTAACACAGCAATTACCATAATACCTATATACAAAAATAAAACTATTTTAATTTTTAATAGTTCAAAATACAATACAGGTATAGTTATCGCAAGCATCAATACAACTGTCAATACCCCTGTCGCTGTATACATACAACCTAAAGCATTTTTTTCTAGTTTTTTAAATCCATTTTCCATTATTAACTTGGTCTCCTTTTTATTTATCTATACTAAACTCCTTAAGTATATACAAATTATTCTCATTTATCAATAGATTCATTTCGTACATTTTCACTGTTAATTTATCTTTTGATACTTCTATAATCGCAAAATTTTGATATGTGTCGTCAGGACGCTCATATTTACATATATCTGAAAACAAATCATAATATTCTTTAGGCATAAATGTCTCATCAAATTCATAGGCTTTAGCACCTGCTGAACCTGTATTTATATAAATGACTCCATCATCTGAAACCTTTCCCTGTTTTATTGGTTTTGTAATACTTGGGCAATGGTCATGACCTTGAATAACTAAATCTACACCATAATCCTCAAATACTTTTCCAACACGAAGTCTTGCACCATCTTCTCCAGCAAACTTTTCATTATCAGAATGCTCTCCAGCAGTATACAATCCTTTATGCATGCTAACAATAATAAAATCTGCATTTTTCGCAGCTTCTAAATCATCTTTTAGCCATTCAAGCTGTTCATCATCAATGTAGGATGTTTCATCATCATTGACTTTATTTGTATCTAATACAACATAATGAACATTTCCATAATCATAAGAATAATATGTTCCCGTAGTTTTATGGTCATTTGTGTGAGGAACTTTAAAATGTTGCCAATATGCATGATACTCTTCCTCATGATTACCAACTGCTGGTACGATAATGTTATTCATCAATATTTCTTTTGCTGAATTCATTTGTGCTAACCACAAATACTCTTCGTCACCTTCATCAACAAAATCTCCGCCATGTAATATAAACGCAGAATCTTTCGCAATTTCTAATGCCTTTTCCATAGTTGCTGTTGAAAAATACGCATCAGGTAAATGAGCACTTTGAGTATCTGTAACAGCAACAAATTTATATTCATTTACTGAATCTGGCGCAGTTTTAAAACTACCGTATTCACTCCATTTATTTGATGCTTTATCTCCAATACGATAAAAATACTCTGTGTTTGGCTTTAATCCCGAAATTATAGTCTGGTGGTAATAACTATCCTCATCATACTCTGCCTGTCCACAGTCTATATCATAATCAATATCAAGGTTTTTCATAGTTGCTTTTTCAATAATTTCAATATCATTTCCAAACAATTCACTTTCAGGAGTATACCATGATAGACCAATTTGTGTTTTTGTATCTCCATTGTACGTAATTGCAATACGACTTATTCCATCGTACGGATTTTCGGTTTTTGGAGTGGTGATTACCTCTACTTCTTCATCTTTTGTTTCATTTTCTTTCACATTTGTCTTGTTTGATGATTCTTCGATTTCATTGTTATCACCCTGTTTTTCTTCGTTTTTATTGCATGAAGAAAAACTCATAACCAAAATAATACCTATCATTAAACATAGTAACTTCTTTTTCATAATACACCTCATTTTTAAGGACGCATTTTATATTTTTATAGACACATATATCTAATTTTATAGTAATATGTGTACACAAACAAATAAAAAATGCGTCCTTAGTAAAACAATTTATTATTCTTCGTTATTCTCTGCTACTTTTGCAGCTCTTGCGGCAACTTCTTTTTCCTGAATATCACTAGGAGTTTGTTCATATCTTGTAAATTCATACGAATAACTTCCGCGTCCGCCTGTCATAGAACGAAGCACTGTACAATATCCATTGAGTTCCATCATTGGAATATCTGCTTCAATCACTGTTTTTCCGCTTGAATCCGGGTTCATACCAAGAACTCTGCCTCGACGTTTATTTAAATCACCCATTACATCACCTGCAAAATCCTCAGGAACAATTACCTTAAGACTCATAATTGGCTCTAATAATACAGGCCCTGCTTCCATAAAACCTTTCTTAAACGCCTGAATTGTAGCCATCTTAAATGCCATTTCAGAAGAGTCTACAGAATGTGACGAACCATCATATAATATAGCTTTAACACCAACTACAGGATATGCAGCTAAAGGTCCTTTTATCACGGATTCCTGAAGACCTTTTTCTACAGCTGGGAAGAAGTTCTTTGGAACTGCACCACCTACAACTTCTTCAGCAAATACATAAGGAGTTTCCTCGTAAGAAGGTTCAAAACGCATCTTTACATGACCATATTGTCCGTGTCCACCAGACTGTTTCTTATACTTGTATTCCACATCAGATTTCTTCTTAATTGTTTCTCTAAAACCTACTTTTGGCTTACTAAGCTCTATCTCACATTTATATTCATTCAAAAGTCTACTCTGAATGATTTCAAGTTGCATATCACCAATACCATAAAGTAATGTCTGTCTGTTTTCAACATCATTTACTACTTTTAATGTTTGGTCTTCATGTGTCATCTTTTGTAATGCCTGTGCAACCTTATCAATATCATTCTTATTAGGAACTTTGTATCTCATTGCTGTATAAGGCTTAGAAATCTCAAATTTACCATAAACAACTGTTGTTGCCTTTGTAGACAATGTATTGCCAGTTCTGGCAGCAGTAAGTTTTGCAATAGCACCAATATCGCCTGCATGTAACTCAGGCACCTCTATTGGCTTTCCACCTCTAAGAACATATAATTTACTTACCTTTTCTTCGATATCTTTTTCATCATTGTAAATTACATCATCTGATTTAAATACACCTGAGCAAACCTTAATGAGTGAATATTTTCCAATAAATGGGTCTACTATTGTTTTAAATACATAAGCTGATTTTGCTTTAGAGAAGTCATAATTTGCCACGAACATTTCATTTGTCTTCTTATTAAAGCCAACCATCTCTTTATTTTCAGGGCTTGGAAGATACTTAATAATATCATCAATTAATGCGTATGTACCCTGGCATAATGTGTTTGATCCCATTGTAATTGGTACAATATTGCTTCCAATTACATTAGTTCTTAAAGCCGCACGAATTTCATTTTCAGAAAATGTCTCTCCACCAAAATATCTTTCCATGAATTCTTCACTGGTTTCAGCAACTGCTTCCATAAGAATATCTTTGTATAAAGAAAGATTTTCCATACTATAATCAGGAATATCACAATCCACAACCTGATTATCTTTCCAACGAACAGCCGTCTCACTAACTACATTCACGTAACCTACAAATTTTTCATTTTCTCTGATTGGGAAATGGAATGGAGCTATTTTTTTACCATACATTTCAGTCATAGTTTCTACAACATTTTTAAATGATGCATTATCTGCATCCATGCCTGTAACATAGACCATTCTAGGTAATTTGTACTTCTCACATAATTCCCATGCACGTTCGGTACCTGCTTCCACGCCTGCCTTTCCTGAAACAACTATAATTGCTGCATCTGCTGCGCTGATAGCTTGCTCAACTTCACCTGTAAAATCCAAATAACCAGGTGTATCAAGCACATTGATTTTTACGCCTTCCCATTCAATAGGAATAACTGATGTGTAGATAGAAATCTTTCTCTTCTGCTCTTCCTTTCCAAAGTCACTAATGGTATTTCCATCATCAACCTTGCCCATTCTTGTGGTTATTCCGGCAAGATAAGCCATTGATTCAACAAGACTTGTTTTACCGGAGCCACCGTGCCCCAAGAGAACCACGTTCCTAATCTTTTCTGTTGTGTATACATTCATATACCGCTACCTCCTTATATATTAATTTTCTTCTTTTTTAAAAATCAATCCCTTTTTCCAGAGGATTAATATTATTGCACCAGCTCCCGCCACTATAACACCAAGTACAATCATACTTGCTTCAAATAAACCAATTCCATCGCTTTCACTTTGCGTTTCTGTCACTGTAGAAACTGTCAATTCTTCTTTATCTTTTGAAGAAGAATTAGGCTTTTTGTTATTTGAAGGTTTTTTATTAGTTTCTTGTTCTTCTGTTGACTCTATTTCACCGTCTGTAGATTCAATTTCACCACTATCAGTTGTTTCATCATTTGAATCATTTAAATCATTTGAATCATTTGAATCGTTTCCGACTGTTTCACCATCAACTGAAACTCCTGGCTTTTCATCTTCTTTATCTACTGATGCTTTTATCTCTTTCTCAAAAGTAGTGAAATTTGAAATAGCATTAGTATAATTTCCTGTAATTGTACCATTATTATTTACAATATATTCTCCCTTAGAATCCATACCTCTAAACTGTACTACATTTAATGAACCATCCTTTTGTAATGCACTGTCAGGAACCTTAACCGTAGCTTTTGAACCACTTACATCAGCAGTATAGAAATACTTTCCATTTACCTGGAATGAAATTTTCTTAATCTTTGAATTATCAACATTTGTTGTGATTAATGTATATCCAGTTTCACTCTTTGTGTCAATAGTTCCCGCTGTAATATCATCGCTTGTAATATAGTATCCAAGAGACTTATTCAATGTATCAATGCTCTTAAACTGCTTATCTAACCACGAAAGTCTTCTATCAAGAAATTCTTCAATATGCTTAACCTGCGCATCATATGTCTGACCTGCTGTTGCAGAAAATGCACTGCCCCATCTATCCTGATTTGCAAGACATGCTGCACGATTTGCTGTAACCATCTGTCCCAATGTAGTGTTAATCATTGGTGCAATATATGCATCTCTTACCTCGTGGTATCTTTCATACAATTTTACAATAAAATATGGGTCCCTTATAAATAATCTATTCCACTGAACTGTCTGATAGTACTGTTCGTTTGCAAACCATTCATTGGTTGTCTGCCACGTTTCAGGGGCATTTGTATCCTGTCCCATACTATTTCCCCATGCCCAGTCAAAATCCCACACAGGGCCAAAAATCATTTTGCCATCAATATCTTTATACATGAAGAAGCTATTCTTCATACAATCCCAGTTTAAAGAAACTTCACAAATAATCATATTATTGATAGCAGAATCAATATCAAGAAAATCTGTATAATGCCATCCATTATATGAATTGCTTGTAAATTTGACTGTATTATAACTTACATTAACTCTTCCAGTTCCATCATACCAACCTTGGTCAGCTACAGCATAATGAGTATCCTCATTTTCAAATACAAAATCTGTTGAATGCAAAGAATATTCCATAGCCTGTACATATTCGTCCAAATACTTAACCAATGCGTCAAATTTAACTTCCGTACTATCTGGTGTATTCGTATATATAGGCAATGCATACGCTGTAAACAAATTAGGTTTCATTCTCTCTTGAATCTCATACCAAAAATCCATCTCTAAAAGTGCTCCACCAGTAACACTTGGTACTTCACCAGCAAAATCAACATATTTTGTCATATCAAATTTATTAGTTTTGCCAAGACTCTTTAAATATGCCGAAGTAAAACTATGGTTGCTAGATGTAACCCATGTAAAATCCAATGCCAACTCATCTTCAAGTTCATCTTTTACAGTATCATATTGATTCTCTGTAATTGTACCTGCCGCTTTAAGTTCTTTTGCAATGGCTTTTGCACCATCTTCTGCTAAATCTTCCCAATCAAAAATATCTACTCTTGTCTTTCCTATACGAACATGTTCTGATAATTCATAAACGCCCTGATATTGACCATTATATACCAAGGATACTAATTCAGATTCCATATAATCAAGACCTAATTTCCCTGCTAAATCCTGCAATAACTTATTTCTAGTCATCGAAAGGTCAATACCATTTGCAAGTAAAACCCAATGTTTACTTTCGCCAAATCCAAATATATCTGTCTTCGAATCTAACTTAACCTTAAATGGTCTTTTTGCAAGTCCTGCTGTTGAATTACCTCTAAGTTTTATTTCTGCAATGCCATCATATAATTGTGTAGCTTCATAACCTGCACCTGTAAGTTTGAAATTAACATTTATATAATCCCAACCAACACTTCCGTAACTTGTATCCGAATCAATGTAAAGAATAGGGAACAATGAATAATACGCACTACATTCACTATAACTTCCATCTTTCAAAATAACTTTTAACTTAATTGTCTTTTCAGCATCATTTTCTGTTGGAGTGTATGCTGATGAACTTGTACTTACCTTTACATTTCCAACGTACCATTCATACGATTTTATATTATTTTTATTTATTAAATTAGAGTCGATTGTGTACTTAATTGCTTTTCCTGCTGAAATCGCATTAGAATCAAACTTTACACCACCATCAATAATTCCTGACGCCTGGCTAATCTGATTAGCAGTTAATTCAACATTATAAATACAAACATCATCAAACATCGCACACATATCTGGGTCTTCATTCCATAATGAATTACCACCAATACATATTGTATCCATTAGATTTTTAGTGTTTGAAAACAAATCACCTACAGTTAATCCAGGACTACCATTAAAAATAATACTTGTCATTTCTTTACCATCAACGTAAATGACTGTCTTCGAAGTAGAAATCGTAAATGCAATCTGATGCCACTTACCATCTGCCAAATAATTGCCCATATCTGCTGTATCAAAGTAATAACCATCATTACTCAGTGTATTATTAACTCTTCCTATAAGATTCACACCTAATTTCATCATAGGATATTTATTCCACGCATCTGAATCATATGCTACAAATATATCTGCCCATCTAAAGCCCCACCATTCATCAACTATATCTATTTTTGTATTATCAAACTTCATCCACATAGTTAATGAGAATGCATTTCCATTAATAGCATTAGACATAATTTTGCTATCTAACTGCAAATAATTTGTTCGAACTGTTTTGTCAAATTCATTGGCTGCATGATTATAAAAAACCTTGCCTCTTTCCGCATCATTAACAATAGTTCCTGAACCTATAATAGTAGCTGAACCTATAGACGAGTTTGTACCTGTATTAGTTACACTACTTCCACTCACAGACTCAAAATCATATTTTACGACTGGTTCTGGTTTATCATTAGCAGCAAATGCTATAATACTCCCTGTACTCAAAAATGCAGAGCATAAAAATACGCCCAATAACTTCTTAATCTTCATTAAATTTTCCTCCAAAATTCACTGACAAATAATTTATTCTATTATACCACATTTTAGTAAATAACTGTTAGTGTTTTTTGAAAGAAAAATGAAAAAAGTCAAATACTTTTGTGAAAAGTATCTGACTTTTTAAACTTGTTTATAAAAAATCTAATTCTTTTTAATAACATTATCCTTATTCTTGAAAATACTTTCAGCAGGAATAACTCCTCTTACGCATGACAGCGGGTAAATATTGCTATTTTTACCAATTACCGTACCAGGATTCAACACAGAATTACATCCAACCTCAACATAATCTCCAAGCATAGCACCAAATTTCTTAAGCCCAGTTGCTATCTCTTCTTTTGTGTCATAAGAATCCTTTACGACAACCAATGTTTTATCCGACTTAACATTTGATGTAATAGAGCCTGCACCCATATGTGATTTATAACCTAATATAGAATCACCTACATAATTGTAATGAGGTACTTGCACGCTATTAAAAATAATAACATTCTTAAGCTCAGTTGAGTTTCCAACAACAGATCCTTTACCTACAATTGCACTTCCTCTAATAAATGCACAATGACGAATCTCTGCATCTTCATCAATAATAAGTGGACCATTAAGGCACGCTGTAGGTGCTACTTTTGCACTTTTAGCAACCCATATATTCTCACCACGCTGTTCATATACGTTAGAATCAAGTGTTGGTCCTAATTCCTTAATAAAATCACTAATTCCTTTTAAAGCTTCCCATGGATATGTAAAGCTATCAAGATATGATTTTGCAATAGTTTCATCTAATGTATATAAATTACAAATTTTAGCATTTTCCATTGATAATTACTTCCTTTTTTAGATTAAACCTTTTTCAATACATAAGCTAAGTGCGTCTTCATCAGCAATTACTATGCAATCTTCATGTAACTGTAAAATAGATGCAGGAACCTGTGGTTTAACAGGACCAAAGCAAGTATCATAAACAGCCTGAGCCTTAGCTTTACCATTTGCAAGTAAAAGAACTTTCTTAGCTGACATAATGTTCTGAATACCCATCGTATAAGCCTGTGTAGGAACTTCATCAATTGATGAGAAGAATCTTGCATTAGCTTCTCTTGTACCTTCCTCTAAAGTTACAAGGTGTGTACCCTTTACAAATTCATCGCAAGGCTCATTAAAACCAATATGAGC
>JAGBHK010000039.1 GCA_017935565.1 Lachnospiraceae bacterium
AAAGATAATAGCAATCTGTGGGAAAATATGTTGTGGAAAAACCTATTACGCCAATCAAATAAAAGAAAAAGAGAAAGCAGTTATTTTATCATGCGATGAATTAACAAAGGATTTGTTTGATAATGATTTGGGTGAGAAGCATGACGAAATGGCGTTAAGAATTTGGAACTATTTTAAGAAAAAATCGGTGGAATTGGTAAACGTAGGTTGTACTGTGATTTTAGATTGGGGTTTTTGGAACTTAGAAAACAGAAGAAGCTTAACCGAGTTTTGCCGCTCTCAAGATGTTCATTGTGAATGGCACTACATTGATGTTGATGACCAATCATGGAATAAAAACATTGAAGAACGAAATTGTAGGGTATTAAATGGCGAAGGCGGTTCAGATTATTATCTGGATGAAGGACTTATGGGAAAATTATTGTCCATGTGGGAAGCACCTTCTAAAGAGGAAATAGATGTTTGGTATACATTAGAAAGAAAATAGAATTGCTGTATAGAGAACAGCAACTTCCAATTTGTGCAGAAGGGAGAATGTGAAATGATATATAAATACAACGAAAACATATCAGCAAAAGCTTTAGCGGATTTGCGTGAATCTGTAGGTTGGAACAGAATGGAAGAAGAGTATGAGAATCCATTGATGACATCCTATTGTCATATTACCGTTTATGAAAAAGATGAACTGATTGGATATATTGATTGTGTGTCAAATGGTGTGACGGATGCTTATATTCAGGATTTGATGGTTCATCCAAATTATCAGTGTAAAGGGGTAGGTACCGAATTGATGAATCAGATGATTGCGTATCTGAAAGAAAAACACATTTATATGATTTCGGTTGTTTATGAAGAAAGCTTAAAGCCTTTTTATGAGAAATTTGGGTTTTATCAGATGCTTTGTGGACAAATGGAAACTTTTAACAGTTAAATTCATAGATAATTGAAACAAAATGTGGTTTCTTGACAAAGGTATGCGATAGCAGTAAAATGTTCAAGAGTTTAAAATTCAATCTTGCGAAAGGAGTATAATAATATGATTACTTTTTTGAGAGGTGTTTGCCTTTAATAGTTTGTCAGCAAACAGAGATACAAAAATAAATGCATAGCAATTCTCTTTTTAACAAGTATTTATTGTTGAAAGGAGAAAAAATGAGTTATATAAATGCAAATATTGTATTACCAAAAGAACTGATAAAGTAAATTCAAAAATATGTAAACGGTATAAATCTATACATACCAAAAGTGCCAGAGGTGAAAAGTACTTGTAGCAACTATAAAATGGAATTATCCGAAAGAAATCAAGAAATATATGAGATGTTTTTACAGGGCGAAAAAATTTCAAAATTAGCTACAGAATATTTTCTTTCTGAAAAGAGTATATATCGAATTTTGAGCGAAATGAAACGGAAATAATGTAAACAAGAGGAATCTAAGGATAGGTGTTCTCTTGTTTTTTTCGATTATCATATGAGAATGACAATGGGAGAGTGTTTATGATAAGATTAATGCCAGAAAGGAATGGTATAAAGCATGGAAAAAGGAAGAATAATTTTTTTAAACGGTGTAACCAGTGCAGGAAAAACCTCCATTGTTGATGCACTTCAAAGTCAGGAGGATATATTTTTTTATGTAGTTGCAAATGATTTGTTTCAAGAAATGGTCGGAGAGAACTATTTGCGTGCAGATTACTGGAAATATCTGAGTGAAGTGATAATTATGATGTATCATACGGCAAAGTTATACTCAGATATGGGTAAAAACGTATTGATTGATGGAATATTAGTTGAAAGGGAAGAGATAAAGCCGCATTATCATCAGCTATTGGAAATATTAAAAGATAATCCCCTTGATATTGTAGAGGTATATTGTCCGTTAGATGTTTGCAGACAACGTAATATTATCCGTGGAGACAGATATGAAACACAATCACTTGAGCAACATGATTTAATGGCTGAAAATATTAAGTATAGTGTCACGGTTGATACGAGCGTATATAGTTCTGAGGAATGTGCAGAGCAGATTATCAGAGAATTGTTTCGTTAAAAAATAGAAATTATTGTAATGGAATGTTAATATATAAAAAGTGCTAGAGTTTTTGTATGAAACTGTCTGTGTTTTATTCTGTATAAGATATAGACAGTTTTCTTTTGTTATAAATGATATAATTTAGAATACTATACGAAGGGAGCTGATATTGTGAATTATAAAAATGCAAATCATATATTACCGGACCGATTAGTTCAGGAAATTCAACAGTATGTTCAGGGAGAATACATTTATATACCAATAAAAGATAAAGTTATCAATACAACACCTACAGAATATGAGCAGGAACTTATAAAACGCAATGAGCATATTTATACAAAATCGTTAGAAGGTGTAAGTAATGGAGAGCTTGCCAATATGTATCATTTGTCAGATTCCAGTATTCGAAGAATTATCATAGAACAAAGGAAAGGGTATGAAACAATGAATAATAAAATCCGGCAAATAATAAATGAGTGGGATATATCAAAAAAAGATGTAAAACAGATATATGATTCAGCTTGGCAAATAGGGGAAGATTATGTTTTGAAAACATATGAAGATGTCAATATGCTCCAAAGAAATATAAAAATACTGACTATTTTAGATGATATGGGCATTCCGGTTGGTGGTATTGTTCTTACGAAAGATAGAAAAACTTATGCCAAGGATACGGAATATTATTATTTACTGACAAATAAGCTTTCCGGCAGTAATATAACCAATATACATAAAGATACTGCAATTGCATCGGAAATGGGGAAAGTATTGGCAAAACTTCACAAGGCATTCAAAGAATGTGAAACACAGGATGAATTCTGGGATAACAGCTTGCTGAAAGAAATGAATGGGTGGATAAAAGAGGTTTTTGTTAAGAATGACTGGAAATATATAGATGAGTCTGCGTTTTGTAATTTGGTAGACAGACTGAAAAAAATGTATGACAAGTTACCAGTTCAGTTAATTCACAGAGATGTGCATCTGGGAAATTTTCTGTTTGATAATGGAAGATTTTCAGGATATATAGATTTTGATTTAAGCCAGAGAAATATAAGAATATTTGATTTGTGTTACTTCATGCTTGGATTGTTGTCAGAAGAGGAAGTGTTGGACATTTCAGAGGAGCAATGGTTTGATATATTAAAACAGTTCTTTAAGGGATATGAACAGGAGCATACATTATTACCGGAAGAAAAGCAGGCAGTACCTTATGTGATGGAGGGTATAGAGATTTTGTTTGTGGCATGGTTTATGGAACAGAATGATATAAAGTGTGCTGAGGATGCGGTAAAAATTTATCAGTTTGTGGAGCAACATGTAGAAAGAATATTACAAACTGTTGGTTGTAAACAACCTTAAAAAAGTCAAGACAAGCAGAACAATAAAAGGTATACTAAACTCACATCGCGATGAAAAAGGAGGTTTCGATATGAGTTACCCATCAAGTGTAAGGGCTATTATATGTTATATTGAAGCACATATAAAAGACGAAAAGTTTAATTACAATGAATTGGAACGGCGTATAGGATTTTCAAATGCATATATCAGGGAAATCTTTGGTAAGAACACAGGATGTTCGCTTGCTAAATATGTAAGAATGCGAAAGATTAAATGTTCAGCATATGAATTACTTTATACGGATAAGTCGATTTTGAATATTGCCTATTTATACGGATTTTCTAATCCTGAGACTTATACAAGGGCGTTTCAAAAGATTGCAGGGATGACACCAAGCACATTTCGCAGTATCAGACCAATCATTGGAAAAGAAGAACTTTCTGTGGGTGTATACGGTATCGGCCTCCTTGAAGAAAAAGAGCGAAGGAGCGATATTTTTATGGACAAGAATGTATACAAAAGTAATGAAAGCACGATTCTCTATGGAGTTCCAAAAGTTGCACACGGAGTGTATGGCGGAAATACACCATATCCTATCTGTTTGAAAGCGTGTTGTGAGTATCTGGGGGAGGACTTGGAGTATTATTTTACAATGGTATCCAGTGCGGCGGCATTTCGTCTGGTGTGGAATACCGAGTGCTGGGATTTGAGTAATGTAGATATATTCCATACATTAAATGAAACCAATGATATCTATGGATTTGGTGCAAAGGTACTAGGCAGGGAATTTTCTTTCTTGGGAAGAGATGAAGGTACAACAAAGGAAGAATTTATGCAGTTTATTAAGGAGCATATTGATGAGGGTTATCCTTGTATTGCACTTGGAATTATAGGACCACCGGAGCCATGTATTATTACCGGATATCGAAAGAATGGGGAAGAACTGCTTGGATGGAATTTCTTCCAGAATGATCCGGAGTTTGCTGCAAATATTGAAATTGATGAGTCAGGATATTTTATGTGTAGCAACTGGTGGGAAAATACAGATACACAAGCAGTAATGTGCATGGGTGCCGTTCAGAGAGAGAAGATTACTGATGCTGAAATAATATCTAATGCAGTAAAAGTGCTTACAGGCAGAAAAGAATACAGCTATTGTAAGGGAACCCAAGCATATGATGCATGGAAAAATGCATTACAGCAGAACGATGAATTTACTGTTACGGATAATCTGTTTGTGCTATTTGAAAAGATGTTATGTCAGATGGATGCTATGACATGTATTACGGATGGACGTAGCAATGCAGCAAAGTATTTTAGAAAACTTGCAGAAACAGATAAAACAAATAAAGAGAAGTATATCCAGATAGCTGATGCATTTACAAAATGTGCAAGCACTGTAGAAAAAATGTGGGGCTTGTTTGGAGAGACATCCAATATGGAAGGCATGCTAGAAAGACTTGCAGATAAGTCAGTGCGTGATGAAGTGTGCAAACTGATTGATATGTCGGAAAAATCAGACAGTGAAGCATTGGCAATAATGGAGACAATAATTAGATAATTGGATAAATTATGATTTAGTAATGGTTATAACGATATAATACAATAAAACCTCCTGTGGTACGATGAGTGTGGGTTCGTAAACCGCACAAAATATATCATGGGAGGTTTTAAAAATGGACATAACTAGTTTAGCATATAGTCGCAGAACTTCTTAGATACAAAGTTTTAATCATAAAATTGAAATCTGACCACATATGTGATACAATAAAAATATCTATGACCAAACAGGAGGATTAATATGGAACAGTACAAGCAGGAGTTTATTGAGTTTATGGTAGAGAGTGAAGTTCTTAAGTTCGGTGACTTCACATTAAAGAGTGGTAGAAAATCACCTTTCTTTATGAATGCAGGTGCATATGTAACAGGTTCTCAGTTAAAGAGACTTGGTGAATACTATGCAAAGGCTATTCATAATACATATGGTGACGATTTTGATGTATTATTTGGACCAGCATACAAGGGTATTCCTATCAGCGTAGTTACAGCAATTGCTTACAGTGAATTATACGGAAAAGAAGTTCGTTACTGCTCAGATAGAAAAGAAGAAAAGGATCACGGTGCAGATAAGGGAAGTTTCCTTGGTAGCAAGTTGAAAGATGGCGATAGAGTTGTTATGATTGAAGACGTTACAACATCAGGTAAGTCTATGGAAGAGACAGTTCCAAAGGTTAAAGGTGCTGCTGACGTAGAAATAGTTGGTCTTATGGTTTCACTTAACCGTATGGAAGTTGGTCTTGGCGGTGTGAAGGGTGCATTGGATGAAGTTAAGGAAAAGTATGGATTTGATGCAAATGCTATCGTTACAATGGAAGAGGTTGTTGAATGCCTTCACAATAAAGAAGTAAATGGTAAGGTTGTTATTGATGACACAATAAAAGCAGCCATTGATGCATATTATGAGCAATATGGTGTAAAATAATAGTATGAATAATAAGAAAACTAAGGTAATTATTAGAATAGCTTTCGTTTTGTATGTGATTGTTGCAGGGTATTTTCTTTTCTTTGCAGGAACAATGGGACGAGAGCATTTGAAAGAAAATTACACATACAATCTAATGTTATTTAAAGAAATTAAGAGATTTGTGAAATGGTCTATGGTTAGTAAAACTGGATTTGAAGCAATGATTATCAATGTGTTTGGAAATGTTATTTGCTTTATTCCATTTGGATTATTACTTCCTATGAATTTTAAATGCTTCAGAAAAGTTTTAAGTGTTACTTTAGTGACTTATTTGGTTAGTCTGTTGGTGGAAACTGTACAACTGATAACAAAGACAGGGGCATTTGATGTTGATGATATATTGTTAAATACTCTTGGCGGTGTTATCGGTTGTATTATTTTTGAGTTGGCTATTAAGAAAAAGATGGACAGGTGTGAGTGATGTTCGATAAGTTTAAGAAATACAAATTTACAGATAAAAAGAAATCTAAAGGTGGAATCGTATCTACACTGCTGTTTTTGGTAGCTATAAGTATGATGATAGCTTCGATTTATCGCTCCTACAAGTACGCAGGAAATGGTGGAACGGAAGTAGGAGTGCTTGCTATGGCGGCATTTTTTATGTCTTTAATTGGCTTTTTTGTTGGTGTTAAAAGTTTTAAGGAAGAAAATGTTTTTTATGGTTTTTCTTGGTTTGGGACTATTTGTAATACGGCAATGTGGTTGATATTGATTGGTTTGATGCTTATTGGCATATAAACATCAGAATGGAGGTTTGTATGGAAAGATTAATTCAGCAAATGAAATTTATAATGGAAATTGACAAGTTAAAACAAGTCTACAGACAATCATACATTTCTGATGGTACGAGACATGAAAATGATACAGAGCATTCTTGGAGCCTGGCGATGATGTGTATGCTTTTTAGCGAATACTCACCAGAGAAGGTTGATGTGTTGAAGGCAATGAAAATGGTTTTAATTCATGATATTGTTGAGATTGATGCTGGAGATACGTATGCTTATGATAGTGTGGGAAATGCTACAAAAAGGCAAAGAGAAGAGAAAGCGGCAGATAGAATTTTTAATATTTTACCTAAAGACCAGGCGCTTGAAATGAGAGAACTTTGGGAAGAATTTGAAGCAGGTGAAACCATTGAAGCTAAATATGCTATAACAATGGATAAAATTCAACCGATATTGTTAAATGATATTACAGGTGGTAAAGCATGGCGTGAGCATGAGGTTACCTTGGATAAAATAATGAATCGAAATAAGAATACTGGTGATGGCGGAGAACAATTATGGCAGTACGCTAAGGAACTTATTATGGAAAATGTAAAAAAAGGAAATATTATTGAGGAGTAGTTTTTATGGTTAGTGCAGAAATAAAAGAAAGATATGAATTAGTTAAAGAACGTATACAGGCTATGGCTAGTGAGGATTCGGTTAATTCTAAATATAAGGAGTATTTTGATTCTTTAACTAAATTTATTTTATACAACATTGATTTATACGAAAATAATTGCTACAGAGATGCAAGTATGGAAAAATTGCAGGAAGTAAATGAAAACTTGTACAGCGATTTATCTGAAAAATATGACATATGTGTTGGCAATCCAGATTATATGGATAAAATTGATGCTGGCGATGTAGCACCATATCTTTTGTATTTATATGGTCGTATTAGAAATATTACAGAATATGTTTATAAAGGAAAAAGTGAAGAGATAACTGTTTTGATGGAACTTTTTGCTCAAGTTTATAACATTTTTGAAGATGAAGAAGTAAGTGTGTCAAGTCTCAAAGAAGCAATTTATTATTTTGCATACGATTATGCAGATGTATTTGCATTTAATAGAGTCAAAGAAATTACAGATGTTGAGAATAAGTTTTATATAAATATCGTTATGGAATCGGATTTGGATGACTTAAGATATTTGTACCAATACGGAAGATATATATCTGACAATGAATTAAAGATTGCAGAATATTTAAATTCATTATCTCAGGATGAAATTGACAGTATAGCAAGAACATACACTGAAGGATACAGAAAAGGCTTTATTGCTGGAAAGAAAGATTTATCGATAAAAGATAGAGTTAGTATTGGTTACGCTATTGGTTTTGAAAGAGTGGTAAAAAGCGCGATTTCACAGTTTGATGCAATGGGGGTTAAGCCTGTGATGAGAACTATAGCAGTTAGTTCTACCGCTGCAAATAAGCAGTATTCATTTGACCATAAGTTTGATCAGGCGGTATATTTTGATAAAGCATACAGTGATAGAGAACTAGCTGTTATGAAGACTGCCTTTGAAGAATTCAAAGAATCAGAAAGTTTATATGCAGGTCCTGCTTATATTGAAACTTTTGGTGAAAATCCATTTGAACCAGTGATGAAAAAATCCGCTGTAAAATTAAATGAGAAACAGCAAAAACTCATTACAACACATAATCTTTCGTTTAGAACTATGTATGAGGAATATATTAACAGCGAAGAAACAAGCTTTACGATTATCGCTTATCCTATACCGGAGATTGGAAAGGATTTTGTGGAAATATTTGCAGATACAATTAAAATTAACAATCTTGATGACGAACTTTATAAGAATATACAAGCTACAATCATAGCAGCATTAGATAAGGCTGATTATGTAACTATTAAGGGCAAAGGCGATAACAAAACTGATTTAAAGGTTAATCTTTGGGATTTGAAGAATCCTGACAAGGAAACACTTTTTGAGAATTGTGTTGCGGATGTAAATATACCTGTTGGTGAAGTTTTTACATCTCCAAAACTTGAAGGTACGGATGGTGTATTACATGTATCAGAAGTATATCTTGGTGATTTGAAATATGTGGATTTGATGTTAAAATTCGAAAAAGGTATGGTTGTTGATTACTCTTGCAAGAATTTTGATAATGAAGAAGAATGTAAAAGATTCATTAAAGAAAACCTTTTAAAAAACCATGATTCACTTCCTATGGGTGAGTTTGCAATAGGAACAAATACAACAGCCTATATGGTTGCAAGAAAATATGACATTTTATATAAACTTCCAATTCTTATTGTTGAAAAGATGGGGCCACATTTTGCAATTGGCGATACTTGCTATAGTCATGAAGAAGATGTTATGACTTATAATCCTGATGGAAAGGCAATTGTTGCTAGAGAAAATGAATGTTCAGCTCTTCGTCATGAGGATATGAGTAAGGCATATTTTGGATGTCATACAGATATTACTATACCTTATGAACAACTTGATGAGATTGCAGTTGTGACAAAGGATGGTGAAAATATTCAAATTATCAAGGATTGTCGTTTTGTATTACCAGGAACAGAAGAATTGAATGTTCCTTTTGATACTGAAAAATAGTCAATATAATAGTAAAAATTTACATTATTTTTGAACTAAATTTACATTGACTAGATTTGTTATATAAAGTAAAATATCTTTGTATAGTTTGCTCTATATTAAATGAACAATGTTTTAAGAAACGGAAACGGAGGAATTTATGTCAAAAGTAGGAATTATTATGGGTAGTGACTCTGATCTTGAGATTATGGGCAAAGCTGCTGATGTATTGGAAGAATTAGGTGTTGATTATGAGATGACTATCATTTCGGCTCACAGAATGCCTGACATTTTCTATGATTATGCAACAAGTGCTGAATCAAAGGGTATGAAAGTTATCATTGCAGGAGCCGGTGGAGCTGCTCATTTGCCAGGTATGGCAGCTGCTATTTTCCCAATGCCAGTTATCGGTGTTCCGATTTATACTAAGTCTTTGGGTGGCGTGGATTCGCTCTATTCTATTGTACAGATGCCAGGTGGAATTCCTGTAGCAACTGTAGCTATAAATGGTGGCTTAAATGCAGGTCTTTTAGCGGCAAAGATTCTTGCTACATCTGATCCTGAACTTTTAGAAAAGTTAAAAGCATACAAAGAACGTATGAAGGAACAGGTTGTTGCTAAGGCTGAAAGACTTGAAGAAGTTGGCCACAAAAATTATTAAGATTATCAAAAATTAATGAAATGGAGATTTTCAAAATGGATTACAAGAACGCTGGAGTTGATATTGAAGCAGGATATAAGTCAGTTGAACTTATGAAGGAACATGTTAAGAAGACTATGAGACCAGAAGTATTAGGTGGTCTTGGTGGTTTCTCAGGAGCTTTCTCTATGGAGAAGTTCAAAGATATGGAAGAGCCAACATTAGTATCAGGTACTGATGGTGTTGGTACAAAACTTAAACTTGCATTTTTATTAAATAAGCATGATACAATCGGTATTGACTGTGTTGCTATGTGCGTTAATGATATTGCATGTGCAGGTGGTGAACCATTATTCTTCCTTGATTACATTGCATGTGGTAAGAATGAACCAGAAAAGATTGCAACTATCGTAAGCGGTGTTGCTGAAGGTTGTATTCAGGCTGGTGCAGCATTAATCGGTGGTGAAACTGCAGAAATGCCAGGTTTCTATCCAATTGATGAGTACGACGTTGCAGGTTTTGCAGTAGGTGTTGTTGATAAGAAGGATCTTATTACTGGCGAAAACATTAAGGCTGGCGATGTACTTATCGGTATTGCATCAAGTGGTGTACATAGTAATGGTTTCTCATTAGTTAGAAAGGTATTCCAGATGACAGAGGAAGCATTAAACAGATATTATGATTCTTTAGGTAAGACATTAGGTGAAGCATTGATCGTACCTACAAAGATTTATGTTAAGGCTCTTAAGAGCGTAAAAGAAGCAGGCGTTACAATCAAAGGTTGTAGCCATATCACAGGTGGTGGTTTCTATGAAAATATTCCTAGAATGCTTCCAGATGGTGTAAGAGCTGTTGTAAATAAAGACAGCTATGAAGTGTCAGCTATCTTCAAGATGCTCATGAAGGATGGAGACATTGCTGAAGAAATGATGTACAATACATTTAACATGGGTATTGGTATGATGCTTGCTGTAGATGCTGCAGATGTTGAAAAGACAATGGAAGCATTAAAGGCTGCTGGTGAAGAAGCTTATGTTGTAGGTAAGGTTGAAGCAGGCGAAAAAGGAGTAACTTTATGCTAAATATAGGGGTGTTAGTTTCAGGAGGAGGAACTAATCTTCAGGCTATAATAGACGGCATAGAGAATGGCAATATTACAAACACAAACATTAAGGTTGTAATTAGTAATAATAAAAATGCTTTTGCATTAGAACGTGCGAAAAACCATGATATTGAAGCAAAAGCTGTATCACCAAAGGATTATGCAACTAGAGAAGAGTTTAATGAGGATTTGGTTAGAATTCTTGATACATATAATCTTGATTTAATAGTTTTGGCAGGATGTTTGGTTGTGTTGCCAGAAGCTTTGATTAAAAAATATAAGAATAAAATAATTAACATCCATCCATCTCTTATTCCGGCATTTTGCGGAACAGGATATTATGGGCTTAAAGTTCATGAAAAGGCGTTAGAACGTGGTGTTAAGGTTACAGGTGCTACAGTACATTTTGTTGACGAAGGAACTGATACTGGACCTATTATTTTCCAGAAAACTGTTGAAGTATTAGATGATGATACTGCAGAAGTTTTACAGAAAAGAGTAATGGAACAGGCTGAATGGGTAATAATGCCTAAGGCTATTGACGCCATTGCAAATGGCAAGGTTTCTATTGTGGACAATAAAGTTATTGTAAAATAATCCTAAGGATTGATAAAACATACAGAAAGGTACGGTTTTACAGTGAAAGTTTTAATAGTAGGAAGTGGCGGTAGAGAACATGCTATCGCTTGGAAGGTTGCAAAGAGCGAGAAAGTATCTAAGATTTATTGTGCTCCGGGCAATGCTGGTATTGCAGGAATTGCCGAATGTGTCAATATTGGCGCTATGGAGTTTGAAAAGTTAGTTGCCTTTGCAAAAGAAAAAGAAATTGATTTAACAATCATCGGTATGGATGACCCATTAGTTGGTGGCGTTGTAGATGCATTTGAAGCAGAAGGATTAAGAGTATTTGGTCCTAGAAAGAATGCGGCTATTCTTGAAGGTTCAAAAGCATTTTCAAAGGATTTAATGAAAAAATATGATATTCCAACAGCTGCTTATGAGAATTTTGATTCGCCAGAAGCTGCATTAGAGTATCTTGAAACATCTACATATCCTATAGTATTGAAGGCTGATGGCCTTGCGCTTGGTAAAGGTGTTCTTATCTGTAATACAAAGGAAGAAGCAAAAGATGGCGTAAAGACACTTATGCTTGATAAGCAGTTTGGTAATGCAGGTAATACAATCGTTATCGAAGAGTTTATGACAGGTAGAGAAGTTTCTGTACTCTCATTTGTCGATGGTAATACAATAAAGATTATGACATCAGCTCAAGATCATAAACGTGCAAAGGATAATGATGAAGGTCTTAATACAGGTGGTATGGGAACATTCTCGCCAAGCCCATTCTATACAGCAGAGGTTGATGAATTCTGTAAGAAGTATATTTATCAGAAGACAGTTGATGCTATGAAGGCAGAAGGAAGAGAATTCAAAGGTATTATTTTCTTCGGACTTATGCTTACACCAAATGGACCAAAGGTTCTTGAATACAATGCAAGATTTGGTGACCCGGAAACACAGGTAGTTCTTCCGAGAATGAAGAATGATATTGTTGATGTGTTTGAGGCATGTATTGACGGAACATTAGACCAGATTGAGTTGGAATTCGAAGATAATGCAGCAGTTTGTGTTGTATTGGCATCTGACGGATATCCAGAGCATTACGAAAAAGGCTTCAAAATCACAGGTTTTGAAAACTTTGAGGGAAGAGATGATTATTTCGTATTCCACGCTGGAACAAAATATGATGGCGATGATATCGTTACAAATGGTGGTAGAGTATTAGGTGTAGTTGCAAAAGGGGAAGATTTAAAGACTGCTCGTGCAAATGCATATGAAGCAACAAAGTTAGTTGATTTCGCTAACAAATATATGAGAAATGATATTGGTAAGGCTATAGACGAAGCTTAGGCTGTAGCCGTTAATATAGACTCCTCTTTTATATGAAAGAGGAGTCTATATGGTTAAAAGATTAATTGGTAAAATTTAGGAGTAGAAGATGAAAATTATCCAAAACAGAACAAAACTGAATATAATATGCTACATTCTGATTGCGGCATTATTGGTTAGCTTTATTCCTAGTTTGGGTTTGAATATAGCACACGCAGAGGAATACACTGAAAAAACAGGTGTAGTCGTGGACGGTAATTTATATATCAGAAGTGGTCCGGGAACGAGTTATGAAAGAATTGGCAAATTTGCTGATGGTACAGTTGTAAATATTGTTGGAGAAGCAAATGCAAGTGACGGAGCGTTATGGTACAAAGTAAGATACAAAGAAGCTGGCGTTGAAAAATATGGTTACGTACATAGTGCATATATTGCAAATGTTCAAGATGTAATAGAATACTCACCAGATGCGGATTTTGAAGAATATTTAACTAGTCAGGGATTCCCTGAAAGTTATAAGGATGGACTTAGAAAATTGCATGCGAAATATCCTAAATGGGTATTTGTGGCTGACCATATCGATTATACTTGGGAGTATGTTGTTAATGGACAGAATTCCCTTGGTAGAAGCTTGATTAGTGTAAATTCAATTAGTTCGTGGAAATCATTGCAGACAGGTGCGTATGATTGGGAAAATGGAAAATGGATTGGATTTGATGGTTCTACTTGGGTTTGTGCTTCGAAAGAAATTATAGAATATTATATGGACCCTAGAAATTTCTTTGATGAAGAAAGTGTATTTCAGTTTAATTTACAGTCATACAATGCAAGTATACATACAATTGATGGCCTTAGAAGTTTAGTGTCTGGAAGCTTTCTTGCTACAGGTTCGATTATAAATGATGAAACAGGAACGGAAATTAGTTATGTTGATGCTATAATATTGGCGGCCAAAAAGTCTGGAGTTAGTCCATTTCTTTTAGCATCAAGTATAATATTTGAAATGGGAAATAATGGTGCAAGTAACAGTATTTCTGGTACGTTGGCTGGTTATGAAGGATATTATAATTACTATAACTGGGGTGCGGCCGCAAAGAATGGTTTAACAGCGATACAGAATGGTTTGTTATATGCCATGCAGACAGATGAGGCATCTTTGAGGCCATGGAATACAAGATATAAAGCACTTGTAGGTGGTGCATTGAAATATGGTAATGGTTATATAAAGGTTGGCCAGGATACAGCTTACTATAAGAAATTTGATTATGTTGGTTCGCCATTTACTCATCAATATTACACACATATTCGTGGTGCACAACTTGAAGGTGAGGAGTCAGCTGAGGGTTATTCACCAACTATTAGAAAAAATTCAGCATTAGTATTCAAGATACCAGTGTTTAAGAATATGCCAGAAACACCGGCGCCATGCCCAACAGGAGATGGAAGTCCAAACAACGTGTTGAAAGCACTTAGTGTGTCTGGATATTCATTGACACCAACATTTAGTTATTTTACACAGAATTATTCATTAGTAGTTGAAAATGATGTTAGTGAAATAACAGTTTCTGCTACAGCGATGGATAGTACTGCGAAAGTGGCTGGTACAGGTAAGATAGCCTTGGCGGAAGGATTAAATGAAGTAAAGATTACAGTTACAGCGGAAAGTGGAAGTACAAGAGAATATGTGATTTCCGTTGTAAGAAAGGTTATAGAGCCGGAAACACCTTCTGAAGATGAAAGCGAAAGTGACAGTGAAAGTGGAAGTAGTGGTGAGAATGGAAGTTCAGGAGAAAGTGGAAGTGAAGGGGAAACTGAAACAACTCCACCAACAACTGAAAAGCCAAAACCACAGATTACAACAACATTGACATTGAATGAAACTAATAAGATTATAAATGGTATTGATGCAAAGACTGCTGTGAGTACATTTATATCAAAGGTTACAGTGAAAAATGGTACAGTAGGATTAGTCGATAAGAATGGTGCTGCTAAAACAACTGGAAATGTAGCGACTGGTGATAAAATTATTATAAAAGATAATGATGGAACCTTGTTTAAGGAGTATACAGTTGTAATATTTGGAGATGTTAATGGTGATGGTACGATTGACTTGAAAGATTCTTACATTGTAAGAAAGTATATTTTAGGTCAAAGAGAGTTGTCAGGTGTATACCTTACTGCAGGAGATGTTAATAGAAAACTCGATGGTGTAGATTTGAAAGACTCTTATATTATTAGAAAATTTATCTTGGGTGAACGTTCGATAAATCAAAAGTAGATGTGAAAACATTTTCTTTGGAATGGAGGAAATATGAAAAACTCGATTATTAATACAATTAAAGGGGTAATTGTTGCATTATTTGTGACCGTATTATGTATAATGAATGATAATACGATATATGCAGCAAGTGCCAATGTTACAATATCTTCCGCTACAGTGGAAGAAGGAGAAGATGTAGCTGTTACAGTTACAATATCTTCTGATACAGATATTGCAGGTTATCATTTATCAATAACTTATGATGCAAACCTTTTACAATATGTATCAGGCGGTGATGGTGATGAAAGTGCAGTAGGAAGCATTCCTTTATTTAATGACCTTCTTGAAGCTAAATCAGCAACTAGAACATTGAATTTTAAAGCTAAAAAATCAGGCTCTGCAGTGATTTCAGTAGCTTCAGGAAGTAGTATCATTGATTTGGATACAAATGATATGGAAATTGTATCTACAAATAGTACAATTACTATTAATGCGCACGTTGAATCCTCTGACAACAACTTCCTTTCAAAACTCGAAATTGTTGGTGTTAGAGAGAATGGAACTACAGCTGCTTACAATATTACTCAAAGAGGTAGTGGTGCAGTAGGGTTCAATAAGGACGAACTTGAATACAGAGCATATGTTGCAAATGATATTGTGAAATTTGCGGTTACAGCGGTTGCTGAAGATGCGACTAATGGTGCAACAGTTGCTGTTACAGGCGTAGAATTAGAAGAAGGTGGAAATAATACAACAACCATTACGGTAACTGCGCAGAATGGTACAAAGAGAGTTTACGAGATTTTCACATATAGGGTGCCATCTGAACCAGAGAGCGAGTCTGAGTCGACAACTGAACCAGAAAGCGAATCAGAAAGCGAATCAGGTGATGCTCCTGTAGTTACACCAGTTGATAAAGAAGTAACAATCGGAAGTGATGTGTATATTATTACAAATATTGCAGAAGATACTATATTGCCAGAAGGTTTCTCGACATTTGAATATACATATGACGGACAGGTTTACATTGCTGCAAAGGGTGAGGCTAAAAAGTTGACTATATTGCAGCTTGTGAAAAAGGGGACTGAAGAAAAAGCTCTTTATGTATATGATGAAGCAAATAATATTTTCTACAAATTTATAAATATACAGATTATTAACAAGATGTATACAGTTACTGAAAAACCTGATGAAGTGAAGATTCCAGCGGATTTTTCGCAGTCATTGGTTAATATCGATGGTGAAATGGTAAATGTGTGGGTTAATAAGAATGACACAAATATTTATATGTTTTATGGTATGAATTGGAATGGTGCGTCAGGCTTGTATCTTTACGATGCAACAGAAAAAACAGCGATTAGATATGTGCCATTGTCTTCGGTTCCAGCAGTAAATACTGTTACACCTGAACCTACAACAAACAATGTAGAAAATGAAAGTGACGCACAAAAGGAAAATCAAACTTCTGATAATAAGATTATCATTATAGTTGAAGCATGCGTGATTCTTATATTAATTATAGTGATTGTTATCATTTTATTAAAGAATAAAGATAACGACGATGATGACGGTGACGATGATGATGGCGATGATGAAATAGAAGATG
>JAGBHK010000040.1 GCA_017935565.1 Lachnospiraceae bacterium
GCAGTCATTGGATTCTTATCGAATCCGGGAACAGTCCTTATTAAGTTTAAAGCAGCCTCATATTTA
The DNA here is from genome assembly GCA_017935565.1 of Lachnospiraceae bacterium. Lineage (GTDB taxonomy): Bacteria > Bacillota > Clostridia > Lachnospirales > Lachnospiraceae > SVEL01. Next base: position 67 of record JAGBHK010000040.1, read on the forward strand.
TCACTGAGACGAAGGATTTCCTGTTCTACTTCTGAAATGTGCTTTTCCAGTTCATCGATGTGGTCAAGGCACTGTCTAAGTTTCACAGCTTGTTCTTTTGAAATAGCACCATCTACAGCAGCCTGTATTTCTTCGATAGGAGTTTTACAGCGACCGTGAACAAATGGTGTCACATCAAATTTTTCTCCGGGGTGTTGCAAAATCTGTTCTGTAATAGAACGGGAAGATTTACCAAATACATCAGAAAAGACATCGTCAAGTTTTAGATTAGATACAGTCAGACAATTCTGAGCACGATTTTTTTCACCGGTAATCATACAGGTGAGTTTGTATCGGTATCTTACAAGATCCCTAAGTTCTCTGATGTCAGCAGGTGGGATAAAGGAAGGTTTTACCATACCGCACATATATAGGTCGCAGATCCATTTAGCATCTTTGCGGTCAGTTTTATTTCCTTTCATGGGCTTTGTGTATTTGGGATGAGATAGAGTAACCCATACATGATGTTGCTCTAAAATATTAAATACTGGAATCCAATACTTGCCAGTAGATTCCATACAAACATCTTTACAGTTGTATTTAGCAAGCCAATCACACAGCTCATTCAATCCTTTTGTAAAAGAGGAAAATCGATTTTGCTTATACTCTGTACGATTGTTGGAATCAGTAATACCGATGCAGGCATATATCCAGGTTTTGTGGACATCGAGTCCGCAGCAATTGAATTTTAAGATTTTGAAAGACAAATAACTACCTCCTGATATTATAGTTATAAAACTGACAGTGACTGGTCATCCGGCGAGATCGAGTCGACTTCGGAAGAGATAAGTTTACGGGCTACAGTTATGCGCCACTCATTGATGCCTTAACGGATGACCGACAACAAATAATTATACGAGGTCGCCGCTATACAGCCCCGCCACTCACCTCCACGTGTTCTGTAGTGTGTCAGTCTTATAAAGAAATAATATCAGAAGGAAAATAAATTAGATAGCGAAAAGCCAATGCATCTGTTTCATGCCGCATTGGTGTCTTTCGCAGAAAGACGGGAAATAATTATGATAATTAAAAGAAATGTTAATGTATTAATTCCTAACGATAAAGTTATAAGAAAATTAAAAATACAGAAGAATCAAAATATTATATATGAAGAAGTTAATGGTGTAATAACTTTTATAGGAACAAAAAAAGAATCTGATGAAATATGTTGGCATGATTTGTATACGGGACATAAGACAAAGGATAAGATGAATGTTGTAAGGATTCAATCGGCAAGAGATAAAGAAATTAGACATTTGTGTAATTACATGTATGTTGAAGATGTATTATATTCAGATGTAATTTTATTGAATGTAGATAAAATAAAGATATTGAGTTCCAATTTTGATGTAATGATGTTTATAATTACTCAAAAAGCAGGCGTAGAAGCTATTGATAAATATTATAATCC
>JAGBHK010000041.1 GCA_017935565.1 Lachnospiraceae bacterium
CAAGTCCTCTAAAATTAGGAAGACATTTCACATAAGAATAAACAAAATCATCGGTGTTATCATGTTCATCTATGCCCGGATAATATCTCCAATCATGACAATCAGAACCTGTGATAAAACGAATATTATCGACCATATTATTCGCATTCAAAAAACTTTTATTAAATACCTCATTCTTTTTGTTTTTAAACTCGAATGCTTCAAAATAATCTGTATAAACAAATTCACTAAACCGTGCCTCTCCAACACTTTTCGCATCATTCTTATATGGTCTAGTTGTTGAAAGAGTGCTTTTCTGATGTGCGATTAACACAGTATCCAAATCAAGCTTACGCAATAATGACAGAAATTTTTCTTCTGAAAATGCTTGTTCTCGATCATAAACGACTTCATTTTTTTCATTAAGCAAATAACTTGATATTTTTCTAATCTTTTCATCATCAGTATCATCAAAAACAGCAATTACATGTACTACTTTAGTGCCTGAGTCTCCTTGAAACTCAACTGAAAATTCAACCCCCGGAAAAACTTTAACAATAGATGATGTTGCTAGTGTTTCATATTTTTTCAATGCACTATACATATCATAATCAAATATATCATGGTCTGTAATAGCACATATCTGAACTCCGTTTTCATTTAATTTCCCTGCCAAAACAGAAATATTCTCCACGGTATTAAATGCCACTTTTCCTTTATCCTTTCCGCGTGAACATATGGAATGGATATGTAAATCAATTTTATACCCTGAATCTACTACTTTCATCAAAATCTCTTACACCTCGTATTCTCTTCTGTCAATTCTATATACATATAATATCCTTTTGAATTTGTTACGCTAACAAATTGTTTGCATTTTGAAATTCCCCCGTTTACTCTACAAAAGAATCCAACATCCTCTTCATAAGTTTTTCAACATCTACAACTAAAGCAAAACATTGCTCAGCGTCAACTCTTCTAAGCTCATTCGTGTGTGCTGATGGATTGCGATAATCGTTCTTTACTTCTTCAACAGATTCTGCATAGTCATTCAAGAGTTCAAATATTTCATCATCTGTTTTTCCTACAAACAATTTCTCACGAACATACTCTACCAATTTCTCTTTATTATTTTGTGATTGTTCTTCCGTGATATCATTGGCTTCCAAATAACACAGGACATAAGCTACCGTTCCTAAAGTAAAATGCTTTGGCTTAATTGGTTTACCATATCTATCTAGCAATGATGTTGGAAATTTTACAAAATTTGATTTTCCCGGATATTTAGTCTTTAAATATGCAAGGAAATTCTTGCAAAATCGCTTACCCATTTCTACTTCAAGTGCCTTTGTTACCAATAAGCACACACCAGAATAATCAACTATATCCTGTAATCCAATTAAATTGTTAAATATAACTTTTGATGAAACCAAAAATGTTCTTGACGATTCTTCCATTTTGTTCCACGCTTCTTCTCCAAATGACAGAATCAATTTTTGAAGTTCTGTATTATATTCGCGATTCGTACCTCTTGTGTCAATTTCTCCAATAATACGTTCAGCGCATTCCTCCGAAAATGCATGTATAATACGCTCCTCTTCTTCAGGTGAAATTGCCAGTTCTAACTGCTTATCAACCAACGACTGATATCCTGAAATCTGTTTAGACAACATCTCTATTTTTTCTACAATGTCATCAACTTTACCCTCAATCCTATTGAGAGTCGTAATAATTTCTTCCCCTCTAGTCACAAGTTCCATCAACATTCTATCGGTCAGTGATGTTTCCTCTATCGTTCCCTTTTCAATTTGCAAAACACTTCCACTAGTCTCATGTGCTTGTATCTCTTTCTTTGTAGGTGTTTTGTGTTTTTTAGGGCGTGGCAATTCCGCTAACTGCTCTAACTTTCCTTCTGGAAATTCATATATTTCATCATCTACGAAAAGGAAAACACTTGCCCCCTTCAAGTTCTCTTTGTAATGCGCTAGTTGTCTAGCCATCATCTGATTATTTCTAATTTTATCAGATGAATAAGCTTTTACTTCTATAACTCCTTTTAACTGGTTATTAAAGAACAGAGCAATATCATATTCAAATCTATCTTCTTTATAACTTTCTTTTACCTCCCAACCCAAGTCTCTAAATAATGTGGCTACTTTCGCCTCTATGTCTATTCCTTTACGAACATTATCTGCAATTTTCATCACCTTAATGTCAGGAACTGCCATGTCCACCAATCCCCTAACAGATATATGATTAAAAACCCCACAATGACTAAAGAATTTTAATTGAGATTCTAAATATTCAATACCAGTATTTGTATTAAAGAAAAGCTTTAACCACTCTTCTGATTCTTCTTTTCCTCGAATAATAGCAACATTTTGATTAGCAACAGCAAAGTCATCGTCTCCAGTATATATGGCCCAATTGATTTTACCAACTGTGCTTATTAAAACATCACCCTTTTTTAGTATGCATTTTTCTCCTCGTCGCTCTTTCTCTATTAATTCTCTTGAACAAAATACTTTTCTCTGATTTCCTAAATGTACTTTGCCATCATAGATATACTGTGGCTTAATAATCAGATAATCTCCACTCTCTTTTCTTTCTTGAGCAGTAATCATAATTCCTGAAAATACATCAGCCAAATTCCCCATTTTTACTGTGTCTCTATTTTGTACAAGATTTCTAATTTTCTTGTATTTAGGGTCAAAATAATTAGCATCAAAACGGTCATATACCTCTGTTGAATCTACGTAAAATCCTTCCAAACCTTTCCGATAATGTTCATATGTCATTTCTGCATTAGGGCAATTTGATGTCATGTATATCTTTTGCACTTGAATTCTATTTTCAATAACAAGTATAGAACACTCCATAGACATCGCTCTGCTGATTCGTTTAATATCAAATACTGCATTCAATGAATAATTACACAAAATCTTTTCTCGCAAATTTTTGAATGCAGGTGCAGTGAGAATGTTTTTAGGCACTAACGCAACTAAACGACCACCTTTTTCGAGGGATAACAAACTTTTCTCAATATATGCACTTTCACTTCTTCCGTAGTTGGTGCGAATTCCTAATGGTGGAAATAGAAGTATTGACTGATACTTTTCTTCAACATGGCATTCCAAAAAGTCCTCCCAAACGACATGCAGTTGCGTTCTTTGTTTTTCTAATATAGGCTCTATTTCTTTTGATATAGAATATCCTACACAATTATCTGTACATAAAGCCAATTCTCCCATAGAAAGATTAGGAATCAATGTCTTAACATTATCCTTATCATCAATACATAATAAAGATAATAACCTTACTGTTTCACTATTCAGCAGAAATGCCCCTGTATTCCTGTCAAACATAGTATTAATATTTTCTTCTATTTGAGCATATTCGTGCTTGAAAACATCTACATCCATAATCTTCCTCCTCTTTATGTACTTACATCAGCGATAACAATTCATCAAGTTTCTCCACTATTCTTACCTGCTCTGCATATGGTGGCAACGGAAAATACCAGTTTTTCATCACATCAAATGGTGGAATATTCTTTATTGCACTACCATTACTTTCTTCTTGTGCTGTCTTCTTAAGGTTTGCATCAAAGTAATACTGAAAAAATCTTTTATTAACAGAAGGCACAAGCGATACCCTCATCAATGCTTGATTTATTATTCCTTGCTCAATATCATCCGGAAGAATATATGTTTCACCAATTGTACCTGCACAACTTACAATAATATCCCCCGGTAATACTTCAAATCCACTCATCTTCTCGTCAAAATATTCTCTAGTAATATAATAAGTTCCAAGTTCACTATTTTTCTGAATAGCATGCTGTTGCTCATATACTTTTACTGTATCATCCGTTTTCGGAACAAACATAGATTTTGTCAATGCACTACCAAATGGACCCTTTTTAAATAAACCAATCTCTCCGAATCTAACCCATTTCCAATTAACCGGTAATTCATATGGCACATCTACATCCACTTCTTTTATACTTTTATCTTCTCTACCTTTTCTTACTTTAAGTATTTGCTTTTTTTCTTTCTGAATCAAAGTATACAATTCTTCTGCAGTTCCATCTTCAGAAAGTTGCTCCGTCAACTTTCCTTGAATACCAGCATCAAATAATTTACATTTCAATATTTCTATGTCTTCCACATAGGACATTAGAGCAATTTCTAATTGCTCTAATGCATTAAACGATTCCTCTATTCGTGTAACTATTTCTTCTTGCTCCTGAACTGATGGTAATGGAATAACACCATTCAATAAATCTTTCTCACCAATAGCTGGATATAATGTACCCTTAGAAGGATTTCCGTTAGAAAAGCTATCAAACTCTGCTGAAAGCAACCAATAAAACAAATATCTATTATTTAATACCTTTTCATTTGCATGCATAACACAAAAAGCAGTACTAGCAATTGGCATCTTGGAAAATTGTTTATCAACAATACAAATATTGTGAAGATACGGCCGAACCGTAGAGTACAAAACATCATCCATTTCAACTATTTTTCTTGCCCTCGAAGGAGCATCTTTTGCTTCAACAATATTTTCAACTTTTGACAATTTTTGATGAACATTATCCATTGTTCCAACATCTATATATGAAAAAGTATCCGTAGGTGTTGTTTGCCCATGATTACTAACAACATAACCTAATCGAGTCCAATTCCAATGCGTTGGAGCATCCACCAAGTATTCTTTCTCACTTACCGGAATGTATTTTTTATTTAATTTATGAATTTCTTCAAGTTCTACATTTTTGCTATCTTTGCTTTCAAATTCAACCAAAGCACCTTTGAATGCAACTGAGAGAATGCCGGTTTTTGTCTTTTTTACATCTATCATAAAATCACATCTCCCAATATTGTTTTCAATTTATTTACAGCCTCATTAATTTCATCTGCTTCACTCTGTAAGTCATCTAATATCTCTCCTATAGTTCTCTCATCCTTTTCTTCTAAATCAAGCCATTTAAAATCCAAATTATCAGCATTCTTAACCTCTTCTTCTGAAAAGCATCTCCATCTACCGTTTGGATTCTCATCATTATATGTTCCAACACGATCACCTTCATGTCCAGTACAATAACAATCCACAAATTCTTGCAAATGATCTCTTGTCATAGGTTTTGTAGCCATTGTATGTTTGATACCTGTTCTATAATCATATACCCAAATATCTTTTGTAGGCTCACCCTTTTCAAAGAAAAGTACGTTTGTCTTAACTCCATTTGCATAGAAGATACCTGTAGGAAGTCTAAGTATTGTATGTAAATTAAAGTCTTTCAAAAGTTTCTCTCTTACCTTTTCAGTTGCTCCAGTATCTGTAAGCACACTATCAGGAAGTACAACACCAACTCGTCCACCTGTTTTTACAATAGACATGATGTGTTGCAAGAAATTAACCTGATTATCACTTGTCTTTACAAACTCCGGTCTGTTAGCCGCAACTTCAACGCTTCCCTGTGGTCTTGTTCCAAAAGGCGGATTAGCAAGAATAACCTTATACATCTTGTCCGATGTATCAATAAGAGAATCTTGATACGCAATCGGACTCTTATTTACACCTATATCATGAAGATACAGATTCATGGATGCAAGTGTTACAACAAGTGCTGTATTATCAGCGCCAAATAAAGCATGATTTTTTAAGAATTTTTGCTTTTCGATATCTTTACTCTGCCCCTTCATATGGTCATATGCTGCAAGTAAGAATCCGCCCGTTCCACAGGCAGGGTCAGCCACGGTTTCATCAATTTTAGGGTCTACTACTTCCACAATAGCCTGAATAAGAGCTCTTGGTGTGAAATACTGTCCAGCACCGCTCTTTTTATCCTGTCCATTCTTCTCTAAAATTGATTCATAAATAGCACCTTTTAAATCGCCCTCCATCATGTACCAGTCTTCACCTGCTACCATTTCAATAACCTTGGCTAGCATAACCGGTCTGTCAATCTTATTACTTGCTCTTGTAAAAATAGTTCCAATAAGCCCCTCATCCTTAGAAAGTTCTTCAAGAATTTCTTCATATTTATCTACGAGATCTATACCACTAAGGTCACATAAATCTTTCCACTTATAGCCTTCCGGAATAGAACTCCCTAGCCCTAATTCTTCTTTTTCATTATCCATTTTCAAAAACAAAATATAAGTAAGCTGTGTAATATAATCTGTAAAACCAACACCTGCTGCTGCCATTACATTTGCTATATCTCCAACTTTTTTTATTAATGCTGCTTCACTTTTTTGATTTGCCATACTATGCCACCTTTAATATAAATTTTGAAAGCGTCTGAATCTCACTAGCCAATGTAGCTCCACCAAAACTCTTAACTGCTCTCTTCCATAATTCTGTATCTGTTTCATTTAATTCCATAACTGAAATTGCACCATCATTTATGATATATTCTGCAATCTGCTGCATAATTTCTTTTTGGTCTTCTGAAAGAACACGCTGTGCGCGACCACAATACAAATTAAATCTCTGTGCATATCCATTGATAAGACTTGTAAGTTTTTGATTCTTCTTGTAAGCATATCGCACAATTTGAATGAGATTAGTGAGCGCATTTACATTTGCCTTTCCATCAAGTGTTTCCACATCTCCCTGTTCATCTAACAACTTGTAATTCTTCCAAATCTGATACACACCGTACTGTCTACTTTCAGCAAGCAATCTATCACGAAGTTCCATAAGCATTTCGTGTGTGATAACAGTATCCTCCGAATTGTAAATGATACGAAGTGCTTCTATACTATCCTTATTATCCTCCAAATATTTTTCAAAGTTCTCAATATATGACTTTGCTGATTCCTTTGAAAAACCTGCATAAAGAATCTGATCCTCATCACCACTTTCAATCATGTAACCTCTCTGCATTTCAAGCAATTTATTTCTTGCCTGTAAATTACCAATTAGACAATAAATAAGCGCCATCCTTGCAGCGTTGTCATGAGATGGACTTACATATTCAACTAACATTCCTTCTGACAATGCTGTATTAATATCATTTGCAAGCTTTCTAGGTGCAAATCCATAGTTAGTAATAAAATAATCAAGGTGTCTTCCGAAGAGAACACTTTCCTCATATCGTCGATTAATTGTTGAGCAATAGTCTCTAAGAAGTATGAGATTATCATCACTTACTTCATTATGCGCAAGTCTCTCCAACAAATGTTCTAACGATAAATGTTTCTTTGGTCCTGGTCCAACAACTGGCTTCGGAATGTGCTTTTCTGATTCTGTTACACCTACTGCATCCACAATATAATAGCATTCTTTTGTATCTGCATTTGGTGTTACTTCCTTTAATTTATCATCACTGATAACACGGCATCCTCTACCCTTCATCTGTGTATAAAGCACATCCGAATGAACATCTTTCATGAATAAAACTACTTCTAATGGCTTAACATCTGTTCCTGTCGCTACTAATGTTACCGTTACTGCTATTCTAAAATCTTTCTCCGTCCTTAAATCTCTGATAAGCGCATTAGAATCACCTGCAGAATATGTAATTTTCTGCACAAAATGCTCTGGTAATTCATTGTTCTCAAATTCTGACTTAAATACTTGCTGTGCTATATCCACAATTTCAGTTGCATGATTATCATCTTTTGCAAAGATTAGTGTTTTAGGAATGTATTCCCATTTCTTATCACGTGCAGGATATAAATCCTCATATATAGCCTTCTTATAAGCCATCAATACTTCTTTTATCTGGTTCTTATTAACCACAGACCTATCAAGTTCTGCAGAACCATATTCAACAGTTGTTTGTGCAATATGTATTTCAGACTTTCCGGTTCTTTTAGTTGTTTCTACAATCTTTGTTCCCTTTTCAATTGTTCCTCCATGAGCCGTCACATCTGTGATGATTCTATAAATTCTTGGTGGAACATTTACACCATCAACAACAGAATCATCATATGTATACTGTTCAATAATATTATTGTTGAAATACGCATATGCCTCCGGCGTTGGAGTTGCTGTAAGTCCCAATACCGTAGCACCTGAAAAGTAGTCCAGTACCTTTTTCCACTTACCATAAATGGATCTATGACATTCATCTACAATGATAAGTTGGAAGTAATCCGGAGGGAGTTTCAAATCTTCACCAAGTTCTACGACATTCTTACTATCTTTCTCTTCATCATTCTTTGCAATCTCGTCTTCTACATCTTCATTGCCTTCCTGAATAGCCTGTCCGGTAAGTACTGCAAATAATTTCTGAATTGTTGAAATTACAATATCGCTCTTAATATCCGATTCCTTCTTAAGACGATTGATATTATACAACGTCCCCATCTTTTGCTGATTTTCGGTTCTATCAAATACGCTAAACTCCGACTCTGTTTGTTTTGCAAGATTATTTCGATCCACAAGGAAAAGGATTCTTTTTGTCGGTGTATAATTTAACAATCTATACGAAGCCAAACAAGCAAGATATGTTTTACCCGAACCGGTCGCAAGTACTGCTAAATTCTTTTTATTACCAAGTTTTAATGACTCTTCAAATTTCGTTTCTGCTCTATACTGACAATCACGAAGTCCACGTCTTTCAAGCACAGGAAGTGCCCCGTATTCTGACTTCCTTCCTACTATCTGAAGCATCTTTTTGGGAGAGTGCATCTGAGTCAATTCTTCATACTCACTATCTTCAATCAACATATTTTTGAAATATAATTTATTTCCATTCGCCATATACACCAATGGAATAAGCCTTTCAAACCACAATGCATACCAAGGCTGTGGAGACATCGCATAGTTCTCTGCTTGCTTTTTCACTTCATCACCAAGCGGATTTTCTTCTCTTTTTGCCTCAACAACCGCAATTGCTTTTCCATCAATAAATAAAAGATAATCGCTTTCTGTATTGCCTACCATTAAAGCTTCCTTAACCGCAGTTGTACTGTTAGGCAAATATTCATTTCTCGAAACAATATCCCAACCCGCATTTCTTAGTTGTTTATCGATTTTTACTCGTGCCTTTTCTTCTGGTAACATAGTCTTTTCCTTTCTGGATTTCACTATCCCATCTATAACCTATCAAATATGTAGTCCTATTTTACGGACTCTATCTGTACAATATCATCTAATCCGCACTCTAATTCCGCACATATACGCACTAAAACATCCAGCGAAACTTGCTGGTCGTTATTCATTTTCGTAAATGTACTTGGTGCAATTTGTGTTTTCTTTCTCAAATCTGTTTTACTCATTTCACGGTCAATTAATAATTTCCATAATGGTTTGTATGATATTTTAACCTGTTTATCTGACATGTTATTTCCCTCCGATTTTCATACCAAATCTGCCATTTATACTGAATACTATTATATAACACTTCTTATCAAATCACAATATTATCTTTTGACTTCTCGAAATATTTATCGCAAACAAAACACCACCTCATGCCATTTCCAAACAGCACAAGATGGTGTTTTTTCTCATCTACCTACTCTTCACTTACATCCCTTCTCATAGAAATGTTAGTCCAAGAAGAACTTATTCGCAGGCGAGCCGTAAAGGTCGATTCCTCTGGCAAACGCCATACCTACAGTTGCAACCATGTCTTCTCACAAATATTATACTGCGGTTGCTGTGGCAACCTATTCCGTCGCATCCATTGGAATAACAGAGGTTGCAAATCCATCGTTTGGAGATGCGTCAGCCGCCTTGAACCATCAAGTGCAACAGAAGCCTGTAAAGCCAGAACTGTAAACGAGAAAGTTCTACAATCCGTCGTTGTTAAGGCTATTAACAAAATGCTCTCCGACCAACAAAATTACCTTAGTATTTTGCAGGAGAATATCGCAACCGTCATCAAAGCAAGCAATGCTGCCTCCGAAGAAGCTATTGACCAAAGGCTTATGGAACTTCAAAAAGAGATTATCTCCAAAGCCAACAACAAAGAAGCCTGCGATACCATTGCCGATGAAATCTTCCGACTTCGTGAATTAAAACACCAATCTGAAATCGAAGGAGTTACCCGAGATGAACACATCAAACGAATCTCCGAATTGCATGATTTCATTACGCAAAATCCACAGACTGAACTCACCGAATTTGATGAGGCACTTGTAAGACGGTTACTACAAAAAATCACCATTTATGATGACCATTATACGGTGGCATTTAAATCCGGAGTGAGTGTGGATATTGAAGAATAACATGCTAATATCCTGCTAACCATAATGGTCGGCAGGGTATTTTAACTAAAAACTATATCTATTCAAATATTTTTTTAACCTCTTCCATTCCTTATTATCCCATTTTCTTACACCATTTACTTTTTTACAAAGAACAAATGACTCAAATTGTAATTCAGATATATTAAACTCCTTAAGATATTCATTTATCGCCTTTTCTTCTGCAATATTTTTGGAGGCCTTACAATATTTTTCATATGAAAGAGTCTGTTTCTCATTTATCTTCTCTTCACTTACTTTCCATGTATTTCTATAAAAACGCCATTCAAATCCATTGGTATAAATAACTTTATCAAACCATAGCAAGTGTCCTACAAACTGCAACTTATCATCATTACTCTCTAAAATAGGCTGACCTACAACCTTTGCCTCAATAATTCCGTAAATCAATGACTTATCTATACTTTTTTCAATAGGCTCATATTGTTTATCAAATATAACAAAATCTGGAAAACCTCTTAATCCCCATAATACCTTCTCCTTTGCTCCTTGTGTCCTTCTTCGCTTCCCAACAAAACGCAAAGAAATATCCTTAAATGATTTTCGTTCTTTAATGACATTTGCAACAACAGTGTATAAGTCATATTCATCGTTATTTTGTTTTTCTATTAGCTCTATTTCAGATATGTACTCTTCCCACTTCATATCCAGCACCTCCTCTTTTGACAACATTTTAAGCAACTCAATTCACTGACAACAAAGCAAGCAACCCAACCTGCTACCTCTTTATCTCATACTAACTGGTGATATTTTTCCTCGAAGTTTTCAACCAATCAAATTACTATTCTGACACTTATCCCCAGAAATACATCAACTTCGAAAAAAGCCCATAAACTGGGCTTTTTCGTAACTATATTTATTTCACCTTTGACATCAAAACTACCGTCTCAACTGTTGTCAAATTTTCCCTCATAGTATCTAAAAGCTCCATATCTACCGGAAATGTATATTTTATATCCTTTATCGGATTCTTTCCTTCTTCCCAAGTATCTTTTGGGTGAAGATGCACTTCCGATATAAGACTTTCTATTACTCTCCGTCTCTCTTCTCCATTCATTTTATCAAATATCTTATCAAATACCAATAATAATTTATATATTTTTTCTTTTGTCAGTATATTTTTATTTGCCGCATCTTTTTTTAGTTCACAATCTGCAATACGGTCTTCAATATCATAAATTTCATCATAGATTTTATTAAGACGAACATTCATATCTTTTCGTTTGCGTTCTGCGTTCCTATCTTCATCCAATATTCCATCTATGTCTCTTTCAAGATTACTCTTGTTGTTTTCCAACCTATTAAGTTGCTTCTTATAATTTTCAATCTCAACATCAATCTCAGATACATCAACCTTCTGCCCTATTTGCTTTTGAATATCTTTTGCAAATTTAGGATTTCTAATAAGTAACTTTGTGTATTCAATTACTTCTGTTTCCACCCAAGCAGCTGTAATGGCATTTTTCTTACATTGACCAAACTTTGATTTTGCATAATGCCCACATTGATATTTAAATACACTCTTTTTCACTCCATCTTTATTTGTCCATTGAACACATTCAGCATACATAGATGAATTACACATTGGACACTTTAAAATTCCTGACAATAAGTGTTTTGTCATTCTACCAACTTTAGGCTTTCTTGTATTTGAAGTTTCGTTCCGTTTCACCTTGGCTTTTTCAAATAATTCTTCGTCAATAATAGGTGTATGAACTACATTTTCACTTATAATATAATTTTCAGATTTTTTTCGCCTATACTCATTATCTGTTCCCGTTATTTTTTCTAATCTTGTCCTGCCAAAAGCTATCCTACCTGTATATATCGGATTATCTAAAATTCTTTTTACTTGATATGTATTCCAATCTGTAAATGCCCTGCCATGAGAATTTTTTGACGGCATCCTTGCAACTCCTTGTCGATTAAGATAGCCTGCTATAGTCGAATAACCCATTCCACCATTTACAAATTTGTCAAATATAAGTTTAACAATCAATGCTTCTTCATCCTTTATTAACAGCTTACTATCGACCAATTCATATCCATATGGTGCAAAACCACCATTCCATCCACCCTGCTTAGCTTTCTCTTCCCTTCCAAGCATTGTTTGCGCCAAAATATTCTCTCTCTCCATTTCTGCAACCGCACCAAGTATGGTAATCATCATTCTTCCCATAGCTGTACTAGAATCAAGACCATCTTCCTTACAAATTAAATTTACACCATAATTCTGTATATATGTAAGCGAATTTAATATATCTTTTGCATTTCGTCCAAATCTTGATAACTTGAATACAACAACAAAGTCCGTTTTTATTCGCCCTGTCGAAATATCTTCAAGCATTTTTTGAAATACATCTCTTCCTGATATTGATTTGCCACTCTTTCCCGGTTCAACATATATTTCCGAGACGCACATCCCCTCAAATTCAGCCCATTCTTTCAAATATCTTTTCTGTCCTTCCAAGCTATATCCTTGTACCTGTCTTTCAGAACTTACACGAATATAAATAACACACTTTTTGCCTTTTCTGTTTCCATATAAATCTTCCATAGTCCCCTCCGTTAGTCATTTAGTTCATCCGCATACTTTGTTAACATTTCAGCCATTGTATTTATAAACAACTCATAATTCATTTCATATGATTGACTTTCCCTATAATTCTGTGTTTTTCCAGGAAATTTCATCAATGTCACTTCAAAACTTCTCTTACATCCAAATGTAACCGTTTCTATACATTTGACTATTTTACTTTTAAAAGCTACAACTATATCTGTATGACTTACATCTTTCAAATTAATATCTTTTCCACCTAAACAAATTAAATTTTCCATTAGAAACCACCTCCATTTTTATTCCTCATTACCTCCGAGCGTATAAACGCAGCAGATATTTTCATCATATTTGTTTTATACCTTCCGCAATTTTTCTTTTATAAATTCATACTTATCCATATCTTTTAATGAGTTGTATTCTTCTGCCCATTCAACCAGATATTCTCTGTTTCTTTCAAAGTCAGTTGTTGGAGCTTCCAAAATAGATGGTATACCATCTATGGTACTCATTGTCGCCCATATGGTAGCCAGTTCGATTACAGTATCAAGTAACATATTCATATCGCTCATCCTTTCATATAGTAGTCTTTGGTGTTTACCCGACTTTATCATAATAACTACAATGAATTAAATACAAAAAAGCCTATAACTCTTACCCATTGAATTCCTGCAGCAGCAAAACATACTTTTGCATTAATTCAATGTGTAATTGTTATAGGCTTACCAATCTTTTTCAGCTCACAGAGAGATTAGCATAGGCATTTGCACTTGTCAAGAGTTTTGGAGAAATTTCATTATAAAAAATGTAGCATTTTTCAAAAAAAATCTGCTACACTCATTTTTTGTAATTCTTCCATAATATCAGTAACCACAATAGTTTGTGCAGCATTTTAAAGTGTAGCATTTTTATTTTCAAATTTGCTACACCTATAATGTATACTTATGAAATTATCACAAAATATCATATGTATACATATGCAATCTTTATATAAATTATCCATATGTACAGATGGCCATTTTAAGCCCCAATAATGACCACCGGCCACTCTCTGGTCTCTTCGAGGACAAAAAGTGTCCACAAAAAGACCACTAGGTTTTTGTATGAAATCAGTTGATTTACAAAAATCAAGAATAAAACTTATAAAAAGTTCCAATTTTGATGTTTTTTTCATAAAATGTAGCATTTTCATTTAAAAAAATGCTACACCAAAAAACTCAATATTACTAAGCATTTGATAACCATTTACAGTAATTTTTTTATTATCTGTAGCATTTTCTAAAAAAACATGCTACAGGTAAAAACTCAGTATTTATAATGCTTTGAAGTACTTTGTAGCATTTGTAGCATTTTATATTAAAATAAATGCGTAATTATAAATAAAGAACAAATAATTATTTTGTAAAATATTTTACACATTCTTATTAACTAAAAAACACGCACTATATATAGCTTTAAAAAAAATATGCTACAAATGCTACATCTACTTTTCTTACCATTATTTTCATAAATAATTCTTTAAATTATAAGGACTTCGACCCCATCCGAACGGTGTCGAAGTAGCTGCGTAGCAGACATGACTGTCGGCTATGCCGACCACGCCTAACGAAGCAGGCGTGTCAGTCATCCTTATGCCCTTGAGCATAATTGAGCTGTTTTTGTCGTTTTTATATAACAGCACAATTATTTTGCATCATCATTCTAGAATAAGCTAGAATTGATGCGTGTTTCTGTGGATTTTCGGTTCACCGAAGCTATTATAATTTTCTCCTGATTTCTTTCATAAACAATTATAATTTTACATAAAAATTATAATTTGAATAAAAAATCTCTCATTTATCAATGGTTTTATGAGTACCAAATTATAATATTTTTTAGTAGCAATGACACGCATTATAATTGATATGACACACTCCGTAGTAAGCTAAATTTTCACTTTTGAAATTGATTTGAAACTGATTTTAGAACGAATTATCATATAATAATGCTGGTCTTTTGGTGGACACTTTTTTGACCACATTGATACCAATTTGAGACCAATAGAAGACCAGTTACATTTCAAAAAATAAGAGCCCGAGACAAAAATATTCTCAAGCTCTTTCACATATTAATTTAAGTATCCTTCCCAATCCTCACATATACATTTACCAAACATTCCATCATCATATGCGACACAGTCATATTTTATAGCACCTGGTAAAGCTTCAGCTTGGTCACGACCAAGGCATTCATTCAAACCACATTTTGTACAATAATCATATACTATATGATATGTTGAATTTTCAGTCTCAATTGTAATCGTGGTTGAATTATTTGATGCAAAGACTGTTTGCACATTATCTATACCACAAGTGTATGCAACCCTTTCTTGGAATGTTCCGTCAGAACTAAGACCGTATATGAATTCTTCGTATGAATATCCATTACTTTCATAATCCATTAATTCATAAAAAGCTTCTAAACCCTTTATATCAACACCTTTTAAAGTTTTTGTATTTTTATTTATGGTTTTAAATTGACCTACTTCATTGTCTAATATTGTATATCCATCAAACATTACATTCTCATAAAAATCACTATCTTGTCTTATTCCTTCATATGCTAATGTAGCCACTGTCACTTCGACATAATAAGGTGAAGCTTTGCATATGTCACAACTACATTCTCTTATTCCCCAATCCCAATACACAGGCACTTCACCTGATATTGTCACAGGAATTGGTTCGTCATAAGCATAATTTCCGCATTTTTTAGCCCAATTATGATTACATTCTGTAGCAGTTTCAGTTGTTATCTGTTCTGTATGTTGTGTAGCTGTTGTTTGCTCTGTTGCACCAGGTTTAACAGATGTCGTTGGCTGTATTGTAGGTGTTTTTGTATCACTTTCCGTTGCATCTGATGTAGCATCAACTTTAGATGTTGTTTCGTTTTCTGTATTTACTGTTGTATCTTTCTCATTAACAGATGTTTCGACATCTGCTACTACTTTTGTAGATTCAGATTCCTTATCTTTTTTTGAAGTAGTTTCTTTATTATCATTAGATGCTTCTATTGTTTGCTTTGTTTCCTTGTTATTTTCGCTTTTTACTTCTTCTTCAGAACAAGCTGTTATACTACATAACATGGCAATTGTCAATAATAATGCTATTACCTTCTTCATTAGCTTTTACCTCGATTCTATAAATTCATACTTATATTTGTTTTTCAATAATCTTTCCAAATACAGACCTCAACATTTGTTAAAAATTAAGGACTTGAGAGCATTTCTCTCAAGCCCTATGATTACTTATCACCCTCTTTGGTAGCTCCACAGCTATTATCAGCACAATAGTAATAATCTATGTACATTTCAGTTACTGCATCGTGTTGAATGTAACTAACCAACTGTTCTGTTTCACCATAATATGCATACATCGTTACGAATGCTGTATTGCATGCATATCCATTGGTTCCTACCTCTGTTCCAAAGTCATGCCAACTTCCATCACCATAGCAACCAACACCATCTTCAGCTAACCAAGCATTATAAGCCGCCGTAAGGTCTACGCCATTCCCTATAAATTCAGCTTCAACTATAGTAGGTAAACCGTTTTCATCATACTTCAAAGAAGGCGTATTATACATTTTGGTATAGTACGGCGAATTAACACAAACATCACACAGGCATTTGTGTCCAAATATCCATTCGTACCATGCTCGTACTGCATAAACCGGTTCACTCCATGCTTCGCTTACTATTATTGTTTTATATACAGGTTGCCAGCTATGAGTATGTGTACAGGTATTACCACAAGCTGTATGGGCACATTGCTTTATAGGTTCTGTTGGTGCGACTGTTGAAGGTTGTACTGGTTTACTTGTTGTGGTAGGTTCTGTAGCAGGTTCAGTTGCAACAGGTTTCATAGTTTGCGTAATATCTGTATCATCCACAACCATCTCTGTAGTCATTTCATCCGTACTATCTTTTTCCTGCTGTATTATGTTACTACTTTCTTTATTATCATTAATGTTTGAATTTACAGTTGTTGTAGATTCATTATCATCAAATTCTGTATATTTATTATCAAAAGACTCTTCCATTGCTTTTTTTACATTACTTACCGATGTATCTTCATACTTTTTTTCTTTTGTCCCACAGGCAGTCATTGAAATTGCTAAAAGTAAAATTAATACGAGAAATTTCACTTTTTTCAAATATATCACATCCATTCATTTGCTCTATATATATCTTTTTATCTATTACACAACATTCCTATATCCAATATTATGTATATTTAGTTTCGCATTTGAAAAACTTTTCTACCATTCTCTTCATACTCATCTTCTGGGTCAGTCAACACATTTTCTGAATTCACTTCATCCATTTTTATTAATCCTTCATCGTAACGAATCCAGAGTTTTTCGGTTAATATGCCATCATTACCTTTGTCTTCTGCATATAATTTATCAAATTTAGAGTCATAAACTATTGCCCCATCATTAGTACAATAACTAATTCTAGTCAAAAAACAATCATATAACAAATCTGTCTTTGGATTTTTAGCATAAATACATTCATATTCCGTATTATTCCCTGTCGAATCTGAATATACCGCAACACTATATTCCGAACCAGAATATGACATATTTAACTTATCTACCCAAGTTCCCAGCTCACCTTGACTCATATTATATGTTTCGATATATGTTTTTATTTCTTCATCAGTCATTTTGTTTATGTCTGAATATGATAGTGCATCACCATTTAAATACCACTCTGTAGCAACTGGATAAGTATTTGCATATAATGAAATCTTTCCATTTTCAATAATATATATCCAATTTGGACTACCATCTTTTGTCGGTTTTTTACTGTCTAAATACATAATCTTTACACCATCCTGTGCTAACCACTCACTTAATGTCAAATCTTTTTTCACAGGCTCTTGTTCTTCTGTTTCATTTGTATCAGACTCTTCGTTAACATTTGAGTTATCAGTTTCGTTCTTACTAGAATTTTCTGTATTTGTTTTGTTATCATCCTTTTCTTCCTTACCGCATGCTACCACAGATAACAACATACACATAGCCATTATCACAAGTGCGATTTTCTTAATTGTACTTTTTCTCATAATTTCATTCTCCTTTTGCATTATTTTCTTATATTATTGTTACGATATTAGTAACCTTAAATTTATACTTAATTTGTTAAGCATATTCAAATAATTAAGTATGTTATTCTATAGGTATCAAGCGAAAAAACGAGGTGTTTACTTTGATTTCCTATAAGCCATTTTATGATACACTTTTCAAAAAAAGTGTTACTGAATATGAATTAATATTTAAGCACGGAATATCCGCCAATACTCTTCACCGTATGAAAAAGGGTGAAGCTATTACTACCAAAACATTGGATACATTGTGCTTTATTTTGGATTGCTCCGTTTCTGATATTATTGAATATAACAAGCCTAAATAATTTACCTCAATTTACTATTCATTTGAGCCATTGAGCTTGCAGTTGATGCTGCACTACTCTGTATATTCGTAAGTTTAGCATTGTTACTTATATTTACCGCTAAATTAGCCGAATTAATCATATTTCCTAATATCTGCTGTCTTACAAGTTCCTCTTGTTGACTAATCATTATTCGCTGATTATTAATCATTATCGTTTGATTTGCTTTTATTGCTTTTAATTCTCCTGTTACTTCAGCTCGATACATATATGTTAAATATTTTTCTACGGCATCTTGAATATTTGTAACCATATGGTTTTCTACAAGATTTATAAAATAATTTACTGCTGATAAATAACCATAATCTTTTGGAAACCAAGTAAGCGCATTTTTCCTATACTCATTTGCAATTTCACATTTCTGTTTACGAATTTCTTCAATTTGAACTTTACATTCTTCTTTATAAAGAATTATACCTTTGTTTTCCTCTGCAATTCTTTGATTGTCTTTCTCTATTGCAGCATTTGCCAAATTAAACTCTTCAATCCTCTTGTTCTCTTTTTTGTTTATCTTTCTTGCAATGACAATAACGATTATTGCTAATATTATAGCTATTGGAAGCATAGCCACCATAGCTTTAACCAAAGCTGTTCCGTAGTTAGTGGTCAATTCTCCATCATATCCTGGATAAGGCTCGTCATGTGTCATAACCCAATATGCTTTATCATCGACCATATCATATTCCAAAGCTCTCTTTTGGTCTTCATATAATGTGAAACTCAAATCAAATGTCTGCGTAATGATAATTAACAGATACACAACTATTAGTATTATTATTTTTGACTTTTCTTTTTTCACTTTATGTAATGGTCTTTGTGCAATCAATGGTCTTTGCATTTGTTGTACAACTTTTGCCTCTTCTTCATTAAGACTTTGCATTTTTAGTAACAAAGACCTAATGTATATTAATCCATCATATAATCCATTCATGACTTTATCTCCTTGTCAGTATTTAGGATATATTATACTCATTCTTTTAAGTATAGTCAATATTTTAAGTATGTAAATTTCCTCATAAACAAGCAAAAAATACATTCAAAAGCCATACAAAAGGTTGCCATTATATCCCTTTGTGATACAATGACAACCTCTCTTTATTAATTATGAAATCATCTTTACATAGTTTGTATGTCTATAATAACGATATATGTTATTTGAAAGTACATCCTCATCATCAACTTCTGTTTCGTTAATCTCTCGAACCATCTGCAACAATTCTCTTTCACACTTGTCTGTTATGCATGGAACAAGTATCGTTTCGTGGATGCTTGCCGGAAGAATGTAAAAATCATCATCTATTATCTCTGCAAATTTTTCCATCAAATTCCTATATAATAGCACTCCTGCACCATTTACTTTTTGGGTATTAGTTGCCACATACATCATTTCACCTCTGTCACAGTTTACAAAACCTGTTCGATTTGAATTATTTTCCTCCATTCCATTCATTTTATTATATATTTCCTCAACCACCTCTGACACTGGCATTACCACGCTTTTAAGAATGCCGGGTGTATTTCTCATTGAATCTTCGAACAGCTGACTTTCGCTGACATTCCACATTTTCATCATATTGGTTGTAATATTTATGTTTCCTAGCTGATTTATTTCCTCACCAGCCATAATATAATATGAAACAGCCATATCCATAAACCGTCTGTGTGGTCTGTTCTGCAAGCTTACCTTGTTTTTGTCTGCATTAATAAGTTTAAAACAAACCTTATGTCTTACATTTTCATAATTTGACAGTTTTGCAGTGTCACAGCTCACATCCACCTTGTTTTTCTCATAAATTCTCACAACACTTGTAACCACTTCCTGTATATCCATTCCATTTACATACATCTCATAATAATCATCTATGTAAATGTTTGGCGCTAAATTACTATTTTTCCCTTTTATTGTAAGTCCTGTCTTAAAATTGTCATTATTCTTTATGACTTCATTTATTGTTATTACGCAGTCAATAAGCCTGTCACCGACCATATCCCTTATCATTTCTGCAAATTTCTTCTTTGTAATGTTTTTTGTGCTTATTTCAACCATAGATTTTTTCTCCTTTAACTAACTTTTGCCTTATATTCAGGCAATTCCTTGTATTTTTTATGTGTCTTCAAATCAAATTTATTTACCATTCTTGGCTCTTTACCTCGTGTGAACAGCCAGCAGCTTTCCAATGGCATTGTAAGAACAGAGTTCATCGTCCTGTTTGCCTTGGTGCTTACATATCGTGCAGTTTCCACATCCTGCCCGCCAAGATATAGACAGTTATCGCAGTTATTTAATATAGTCCTTGCTTTTGCTTCTCCATACATATCATCAAGCTGTGAAATGCTCTGTAATATAATGCTCACATATATTTCTCGTGAACGGATTACCGATATTATCTTATCAAAATCCGGTATATAAACATTTGACGCAAAATCATCAAGTATCGTTCTCACAGGAACTTTTAGCCTGTTATCCTCGTAATCCTTGTCTGCACTGTTACAAAGTACCATTAATGCCTGTGTATAAAATAAATTTACTATACGATCAAGCGACCTGTCGGTGTCGCTTATCGTAAGAAACACAGCTGTCTTTTCCCTTCCAAGACTTGCAAAGTCAATCTTATTTGGATTGCAGAACAATACCCTTGCTCCATCAAATGCCATACTCGACAGTCTTTCTGCAATCATTGCCCTAATGCTTTCATACATTTTTTCAGCATTTTTCGTACCTCTATACATCTTGTATCGTGCGACTGCAAAACTCTCAGGATTAAGCTCGCAAAGTTCCATAAACAGTCTGTCAAATCTGCCTGTGGGCATCTCATTAAACAGTGTTACCACGCTGCCCAGCGTATGTTCTTCTTGCGGTAAACATTCAAGTACATACGCAATTATGCTTTCCAAATACATTCGTGCTGACAAGTCCCATACAGGCTCCTTCGTGTTCTCTAACGGAATTATACAAGCAGACACAGTCATTATGTCCTGTTCCCTGTATTTTCCGTTTTCCTCATCATAACGAACATAATCAAGGGGATTGTAACCATATGACGAAAAACAGTCCGTAAAGTCAATATTAATTACCTTATAACCTGACTGTTTCAAAACCACCTCAACTTCTTTCTGAATGCTTCCCTTAGTATCTGCTATAATCATACTTTCATTGCATTGCAGAATGTTAGGCTTAACATAGCTTCTCGTCTTGCCACTTCCACTAGGACCTATGACAATATCATTATTATTAAGTCCTGTGACCCAGGTATCATTGTTCATCATACAGTTTTCTGCGAGTATTCTGCAATTTTCCTTATTACTACCTCTTATGTTACTATTCGTATTCATTATCTTAATCACCTCAAATCTTATTAATAATCCTGTCTGCAAGACCAAATGCAACTGCTTCTTCAGCATCAAAATAGCTGTCCTTGGCAGTTTTCTCAAACACCTCAGACAGCTCTCTTCCTGTATGCTTTACAAGTATTTTTCCTAATGTTTCCCTCGTTTTCATTAAATTTTTACCAATGTCATCGATTCTTAACGCACTTCCAGACACTCCATCTGTCATTAATGGGTCGTGTATCATCACCCTTGCATGTGGCAACATTTCCCTTTTCTTTCCTGCTGTAAACAGTACAGCACCCATGCTTGCAGCCATTCCTACACATACTGTTCTTATTGGACAGCTTACTGCCTGCATAGCATCATATAATGCAAGACCACTTGAAACTTCTCCACCCTTACTGTTTATGTACATTGTAATCTCTTTTTTAGGTTCTTCCTTCTGTAAGTATCTAAGCTGCATAATCAGGGAGTTTGCAAGCGTTTCATTTATGTCTCCCACGCACTCTATTTCCCTATTTTTTAGCATTTCATCCTGAATAGGATGTCTTATGTACCCTGTGCTTGTTTCTTTCAAAATACAGGGAATTATGACTTCATTTATCATATTTGCGTTTTCTCCTTAATCCTTCATAACCGAAAATGGTTCTATCAATGTTCTGTATAAAAAGTCTGCCTCATCCTTTTTATCCATCCTGTTTGCAAGTGTTACCAACTCACACAGAAATAACTTTTGATTATTTAATCTTTCCTTTGAAAGTACCTCTGTGTTATACATAGTCCTGTAACACTCATCACCTGTAATTTTTGCAATCTCATTGAAATAATCCTCTGCAATCAAGTCAAACACAGTAAGTGTGTTAAACTTATCAGTTCCGATTGCCTCCAGTCGTTCCCTAAGTGATATTTTCCTTATGTCACTCATATATCATTTTCCTTTCCTCATAACATTTGAACAAAGGGAGTGCCATTATCATTATTGCTTCATCCCTCAACTGTCTATGAATCGGTCCCAATGGATGCTCCCTTATCTTTACAGCCACATCTCTGTATGACATATACTTCATGTCATACTCCGTCAATCCTAGAATTTTACCTAATCTCTCTCTTTTGTCTTCAAACGAGCTTAAATACGACCAGATTTTTGTGTTGCCCAATGATTTAATCATGCTTGTGACATACTTCGGGTCGCTGTCATATCCGTTTTTTAACCTTTGTAAACGAAGCTCAAGAGATATTCTATCTACCATACTCATTGCTCCTTTCCTTTCTTTTGTCATACACTCGGGCATTTTGTATGCCACAGATATATTCTGCAATTGCTACATTAATCCATTATTCCTAAAACTAAAGTAATTGTCTCTGCCAATGATAATACTATCAACAAAATTCATCCCCACAAATTCTGCACATTTCTTAAGTTTCTCTGTAATATCCTTGTCATTTGATGAAGGATTTGTCTCTCCACTTGGATGATTATGCACAATTACAAACTTACAGGCACCGTAAAGCAGTAATCTAATCATTATCTCTCTTCGTCTTGCATATGTCGAGTTATGTACTCCGTGGGAAACCTCAAAGAAACTTATAGGCTTATATTGATATGTCATTGCTATAATGTATAGGTATTCCTCTGCTTTCCTGTCCATTTCAAACACTTCATTCATTACCTTAACAATCTTGTCTGAATTATCAAGATTATCTAATTCTTTATAATTTATTTCACTTTCTTTAACCAATAATGGCTTAAAATCATCATCTAAAATGATATTTGATTTTTGTACTCTCATAATTTTTGCTCCTTTTGATTGAAAATTGAGTAACAAAAAAGAAGGTATATTTCAACCTTCTTTTAAACTGAATATAAACTTATTAATATGCTACAAACCTTGTATTACTATATCGGGTTCTGCAATACTACACTCGAATAACTTGTTTATTCTCTATAAAACATTACAAGAACACAATAAATCTAATCCATTTTCGTCTATATTGATATTTTATTCTCCTTTTGTTTTATACTTCTACAAATAATAATCCCCCTTAAACATTTTATCATCAGAACTATCACATTCTACAAGATATTTAATATGTTGTTGTTCATATCCCATCTTCGCATTTTCATACAAACTATTTGACTTTACCTCATATGGCTTGTTGTTTCTATCAATTATTGTCATAGAGGATACTTCAACATTAATACATATACTATTATATTCTGAATTTTTATATATTAACTTTTCACCTTTTAATCTTTTTAATTGTGCATTATTAAACCAAAAATATTGGCGAGTGTATCCCACATAAGGGATTTCTTTTTCTTTTAAAGTATTGAAAGATAAATACTCTTTATCTTTCAATACTTCGCTTTTCCAATTTTCACACATACTAGACATCGGTAAGTAACTCTGTTCTCTATAAATTGTTATATCTTCTCTTCCATAAGAAATCTCTGGTTTACATAACACACAAATTAAATATCCGTTTTTATCTTCTAAAAGGCAATTAAAATCTTCTTCATCAATAAAAAATCTTGCTAGATTTTCGAAACATACGCATGCTTTAACCTGAATATTATATTGTCGAGATTTCTCTCTCAAGAACTTCGTTCTAGCACAATTCGTCACAAGCAAATCATAACCAATATCCGGTGATGTCTTCAATGCCTCATATCCCTGTGCATAAAACTCAGATTGTATGTACTTTTCACTAGCCTCACCAAAATAAAATTTTTCGTAATTTTCATATGTAATCTTCATATCTTTCTGTAAAAATAGACTATTTATGTTTAGTGTAAAATTATATATTTTTCCATCTACAATAAATATAGTATATTAACCTTTCCGTATAATTATAAATTCCATTCAGACTTTTATCTGACACATTTTTTGAAAATCATTCAACTTTTTTACATAAAGCAATCTTTTCTCCTAACTATCCATGGGATAAAACAGTAGCGTTACTATTTATTGTAAATTATCGCTAGCAACTCCTACTCGCGGAATCTTTTTTCTAATATTTTCAATTTCTTTTTCCATTTTCTCAATACTATCTATTGTATTATCGTATAACAACGCCATATGAGCTCCTTTTGTTTCCTTTTCTCCAAGTTCTAAAAGCTTATTTATTATACCTTCTCTTATTGAATACAACTTGTTTGCTCCAGTTTTATAAAAAAACACATTAAAACATTTATACAAATACATTATTCTTTGTGCTGTCAATGGATGGTCTCTTTCCTTCTCGTCATAATAATTATCCACTTTTTTTATATTATACATTTCATCAGTATTTTGCACTTCCAAACTTTTCATAAAATAAAATATTGCCACAAAGCAGTCTATAAGTTCTTTTTGTATATTCTCACCTTCATATTCTTGTAATATTTTCTTTATCATAACATTTGCAGCTTCTATATCCGCTTCCGCTTCTTGAATTATTTTTTCAGATTTACTTTGTAAACAATGACCACAAAACAGATGCATGTACTCATGCATCACAACAAATTGAATTGTATATTCCATTATCTTCTCAATGTATGAATCATTAATATCTTTATTCCTCCTTGAAAATACCTCTTTCAAATGTGCTTTCTGTATAGTCAATATTCCTGAATAAATTATAATATAATAACTATTTTCATACTTAAATGATACACCACCAAGTTTTTCCTTATCAACCACATATATTTGAGGAAACGGAATTGTTAATCCCATTTCTTTATATATAGGTATGACAATACCTTCAAAAAATTCATTGTACTTAGCCATTAAATCTAGTATCTCATAATTATATATTACTTTTTCTTTTTGTATATCCCAAATTATTTTTTCCGCTTCTTTAAACATTTTTTCCTTTCCATGTATCTCTACTATATCTTTTTTTAACTTCATTGATATATCAAACATATTCATAATCACTGTCTATTTTTATAAATATGCAAAAATTTCCCACTTACAATTTTGTATGCAGGAAATTTTATAAAATCATATTTTTCACACCAATAACTATGTATTTTTATAACGCATTCAATTTGTATTGCAAATCTCCAATATGATATGTTTTATGATATATACAATCGCAAGCTTCAACATCAAACAATGCTATATTATATGATGTTGAATCAAATGTGCTCATATATTTTACCCCATCATATCCTAAATATTTTGCAAAAGCACTTATATATTGTGTTGGAAGATAATCCAAATCACTATCATTACTATTCATAGGTTTTGACAAATCTTCTGCAATATTTTTCAAATGAGTCTCATTAATTAAATACTTAACCTTATCCGTATCAGCATAAAATGGCGAATTGTGCGTTATACTACTTAAATCTAATACTTTTAAATCACGATTTAATCTAAATTTTCCTATGGTAACAAAATCAAATGCACCTGCTCTGATTTCTTTTACTGTTGTTTCTCTTTTATCTGCTAAATATAAACAACTTACCCCTTTGGAATTAGCTCTTCCTGCAGTTGCTAAATCTTTAGGTGGCGCTCCTAACTCCTTCCTCTTAAATCCATCTTTATTTTTAGCCAACCTAGCTCTGTAAAAGGTCATTCCTTTCGGCAATACTGTTTCTGTATCCTTTAAAACCTCTTCCAACACTTCCAACTGAATATATCTACTATGAAATCTATTCTCATTTCTTAAATATAATTTAAAATTCTCCCAAGAATACTTTCCCATTATAGAATTGTAAAACAAATAGCCCTCATCATACATTTCGTTGATAGCACAGTTCTCACTTAATAGCCTTTTGTCTAATGTCATTGATTTTAAAACTATATCTTCTACTATAGTTCTAACACCTAATAAATCAACATTAAATATATTCCAATCTTTAACCAGATGCTCCTCTATTGGTAATCTTGCTTCTTCAACCACATTAATGCTTAACTCTTCCTCAGCTTTATATATTTCAATAATTGAAGACAACAGCTCTTCAAATGATGAGTTCTCAAAATCTTTTTCGCTATCGTAAATCCATGTATGTTTGCTATGACAAATTGGACAATCACCTTTATGTCCAAGAGACTCTATTGCTGCTTTTACTTCAACATCAAAAAAACAATCTGTACAACAAATCATCTATCTTCTCCTAAAAAATATGATATCAATTCCAAATGATGCATAATTGAATATCTCTTTATAACACCTAATCCCGGAAATTTACCATTTACATAATAATTTTCCAATTTATTAAGTCCAATCGTCCATCTAACATTTTCATAATTTTCCCAATCTAATAATTTCCCCATCGCCTCTTCAAACTTGCGAGCAGGGTCAGAGATAGAATTGTTAGAATCCGATACAAAATGGTGTATTCTAAGTTGTTTCTTTTCATCAAAATAAACGACATGAATAGCTATAGCAACTGGTGCAAAACCACTTTCCTCAAACTCGTCACCCACTATAGAATAATCAGAAAATCCTTGATAACCTCTCTTTCCATACACCAAATGATATTTGCTAAAGAATTCATCTGCATTTTCTATATAGTCTTTATTTCTCCTTGCTTTCTGAAAACAGTTCTCTAGTATAGATACATTACCAATAACTTCATCTTTAAAATCTTCATCTTTTGGTATAAATGTCATTCTTGCCTCAAATTTATCACCATTTTCCAAATAAAAATCACAATCGCCTTCTTTTTTGTTTATAATAAAACAATTACTAATGTCAAGATTTCCTTTTACAATTTTATCAGCAAGTTCATCATTATTTATAAAAGCTGTAATAATACTCTTATCATTTAAAATTGCTTTATATTCATCCGCTCTTTTTTGCATTGCCTCAGCTTTAGTTTTATCTTCTTCATTTTGAATATCTTGCAACATCTCCTTATATTCGGAGAAAAACTGTCCCACCTCTGGATTATGAATCAATGCAATATCATGTCCAGCCTCGATAAAATCTCTCAAAGTATCAAAAAGCGCCTTGCTACATTTAACAGGTTCTAATATAGGCGTAATATTTTTACTAAGTTTATTAAGTTTCAACAATTCTCTCAAGCAAAACAATTCATTTTGTCTTGCTCTAAAATATGGATAATACATCTTTTACACCTCAATTCTCTTTTCCCAAAACTTACCTATTACATCACAATCATATCTTTTAGAAAAGTATGAATAAAACTTAAGCTCATATGGAATCTTATTTTCAATAATCAATTTGTTTTCTGAAAACATTCTTTTTTTCAAACATATAAGCATCTCATTATGTACTGTCTTTTTACTCATATTCTTTATCCAGTTCAAACATTCTCTATAATATAAAAAGCTGTTCACTTCAGGTAATTTTTTGTAATGTTTCAATATAATGCTTTCAAATTCTTTCTTTCTTAAAATTTCAAACATAGTCTCATAAGAAAGATTTTTATCATTATATAGCGCTTTCTTTCTACAAATCAAATTACCTGTATTATACAGAACAAAAATACCTACTGATGTATCACTCAATAATTCTTTCGCTTTTGAATAATTTTTATATCCAACAACAACATTAACATACGGAAATGCCTTATAATAATCTTCAATTTGATTTTTCAATCTATTAAAATTATCCAAATCAGTTTTTATTTCATACACTACGCCTTTGCCATTTATCATAACAAAATCCGCTTTCGAATCTGAAATCGGTAACTCTGTTAATGCTACAGTATCAGTCAAACTATGTTTTTTTAATAGCAATTGATTAAATATAGCATTCTTATAAAAATATTCATTCCTATACGCACTATCCATATGGTTGTATACTGTACTTATAGCCGTTCCATATGTTTTATCATTCAAATCAACAAACGCCTTACTATAATCAAGAAGTAGTTCGGTGTTATTTTCCCAAATCATTTTATCAATGTTTGGAATTGTAAATATTTTATTCAACATATAATCATGTATTCTTTCCATCAAACCATCTCCTTTCCTATTATTCTAGTATACCATATATAAGTTACTTATTCATAGATTTTTTTAATATTTTATTTTTTATTGCAATCTTTCCACCAACTGTTCTGCCATTTTAGTATTAATATCCAGACTTCCTAATAATTCCGAATAAATATCATACGATTTTTGAGCATATTCTTTGCATTTGTCAAAATCACATTGAAGCATATACAAGTCATATGCAACAGAATAATATGACTGTGCCGTAGATGTATGCTTTTCTTGTATTTCTCTTCTTATTTCTAGAGCCAATGTATCGTATTCCAATGCTTTCTTATAATCTCTAAAATATTCAAAAAACAAATTTGCACAATTTTGATAAAAGAATGTTATTTCCATGCATTCTTTACCCTTACATTTTATAGTAGCTTCTTTTACATCTTGCAATATATCATAAGCTTCTTGGTATTTTCGTTCTTCTATCATTAACGCAAACAAATTCAACTGTATATCAACTCTATCTTCTTCCTTTACTAATTCAGATTCTACATTATTTGCAGCTTCATATAACATTCTGGCCTTTTTTGTATTTTTTTGCTTTGCAGAAATTGTACCATACACAAATAAAATATCATAATAGAGCCTGTCTTTATCACTAGTATGTTCAATTTCTTCAAAAATTGCCAATGCATCCTCACAATACCATTCAGCTATATTAAGTTTATTTGTTTCATTATGAATTTTCGCCAACCGAAAATAATCTCTTGCTACTACCCATGAACATTGTCCATATTCTAATATATCATTATCCATATTCATCTCTGCATATATTTGCGCTTTACTAAACATACAATACTCTAATAAAGAATCAGCCAATACAGAAACTAAAACTTGTACCATTTTATTATTTCTGTTTGAAAAAAAACAAAGAAATTTTTCTGCTATATTAAATCTTTTTATCATAATGTCTAATGCCGTACCAGGTAACAACCACCAATCAGATATCATAACATCTAACAAATACTGAACATCTTCTAATTCTGGCTTCTCTTGTAACAAAATTGCTTCTTTCATAACTGGATGCATTTCATAGTTGTTTTCTTGTTTATTAATCCAACCTTTAAGCATCAAGTTTTGATATTCTAAAGCATAATCATCATATTCATCAACAATCCACTTTTTATAATCTGCCGGTAATTGTTCATTAGGTGAAATCGCAAAATTTTTTAAAATCACTTTTTCTTTATCGCTCATCCCTACAATAGAAAACAAAAATCTAATGTGTTCTACTATAGTATTTTGTGTTTTATTATGACTAATTTGAATTTTTTCTTTAATTTCATTGTAACCAGTATGCAAAAGTTGTTAAATAAAAGTTTCTAAATCACTATCACTAAATGCTGCTGCTTTTGCAAGTAATTCAATCATTAATGTATGGCATTCAACCTTTTTTATCATTTTTCTTACCATACCTTCTGCTTTCTCATTCCTTGTACCATAATATTTCCAAAATAGTTCTACAGACTCATCATCTTCCATTTCCTCAATTTTGTAACAATAAAAAGTATCTGTCAAATATTCTAATCTAGAAGATACTATAATCTTTACACCACCATCAATAAAATCAAAAAGCGAATCTTTCATCAATCTTTCGTCTACATCATCAATGAACATAATTATTTTATACTTATTTGTATATACAAATTGCTTTATTTTTTCTCTTTTCTGTTGTATAGACAACTTATCTGACATTTGCACTGAAGAAAGTAAATCACTCTCCAAATCACCTGAATAATTTATCCATATAGGCAACAAATTTTCAAAATTCATATTATGATACAAATATCTAAGTATAGAAGTTTTTCCAACTCCTCCAATTCCCTGTATACATAAATTACTATATTTCTTACTAAGCATAATTAAATCGCTTATTTCATCATCTCTAAAAGAAAACTGCACTGGAGGTTGTTTTGCTGTTGTTATAATGGTTACTTCATTAAGTTTTTCTAATATTTCTTTATTAATATCTTCACTTACTATTTCTGTCAAATTATCTAATTTAGAAATAGCCATACTTACTTCTCTATGTATTTTTCTCTCTCCAATCGTCATTTGAGCTTTTACAAATTTATCAACTTCGCTTATTATCTCATCAATATGTTTATATATCTGTTTTCTTTGTTCATAAGTAACATCTATCGGAACTTGACTCTTATATCTCTTCTTGCATTCATCCATTTCTGTTTTCGTAAGCTCATATAACTCATCATTCATTGAAATCAATTCAGATTTAACTTTATCTAGTGCTCTTTGTATTATTGGTTCATTATTTTCGATACAATCAAAATCAATTCGTCTCTTGCTTATTTTATATTTCTTTATTAGTCCAAACCATTCTCGTCCAGTTTCTTCAATACTGATTACTGATGATATCAAACCTATAATTGCATCTATTTTCATTTATAATATTTCTCCCTATATAAATAATCATATTATTTTTACATTATATAAAAAATGACATAATATTTAATGCACCTATATACCTCTTATACTAAATATATACTCGCTATTAATATCTATATAAACTTGTTCACAAAATTCTTATATAACAAATAATATATGTTATTATATATTATTTTTATTCCAGTATCAATTACATTTAACTATACACTCCCAGTTCTCCATTATTAAAATTGAGCACAAAAAGAGAAGGCTTTGCGACCTTCTCTCTTGTTACTTATAAATGTACGAAATTACACCGTCAAAACCGTTGTTTTCTCCTCATAGCTTAAACGTTATCACTACTCACAAGGTTTAAATAATTCTTAATTCATTGATTTTCATTATTTCTCTTAAAATATCTATGCTTTTTTACAATATCGTCTAATTGTAATAATATTGTTTTTTGAGAATTCTTTAATTCTTTTTTATCTCCACACAACAAATACTGAGTGTCCACCCTACGAAACACATACCATTTTTCACCATATATTTCTATAATAATGTTCGAGACAGCACCTTCTTGATTAAAATACAACAACGCAATTATAGCTATTTCCACTAACGCACATAATATAGTACAATTTAATGTTTTAATTCCAGTTGTTGTTGAACATACATATGTAATTATAGGAGATAAGAGTAGTATCAAGACTAAACCTATAATATATTTATATCTAAAAAAAACTTGTTCCAATTTACCGAATTTATATATAATATACAATACTATATATAATATTATTGCAAGAGCAGACAACATCATACACATAAAAACAGATGTAGCTTCTAAAATAAATGTATAATTTGTTATACATACCGCAACAAATAGAATAATATATATCATACTAGTTCTTTTTAATATTTCTTTTTTACCCATTAACAATATTTCTATATTTGTAGCATACAGAGAACCTATACAACTCGCCAAGACAACAATCATAAATATGCTAAATATTAATACACTGTATATATTATTAAAATCAAAATTATTAAACCAATCTAACAAACTTTCTTCCATTCATTTTCCTCCACACTATATTTCATTTCTATTAGTATTAAATTAAGCAAAAATACCTCAATGCATCCTTAATATACTCCACCTTCTCCTGTGGACATTGCTTGACCTCTGCATCATCCTTCTTAGATTTATTATAGCATTCACCCATATCTATACCACACATTCTTTTCACCTGTGCGATATAAGATGTATGAACATTTACACCATACTTATCCCTTACATACTCCTTAATCTTCCCATAAGTTACACGCTCTTCTTCTGTATAGTTACTTTCAGAATCCACTTCCATTGTAACCTCTAGCTTAGGTTGATTTGTTTTGAGGGATAATAAGGCAACCGTCTCCACATGTGTCGTTCCAGGGAACATATCCACCGCGCACACCTTTTCCACCTTATAACCTCTCTCCTGCAACATTACCAAATCCCTTGCAAGACTTGTTGGTTTACAAGAAATGTATACCATTCTATCCACGCCGAAATCGATAATCTTTGTCAATGCCTTTGGATTGATACCATCGCGTGGGGGGTCAAGTACTATTAAATCAGGTTTATCCGTCAACTCATCAATTACTTTAAGCACATCGCCTGCAATGAAACTACAATTATCAAGACCATTTAAAGCCGCATTAATCTTTGCAGCCTCCACCGCTTCCTCGATAATTTCAACACCTGTCACACGTTTCGCCACTGGTGCAAGCATCTGAGCGATTGTACCTGTGCCGCTATAAAGGTCAAAAATAACTTTATTCTTTGTTTCTCCAACATAACTTCTAGCCTTTTCGTATAGCACTTCCGCACCCAATGAATTTGTCTGGAAGAATGAGAATGGAGAAATCTTGAAATTAAGTCCCAAAATGCTCTCAATAATGTAATCGCAACCATATAAAATGTCTGTCTTGTCGCTTTGTACCACATCCGACAAACTATCGTTATATGTATGCAATATTCCTGCAATCTTTCCATTAAGTTCAAGACCAAGCAATTTATCCTTCAAACCGTCGAGCATGTCGCTTTCAGATAACGTCGCCGCTTGTCCGCACTCATCCCATTTCGATGTTGTTACAAGGTCTATCATTATTTCTTCAGTCTTCTTTGTCCTTCTTACAAGCAAATGACGAAGATAGCCTGTGTGCTTCATTTTGTGGTAAAATGCCACATCCATATCCTTGAAATATGAAAGCACCGCCTTAACAATCACATTGTAATCATCATTTACAATCTTGCAGGCTTTTATTGAAACAATATCATGAAAACTTCCTTTTTTATGAAGTCCCAATGCAAGTGGACCGTCCTTATATTCATCGCCAAATGAAAATTCCATTTTGTTACGATACTCAAAACTTTCAGGACTTCCTATAATGCCTTCAAATTCGTAATTTTCACATACTTCATCAATAATTGTCTTAACCTGTGAAGCCTTTAATTCAAGCTGTTTTTCATATGGAACATCCTGATAAACGCAACCGCCACAGTCTCCAAAATGTGGACATTTTGCTTCCTGCGACTGCATTTCTGACTTCTCAATCACCTCTAATAATCTTGCCTCACAATTTCCAGAACGCTTTTTGTTAACCTGCGCTTTTACCACTTGCCCTGGCAATGTTCCTTTTACTGTTACTTTAGTTATTTTTCCATCTTCTTCCTGACAAACTAAAATTCCCTTGTTAGGGAATTTCAGTTCGCAGATTTTTCCTGTTATAATCTGACCTTTTTTCATTTTTAGTTTCCTTTATTCTTCTAATAATATTCAACACTACATGTCAAAGTAGTTATTGAGTAACCTCGATCTGTAGAACTATGGCAATCCACACCATATTTGTATCCAGATGCGCCTGCCGGATGAGTTACTGCTCCAGATTGCAAGTAAGTTCCATATTGTGCCTTAACATTATTCATGATAGTTTCATAATTCAAAGAATCCTCCGCATAAATCAATGCAAATTCAGTTATCCCTTGTTTAAAATAGTTCTGTGCAGCAGTATTACCTTCAGCATATGATGTTATTTTTGTATATGGAGTATTTCCAATCAATTTCTTAATAGCCCATGTATCTACAGTTGTGTAGAAATCCTTCGATGTACATGAGATAGCGTCAAAACCATAGTACTCTTCGATAGTATGATCTTTTGTCATATCTGCTGTAGTAATAAGGAAATATTGATAACAAAGGTTTGCACCTTTAGGATCATTTTGTACACCATTCAATGCTGGGTCATCCCATGTTACGTCTACCTGATACCACTTTCCACCTATCTTTACAATATTCCATTCATGTCCAACAGGGCCTGAACCACTACCATTATCTGCATCACCTGTAAGAATTCTAGCATCAATACCTGCTGTCCAACAAAGAAGGAAAAACGCTTCTGAATAACCTTCACATACTACATTTTTTCCAACCAATGCGCCTTCTGCTGTCAATGCAGACTCGTTTGCTGTACCGCCACCCTGAATATTCGCAGCTGCATCATAATTATAATTAATATTCTTAACCATCCAATCATGTATAGCCTTAACTCTCTCAACTTCAGTCATGCTTGTCTTTAAAATGCTATTTAAAACTGTAACTGCAGCACTTTTAGCAGCATCTGAAATTCCTCTTCTTGAATATTTCTCCAAATTATCTTCTGAAAGAGGATTAATGATTGGACCATAATTAGTTGTTGTTGACGACTGCTGTTTTGTCGTAGTAGGTGTTGTAGTTGTAGCAGACGGCTTCTTTGTAGTTGTTTCCTGCGTAGTCGTAGCAGCTGGTTTCTTCGTAGTTGTAGGTTCTGTTGTAGTAGCCGGCTTCTTTGTGGTTGTTTCCGCAGGCTTTGTTGTCGTGTTTTCTTTTGTAGTTTCAATCACACTACCATCAGGCGTCGTTTCTCCTGCAATTGACTCACTACTCGTAGAATCATTTGATTCAGTTTCTCCACCTGTTGTCTCACTTTCGCCAGACTCTTCCACACTTGATTCATCACCTGATATTTCAGTTTCATCACTGGAGTCTTTATCATCATTTTCCGTAGTCTTCTTCTCATCCGAAACAGTTTCGTTTTTCTTTGCACTGCTAGATTCACTATCTTCTTTTACACAAGCAGCCATACTACTTACTATTAATGCTAATGTTAAAACAAGTACCAACAATTTTTTCATTTTCATAGGCGTTCCTCCATTCTGGGCAATTAATACTTCAACTATGTAAAAAGGCGTAATAGTACATAACCTTACGCCCCATTCCCATCCTTATTCTTCAAAAATGTCTTCATCAAAACAATCGTCGAAATCTTCATCATCAAAGCAATCTTCAAAGTCCTCAAAATTTTCAACTGTACACTTCTTGTACCAAAAATATCCTACTACCGCTGCAACGGCAGCAAAAATAATCAGCATAATCCATACAGCCTTTTGCTTTCTTTTCTTTGCCAATTTCTTTTTGTTCAAAAGATTTACGAGCTTGTTTGTGTCTAAAAGTTCATCTACTTTATACATACTAATCTCCATTCCAAAGCAATTCTTCTTTATAATATTCAGTTCTCACGCATATTATATCCATTTATAATAATATTATTATATCAAAAAAACTGTAAAATTACTACAATTTTTTTAATTTTGCAAAGGACGCAAACATTTTCTTTTGACCAGCATTATCAAAATTTACTAAAACCTCATAATCCCTGCCACCATCAGTAATGCTTAGCACTGTTCCTTCGCCAAACTTTATGTGACGAACTCTGTCACCTACCGAATACGAGAGACCATTCTCTGCCTTATTTATTGCTCCTACAAGATTTGCATTTCCCGAATATGAAGGAGTTTTTTCTGCAGTTGGCACTGAAAATGGTTTTGCATTAAATGTACTCTTGCTTCCCAAACCGCCAAAACCACCGAAACCACCAAAACTTCCTGCTCCAGCCGATGTTTTATGATTTCCTGAATCAACTTTATTTGAAAAATTTGAACCAGTATCTAATAATTCCTGCGGAATTTCCTTAATAAATCTTGATGGTCTATTGAACTGTGTTTCACCTCGTATCATTCTCGCCTTTGCGCATGAAATGTTGAGATTTTTCATTGCTCTTGTAATGGCAACATAGGCAAGACGTCGCTCTTCCTCCAAATCTGTTGGGTCATCAGACTGTATCGTCATATAACTTGGGAAAATACCTTCTTCCACACCACTTAAATATACTTTTGGAAACTCAAGTCCTTTTGCACTATGAATTGTCATGAGAGCAACGTACTGCTCACTATCATTTAATGCATCAATATCTGCTATAAGCGCAACTTCTTCCAAAAATCCTTCAAGAGTTGGATTTTCATTTTCCTGTTCATAAGTAACTACTTTTGTCAAAAATTCATTGATATTTTCGATTCTGTCCTTTGATTCGTCAGTATTTTCTGCCTTAAGTTCATCAAGGTATCCTGTTTCTTCAAGAAGAAAATCCACGCCTTCTCTCAAACCCTTTGTATTTAATACATTTTTAATTTTCAATACCACTTCTACGAAATCCGATATCTTTCCAGCGGCTTTGCCAATGTTTGGAACTTCCGATGATATATCACAGGCATCAAAAAAACTCATGCCTATGTTTAAAGCATAATTGTCGATTCTTGCAATGCTTGTGGCTCCAATTCCTCTCTTTGGCACATTTATAATACGCTTTGTAGCAACATCATCCTTACCATTTAATGCAGTCTTTAAATAAGCTAAAATGTCCTTAATTTCTTTTCTCTGATAGAAGTTTTGTCCGCCAAAAATCTTGTAAGGAACATTGTATTTTATCAATTTTTCTTCCAATGAACGCGACTGTGCATTTGTTCTATAAAGACATGCAATATCATTATATGCAAATTCACCATCATCAACACCTTTTTCAATATCTCTGGCAATAAATTCAGCCTCTTCAAATCCATTTTCAAATATTTTAAATGAAATTAAATCGCCTTCGTTTTTATCTGTCCACAAAGCCTTAGCTTTTCTTCCACGATTATTTTTTATTACACCATTGGCTGCATTCAAAATGTTTCCTACTGAACGATAATTTTGTTCAAGTTTAATAACGCAAGCATCTGGAAATACTTCTTCAAAATCCAAAATGTTTCTGATATTTGCACCTCTAAATTTATAAATAGACTGGTCGTCATCACCTACAACACAAAGGTTTCTGCTTCTTGCTGCAAGTAAGCTTATAAGTCTAAACTGTACTGTATTTGTATCCTGATATTCGTCAACCATTATGTATTTGAAACGTTTTTGATATGATTCTAGCACTTCTGGAACCTTTTCAAAAAGTTCTACAGCCTTCAATAACAAGTCATCAAAATCCAACGCATTATTTTTCTTTAATGTGTCTTCGTACTCCTTGTATGCCTGTCCCATCTTCATCATACCAAAATTTCCCTGAGCATTTTTTATGAATTTTTCAGGAGTTATCATCTCATTTTTTGCAGATGAAATAGCAGAAAGAATAGTCTTTTCCTTCATATTCTTTGTATCAATTTCAAGACGCTTACAAACATCTTTCATAACAGATTTTTGATCATCTGTGTCGTATATTGTAAAACTATTGTCATAGCCTATTCTATCAATATATCTTCTCAAAAACTTCACACAAGTCGAGTGAAATGTCGAAACCCACACAGAATCAGCACCAAAACCAATGAGGTCATCAACTCTTTCCCTCATCTCGCCTGCTGCCTTATTTGTAAATGTAATAGCCATGATATTGTATGGATTAACTCCAAGTTCTTCAATAAGATAAGCTATTCTATGTGTAATAACACGTGTCTTACCAGAACCTGCTCCTGCCAAAATCAAAACTGGTCCTTCTGTTGTAAACACGCCTTTTTGCTGCTGTTCATTCAATGTATCATATATACTCATAAGAATCTCAATCCTTTCTTTTCCGTCCTTATAGCATACCACAAAATTAACATATAATAAATAAAAATTTTTTATTGCAACATAGTAATTAACACTATATAATATATCTATGGTTATTATGTGGCATCAGCCACCATCACCTTTTGAAATGGAGATTATTACTATGAGAGATATCAAAAAATTTATTGAAGAAACTATTAACGATACCAGTCTTTTAAAATCAGACGAGATTCCAAATATTGATTTATACATGGACCAGGTTACAACATTTTTAACCTCACATCTTGCAAATGAAAGTGAAGACGAAGAGCCTGTTTTCACGAAAACTATGATTAACAATTACGCAAAATGTCAGTTGCTTCCTGCACCAGAGAAAAAGAAATATACTAAAGACCATATGCTGATGCTCATTAACATATATTATTTAAAAAATATTATGTCTATTAACAACATACACAAGTTGTTAAATCCATTGGCAAAAGATTTCTTTCATGTTGAAGACGGTGTAGATTTATCCGATGTGTATGACGAAGTTTTCACATCTTTAGAAAATATAAAAAAAGAGACCAACAAAGATATGCTTGATAAATTGAAGTTATCTTCTGCTCTTTTTAAGGATTTAGACGTAAATGATAAAGATTACCTTCAATTATATTCTTTTATCAGTATGCTCTCATTTGATATTTATATGAAAAAACAGTTAATCGAATCATTAATTGACACTTTAGACACACCATCTAAAGAAAAAGATAAGGACAAAGAGTAAGTTAAAAAAAAGGAAGATTCAAAAGTTCGTTAATGACTTTTAATCTTCCTTAATTTTTTACTTATTCTGTTCTTTAAGTCTTGCAAATACCTTGTCATATCCGTCATTACCATAGTTTAATGCACGGTTAACACGGCTAATTGTTGCTGTAGAAGCACCTGTCTTCTCTGCAATATCTTTGTATGTTTCTTTTGTTCTAAGCATCTTTGCTACTGCAAATCTCTGAGCAATAGATAATACTTCATTTACTGTACATACGTCTTCGAAGAATTCATAGCATTCCTCAACATCTTCCAATGTAAGCACTGCTTCGAAAAAGTTTTTTACGTCTTCTGTTCTTAATTTTTTTGTCATTTTTTAATCTCCTTTATAATTAATTATTTTTAATTTGAAAAAATTGCAACCCACACATATCCCAAACTCTCGGAATAATCAACTCCCACACCCACTCTGGTGTAATCTGTGCTAAGCACATTATTATAATGCTTTTTGCTAGTTTTCCAACTACCTTCTACACCTGACACTACATCTTTTGCAGTCTCCTGACCTGCTGCCAAGTTTTCAACTGTTTTAGTAAAACTGATTCCGATATTTTTCATCATATCGTAATACATTACCTCGCCCCCACCATCTACATTTGCCTTGTACGCAGCTTGGGACGCCATAGCACATGCCACGTAACTAATATTTTTATCAAATATCAATTCTTTCTTTCCAGCAGCACGTCTCTCAGCATTAATACTTTCATATAATTGCATTATTTTAACATTATACTCAGTATAAAGAGTCTTACCATCAATTAACATATATTCATAAGAAAATCTGTCCAATGGCTTCTGTGTTTCTGGTTCTGATGGTTTAGTAGTGGCAACTTCACTTTCAATTTCTTTAGTTGTTTCTTCCTCTACTTTTTCAGTTTCAGAACTTTCTTGGGTTTCTTGAGTTCCCTCTGTTTCGTCAGTATCCATAATCACTTCCGTTTCCATATCTGCATCGGATTCGGTTTCATCTGAAGAATTTTCTTCAATGGCTTCGCCTGACTCCTCCGTGGCTTTATCACTCTCATCGTCAACACTTTCATCATCATCTGAATCCTTATATTCTGTTACTTCGACTTCGTCATCATCAGGGTCGTCTTTATCCTTGGAACCATATCCAATAAATACAGCAAGAACGCATATTATAACAACAATTATCGCAATGCATAATAATATAATATTTTTCTTTTTCATTCGACCTCCTATTGATTTGCCACTTTTATATAATAATATCATAAACAATGAAATAATTAAAGCATCTTTTTAAGTTCTTCAATAGAAAATTCATAATTTGTATTACAAAAATGACAATTTACCTCTATAGGCTTGTTATCATTAATCATTTCCATAATATCTTTCTTACCTATGCTGATTATAGCCTTTTTAACTTTCTCTTTACTACAATTACACTT
Organism: Lachnospiraceae bacterium; assembly: GCA_017935565.1. Classification (GTDB taxonomy): domain Bacteria; phylum Bacillota; class Clostridia; order Lachnospirales; family Lachnospiraceae; genus SVEL01. The sequence goes on from JAGBHK010000041.1 coordinate 40,097, forward strand.
ATAATATGTATCAGTCTTATCAGTTATTTCCAAATCCATATCACCTAAAATATATTCTAAAATAGCTTCTGGGCTCATTCCTTCATCAAGCATAGTTGTAACAGAATTAATTGAGTTTATCTTCTGCTCAAGTTTATCAATCACTTCATCATCTGCAAAAGGCATAAGCTGAATTATAAATCCGCCTGCTTGTCTAACTGTATTTTCTTTGTTCATAAGTACACCCAATCCAACTGATGTAGGTACCTGCTCGCTTGTAGCAAAATAATATGTTAAATCTTCTGCAATCTCACCAGTCATAAGGCCAACTTGTCCTGAATAAGGCTCCTTTAAACCAATATCCTTAATTACTGTAAGTGTACCATATCCAATAGCGCCACCTACATCAAATTTACCAAAGAAATTGGCAGGATTAACAAACGATGGATTATTAACATAACCTTTAACTCCACCTTTTGAATCCGCAGTAACTGTGAGGCCTCCTAAAGGTCCATCGCCCTTAATTGAAAGCGTAGTTAAATCCTTCTCGCCCTTCATAGTTACACCCATCATAACACCTGCACACATAAGTCGTCCCAATGCAGCAGTTGCAACAGGACTAGTGTTGTGAATCTGTCTTGCTTTCTCTGTTAATTCTTTTGTAGTCGCTACAAATGCTCTTATTTGACCGCCTGCAGCCATCGCTCTTACTATATAATCTGACATATCCTTACCTCTTACTTTCCATTTTCTCTTGCAATAATATATATTCTATCATTTTCCTCATTGGCATCTTCTCTTGTAAATGCATTATATGCACAAACAAATTCCATACCCGCTTCTTCTATCAATGCTTTAATCTCATCAATTCCATATGCCTTTTGTTGATGAAATTCTTCAATTCTCTCATACATCTCATCTTCTCTTTTAGTATATATTGTCAAAATGTATTCATTAATCTTTTCATCATCATAATAGGTATTTTCCCAAATAAAACTGCTTTCGTCTCTGTTTTCTGCGATAGTTTTATCACCCAATTTTTTGTAATATGTATCAGTTTTTAAATCGAAAATAAATACACCCTTTGGATCAAGATAATTATTTACATGTTTCAATACTGATATCATATCATCTCTATCCAATATATAATTCATACAATCACAAACAGAAACCACTGCTCTAACTGTTCCATATAGTTCAAATTCTCGCATATCCTGACACAGATATAATATTTCATCTAAACCATTTTCACTTCTTTTTTCCATGGCAACAGATAGCATATCATAAGAATTATCTATCCCTATCATATCATAGCCTTCTTTTGCTAGAATCTCAGTGATATTTCCAGTTCCACATCCCATATCCAAGACTATTCCATCATTTACGCAATATTCTTTTAACAAAGATATAATATATTTTCCCCACATATCATATTCAATATTGTCCATAAATAAATCATAAACCTCAGAAAAACCTGTGTATGCACTCATAGATTAACCTCCATTTTTCTCTGTTAGATATAGTATCAGTTTTTTTCTTTAAATGCAACCTTGATTATTATGTAAATTTAATTTATACTATCATAAAATATATTGGAGGTCAAAATGAATCAGGGTAAAATAGATTTCGAGCAAAACTTAAAACTGGCTATACGATTAACTGGCATAAAAAATGTAATCCCCTCTATTCTCATAGTGATGATTACTATTATTTTGCTATCTAAAATACCTTTTAGAAATGTATTTGTTCCAACTGATATTACAGATTTATCTAAATTGTCATTGGAAAATGATGAAGCTACCAAACACTATCATTTATCAACCGATGGTTGGAAATACACAGGATACAACACCTATAAAGACAAGACTGTATCAGAGTACATTTTTTATTCACTCCAAGATAACCAATGTTATTTTCTTTTAGTTAGTCCGAATTTTGTAGATTCCGATACATTGCAAATAACTGAAGAAGTTGTAAATATAACTCTAACTGAACGAACTGATGTGTATAATAGTTTTTTGAATAATTTTGCATTAGATATTAATTGGAATTATGAGTCACTTGCAAAAATCTGCTCGCCAATTGTATTGACATCGACTTCATACAATGAAACATTTTACAAAGTATTGTTCATTGTTTTAGTAATTATTATTGTGCTAATGACTATCCAAATTATAATTGCTTGCTCACTGATTCTGTTCCCTTTATTGTCAAGGCAGTTTGCAACCAAGCATAAACATGCACCTGACGATATTAGAAATCGTAGAGAATTTGCTAGTTATTTACAAACAGAATTAAATGATTATCTTTTTAAGGCAGACAAATTATATATAACAAATAACTACATTATTAATTTAAATTGTGGTGAAATTGCGATAATTCCATTGAATCAATTATGTATGATGTTTGAACATGGTAATTTGCATAAATTTCTTTGGTTTTATATGAAAGTTACTCATACACTATATTTCTTGTGTAAAAATTCTTTAAAATGTCATTTTAAACACAAGTATCCTGGAAATATAGATTATATTATAAATATGCTCAAACAAATTTGTCCAGATATAATGATTGGATATTCAGTTGAACATATGGAAAAATACTTAGAAATCACAAAAGGAAAGAGTTAAAAAACTCTTCCCTTTGTTTTTATGCTTTATTCTTCATCGTCTTCATACTCGTCGTCTTCGTACTCGTCGTCTTCATATTCATCGTCTTCATACTCATCGTCTTCGTACTCGTCGTCTTCGTATTCATCATCATCTTCTTCTTCATACTCATCATCTTCGTATTCATCGTATCCTTGACGCTTCTTAATAACAATAAATACTACAACGCCTACAACAATAACTACTGCAACAACTACTATAATAATGATTAATAAACCATTGTCTGATTTCTCTTCCGTAACTGCTGCTGTTGTTGTTTCTTCATTTTTCTTCTTTCCTGAAGCAGAACGTTCAACAATCTCACTGTCTGCTGATGCACCTACATTGTTTACTGCAACAACTTTATATTCATTATTATCTGTATCTAATTTTTCAGTTGTAGTATATGTAGTTAATTCAGTCTGTTTAACAACTTTCCATTCACCATCAACCTTATGATATACAAAATAAACCTGCGCCTTTGAATCAACGCCCCACTGTATTGTAAATACTTTTTCTTTATTTTGTTTTATCTGAATCGATGGAGTATTTGGTTTTGCTGTTGGTAATGCGGCACTTGAAAGATTTTTCACAAAATATTCTTCACCTGTTTCTTTCAAGCCTTCAACAATCAATCTAGCCATCTGTACAGCACCATATGTTTGGAAATTCTCCTTATCAGCTGCACCATCTTTCATTTCTGTATTGTACTCACCAGGTTCACAGAATAAAAATACTTTTTTAAGTTCTTCTTCTGTCAAAGTAGAATAGAAATCCAATGATTTCTTCTCCATATCAATAAGAAATGTATCATACTCTGCTGCTAAATCTCTTACGACCTGCGCATAATCTGCATATGTTGAAATAAACTTTCCACTTTCATCAGTTTTCCAATCTGCAATCGGTGTAACTAAAATAACTTTAAGTTGTCTTTCAGTTGCTTCGTCCAAAAATTTGATAAGATATGTTCTGTATTCCTCTAATGTAACATAATTATCCTGTGCATGTGCCTTATCTTCTGCACTCATAGAATCATCAGGTTTCAAGCCATCATCCTGACCAAACTGAACTAATAAATAATCTCCTGGTTGAGCTCCTCCAGCTTTATTCAATAATGAATCCAACTTATTTTCAGGAGTAGTCTGTCTACTTGGAAATCCATACAAATACGTCTTTACTGAATAATCATCAGCCGCATTGTGGTGAACTCTTAATGCTTGATTATCTGTTACAAACATAGGAAGTCCCTGTAACCAACCTGCTTTAGGATTATATGTTCCTGTATTGTATGCATCCTTTCCTGTTTCCCAGTCAAACACTGTTGAATCACCAGCTATATACAACTGTCTATAGCCTCTCTCTGTAGCAGGTTTTGTTTCTTCTTCAACCACTGCACTCTCTGACTCAGTCTCATCTGCAAAAACCAAACCACTAAAAACCGTTGATGACAAAATCACGAACATCATCAACATCGACAACAATTTTTTCTTCTTCATAATCATCACGCTCCTTTTATTCATTAGAAGAATTATTTCCCATTCTGTTCGCCAAGATTCTCTGCTGTTTTTCACCTATATATTTTCCTAAAATAGGGCTAGGTAAATCCAACTTACATCCTAGCAAGATTCTACCATTTCTATCCTCCATTCTTACAATTTTTCCCACTAAATCAAGGACTGTCTTCAACTCTTCGTCCTTATGTACAACTCTTATAGGTCCGCCAATCTCATACGGAACATTAGGATCAATAATAACTGCAAACCCACTATAACTAACATCTCTAAGTGTCATCTGCAATGCTTCTTTATTTCTTCCGATTCTACCTTTAGCTGCGCCACCAATAGCCAATCTAAAATCGCCACGTCTATTAACTTCTTTAGCGTCGAATTTGCTACCAATTCTAACCATGACATTATTTTTAGCAACAACCATCTTTATCTCGCAATCAGTCCACATAAGCGGCTTGTCTTGTTCTCGGTCAATCATCACGCTAACTTTCAATTCACCAGTTTCAAGATTAATAACTTTACCGTCAACACGAACCGCTGCAATCAAGATATCCTTACCTTTAGTTCCAACGCAACTCGATTTCAAATTTAAAGTTTTATCACCGAAAAGAATTACTAATGTAACTTCGGTTCCCAATTCCATTTCGTAAATTTTCATCCACACACCAACTTCTTTATATTAATTCAGTATTATAGCAAGCTCTTTCTCCACCTATAAATTTAGCTCTCGTTCTTGCACACACAAGATGGGCCTCCCCAATCTTATTTATGCTAATTCGAACAGGCACCGCAACGTCTTTTAAATGCATTCCAATGAGTGTATCTCCAATATCCATCCCTGCGTCCGCTTTTATATGTTCGACAGCCACCGGTTCTTTAAAATTTGCATATGCAGTTGTAGCAAATGAACCACCTGCTTTTGGTTGTGGTACAACATTTACAAATGGTATCCTACGCTCTTTTGCTGCTGCTTTTTCAATGATAATCGCTCTATTTAAATGTTCACAACACTGTGCCGCTAAATACACCTCAGCTTCCTTAGTTGCCTCATATATGCCTGCAAAAACAGCCTTAGCTGCATCAATACTTGAATCTGTACCAATAGTACTTCCAATAACTTCACTAGTTGAACAGCCAACAACTAAAATATCATCTTTTTGTAATTTCGCACACGAAATTAGTTCTTCAGTCGCTTTTTTAGCACTTTCCTTCAAAAATTCCAACGAATTCTCCATATTATTTTCTTCACTTTCCACTAATACTTCTTATATTATACCAAAAACATAGGTACTTTATCAACTAAAATACCTATTTTTATTTACAATTTTTGTAACTATTCAGCCATGTAGTAGTTCATATATGTATTATGCGTGAGAACTTGCTCGCAAAGCATAATACATATATGAACTACCATATGGCGTTTAGCCATAAGTCCCAGCTAGTTGCGTAGCAACGATAAGCAGTTAACTGCATGCTGGGACCTTTATGTCTGAATAGTTACACAATTTTTATTCACAACTTCCTGTATCCTATCATGAACCATAACAGATAAGTCAACAGTATTCATATCCTTGTATTCATCGTATTTTATCGGTTCTAGATAATGTATCTGTACAGATAATTTCTTGCTTCCTTTTTCATCCAAAACCTTATATGAATCAACAAATGCCACTGGAACGATAGTACATTTCGATTTAGTTGCACACTTAAAACTTCCACTATGAAATTCCAAAAGATTATTTCCATTTTTACTTCGTGTACCCTCTGGAAAAATCAAGTAATTTCTTCCTTCTTTTACTTCTTTTGTAACATTAATAATTACCTGCATAGACTGTTTTATATCTTCTCTATCCATAGGTTGTGACTTTGTACATTGGATTACTTGTTTTAAAAGAGGTATCTTACATAATTCCTTCTTTAATACTGCCGCTAACGGTTTATCACAACTTGCCACAACAGCTATAACATCAAATAAGCCTTGATGGTTTCCGTATAAAATAAAACCATCCTCTTGTGGTATATTTTCTTTTCCATATACCTGCAAATCAACATTTCCTGATGAAATAACTTTTTCAAACATGTACTGAATATGGTCATATTTTTCTTCGAAACTATAATCGTCAGTATGTTTTGCATAATGACATAATTTATAATATGCTCCTGGAAATCTAAATATGTTTTTCAGTATAACTAATGCTATTCTATTCATTCTTGCCTCCTAAATCTCTCTAGCCATTACTATACCATATTTTTAGAAAAATTGATATATTCTCAAATTAATTTCCACCCATTTTATGCAGCATTTTTTCTTCATACATCAATTTATCTGCTACTTCAAAATAATTATTAATATTGCTACCATAATCATCAGAAGATAGAACAATACCTATGCTTAATTGTATATTAATTTCTTCTGCGGCTTCATTTATATTTTCCTTAACTAACTTAGCGTTTTCACCTGTAGCATCTGGGAAAAACATAATAAATTCATCGCCGCCGTATCTGCACGCATAACCGCCCCTTGGGCAATTTGAATCAATAATCCTAGCCACTTTTTTCAACACTTCATCTCCATACTCATGGCCGTATGTATCATTAATCTGCTTAAATTTATCTACATCAATAAATGCAATCGCACATACTACACCTTTTTCATAATACTTCTTAAATTCTGGTGCAATCAATTCAGCATACGCAACTCTATTATAAATTCCTGTAAGCTGATCCTTATTATAAATATCTTTCAGTTTTTTGTTTACAACCGAAAGTTTAATATGGTCATATAATGATTCCATATCCTTTACAAGTATATTATGGAGATTATAAAAACTTGGATTATCGTATAAAAACTTTGCATTTTTTATTATTGTGTATCCAATAGTATATTGTCTAAAATGAATCGGTGTAAATAAATATTCATTTCTTGCTCCACTTTCTTCAATGTATGAATTCATTTCATCTACTGAAGAAAATTTCAAATTAATTCCTTTATCACAGGCAAATACAACTTTCAAGTTTTCTTTATTATATCCTACAGTTTTAAACTTGTTTCTCTTTTCTCCTTCGATAAATAGTTTATCAATAATTACAAAAAATCCTTCACAATCAAACTCTGAAAAGAATTCATTCATGCAAGCATACAATCCTACAAATTCATTGCATTTAGCCATTGCACTTTCAAGTTCACTAATTCTCTCGTCTTGTGTAGCTTGTTTTACACCATAAATGATTTGCTCTTTCATATACTGTCTATAATCTACAGAACCGTTATTCTCACATCCACAACTTTCTGCAAATATGCATTTTGTATCGGTGTAATTATATTTTCTAGGTTGCTTGCCTTCCCATATATCAAATAATACTTCCATGCAACGACCAGATATTTCACCTCTATTATGATGGTCAACAGTAGTTATCTGTGGCGTAAAATATGCCGCCTTATCTAAATTATCAAACCCCGTTACCTTAAAGTCTCTAGGTACAATATACCCCATTTTTTCCGCTTGAGTACAAATGCCCGCAGCAATATTATCGCATGCGCATACCACTACATCTGGTATAGATTTACCTGACTGCACATATTCTTTAAAGAATTTTTCTCCTGATGCAAAATCATAATCCAAATAATACACTGGATTATCTTCACGACTTAATCCCATTTTATCTACAAACTCAATGTAAGCCCCAACTCTACTTTCATTTTCATAATTGTCTTTTGGGCCTCCTGCAAACACAAAACTTCTGCAACTATGAATATCATACATATGATTCAATAAATCTTTTATAGGCTTACTATTATCAATGCCTGCATAATAAAAGCCGTCAATATCAATAGAAATACTAACTGCAGGAACATTACTTTTTCTAATCAATCCAGTCACATAATTAAAAACTTTTTCATCATTAATATTATTTCCATCAAAAATAATACCATCATATTGGCTTAAATCCGGAAGATTAAAAATATTGTATTCTCCCTGATTATGAAGTTCGTCACTACTCCAATTGTAAGCTCGCAAAAAAAATGTCAATTTTTCGCACTTAAAATGTCAATTTCAAAAATTTTGAAATTAGAAAATAAATTTTAATCAAAAATAAACACTTTTATCTCTCATTAAAATTCATTTTAACATCTTTTTGATTATTTTTAAAGTTTCATTTAAATAAATAGCAATTTAACTTCAACTGGATTATGGAAAGAATTAACTCTTCTTAATAGTTGGTCAGGCAGTTTAAAAGCAAGGATAGATACTTTTCACAAACAAGTATTTGTATGTGGTTATGTATACGCCACAGCATCTGTTACTAATAACTCCTTTTGTAACTTGTCGGGGAATAGTTTGCCAACACCGATAAATAATTCTATTAGTATTGGTGTTCCTTGTTACAAATCAGGTGGTGTAGTATGTTATGTATACGCGTATAACAACCAGTATTTGACACTTGCAGGAAATGTAAGTAAACCTGCATATGTTAATATTGATTTTTCTTATAGGTATGATTAATAACCTATAGCAAGCCATCTTACAGAATAGTTAACGGAAGCGATTCCGCCACTAGGGTCTATGACATTAAAATTTGCCTTGGTCGTTGTAACAGTATTTGTTGCTGTATGAAGCCTCGATGTAGTCGAACCATTGTCCGTGTTTACAAGAGAAACAATTGTTGTAGGTGGATTGGTGTATGTTACAGGAAATGTAACTGCAGCCTGTCGGTAATATCCGTTTAGATTTGTTGTAGAGTTTCTTCCCCAACAAACTTTTAAACCACCAGGAAGAACAAATTTACCATCTTCTTTTTGAGTTAAATTGCTATTTATTTAACCTTTTCTTTAATATTTTAAAAATTGTTAAAAATCTTTTAAACACGCAAATAAAGCTCATACAGTTATGAGCTTCGAACGAGATATTCAATTACCCATAGTCAGGCTATATATTTTTTATGCGACATTTGGATATTATTAACATCAACATTACAATATATCATTGTTGTTTCTATTTTACTGTGTCCTAATAATGCTTGGACTTCCTGTATTGGCATACCTTTATTTATCCCCCTGGTTGCAACAGTTCTCCTGAATTTATGAGGATATGCTTTTATATTAATCTTTAAACCTAAATCTTTAATAATTTTTTCAACGCTATTTTTTGTCATTCGTTTATATAATCCATCAGTTTTATTATAGTTGATGAATAATGCTTCATTATTATCTTTTCTGGTGCCAAGATACTTATTTACATAATATAACGCTTTATCCGAGAAATACACATGTCTTTCCTTGTTTCCTTTTCCACGTATAACTGCAGTTCCTTGCTGTATATCTGATATATTTATATTACAAAGTTCAGATACTCTCACTCCTGTAGTATTCAACACCTCAATAATCGCTTTATCTCTAATATTCATTGCTGTTTCTCTCATTTTTTCAACTTCCAATTCACCAAAAGAAGACTTTACAACCTTTAATTCTCTGACAGGCTTTGTTTTTCTTACTGGATTACATTTAATTATATCCTCAAATTCCAGATAATTGAAAAAGGCTGATATAAAACGCCTCATATTATTAAGAGTTACATTACTTATTCCATGATATTCCCTATATTCCGCCAAATATCTTTCTATATCCCTTTTATCAATATCTTCCACTCGTTTGTTAATGTGCGCCAAAAACTTCTCATTTTCACGCTTATACTGTGCTATCGTTTGTTCTGAACAATTCTCATAAACTTTGCTAGAAATAAAATCATCAAGCAGCTTATTATTGCTTATTTTATTCTCTGAATATTGCATTTCAAATTCTTTCAACAAAGTTTCTTCTAAAAGTTTCATTTGTTCACTGTTTAACGAATCTTTCATAGTTTTTAAAACATTCTTTAATATTATGTTCATATAAGCCACCTCCATAAAAAAGAATAGCTTATATGAACATAAATAGCAATTTAACTAACTTTAGCATTAACGCTTATTCATTAGTTATAAGTGCAAATTTAACTACAAATAATACGACATACACTCTATATGATGAAAGAAAATTTTCAGATTATGATTTTATTACAATAACAATTGGTGCTTCAACTTCTGATATACGTGCAGAAATGACTTTACCTAGAAGTGTTTTTACATCAGGTAAACAACTATTTTTGGATTGTCATTCTAATAATGGTAATACCTGGCATCAAGTTGCAGTTAAATATGCAAGTGATAAAACTATAACGGCGTTTACTTCAACGGGTGCGACTGTTAAATATCTCAATATTTATGGATACAAAAAAATGTATTAGGTACCGACCACAATTACGTTGACATTCCCGCTCAATGTAGAACCATAATAATTTTGATAGTTAATAATAATTGTACTCTTGTTCGTATCATTCCATCCAACTGGATGAACTACTACCCAGTCGCTATTAGCCGAATGAGTTATTATAAAGAAAGAAGCTGTTGAATAACTTTTTCCAAGTGAAACAGTTGTTTTGGCGGCTCTACCTAGGGATGCAGTAGATGAAAAATTCATTGCAACGGTGTGAACGCCTAGTACCTTTAGTGAAGTTTTTAAATTGCTATTTATTGCTTCTATTCCCTCAGTTAACGAATCCAACTCACTTAACAACATCCTACTTCTATAGCCTGAAGATAATGTTTCTTCTTGCAAATTAACAATTTCTATATCGCCATTTGTAAGGATAGATAATCCATGATTTGGTGAAAACAGACCACTTCTCTTTTCTTCTGAAGTACTTTGTCCACCATACCAACTTGTGGTTTTTTCGACACCACCAACATATACACTGTCATCTTCTTCAAATGGTTTTGAGCCAACCTTCAAACCTTCAATTTTATATAATACAGACTGTACATTTCCACTTGATTCAGAAGTTGACTCACCCAGAACCATATTTACATCTTCATCTATGCTTGATATGAACTTTGACCCAGTAAATGAACCTTCTTTTAAAGTAACATTTCCCTTTTCATCCATTTGAAAATTAGTAGATTGAATTATCAACCTATTTGATAATATCTTTATAACATCTGCAGCCGCATTAATTTCAGAAATCAATGTCTCTTTATCAACCTTAAGAGATAATTCTGCCTGAATACTATTTGCAACCTCCCACGAAGCATCACATACTGCCGTGGTATATGTTTTTGTACCATCAGAATATGTTATTACGCTTCTAGTCCAAACATATTTATCTTTTGACCAAGTAGGAGCTGCAGAACTCCATGAACCTCCTGCCAATGCTGTTTTACTTGTAGATACATAATATTGAGGAACAATACTACTAACAGTTAAACCGTCAGCACCCGCTGCTCCTGTTTCACCCTTGGCTCCTGTTTCGCCATGTGTTCCTATTATTCTTACTGATGTATTACTTGTGGTTCCATCCGTATATGTAATCTTTTCATAGTTCCAAAGGTACTTCTTGGTTGTAGTCGTTGTCTGTAGACTTGTTGTCCATCCACTTGTTGAAGTTGTCACTCCACTTGCTGAGGATGAAGCAAGGTAATAATCCACCATTGATACTATTCCTTTTCCATCACTTCCATTACTTCCATCTTTTCCTGCCGCCCCAGTTGCTCCTGTTGCTCCTGTTTCACCCTTGGCTCCTGTTTCGCCATGTGTTCCTATTATTCTTACCGATGTATTACTTGTGGTTCCATCCGTATATGTAATCTTTTCATAGTTCCAAAGGTATTTCTTGGTCGTAGTCGTTGTCTGAAGACTTGTTGTCCATCCATTTGTCGCAGTTGTTACTCCGCTTGCTGAGGATGAAGCGAGGTAATAATCCACTATTGATGTTATTCCTTTTCCATCACTTCCATTACTTCCGTCTTCTCCATCTTTGCCATCTTTTCCATTCGCACCATCCTCGCCATCTTTTCCATTTCGACCGGGAAGACAAATTGGAACACTTTCCACGGTAGTTTCATCACCGTATGTGGTTATTGTTTTCTGCCACATATACATTCCGTCAATCCATGTCGGAGCTTCTACATTCCAGCCATCATCTGGTGCTGTTTCGCAACTATCCGATAATGCATACACAACCTGTATTCCTACTACACCAGTATCACCAAGTGTAGCTACCTTTTCGATAAGTACTTTTAATTCGTTGTCTGTCTGTATTATCTCATTGTTAAGATTTTCCTCAAGATTTGTTATAAGTAATGAAGTAGCTTCCACTGTTCGTTTCAATCTATTCATTTTATTCTTAAGTTTAATTACATCCTCTGCAATACCAAAAGATTCACCTGTAGTCTTTGTTCCTGAAGACTTGATTACATCTTTTAAACCTTGAGTTCCTGATAAGGTACGTTGAAGTATCAATCCAACAAAACTTTCACCACTGGTAAGCTTATATGATACCTGTTGTCCACATTTTATGTACGGCAATCCAATCTGTTCAGATGTATATGGAATGTATGTTATATCTTTAATAACTTCATATATATTAGCGGCCAATACTTCCAACTTTTCTGTACTGCTGCCATATATAAGAAAATTATCCTGTACAATATATGCATTGTCACCCTCGCCTGCAGAACCACCAATATCACCATCTTCTGTTCTAACATTTACCCTGGTAAATTTATTAACGGTATAATTCTCTGTTTTGAGTGTTTTATAATGCTTAACTTCCAAGTATTCATTCACTACATTTGTATCAAGTGTTATAAATTCTATCTTTCCATCAGCTGCTGCCCTGAAAAAACCACCATTTAATTCAGCTATACTCTTAAGCACTGTGATACCCTTTATATCTTCAGGAGAAATCGTTTTTTCTAATTCAACCTCTCCATTAACAAGCGTTACTTCCGCCAATTCTACACCGATATAATCACACAAGCTTTGCAACATTGCATTCATTGTAGTAGGAAACTCTAGCATTTCATACCATTCACTAACATTTGTATTGAATAATATAATGTTATCGTATGCAACTATATCTCTATACTTCTTATTCTCTGTAAGCAAACAACTATCAACATTGTAAACACCTATATCCACACTATTTTCATTGATTATTTGTTTTAAATTAATCTTTTTATCACTAATATCGCCTATCTCTGCTACCATCTTAAGTTTCAGCATCGATGCATTACATTCTCCAAACCTAAGCTGCGTATTACTACATAATTTTTCTGTAAGGCTGAATGAGCCAAACACTATGTTCTTATTATCATAATCAGTACCATCAATTCCTATTACATAGTTTTTTGATATTGTACTGTCATTTGTCTTCTTATATAATTCCTTTATTTCATCTGATACATTCATAATAGCCTCCTAATACTCTATAATCTCTATAGATATAGCGTTGTAAATTATATCTGATTCCGTTCCTGCTTCTACCACTCTGTTAATTGGGAATTGCGGGTCAACCATATAAAACTTACCTGTTTCATATGAATTTGTCTCATCATTCCAATATGTAAGTTCTGTATCATCTCTGTTAAAAAACGACTGCATCTCTATCTTGTCTGCTAAATGTAATCCTTGTGGTGTTTGAAATGTACATTTAGTTCTCTTATGTGGCAGGATATTTCTCTGCAATTCACCATTTCCATCCGTGTATGAATCCTGGTCTGTTCTTTGATCAGGAGCTGAGCTCCAAGTTGAAAAAGAAATAAACCTGTTAGGAAATACTTTTTCTCCTACTTTTATCATATATCCTTCAAATCCATTCATTTTATCCGCTCCTTTTACCAAAATAACCAAGACGGAGTTTCCGCCTTGGTTACTAATCTAATATGCATATCCTGCTGTCATCTTTTGGTTCTGCAGTCTTCGAAGTTCAACCTTCTCATAAACCACATCCCCATCCATATCTACTTTTACATAGATATTTCCATCACCGATTTTATCTGCAAGGTAATAAATAGCCTCACTTAATCTGTCATTGTTTGAATAACTTGCAAACTTCTTAAAGAGAATATCCATCCAGCCTGTATTATTTTCAAGTGGCAACACAGCTTCCTTTCCTGCCTCACCGATGATAGCAGGTGTCGCACTATTAACAATACCACCTTTAGCCAAATATTCAATCTTTGAGAAACTTACCGGGTCAATGTCAAATCCAAATGTTTTTCCACCGATTTTAGGTACCCATTCCGGAATATCAAAACTTAACTTATTTATGCCATCCACGACAAAGTTTAACGCGCTCTCAACACCTGTAATCATAGCATTTATCATACCAATTATTAAGTTTATTGGTATCTTCAAAACACTTACCATTCCATTCCATATTCCTGAGAGTGCTGTTTTCACTCCTGTCCAAGCTGTTTTCCAGTCACCTGTGAATACGCCTTTTATGAATGTCACTATACCAGTACAAGTCGTTATTATTCCGTTAATTGCATCAATCATATTTCCAATGATAGGTTCCACCACATTAAATATGCCTTGGAATACACTTTTAAATATCGGACCAAGAGTGCTTGATAACCAACCAACAATAGGAGCTATAAACTTGTTATAAATCGCTAGTGCTGCATCCACAAACTCACCAACAAAATTAGCGAGATTGCTCAATAACGGTTTCATATGTTCTGACCACACCTTGTCAATAAGTTTCATAAAACTATCCCAAGTAGGCTTTATCCATGTTTCCCACGCATTAAGAATCACATCTGCAGTTGTTCTGATTGCTTCTCTAAAGCCCTCAAATATAGTTGCGCCATATTTTTGCCAGGTATCATTCATTATATCAAGAACATCAGACCACACTGTTGTTACCTGATTTAATATTGGAACAATACCTTCCGTCCATAATACAGAAACTATACCAATTACTTCATCATTCCATACACCTATAGTCGCTGTCATTTCGGTAAGAACCTGTGTAAACATAGGTAAACCTACTACGACAAACTTCTCAAATAATGGTAAACCTGCCTGAGTCCATATATCAGAAAAGACGGTAGTATATAGTGATAACATATCTGCCAGATAATTAGCCGAGACATCAACTACAGTCTTCAAATACTTGGTTACATCAACATTAAACCACGCCATGAGTGGCGATTTTAGTTTCGTCAATGTTTTCCATGTCTTGTCTGCCACAGAACTAAGTTTTTTTATACTGTCCTTTCCGGCATTATATACCTTTAGAAATGAACCCGAAAAATTATTTTTAATCCAGTTTGTAAACTTATTTAATGACGATTTAATTTTAGTTACTTCCTCGTTAACAACACTTGTAGTGTTTGTTATGCCTGATGTATCTATTGACAACGCCATTGATGATGAAGTGCCCGAATCTTCACCCTTACTACCCGATGATATGTTATTAAGCTTGTCTATTCCTGACAATGCTCTCTTAACACTTTCAGCCGACGTTGCTGTACTTTCCATATTACTTGACAATACATCAGAGGATGCTGCAACATCATTTATGGCATCATTACCTCCGCCTGCATCACCAAACAATGAAGTACTAAAATCTCTAAACATATCTGCAACAGTCTGTAACTTCGGTATAATTTCATTTATCAATCTCAATACTGGTGTAAGAACATTTATAAGACCCTGACCTACCGAAGCCTTAACAGAATTAAAGCTTTCCGATAATATCTTTGTCTGGTTTGCCCAAGAATTAGATGTCCTTGCAAAATCTCCTTGTGCATCAGATGTTACTTCCATCAGATAATTATATCTTAATAATACCTGTTCTGCCTGCTCCATGTCATTATACGCTTTGGTTATACCTTGGCTTAAAGCATAGGCTTCAAGATTTGCTACCGACATGTTTATACCAAGTTGTTTAAGTGGCTCCGTCTCACCACTTATACCAGCTCGGAGTTTTGCAAAAGCATCATCTCCGGACAGATTGTAAAATGATGCCATATCTCCTGCCAAGCCAGTAAGGTTCTTTGACATTACCAACACTTCATCCGATGTGATTCCCATGCTCTTTAGCATAGCACCCATAGTTGAAGTATACTGTTTTGCTGATAATTCAGATAAACCAAACTGGCTTATTGCACTCTTGGCAAATTCATTTACATTTCCTGACATTGATTCAAAGGTAACATCTACCACGTTCTGCACTTCCTGCAGATCGGAACCAAGTTCTATACAACTTTTTGAAAAGGATGCAATAGCTGCTACTGAAAATGCCACAGCTATTCCTTTACCGATTTTGCTTACTAATGATTTAATTTTTCCTGTCTGCTTTTCTGTAGTTCCGGCGGTCTGCTTGACGGCTGTATTCACTTTTGACAGCTCATCTCTTATTCCCTTGGTATTTGCATCGATGATAACTTGCAACTTTTCAAGGGTAAGCCCTTCCATTTACTCATTCACCACCTTTAAATCTCTGATTGTTCCAGAACATAAATTCTTCCATTCTTGCCTTATTAAGTTCCAGTTCAGCCTCTTGAACCTTTTTCTTCTCATCTTCATCCATTTCTTTTGTGAGATCAGCAAACCATTGTGGAAAAAAGTTCTGTAACGGAGTCAAGAACTTTTTCTTATCCTCCGCCTCTCCCGGCAGCAGCATACTTATATATTCCATAATCTGCTGTGCAAGAACTTTATTAAGAATGGCATCATATTTCTTGCCAATGTCCATATTTTCAGCTTCTTTTTTTTCTTTACGTCTTGAACTATCAAGCATATCTATAATTTCATCAATACTTGAATCCCAAAATAAAGAAGGAGTATACCCGGCATCCAAAAACACCGGATATACTTCCCATAATCGATCCGTCACAGTCAGTTCCTCTTTTAGTTCTGACTTTTTATTTTGCTTAACAACTAATTGCTGGTGTCCGCCATGCTCTCCAGCATCTCCTGAGTAAAAAAACCTGAAGCTTTGTACACCTCAATGAAAACATCTCTCCAGAATGTCATCTGGTCATTACCTTCATCTATATATTTATCATACAATGCCTGTATATGTTTAAGCTGCACACCCTTATGCCAAGGTGTCATTGCCATATGTACAACCTCCAGCATGATACTTAATGAAGGCATACTATCAAGGAATGACATAAGATTTCTCTTATATTTATTCTCTAACTGCTGAATTCCTGCCGTTTTAAGCTTAAGGCGATATCTGTTACCACAAACCTCCCAATATGCAAACATTGGTCTTTTTACCACTGGCTTAACCGGATTTTCAAACTTCTCTACAAAAGTTTCTTCCACAGCTACTTCCTCAACCATATTTTCTGTTACTATTATTGTACTTTCCTCTTCCTGAATTTCCACTCCTTCAGGCATTTCAAAGTTTTCTGTTACATTTGTATCCATCTTTTATTTCCTCCTGATTTTATTCTGTTGCTGCTGCAGGGTCTGCTGGTACCATTTCACCCTGAATTGCAAGTTTAAGTGTAAACTTAATACCACCATTAACTCCACCACCGCCAAGTTTAACATTGCACATTGCCGGAAATGTGAACGAAAGTCCGTCTGGATATTCCTGTTTAAATTCAAGAATCTCCTTATCTGCCTGTGCCTGTCTAAATACTCTGTATGGTGATGTTGATGACTTATTTTCGTAGATGAACTTGTATTCCAGTTCGCCATAATCACCAATACCATACTCATATTCATGGTTCTTTGAAGCAAGATGAGTCATCTGTACCTTTTCATCTTCACTACCAATATCTGGTATTTCCTCAAGCTTGGTTGCGATTGTCCAATCTTCAGCTCCCAATGTTCTATATGAGAGCGTTGTACCATTAGCTAACATATCTAGTTTCCTCCTTCCTTAATCCACTATCATCCAATCTTCAGCTAACATATCTGTCTGTGATGCCAACCAACCCACAACAATGTTATTATCTGCTGTTTTCATTGCCACAACATTTGGCATTGAAAACTTTTCTTCAGACTGCATGAAGTTTGTCATATCTGCATCTGTTTCAAACTCTGTAACATTAACCAGGAATAAAAACATACCTTTTCCATTCCATCCTGTTCTTGCAACCTTGAGACCTCTCTTAAGATACTTAATTGCATCTCCAAATCCCATTGTTGCAACACCACCTAATATTGGTGTGTTTTCTTCTTCAGCAATGAGCCAGTCCTCGGACAGAAGATTGTTAATCGTATATTCAACCCTTTCTGTCTCTCTAATATCCAGTGTTTTACCTTCATGAGTATGTATAAGTACCGTTTTCTTATCCTCATCCCAACTCCAGTAACCTCTCCATGCTGGTAACTTAACTTTTTTTCCTGCCTTCATTGCTGCCAACGCTTCAATAAACTTCATTTATCCATCCTCCTAACTGTGTGTCACTCTGTCATTCTCCGGATTGATTATGCCTTCATAACGCATCAATTTATGCTTTTCAGGGCTTTTATCCTCAACGTCAGTGCATTGGATTCTCTTAAGACCCAACTTAGCAATTCTTTTATCCAGTTCGCAGGCAAGCAACGATGTCGAACCATCATTCCATATATCAAAGCGATATCTAACATAAGATTCATATTCCTTGTTATCAACCCATGAATGGACTTTGTTCTCTTCTTCGGTATATTGAATCGCTGGTAATGTACCCTCCTCATCCGGGTAACTGTCACCCACATTTTCCACAAGATCTTTTATGGCTTCATATACCTCTTCTTTCTTATTTTGCATTACCTGTCACCTTCCTTATTTCTTTTCTTATATCTACATTTATACGCTCAAGAACTTGCTTTTCATTATTCTTAAGCGCAGGATACAAGAATGGTTGCGCCGGTTGCCCAGCCCATTCTTCATTGTAAGTTATGTCCTGATCGCCGTCATAGGTTGCAGCTCCACGACGTCCGGTACCAAGTTCAACATAAGGTCCATATTCCTTATTTGTATAGACTTTTCCAATAACATGAGAATTCGAAACTTCAACTTTTGTTGATATACTGTTTCTTAATTCTCCCTTATCCACAGGGCATAACAACTTAGCCTCTGCCTGAACCGTCTTACAGCCACGATGAACCGCTCGTTCCATCGCTCCCGACTTGAATACCTCTTCTATTACATCCAATTTCTTGAATAAACTATCAAGTCCTTTTATTGTTGATGACATTAGATTTCCTCCAGTTCATAAAACTTAATATCATATGGATATGTAGCAACAACCCTATAATCAGGCTTATCCGTAGATTTATAACAGATTCCATCACCTTTTTTTATTTCAATATCACCATCATATAACATATTTAAAATTCGAGATGATTTAGCTCCATACATGGCAATCAATCTCGCATCTATCTTTTGCCATATCTGCGCTTTTATGGGTATAGCCTTTTCATATGCTGCCGCTCTATGACCTTCTCCATCACGAGTGCTATTAAGTTTTTTGCAGTATCCATATTCCTTAAGTCGCTTCTGTGTCATTCTTCTGCTCATAAATATGTCCACCAACCTTACCTAATCTTTTACCTTTTATTGCACTTAATATTTCTGTTGGCATATCCGCAAATGCACTTGATATACCTCCCTCACTTCTTGATGTCTCGCCTTCCGTACCAAGACGATTGTATGCTATTACAGCCATCTTCAATTGAGTGGTTTCAAGTGATTGTGGAAACTCTTTCCTATTCGTTAATTCAAGGATAGTATCCTTTGATAACTCCAACAGGATGGAGAGCAACTCTTCGTCGCTCTCCCCTGTAAGTTTTTTTAACTTTTCAAGTAGTGTCATATAATCACCTATTTCTTATCTTCATCCGAACCTTCTGTAGCATTTTCCGGAACAGATACTTTTTCAGCAACGAGTCTTTCGATTAAATCATCTTTTGAACCGCTTGCTTTTAAGCCCATCTCCTTTGCTAATTTCTGAAGTTCCTGATATGAATAATCAGCAAATTGTCCAGCATCAAGGTGTCCTTCTAATGTATCATTCGAATTACCACCCTCTTCATCTGCCGTTTCATCCTGATTATCATTTTTTTCATCCTTCTCATCTTCAGACGTATTGTCCTTTGAACCGGATGAAGTTTCTTCCTTAACTGCTGCCACTTTTGATACAACTTCTTTGTATCCCATTTTCTTAAGTTTTGCCAATGCTTCTTCTGTATCTGCATATCTCTCAACACTTCCTTTTCTAAGTGTTACTCTCTCTTTTAACTTCATGTTACCTTACCTCCTATGCTGGCTTCGCTGAACTGAATGTAATATGTGTCTGCTTGATTCTCTTTTCAGTCATCCATAAGTCATGATATCTTCTGTAATCTGCATGCCATGCTGCAGCCTTCTGATATGTCTTAGGATCAAAAATTCTAAACTTATCAAGTTTATTAACTGCCATTGGACCAACCATAGGTGTTGCGATAAGTTCAATATCCAACGCGCTCTCTGCCTTTTTCCAACCGCCAACCTTCTGGTCTTCAGATGTACCATCAAGTGTTGTGATAGCTGATACCATTCTGTTAGAAACAGTTTCAAAAATTGGATTACCGTCAATTGCTGGAACCTTAATTGTAATTCCACCTTTAACTACTTCCATAAACTGAAGTTTTGCTGCAAGTTCAAGCTTCAATTCTAACACAAAATTAGATGAAGCCTGAAGAGCAACAATACCGTCATAGCCCTGGTCTCTAACTGCCTTAATTGCCTCATATGCTTTTCTAAGTGCTGATGTTCCTGCTGTTCCTGGCACATAACCATACACAGTCATACCTGCCTCACTAGCACCAATTACGTTTGTTGCAATAGTGGAAATACGGTATGCATCAATTTCTGGTATTACCTTTTCTCTTTGGAATTCTCCCATTACTGAACTGATTTCCAGTGCATAATTGCTCTCATCAACATCCGCTTCATCGATAGTAAATCCTCTACCTCTGTCCTGTGTCATAGTTCTTGTCTCGTATTCAAGAGTAACATCTCCCTCTACGAATCCATTAGCACGATCGTAATCAGCCATACCATCCATATCAACTTTAGGTATCTTAATTTCACGACCACCACTGTACTTAACCTTTCCGGCATTCTTATCCATCCAACCTGTACTTAATCCAACTGTTGAAGCTGTGTCTAAGTTCTTCTGAATGACTGCTGCTGTTTCAATATAATTTGCCATTGTATATTCCTCCTATTCTTAATCTCCGTTGATTGCAGCCATTATGGCATCTGAATCAACTGTATCTGTTTCCTCCGGTGCTTTCTTCATAGCAACACCACCTACAAGTTTACTGTCAACGCCTGCCTGAACCGCCTTGTTAAACGCTTCAACAACTGTTTTAACAGATGTTTCCATAGTTTCAGCACTTGAATAATCAAGAAGATTGGCAAGTTCCTTTGGAACATTTGCTTCAGTAAGTTTTTCTGTTGCTGAAACTCTTAATTCTTTTTCAAGAATAGCCTTTTCCCTTGCATCCAAATCTTCTTTACGTTTCTGCTCTTTCTCTTCAGGAGACATAGATGCAATTCGTTCCTGTTCTGCCTTTTCATCAAGAGCCTTTTTCACCTGTTCATCCACCTTTTTCTGATATGCTTCCGAAAATGCCTTATCCTTCAACAATTCTTCAAGATTAGGTGTTTCCTTTGTATCAGCTTCCTTATCTGATGAATCATTTTCTGCTGCCTTTGTATCTTCAGGTTCCTTTGGAGAGTCATTTGCTGCTGTTGGATCAGCTGCAACATTCTCTGATGCAAAAAGCTGAAGATTCATTTTTAATGGTTCTCTTTGTGTCTTCACTTTAGTTTCCTCCTTGTTAATTTTTTGTATTAAAAAAACACCCTCGCGGGCGTTTTTTAACCTTGTTTAAACATAATTTTAAGCAAAATAAAAGCACCTTTTAAGATGCTTTATTATCTAATATTAACTTTTTTGCCTCTTCTTCGGTTATTTCTTCAATCCTCATGAGCATATCTGTATTTCCAATACCTTCGTTCGGGTCATATCCTATAAATCTGTCATTAACAATATTATCATTATCCACTTCCCATTTTCCGTTTCTGTATATATATGATACATAATCTTCCATCTTGGCTACTAGTTTCAAATCATTCAACCAAAAATATGTTAATTCCTTAACCATAAGATTTCACCCTTTCTATTCCGTTTGGAGTTTCAACAGAATCAAAGATTTTTTTCATCTCTAGTGACAAATCTCTCATCTCTATAGATGATAATTCCCCTTTTCTAATCTGCTCATACATTTTATGTGCCTTTTGCTTTGCTTCAAAACTATCAGCTGTATGGTATTGAACTTCAAATTTGTTACCTTTAGAATCTTGAACAAATGTATTTACACCATTATACGGATTCTTTTTATTAAGCCACAAGTTCTTAACCTGACATACCTTATTTCCATCCTCGCCAAACTTCTCCATACTTTTTAGCGTTTTTTCAGCAAATTGTTTTGGTTCAGCAATCATAGTGTACCTTACAGTATCCTTAACCTCATAATGATAACCTGGCTTATATTCTCTGGCTATTTTATCCAAATAGCTGTCTTTGTCTTTTACTCGATATTCCAAACCAATAAGTTTCATACCAGACTGCTCTGCATTCTGTTTTACCAGTTTTGTTATCTCGGGTTCTGCAGCCACTGCCTTATCATAATATCCAGTTCCCTTATACTGCGCTTTCATTATCGCATATTTTTCAGGATTTGTATACTTAATTTTTTGGAATTCCTCTAAACTACCAGCTGTATACTTCTTTCCAAGTCTTTCTTTATACTTATCAAATTGCTTTGAATCTGCCGTAACATTTTTAGCACTATTAGCAGCTGCTATTGCTTCCTCATTTCCTTCAACATACTTAGCATACCAATCTTTATATGTCATTCCTGCAGGAACAATCTCATTTTTTCCTGTAACCGGATTTCTTGCTCTTCGCCTCATCCTCTTAAGAGTATCTTCGTCAAGATATTCTATCGTGGTACTTCTACAGAACGGATGCATTGGTGGCATATTCACCCCTGGAACTGCATCTTTCACATAATACACTTTTCCATCATGGGATGCACACAATTCAGAAGTTCTTAAGTCAAGTGTCGCTATGAATATATACCTATCAATATCACATTCAGCATATGACTGCATTTCCATCTCATTAGCAACATAGCAGCTTTCAGTTCTGACAAGTCTTCTGGCATTGAAAGCACTTGTAGAAAACTCATCCATGATAACTTTATACATCTCATCCTGTGTCTTACCAGCCACATATCCCTGTATAATTTCACTCTTGAGCGTTTCTGCAAGTTTATCACCATTGGCCCATATTCTGGAACTGTAATTTTTTCCACTCCATTTACTGGTTACAAGTTTCTCAAATAGTTTATCATCCCATTCATTGAATGAAAAACCAAGTCCTGTGTGGCTCTGAACCTCATATATCGACTTGTAATATGTACTTTCTGCTACTTCCTTAAGTGCTTCTGTTGTATGTAATTCTTCTGTTTTTTTCAGAGAATCAACTGCATTCTGCACATTTTCAAGTTTTTCAACAAGCCTTTCGAACTTGTATTTTCTTCCTGGTTGTTCAAGATATTCAACCAGTTCTGTCAGACCTTTATTTTTTGCCACACGTACAATATCCTGATACGAGGTTACTCCTGCTTCCTTTATTATAGCAAGTACATCTTTATCCGATACCTTAAACTTTTTAGCTGCCTTTTCAAAATTATTAGACAGCTGATGCTCAATATATTTAGCAACCTTATGATATTCTTTTCCTATAATATTCGAGGCATTTTCGGCTATTTCCATTTGCTCATACATCATTTGAGCTCTTCGCTCTTGCCAGTATGCATTTTTATCAGCCATTACTCATCACCTCTTATATTGCCTGCGGTGGTGCATTAGAAAACAATTCCTTTTCCGCCTTAAGTTTCTTGCTCTTTTCCTCTTCTAATCTTTCAAGTTCCTCATCAGGATCCTCAACAAATGGCAGCAGTTTTACAAGTGTTCTGTTTGTCACGCTATCCTTAAGATTAGCAATAACTGTGCTCAACTCTGCAAGATTTTTAGGTAATGTTCTATTAAAATGTGGAACAATTGAATTTGCCTCCAGCATTATTTGCTTTAACCTTAAGTAAAAGCAAAATATACGTATACGCTTACGTAATCCTTTTCTAAAGTACCTTGTCTTTATAGTTGTCAGCATTTCCAAGCCAAGAAGCTTGTACTCCATAGCAACACCTGAAGAGTTCCCAGCAAAATTCTCATCTGTAATATTTGGTACGTGTGAGAAATTGTATATATCTTCTTTTATTGCCTTTCGCAGAACTTCTACTCCATTCTCATCAAGGCATCTTGACAGATATTCTGCTTTTGCATCTTCAGGAAGCTCCAAAAGTTTATTATCTCGAAGTTCCTTGGCAGCTGCACTTACTTCCTCTTCATCATCACCAAGAGAAGCACCATATATAATCAATATGGCATCTATAAACTGTTCAATGTCATTGATACGGTCGCTCATCAGAGTGTTATATGCATCAATAAGAGGTATCTGCTGTTCAAAATCGCCGATAGCATATTTATTATTCATATACTCTATAAGTGGAATTTCCCCGAGATGATGCTCTCTTCTTCCTTTTTTTATGGCTCTTTCATCATCTTCGCCGATAATTACCATGTCATATATGTAGTGCTCCGTCATTATGGTTGCCACATATTTTGTCTTTCCTCGTTTATCATCTTTCTTTTTCCAATAATAAACACCGAACAGCTCATTTTCTTCTATGGTATCATCAACAACAATAAAACAATTTCTTGCTTCCAAAACCTTTGATTTTAATGAACCTTCTTTTCCTACATACAAATATTCATATGCTAGACCGTTTATTGACAAGTCAAGAGCCAATTCTGAATCCGTATCATCAACATTAGCATTATCAAATGCAACAAGCATTGGTTCAATATCTGCATCATCCGTATTTTCATAAGTTATTGGCGAACCCATGAAATATCCTGATGCCACATCCGATATGTCCTTTGCATGATTACAAGTAATTTTTTCATTTGGTGCATTAGCTGCTCTGGTTCTGTTCTGTATCTTGTGCTCACCCTTGTAATATTCCTGATTTCTTTTAATTTTCTCTACAGCATTAATATGTTGGGTGATAAGCCTGTATATATCTGTTCTGCAGATACGCTTTTCGTCATAATCCGATTTAGGATACACAAATTTAAACATATTTTCACCTCATTCTACAGTCCATATCTGCTTTTCTTCCTTACCTTTGCTTTCTTTTTCTTTCCTGTTATTTTCTCCGCAACACCTGTGGTTGCATCTGGTCCATCATCATGCTTGTCCTTACCATTTCCCTTGAATTCCTTCATAGCCTTATAATATTCAGGCCATCTGTCCATCCAGTTCACAGGGTAATAAATATGTTCCATTACCCATGTAGAATTACTCTTAATTCTTGCAAGTTTGTTTTCTGACTGATGAAACCATTTAACAACTGTTTTATTTGTTTTAAACATTGTTTTTAAAATATTTAAAACCTGTCTTGCAAAACCTTTACCACCATTATTACTCTCTATATCTGCTTCATTTACTTCATAATCAAAATAACTTTGAGCCACTTTCTTCTCCGTTATTTTCATTCCTTCCTGAGTATATATAATATCCAAGATATATGCTTCCATGTCATACACACCATATACAATGTTACACAAGTAATCATTACCCTCATCCGCTGTATCACAGTATGCTCGTATCATTGAAAATGCAGGTTTGCCATTCAAATGTCTAGGTATATCCTCGTATGTTTTAAATGAAGTATATAACGCTCCCTTTATGCTGAACGGATCCTGATTGTAGTTTGCTTCAAATATCTGTGGCGACATTTTCCTTTTCTTTTTAATGTACGAATCGAAACTAAACAATTCCGGACAAAGCATTTTCTTCAACACTTCATCCACGCAGGCTCTCATTTTTAATTCATACCAATCTCCACCATCCTCATCAGCAAGAAGTTTGCCTGATAGGTCGTTTACACTCCATCTTGTCATTACAAGAATCTGCATTCCACCCTCTTCTATTCTGGATAGAAATGTATCCGTATACCAGGAATACTGACTGTCAAGAAAGTCATCATTAAAAGCTTCCGTGTCGTTTTTTACTGGGTCATCAATTATACCTAGTGAACAACCAACACCTGTGATTGTTCCTCCGAAACCTGCACCCAGGTAGTTGAAAAACTGTCCTTCCAACGCCCACATACCTACGGCTGAATCGCCATACTTAATTTTTGTTTCTGGAAACACATCAGAAAACACATGGAACCTATCATCCACCTTTTCAGCTGCTATTCCATCTCTTACATTTTTTGAAAATCTGCCTGCGAGTGTGTCATTATAAGTAATGGCAATTACTCTGTTTTCATTACTTACACCAAACATCCAGTCAACAAATAAAGACATGGTGTAACTCTTTCCATGTCTTGGTGGTATGTTCATCATAAGATTTTTACATATAATAAGCTCCTCTTCCGGCACAGGAACCAAAACTTCCGTTCCGTCCTCTGATATTACCGATTTATGCATATTCTTCTTTTCTTCATAGGTAACTATCTGCCACTTATCATCTTTGTTAACCTTAACAATTCGTTCTTCATACAAAGCCTGAAGCGTTATTGCTATAATCTTCAGATGTAGTCTATCTTCCCTGAAGAAGTTCGGATTAATATATTTCTCATATTCCCAAAAGTCTTCCCTGCATATAGCAAGCTTGTCATTTGGCTTTTTACCACTGTTCACTTGTTTAAATTCTTCCGCAAACTTTAAAAGCTCACTCATGCTCATTCTCCTGTCTAATGATATTTCTCTCTGCTAAGCTCAACTGCTGCCTGCTCATGTTCTCGTCGGAGAGTATCTCCTGTAACCTGATACGATATTGTGTTTCGCCTATTTTTTTGCCAGTTGTTTTTATATTCAACTCTGTCTATTCGATTTTGCTCTTTCCTTCTGGCTGACTCGCCTTCGAACTCATCAAGAGTCTTAATATACTTACTTACTGTCTGTCTGCATACACCTACAATGTCTGCTATCTGTGATATATTCAGTTTTTCAATCAAAAAAAGAGCTTTCGCTCTAGTCTTCCAATCCTGCATCTTCTCACATCCTAAATTTAACATTTTTGTCTTCATTCTTCAGGGCATAAACACAGACTGCAACTTTTTTACAAGTTACTTCTGTCTTAAAATCTGTTTTAAGCCGTTAAACACCCTTTCAATTTTGTTTAACAAATTTCACTCGAACAATTCCTAACTAAAAGTCAAAAATCGAAATTTGGGCTTATTTTCGACCTATTGTATTTTTGCCATCTCTGCCTCTGTCTGTTCTGCTAACTCAATTAATGCTGCAGCTATCTCCGGATGGCTTGAAGATATTTCCTTAAACACCTTATTCTTAAGAATATTCATAGCAGTATGTACAGCTCCTGCCTGTTTTCTTGCCACTATCTTAAGCTTCTCATTATTCACCTGGGCATTTTGCAATGAGGCAATGCTCTTTGCCGATGCAGCTCTCTCTTCCGGTGTCATATCTGTATCAATTATCGCTTCCATAAGAATTTGAGACATTAACATATTGTTTGCCTCGTGAAGTTCTGTTGGTGGTCTGTCGACATTATCCTCTGCCAGTAACTTGGCAAATTCCTTTGCAATTCTCACCGACTCAAATTTCTTTAGAAACTTTCTTCCATATCTTCCGATAGAACTAGGGTGGATATCTTCTCCGTGTTCTGCAAGATACTCTGATATACTTTCATATGTTTCGCCTTCAATGAGTTTTGTCTCTACTTCCTTTTTCATATCTTCAGGAAGCTTCTCAATCTTACTATGACTTCTGTTTGGATCACTCATATTAATCACCCAAACCTTCCACTATGACCGAACCATCCACAACATCCATGCCAGCAGATGTAATTCTTATGATATCTCTTGATATTTTAAGAACCTTGTTCTCAACATGTTCTATCTCTACCAATCCTTTACCTTTAAGATATGAACATTCACGTCTGACTTCTTCCGTATCACATTTTATCCCGGCTTTTGTCAGACATTTTGTAACAAGTTCTACGGATGCACCATCCGAACCACACTCTTCCAACACTTCAAGAATGCCATTTCTTGTAATTTCCTTTTCAGCTAATTCAACTAACTTACTCATTTAACTCAACTCCTACATCTGTAATATCTCCCTCCGCCAGATTAACACCAGCCGGAGTAAGCCATATTTTACTGTTCATATAATTATCTTCATCGAGCTGCAGCTTAACATAACGCTTGTTCTCTCCACCGAGATAATATATCGCTCTTTTTATATCCATTTCCTGTACATTTCCCACAAAACGAAGCAAGCCCTGAAGGATAACCAGGTTAATATCCTCTCCATAGGATAAGTACAGCTTTTCAATTATTCTTCCGCGAAGTTCTTTTGCCTTCGTCACCTTAATTATGTCCGCCATATCGTTCCCTCTTCATCTCTTTAAATTCTTCCTTCATGTTCTTCAGACTAAGCTGCATCTCTCTCATTGACATCTGCATACTTGACATGTTTTTATTAATATCGCTCATTGTGTCACCAACCTTGGCAACACTCTTTGACATTTCAGATAAATTGTAAAGAAGTGCATTTTCTCTTTTTTCTGATTCTTCTCGCAACATTTTTTCTCGTTGCTCTGCCTCGTTTCTTATTAGAGACTCTCTTTTTGCACTTTCCATAATAAGCATATCTTCTCTTTCCTTAGCCAGCTTATTATTATTATCTATCTGTTCTTGAACAACTTTATTTGCATCCTCAATTTGTTTTTGAGTCGCAGCTCTCTCTTTTATGATCTGTTCATCACGCTTTATGTCACGCTTTATAAAATAAATAATGAGAACTATCACCAGAACTGCCATTATGCCAAATTCTCCAACCGAAGATAACATATCAGAAAAGGAAACTACATCTGCCGATAATAGTATGTTACTCATCCGAACCGCCTCCTCCGGTCTGAAGCTTAACTTTTCTTACAGCATCCTCTATCTTGCTTAAGATATACTTTTCACTATCCACAATGACACCTGACATTTCCTCAAATACCATCGGTCCTAATGTTGCCACAATCTCATCATAAGCTTCCTTTGACAATGCTACCAGTTCCGCCCTGTCCTTTGTTCCATTTTTGACTAACTGTCTTAAATCTGCAGCTTTAACCTGTTCTATTTTACCTACCACGGTATCTACTGTGGTTGATATGATAATTTCTGCAGCTGTAAAAGCTGACTGAAGTGCTGTGTTTTTTGTAACAATTGCTTTCTGCTTTTCAGTTGCAATCTTGCTACATATCCATCTTCCGGCGCAGCCTATGATTGCCACTAATCCCGCACTTCCAATGGTTACTAATGTTTCCATGATTAGTTCTTTCATGATTACCTCTCCTCTCCTGATTAAATAAAAAAAATAGTCACGTAAGAAGTTAACCTCTCCTTACATGACTATTGTAGCACCTTTGCTCTGTCAAGTATTTTGTCACTGACAATTTTTTTAAAAACGGTTTTTACATATTTTAAGTAAAAAAATCTTTCATTTCCATTTGACCTTCAATTTGCTTTACAGCACTGCTGACAATCTTGTCTCGTACAAGACGATATACGGTAGATTCACTCACTCCGTATTTTTTTGCAAGTTTTTTGATGTTAAAACCATCAAATTCCTCTATTATAGCCTTATATTTAACATTCTTTAGCAGCATTTCCACCTGCGGAATATAAATCTGTGTACCACCGTAATATTTGGCCAGTGACATCAAATTTTCAATACCAATAATTTCCGCAAGCTCACGATACTGTTCTTGAAGGTCATCAGCTGTTATATTTTCGTTCACTTCCACACTGACCATTCCTTTCTTATATTTGCTACGCTTCCTTTTTTTCTTCCCTGCTGATGAGACTCTTAAGTCCTTCAATGGTCTTGGTCGCCAATTTCCTTGTCAGGAACTTGTGACTGTCGACTCCATAATACTTTTTCACAAAGCCGTCAATTCTCTTTGTGTCAGCCTTACCATCTTCATCAATCCAACCTAGGTCCTTTGCCAACCCTTTTATATATGCTTCCTGACGATATGTCATATGCTCCCTGGATGAATCGACCGACTGTTTTTTGCTTTCAAGTCTGTCTATCACCTTAACGGCATCCATAACAGTAAGCTCTTTTATGCTTGACTTTCCGGTTTCAGACTTGACTACCGAATGCAGCAGGTCACTATCAAGACCATATTCATTGGCAAGACTATGTATCTTTCTATTCTGTGCCGGTGTTATCCTTTTCATGTGTGTATACCTCCTAAGCTACATTCTCTTCTTTTACTGACTTAGCAGCTATTTTTACTGTCTCATCAACAATAATGCACTTCTTAATCTCATTCTTGAGTTTATTAAACTTATCCTCATTTTCAGTATCAAAAAACGCCTCTATCAACTGCCAGTTAATAATCTTACCAATTAAAAAGAGTTCTGTATCCATATCAAGCTCTGCATCCGTGACACCGATTACGCTGCAGATTGTTTTTTTATCTGCCTTATAATCACCTTTAAGCTTCTTTAATAGAAGATTTCTCTGTTTTGTATCATCTGTAATGCCTTCTACAACTTCCGATAAAGTATATCCTTTTGCATAATCACCTGTAACAAGAGCTGCAACAGCCTGTCCAAATTTCTTATCAATCTCATACTTTACATCTGCAGGAACTCTCTTTATCTTCTCATTCAGGAACTCTTCTCCTAAAGTTTCCTGAAGTTTAAAGAAATTAAGAATTTCCATTTTCTGTGCTATCTGCACCGAGGCAATTCCATTTTCAGCACCAAAAAACTCAATGAATTTAGTATTTCGTTCTTCCAGAACCTTAACACCTCTTGTTTGAATTTCTCCCTTCAGGATATCAATCTCACTCTTGAGTTCTTTTTCTTCTTTCTGTTTTGCAACGAGAATATCAATAAGTTCTGCCGATGTCTTGATTTCAATGTCCTGTTTATTCATCAGAATCACCTGCCTTATCATCTTTAAATCGTGAAGCTGCATACTCAATACACTCACCACATACATGTCTGCCATATATTTTTTTCATATTATCCTTACTTGCACCACAGAACATACATCTTGGCGAAACCGGAGTAATGACAATTGAACCATCCTGCATCTGTACATTAACTGCATCTTTAGGTTGCAAACACATATCTCTTCTCATTGCTATTGGTATACCAACATTACCACTGTTACTAATCTTTTTCTGATTAAGCATGATATTTTCCTCCTTTATTAAATTTTCAATGTTCTGCTCTGCATTCACACGGGCTTGCAACCGTATAACTTATGTTATGCTGCATTAGAACTTTTTGGGTATTTGCCACACTCCCTTTCGGGAGTGTGGACTTTGAGGGGGTATTATATGGGTTTTATAGCCTCGTGCAGTTATGGAATTCCTGCACGATATATTTCACGTCTTTTCATCGTTATCGCCTCTACTTTCTATTTTCTTTTTCTGCCTTCAGTCTTCCAAGAGCCTCTGTCCAGTCAATCATATCTTCACCACCAACAACAGCTGCATATTCATCATATGCATTTTCTTCCTGGTATCTGATTGGAACAATAACGTTTGGAGCTATCTCATATTCATTCTGCATATCCTGTTCAGCTCTCCATAATGCCAATTCAAGCTCACTGTCAGTCTGTATGTCTTTTTGTTTCCTATATCCCTTAACAGCCTTAACAGCTGCTCTGTTCTCACGCATAGCCTTTGCAATCTCATCCTTGGATGCAAAATAGCTAAGTTGATTTCTAAGAGTTCCCACGCATAAGAATCTATCCTCGATGTCATAAATTCTTACCGTGTTAAGATCATCCGGATTGTATCTGAAGTATACTGACTCTCCCAAATGATTGATGAGGATTTCATCATTGCCATACCATAATTCTTTATCATATAACTTAAACATGATACCATTACGCTTAACTTTCTGCATTCTGCTGTTTCTTAACATCATAAGGTTAAGCTCATCCTCTGTTGCTGTTCTCATCTCAATCAAGTTGCTGGCAAAAACTTCATCCGGACATTTACCAAACATTCCTTCAGCTTTTGAAGATGTCTTGTTAAGTCCACCTTCAATATATGTGTCAACAAAACGGATAAAATCTTCAATAACAACAAGGTTGTCAGGGTTCTTCACAATATATTTAAGTCTCTCTGGTCTTTCAAGAACATTACCACCAGTATAAGCTTCAAACATTTTTGAAAACATTTCCTTCACATCAAGAAATCTTCTCTCAATAATCTTAGCTTTGGCATTCTTTACCAGAGCAGTCCTAAACTCAATTCCTAACCTCTGTAATATTGTCTTAGGTTCATGTTCCACCTGTGCAGATTTTCTAAAACCTCGACCACCAATATCATGAGTCAGGAACTCTCGACCGTTATCTGAATAAATCATTTTAGGGATACCAAATCGTTCTATTCCTCTTCGAAGAGCATATAATGTAGCATCACTTCGTGGTGCATCCGTAACATACCAGCCAACTATCTTTCGAGAACGCACATCCATAAATGCCGTGAGATAAACTCTAACAGGCTCACTGTCCTTGCTGACAAATATATCAAAGGTATGGTTATCAGTTACCCATACATCATTTGATAATAAATCATCGTATTTTCTCTTAATATACGGTGCGCATTGGTCATAAAATGCTTTATCTCCAAGTCTGAAATATTTCAATATCGCCACAGGAAGCTTCTCAACCTTTCTTATGAAGGTATCATATGAAGGTAATGGAAGAAATTCATCATCCCCATTTTTCATAAGCTGTGTCTCAGTGAGTTTTATGCACTGCGCTATGCTGCGTTGGTTCTGGTCGAGATAAAAGTTCTCAAAGATATCCCACACATAGTCAGCAAGTGCTTTTTTATGATTTCCATGTCGTCCGCGCTTGTCGATGAGCGACTGCTCACCTTCTTCATTAAGAGCTTTCCACTTTCTGTAAAGAGTTCTTAATGTAATCTTGACGGAAGGATATGTAATTGTAGCAAATTCCACAAACTGTTCATCAGCTGCTTTTTTATCTTTTATGTTATCTCCGCTTCTGAATGTTCTCCAGTTCTGCAGAATTTCCTTCCACAGTTCAATCTCCTGTCTGTCAGCTTCAGATATGGTTTCATAATCAAGCTTTACAACCTTATTTTCCGGCTCTTCTGTATTCAATTTTTCTTTCTGCTTTTGGATACGCTTGTACTTTGTTATGAGCTTAGGTTCTATTCCAGGAAGAGGTATACGATATACTTTTCCACCTTTTCCACCACCCTTGACACCATCAACAATCTCCGCATTAATAGTACCTTTATTAATGAGTTTTATTACATAATAATGAGTACAACCTCTAAGCTCTGCATATTCCTCAACGCTTAAATACTCCATTCAACCACCACTTTTCATCTTGACATCTATTCAGGTCATATGTTATCATTTTGTTGTGTGTATAATGAGGCCCCGCATCTTTGGTGTTATCCGTGTGGGGCTTTGTTTTATGCACTTTTTTCAAGTGTTTTTCTGATAAGTTCCTTATGTGCCTCCTTGGTATTTCTACCAAACATGAGGTCACTTATGACCTTTTCGTTTATTCCTGTGATGACTGATAACTCTCTTTGTTTCATATTCCTCTTTACAAGCTCCATTTTGAGCCATATGCCAAATTCACAATATGCCATGTTATCGCCTCCCATTTAATCTTGGTTAAACATATATTTAACCACCCAGGAGCTACGCTCCTGACGCTCTGTGCTTAAGGTTCTGTTTATACTCGCACAGACGAGTTGTCTATTGCTTTCATTTGTGATACCATATAAGAAATAAAATGGAGGTATCACTATGGAAAATATGGAATTATTAAAATTACTACGCAATGAAATGTATGACAAATGTATTGAACAAGAACCTCTGGCATATGCCATAATCCAGCACCTTATGAAAACGGATAAGGATACTGCAAACAAAATACTGGATGAAGTTCTTGTCATACTTGAAAACAAATTAGCCCAGGCAATTACTAATCAAACTGAAGAACAATGCGACTAATATTCTTACCTAATGGCTTTTTCTTCTTATATTGCCTAATTTGTTCTGCAGCTGCTTCCGAGCTCATCACATTGGAAGCAGCTTTTTTTTCTCTTCTATCTTTTTTCATAGCAAACACCTTCTTATTCCAATACCACAAGTTCATTTTTCTTAACTGGAATACAATTATATGAATATGTAAGTATTCTTTCTCTTTTATATGCGTATATACTGTGACAATTCGGACACTCATAATTATCATCCGAGTCCGTATTTTCCCAACAATCATCATCCTTATAACCACAATAAGGACATATCAACTCGTCACTATCATACAGTTTTTCTGGCTCTTCATCACTAAGAAATATTGATTTCTTACCAATCTTTTCAGTATATGCCGCTATGGCTTCTTTTCCTCTGAAAGTCATTGAATGAACCGCATATACATTTCCATTAATTACAACAAGGTCTCCCATATCAACTTCCTTGCTTGTAATTAGTATAGGTTTAATTCCCTCATCCTTTGGTGTTATTCCTCTTGCGGTATAATCCCATGACTTTTTTCCATCAAGGTCAGCATAATCATAAATTTCCATAAGACACCTCCTATATTATCTGCTCATATGCATCTGCATACCACAGCCCCATAACAGTACCAATATATCCAGTTGCTTTTTTTCCTCTTTTAACTTCTTCCTCTATCGCGACATTACTATTTGCTGTAACATTTATAAGGAAGTTTTCTGAAGTAACCACATATTCACCATAGCCATTAATCAATGTCTTTATTTTGTTACCTGCCAACCTAAATACAATCATTTCATCACCTGTAAGGTTAATGTAATATTTGCATCCACATTCTTTGGCTGTTTTTTCTTTTTCAGCATAAATATCTCCCATATACATACCTCCATATATTATTTGGTTTTTCAACCACCGGGGAGACCAGCTCCCCACGCTTCAGGCTTAAGGTTCTATTTATAGTCGCCCGAACGACTCTTATTCAAGAATTTCATTTACTCTCTTCTGAACTGCTTCATAACTGTAACCAGCTTTTTCGAGTGCTTCTCTTCTTGCAGCTCCATTTCCCCACTTACCAGCAATTACCTCTCTAGCAAGTTCTTCAACTGACTTTGTACCTTTTTGCACTGGTTTAATGCTATGTACAAGTTCATTAACTTTAGCCTGAACAGCCTCATAACTATAACCAGCTTTTTCGAGTGCCTCTCTTCTTGCAGCTCCATTTCCCCACTTACCAGCAAGCACTTCTTTTGCCAATTCCTCAACTGATTTTACCTGTGGTTTCTCTTGTGGTTCTGCAGGATCTTTTTCAAGAAGTTTGTTAACTTTTGCCTGGACAGTTTCATAATCATATCCAGCATTTTCAAGTGCTTCTCTTCTTGCAACTCCGTTTCCCCACTTGCCAGCGATTACTTCTCTTGCAAGTTCTTCAACCGACTTGCCTGGTGCCACTGGTACCAATGTTGGTCCTGCACTATCCACGCTATCAAACTCTGCATAATAGTAATCCAAATCAACATTACCTCTGATACCATCAACCGAACCTGTTGAAGTGTATTGCCAAGCAATTTCTCCTAAATTTGGTTTTACTGTACTCCATTTTGCAATCCAATAGTTATCAGTTAAGGACTTGATTTCGTCTGTT
Organism: Lachnospiraceae bacterium; assembly: GCA_017935565.1. Taxonomy (GTDB): domain Bacteria; phylum Bacillota; class Clostridia; order Lachnospirales; family Lachnospiraceae; genus SVEL01. The sequence goes on from JAGBHK010000041.1 coordinate 75,890, forward strand.
AATATTGACTTGTACCAATATTGGTTGCAATAGATTCCAACCTGATAACCTGCTTCAGATACAATCCCAAGAAATTTCTTTACAATTTCATAGAACAAATCCTTATCAAGGTTCTGCTGGCACTTGTCTTCCAAATCTAACCAAACCTTAGCTTCCAACTGTTTACCCCTAAGCACATCTACTACCGCTTTAGCTTCAGCCTCCGCCTCATCCACTGTGGTAGCATAACTGTACTTGTAAACTCCGACTGCTAATCCATTCTCTTTTGCCTCTTTGTAATTGTATTCGAAGCATGCATCTACATACAAATCTCCGTCAACACAACGTATGATGGCAAATTGAATTCCTGCAGCTGCTACCTTTTTCCAATCAATAGCACCCTGCCATCGGCTTACATCAATGCCTGTATACATTTTTCTTCCTCCTATCTTGAGCCATTGCTCAGGTCTTTTAGGGAATAAGACCTATGAACCCTCTCCTCTCTGCGTTTTATAAGGACTTGAGACCTTTTCGTCTATGCGAAGTAGCATTAGAGAGGGGCTAAATGCCCCTTGTAATATGAGATAACATCTCATCTATTTTATGCATTGGAATAATAACCTCCAATTGTTTTGGATTTATTTCAGTTTCACTATGTATTGAAATAAGTTTACCCTTTGGACTCTCATGAATTTCTTTAATAGCAGCTTCTATTAATGAAATTTCCAATGTATCAGTTCCTTCATATTCTACAATCAATCTTTTACTCATAATCTATTGCCTCCATATGTATGAATCCCTCTGTATCAATTCTTAACTTAAGCTCTATTCTGTTAAGTAATAATATGTTTCCTACTTCTGCCTCCGACATTCCGCAACAGGTTGCAAGTGCCTTAACTCTTGCTGGTCTGTTTATGTTTGCCAATATAGCAAATAATCTTGCATATCCTAATCCCATAAGCTAGCTCCTTTCTTTTAAAGGTATCTTTCTTACCTTACTAGTTGCTCTGTTTACAAGATAAAGAAATTCGCTGTCTTTCTTCTGAACCAACCAATTATCAACACTCAGACGAGCATTTTTTATGAGTTTCTTTTCTTTTAAAGTAGGTCTTTTTCCACTTTTTCTCATATTACTCACCTGCTTCCTATATTCATTTCCTTAGTCATTCGAGCCAATCCCTGAGGAGTAATATCTCCATATACGGCAGCAGTGTTTACATATACATTAACAGCTCCTCTTAATCCATAATTGGTTCTAGCAATCTTAAACAGGATATCCTGACTTTCTTCATCATCACCAATCGCTGAAAATACTGCTCTTATATCATCTTTGCTTAAGGTATTAGTCATCACCTGTTTTCTCATGCCGATACGACTAAATAACTGTGCAAAATCAGCTCTACCACTACCTTTGAGTTTTGTGTAAACTTCATCATTACCCACAAGAGTGATACCAATTCCACTTTCATCAGCCATACATCTTATATGATTAAGAGTTCTAACGGTCAGATGCTGAGCTTCATCAATGATGATTACTCTGCCACTATCCTTAAGTTTTGTGATGATTTCCGCATACAATTTTCTTGACACACGTTCTCTTACGCCAAGCTGATCAGCGATAAGTTCATTCACACCGGACATACTTGCATATGAAGGTGATATGGTTATTTTTACTGCAAGAGTATTTTCTTTACAGTACTGATTTATAGCCATTGTCTTACCTATTCCTGCATCACCATACACAACTGCTATCTTTCCTTGTATATGGCTGTATGTGATAGCCGTTTCCACAGCCTGGCTAACTCTAGTTGGTACAAATGACGGTTCTCTTGGAGCTATCTCCTTGCGTTCCGAAACAGTTAACAGTGCTTGAACCTTTGGAATAATAGTATGTGGTGCTTTATAAGTTCCACTTAAAAAACTGCTTAATTGAGCTCCACTTACTCCGAGTTCCTTTGCTATTAGTGTTTGGCTCTTACCTGTTTTCTCCTTGTAATCCTGAACCAACTGTCTAGCCTCGGCTTCATTCATATTAAGTTGTGTGTTTTCCATAAAATTCCTCCTTTTAATCACCTTTTTAAATAATTTTTAAAAAGTTTAAAAACTATTTAATTTTGATGAGTTTATGTGTATAATGGGTGTACAGATTTTTCTGTATATGGGTATTATATTCGAATATTTTCTAATTGTCAATTACTTTATAGAATATTTTCGAACTTTTTTTAGGAGGAATTATATGTCACTTGTAGAAAAACTTAGGGCTCTTGCCAAAGCCAAGAACACGTCTTTTTCAGCACTTGAGAAAGAATTAGGTTTCGGCAATGGTACCATTCAAAAATGGGATAACAGTTCGCCTTCGTGCGATAAGTTGTTAAAATTAGCAAATTTTCTAAACACATCTATTGACTCATTATTACGCGATGAGCCAATTAATGAAATTACGAACACGGCACATGAACAGCTTATAAATTTATATGATAAAGCAACGTCACAAGATCAATTACGTGTTATTAATTATTTAGAATTAGCAAACTCGCTTCCATTAAGTCAAAATTTACCTTATAATCCACAGTATCCTGATACGCATTCCACAAAAAGTACAGTTATGCGCTATATCCCTTTACGTGGACATGTTGCAGCAGGAAAGCCAATTGAAGCAATTGATATGGTAATTGATGATGTAGAACTTACTGAAGAACTTGATGCAGATTATGCTCTCATTGTTAATGGAAACAGCATGCATCCAATTATAAAAGATGGTGAATATGTATTCGTAAAATCGACTAAAGAACTAAACAATAATGATATTGGCGTCTTCTATTATAATGGAAATGTAACATGTAAAAAATTTTTCAAAAACGACGTAATGATAAAACTGATCTCTCTTAATCCTACATATGAAGATTTTGTATTCTATCTTAATGATAGTAAAAATGAATATATTAATTTTAAAATTGAAGGTAAGGTTTTATTATCCAATTCACAGGCTAAACGCTTGAGTAATTATTTTACATTTAATAGGTAGAAACTATTTTTTTAAATTGACATTCTTTGTGCGACTTTTTTTTAATTTTATTTAGTTTACTTTCTGTATGCATTGATTTTACTGAATAAAACGAAGTGAGAAACTAATTTTATGGTTTCTCACTTTTTGTTTCTCACTCCCAGCTTAAAATTTTATTAAAATCACTTTTAAATTTTTATGATTTTAAACTCTGTATGTATTGATTTTAAGAAGTTTTAAAAATCTTTTAAAAATTTTAAACACTATTTTTAAACATAAAAAAAGATGATGTTTTTAGTCCATCACCTTCAATTTTTTCTTCGCACTTAAAATGACAATTATTTTTTTTCAACACCTTTCAACCTCTCTATTTTCAAGGTCTTTCGGGATTATTCGGTTTTATTCGGATTTCCTCACTTTTTGACATTCTTTATGAGTATTCACACCAATTTCCATAACAATTATAATGGTGTAATGTAACTTCTTCTGCATATTCATTTATTTTAATCATTATCCCATCAGCCCAGGCATAGATAATGTTTCGCTTCCATCCATCAGATATTAAAGCAACCTTCTTCATACCGAAACCTCCATTTACATATCTGTATTTCCAATCACGACTAACTATTTTTTCATTATACCACATACACACAAAAAATAAAAGACCTCTATCAAATATGATAGGGGTCCTTAGACTACTTATGCTTTATATCAATAGATTCTAATAAATTTAAATCGTATTTTTTAGCAAGTTCAATACATTTACTTATCGCTGGCTTATTATCGTAATGCTTTGGATTATGAACATCCATACCAATAATTACATCATTTTGATGTTTTCCCGCTATTTTAAAGAATTTATCCGACGGATACTGGATTCCTCTAACTAAACCAAGCATATTGATTTCTAATGGAACATTACACGCTTTTGCAGCTATACAAATTTTCTCAAATCCTTCATCAAGAAGTTCTGCAGCATTCTCTCCAACATAACGTGGTAAATCTGGATGTGCTACATACATAAATTTTCCTGTTTTAATACCCTCAATAACATAATCAACATATAAATCCAAATATTTTTTATCCTTAAAATCACCACCGAGATATATACCATGCTGTTCATCAGGTGTAAAATGCTGTCCCAAAATCATATACTCCACAGGATAATCTTTACAAAAATCTATTAACTTATCAAAATATTCTGGAAAATATTCTGTTTCTAATCCTGCATAGATATCTATGTCATTCTTATACTCTTCACGAAGTTTATCAATTGATGCAAAGTATCCGTCTGCGTCATTAATATCCATTCTCATACCTGATTTAAATCCATTTGGATAAAATGTATGTTCAGAAAAACCCATTACCTTAAATCCTGCTGCAATTGCAGCTTCAACATACTCTCTGTCTTCTCCACAAGCATGTCCGCATCTTGTTGTGTGCGTATGATAATTTGCCCAAATTGTTTCATTATATTTTTTTTCCATAAATTCTCCTAATTTGTTACTTCTTCTAAAAATATATTTCCATCATTAGAAGATGATTCAGTTTCACTAGTTTCAGTCTCACTAGTTTGTGTTTCTTCATTTTGTGTAGTTGTCTCATCAGTTGTTTCATCAGTTGTTGTTTCTGTTTCAGAACTTGGTTCTGTAACTATTGGAATCGTTGTTGTTTCCTCTTCTTCAACAACAACTTTCACAATTACTTCAACATAACTTCCGATTGCATCGGTCACACTAACAATAATATTATCATAAATTCCTGCCTTGTTCAAATCCAAATTTTTAGATAAAACAATTTTATTAGAAATATCATTACCACATGTATCCTTGGCTTTAAAATGCTTTAATACTTCTAAAGCATCACTACCTTTTTTTACAGTAATTGACTTTGATTTAGGATATGTAATCGAAGCACCATACTTATGCCATGGATTATTAGGGTCCGGGTCAGTAGGGTCCCATCCCTTATGTGGACTATTTTCTGGAATCTTGATTGTTTCAGGTTTACCAAGTGGTCCCGGATTATTCTTATCATCGTAAATAATAACCGTTGTGCCAATTGGACAATTATCCATTAACCATTTTGCATCAATGACTGTCATTCGAATACATCCCTGAGAGGCTGGTGAACCAAGTTTATTGTATTCCTGCCATTTAAGTGTATCGTTTGATGCCGTATAATAAGGAACGGAATGGAATAATGTAGAACCAACTATTCTGTATGAATACTGTCCGTATACATTTCCAAATAACAATCTCCATTTATAATTATTAATAGTTTTATATGTTCCAAGAGGTGTGCTATCTAATTCTAATCCACACGAAACAGTCATAGCTTTATGTGGTACAGTAAATTGACCATTTTCATCCTTTTTATAAACTGTAACACAATTTGCAGCTCTATTAATTTTAATCAAATAATTATATGTTACTGGAATATATTCCTTTGTCGTTTCTTCCTCTGTTGTTTCTTCTTCTGTTGTTGTTTCAGTAGTTTCTGAAGTTTCAGATGAAGATTGTGATTCCTCTGTACTAGATTTAGTTTCTTCTGAAGAAAAATCACTATTTTCGCTACTTTCTATATTTTGATTTGCATTGTTTTTTGTTGTCTCAACAGGTTCTTTAGTACCTATATTATCATTTGACATATGTATCCCTAAAGCAACCATACATGCCGCAATAATCAACGCACATGTAGTTAATATTAAAACCTTATTTTTTATAATAAATTCTTTCATAAATTGCTCCAATTTAATTATTTGCTACAAAAAAGGAAATGTTGAACCTCAACATTTCCTTCTCTTAGCTAATGCCGGCGACCGGAATCGAACCGGTACTGTATTGCTACAACGGGATTTTAAGTCCCGCGCGTCTGCCAGTTCCGCCACGCCGGCATAAGTCTTTCGACTTAATGGGACCAACAGGGCTCGAACCTGTGACCCTCTGCTTGTAAGGCAGATGCTCTCCCAGCTGAGCTATGATCCCTTGGGATATGTAATTTATATGTACTTTTCAGTACAAACGACCCGGATGGGGTTCGAACCCACGACCTCCGCCGTGACAGGGCGGCGCTCTAACCAGCTGAGCCACCGGGCCATATATTATTTATCTTTTGGAACCTTTGTTCTGGGTAAGTGGACCTTCAGGGACTTGAACCCGGGACCGACCGGTTATGAGCCGGTTGCTCTAACCAACTGAGCTAAAGGTCCAAAATTTTTGAAAGCCGATGATCGGACTCGAACCGATAACCTGCTGATTACAAATCAGCTGCTCTGCCGTTGAGCCACATCGGCATGTTGCGAGCCTCAGTGACGCTGATCACTTCCACTCAGATGACCCCAACGAGATTC
>JAGBHK010000042.1 GCA_017935565.1 Lachnospiraceae bacterium
ACCTGGAATAAATAAAATAAGCGGATATTTTTCTTCCTTATTCATCTCACGCTTATATGGAAAAATAATTTGTAAATACCTTTTGCAATTACCATAATCATAATATTCCCAATCCTGCGAATATAACCACTGCATTTCATTGCTTCCAGTAACAACTTTAATTCGTTCTTTCATTAGTGCCCTCCCAAGTCATAATTTTATTATTATATTGACACCTACAACTTCAAATTTATCACTCTTATAAAGTGAAATCTTCTTATTTTCCTATCTTCCACCGTGCTTATGCAAGAAGTATCCGAAATCAAATCGAATTTCATGTCGCTCGACATCAAGGTTTGTGTAACAACAAGAATCAAATCCTATCAACTCAAACCCTTGGCTTTGATAAAATGCAATAGCTCTCACATTGCATGACTGTGTCTCCAAAATAATAGCCCTACGTCCCTGTAGTTTCGCCTGCTCTTTTGCCAAATACATCAGACGTGTTCCTATACCCTGTCTTTGAAGATTGTCCGACACCCAAAGTTCTGTTACCATAAGACGATTGCTCCATTCCTCCGGACAAAGCTCAATACATGCCAACAGTTCTTTTTTTCCATCCATCTCACTAACAATTCCAAATGCTTCCGCTTTCTCCCAATGGTCCTGATACAAACTATCAGGAAAATCGTACTCCTCCGGTGAATGAGTCACTGGCGTTTCAAACTTCTTTTTCACCATCTTTACTTGAAAGCAATCATCACCAACAGATGTTTCCAAGTCATAATACTCTTCTGTAGTATATTTCATCAAGATAGGAGTCCCCTTCCACTCCTCCTTTGGCAAGGGAATAATTTGATATTCCATAATATTCCTCCTCATACAAAATCAAATCCTTATATACCTATAACCTATATTTATTCATTCGTAAGTTCCTTAAGCATATGTATAGTTCTATATATATCATCACCTCAACAAATTCAGTTTACGCATTATAATACATATCATAAACAACATACCCTTGTATGTCTTTCAATGAACCTTCATAAGTTTCCTGACACATCATACATCTTGGTTCCTGCATAGGGTAGCCACTTGTAGGAAATATATTGTATTCTGATGAGGTCTTAAAACCTACTCGGTTATAAAAATTAAAATCTCCTTCTACCGTAATTCCCTTAAATCCAGCTTCTCTTACCTTCTGTATTCCTAATGTAAGCATTGTAGAACCTACATGCTTATGAAAATAATCTGCATGTACTGAAACCGGTGCCAACATCACAATGTCCCTATTATCCATATATTCGCCTTTTGCAGTTTTCGATAAAGGAAAATGTGAAAACAGAAAATGTCCTACTATTTTTCCTTCTATTTCTGCTACAAAAGACAGCTCTGGAATATAATATTTAGAAACTCTAATTTCTTCAATCAATGCAATGATATCTGTTCCATCTGAATAGTTTGTTCCCTCTTTAAACGAACGCAATACCAGTGAAACAATATCTTTAAAATCTTTTGTTGTTTCTGGTCGTATAATAATATCATTTCTCATATACTTTCTTTCCCTCTTGATAATCAAAATTCATACTTTGTACCATTATCAAACAAAGTACCATCTGTTAACTTCATTTTCAAAATAACTGTATTAGGGTCATCTTCATTTGTATGTCCATTGTCATACCAAGAAGAAAATTCCTTTCTTAGCATATCAGCTATCTTCCTGTTTTTTTCCAACCTAATATGTCCTAAATTTTCACCTATTGCATGTCCAGAAAACCATTCTCCACTAACTGCAATATTTGAATTATTTTTTATATGTTCCATCTTATTAGAAATGGCATACGTAATTGTATAAAAGCTATCTTCATAAAAAATCGCATTAACTGTTCTAACCCATGGCATCCCCTTTGAATCAACAGTTGCCAACGCCATTAAGGAATCTTTACCAAATCTTTCATTTAAAATTTCAATATATTTTTTCACTTTCACACCTCCAAATTCATCCTACCAAATAAACGGTATCAAACGGTACTTAACCTTTTCCTTGTACTCCTTATATCCCTTCAACTCATTTGTAAGCACCATTTCCTCATTTCTAATTCTCTTAGCGATAATAAATGGATACGCAAGAAAAACGATAAAAGAATATATTGACCCCAATATAAGAGGCATTGCCATAAATAAAAGTAAAGTTGCACTATACATAGGATGTCTGACAATTCCATATAAACCTGTATCAATTACCTTTTGATTTTCCTGAACTTCGATTGTTCTAGAAAGATAAGTATTCTCTCTAAGAACCTCTGCATAAAGCAAATAAGCTATTAAAAACAATATAGTTGCAACAATTGAAACAGCTAACGGCAAAGTATACCAATCAAATCGATAATTCAATCCCGCTATAATGAAACCAACAAGAAACATCAATCCACTAAGCTTAACTACCAAATTCTGTTCACTTTGTTTTTCCTTTGCCTGCAAACGTTTTTTTAATAACTCTGGATTCTTAAGCATTAGCACTATCCCAGCAACAAACATTGGTACAAAAAGAACCCCCATAAATAACCAACCATTTAGAAATTCTAATGTACCTGCTGGTAAAAACACTAACACACCAACTAATACAACTCCTAAAGTAAATTTTATAATTGCTTGTATAAATAATTCTTTTGTCATAAAAACCTCCTCAAAGTCTACTATTTCTTCACCCTCATCAGATAATGTGTTTCATCATCACCTGCTATATACGCACCATTTTTACTAATTGCCTTAAATGACGGAATATTACTTTTCAAAACCCTCAAATAAATTTCATCTTCTGGTACTATTTCTCTCGCTACATCTAAAGTCAAAGCCAATCCCTTTGTTCCGTATCCTTTACCTCGAAACTCTTTTTTTATACTGTAACCAATATGACCAGACCCAACTTTCAAAGCATCCGTTAAATAATGCCTAATCCTAAATTCTCCAATCAGTACACCCTCATCCCACAAATAGTAATATGTTTCTGGAACAAACCAATCCGGCATACTAATTGGATTTTCATGCATCATAAGCTCTGGTAACACAGAATCTCGATATTTCTCGAAAGATACTCCCTCATAAGGATTAGTCAAATCATTTTCATCAGTTGGCAATGAAGTAACATATTCCCATTGTTCTTTAATATCATCAAAGTTCATTTTTCGTAATTCTAACATTTGCCACTATTACTCCTTCCCCAAGTATGTATCATTTACGCTTCAACACAAGAGATTCTCCATTCTTGCAAATCTGCTTTTGGCATCCATCTTTGATACTATATGCTTCACCATATAGAGTTTCAACATTGTCTTCAATCACAATATAGCTTCCATCATTTAAAGCTAATATTTCATGCCCCATACTATCAGCATATGTAATATCCTCGATTATACGAAGACCATCAAGAAATTCTCCTCTTAAGCTTTGAAAATGAGGCAATATATTAACTTTAGTCAACCCAAGACCAGGAATCCAACGCTGATAATTAGGGTCTATTGCCTCTCCTTCCCACTCTGGTCCAGCATACACATTCTCTGCACAGTTCATAGAACCCGCACTCCATGCAACAACAACACCATTATAGTTTTTCATTTTTTCTGCTAAACCTAATTTGTTCATAAATGCATTTTGTGTTGGAACATGTCCACCAGCAAAAATAATTACATCCATATCCTGCAATCGTTCTATAATTTCTTCATTTCTATCATCACACTTTTCAAAAGATGATAGACTTAAACCACTGAGTGATAGAGATTCTTTTAAGCAATTATATACACTATCATTTTTATTATAATCATCTGGTGAACCACATAATATTATGACCTTTGCTTTGTTTGGCCAGATTGATTTTATTCTATGTAGTAGACCATTTGCTTCAATTAATGCTGTTGGTATTCTTTCGCCATTAACTTTGATTGAGCCTCCAAGCGAACTCGCTAATATAACTTTCATAAACTATGTTCCTTTCCTATAATACTCAATTTAATTATAAATCCAACCTAAAATGCTTCACCAATGCCTCAAGCACTTCCTCTCTCGTATCACTTTCAAAATCCGAACGAGTATAAGTGAAAAATCCTGTATGCTCCCAATCTATCTCCGTCGGAGGATGATACAAAGCCCACGAATTGAAATTCTTCAATGTAGCCTCAGGATCCTTACACAATTTAATTTGATCCATCATAAATTTTTTATCAGGATCTTCTCTGTCAAAAAATCGTGTAGCACAAATATCAGGTGGATCACAAAGCATTATCGCCACATGATTGTAATCAGAAATCTCTCTAAGCACATCTGGCGGAATATTGGTATCAACAATTATCTTTTTTCCGCTCGCAGCTAATTTCAACAGTTCAAGAATTTCAACTTCGATGCACTCCTGCGACACATTATATGTCCAATTATAATGTTCCTCCGGTGTCATATTAAGCCACTCTTCCCAACCACTCATGGTATCGAAATAACACAAGCCTGGTTGTTTCCATCGAGACAATTTTTCTCGCGGAAATGCATCATGATAATTTTCACCACAGGCAATCATATCAAAACGCTTAGCCAACATCTTCACCATAGTTGATTTTCCAGCATAACTATGCCCATTTATAAAATAAACATTTTGTAAATAATGTTTAATAAGATTGTCACTAATTTGTATTTTCATATACTTTACCCTTTCTTTTTTAATTATATTTACACTTAAAAACTATATAAGTTTCAATAATTCTATTGATTTCCGAACATATGTTTGCTATAATTTATATAAGTGCTACCATAACGGTAGGCGGTTAGTCTTCTACGGAGGACTGTGACCTCCGTTTACATAGAAATCTGCTTGCAGAAATCTTACTATAGGAGGATTTGCTTATGCTCACCATCGAAAGCTTGATTGCTGTCATCAGCTTATGTTTGACTTGTTTCAGTCTTGGCTATTCTGTTGGTAAGAATAACAAGACACAAAAATAACCGCCCTGTCCTGAGAAAACTTGGCGGTTATTTTTATAACTTATAATTTTGTCGGGCTAACCGTCTATCGGTAGCACCTTTTTATATAATTATAATACCACTAAATTTTCTTTATGTCAATTATTCTGTATGCACACTATAAACATATATTCACACATTTCTCGTCACAAAATGCTTAACTTCCATCACCGGATTATTAAGCTCTGTTTTAAAGAATTCAGGATAATATTTCTTTTTATGATCTGCTCTAATCCATACTAAATGCTCTTTTTTTCCATCCTCTGTAAAACTGTTACATACAGGCTCAAAATCATCAGGAACCTTCATGTAAAAAAAGAACGAAATCTCATGAACAATATTTCCTTTCTTCACCTCTGTATCTCCTGAAAAAAAGTTTTCATGAATAAAACCAAGTCTATCTATTTCCATTTTTACACTAGTTTCTTCAAAGACCTCTCGCACAACAGCTTCTTCTGCTGTTTCACCAAACTTAATTCTTCCGCCAACAGAATACATATGGTCAAAACGGTCATTTTCTACCATAAGAAATTTATCCTCTTTCATAATAATCGCACCAACTCGAATATTAAGAATTCCATCATCCATTTTTACGCACAAATCATGATTCATTTTCTTATTTTCCTCTACATTTATCTCTGCAATATCACATAACAAGTTATACAATCCGTCCTGTGATAAAACACCTCGTTTTAAATCCTTTGGCAACTCTCCACGCTCGTCAGCTTCATAGTCTCTAAGCCATCTATCACTATCGTAATATTCCTTCAATTCATCTATCATATTTCGAATCAAAGAATTATTTATTGATTTAGGGTTATGTTTCAATACCATTGAAACAATATCAAAATTTTGTTCCATTTTAAATATTCTATCAACGTTATTTGACATACCTTTTGAAAAATGCCAAGCTGCTATCTCTTCCTTTGACGGCTCATCTAAAAAAGTAATTTTGTCTGTATGCAACTCAATCTCGCATTCTTTGCAATAAGGCTTTTTATCAAACCAAATATATCCTTTGAATAAAATGTGTTGATAACTTTTATATGTTGTTACAAATTCAAATTCAAAACTACCATCATTTATCGCCGAAATAAAATTATCGGTCCAATCTTCTCTAATACTTTTTTCATTTGTTTTTTTATCAAATATATAAATGGATATTCCATCAATAAACTCATCTATAATATAACAGTCCATACGAACCTTTCCTGTGCGCACAAACTCTTCTACAGTTTTATCACTGACGTATATTCCATCATAAAAATAAAAAGACAGTACTTTATTTTCATATCTCATTTGATTTATTCTACAATCATGTAAACTTACATTTCCCATCTAATTTACCTCCGCATTTTATCCAAATACTCATCCGCCTCGCTTCTGCTTTTAAAAACAAATATGTCCTTATCCGAGTATTTCTCAAGTAATCCCATTACTACTGGTCTGCTTGAAACATTGTAATCCTTTATAAACTCAATAAACTCTTCATCATCTTCGTCCTCTATCCAAGGCATATCTGTTCGCGCCTTACCCTTTCTCTCCCTTATCCCTTCTAAACAAATCTCTAAAGGATAGTCAAGAAAAAATATCGTGTCGCAATTCTGTATACGCATTTCCATAGTTGAACCATAATTACCATCTATTATCCACTCATCCATTTCCATTGCATTTGACAAGCGGTCCCTAAAAACCGACTTTTCCACGATAGTTTTATCTGCATTCCAATACATCATATCTAAATGATGCAATGGTATGCCGGTAACAATGTGTAATTTCTTTGCAAATGTACTTTTACCACTTCCTGGACAACCTATTACTATAATTTTTTTCAATATTACACCTTCTTCACATAGACTCTAGAGTCCTCACCTTCGATGTCCTTCATCATTTGCCAAAACTCATACCCATACTTTTCATATAGTCCAGTATGACCTGTTGATATGTATATTTTTTCTATACCTTCTGCCTTTGCTAAATTCCCCGCATATTCTAACAATTTACCTGCTAAACGCTTTCCTCTGTACTTTGGAAATGTGTATACAAACCCAATCCAAGGGGTAAGGTGTGTAGGTTGAATATCATCCTTTTCTGCAAAAGTACAAAACGAAATCAATTCTTCACCATCCACCAGCATAAGCACTCTTGTTTTTTCACCCACTAGATTTTTTAATTCATTTTTGCTCAACAATTCATATAAATATTGACCCGCACCCCAGTCACTTTCTTTTATTTTTGTTAACCAATGTTCTTTGTTTTCCGCACTAAAATACTCAATTACTTTCATCTTTCTCCTCCTAACAATCACAACCGCCTCTAAATAGAACAAAGAGTTCGAAGAACTTTCTTATATAGCAAAAAAGGCACCCCACCAAAAGCAGAGTGCCTAAAATAAACGTATATTATCCCAATATAAAATCAGTCGACAATAAACCCTATCCTATGTATTCCGAATCGGTAGCAATATGTATATCAATATATAATCTTCTCGCGTCATAATCGTAATGTTTAGTTGTAATATTTGTTCTAATTGTAATCATATTGTCCACCGCCTTTCTTTACTAAATTTGTTCTGTCTACGATAACATACCATTTTTTATGTGTCAATATTTTTTTGAAAAAATTTAAACTTTTTTTCCCATGCTAAGTGATAACGCATCAATTCCCATTTTAACAAAATCCATTGCAAGTGTAACGTCTGAAGCTAACTCGCCACACATACCAACTTCAATGCCTGCTTTATGACCATTATCAACTACCATCTTAATCATCTTCATAATAGCAGGATGATGTATATCATAAGTAGATGCAAGTAATGCATTTTGTCTGTCTACGGCTAATGTATACTGTGTCAAATCATTTGTACCAATGCTAAAGAAATCTACTTTTTTCGCAAGTTCGTCACTTATCATAACTGCTGCCGGAGTTTCGATCATAATACCAATCTTTACATCTCCGTATTCTTCACCAGATTTTTTCAGTTCTTTTTTTACTGATTCTAGTACTTTTTTCGCCTGCACTACTTCATCAACTGAAATCACCATAGGGAACATTATAGATACATCGCCATGTACTGCTGCACGTAAAATTGCTCTTATCTGTGTTTTAAAGATAGCTTTTCTATCCAAACTAAATCTAATTCCTCGATATCCAAGCGCAGGATTATTCTCTCTAATTATGCCAAGATAATCAGCCTTTTTATCAGAACCCAAATCACAGGTTCTAATTACAACAGGTTTACCTTCGAACATTTTTGCTACTTCTTTGTATACTAAATACTGTTCTTCTTCTGTTGGATATTCCTTTTTGCCAAGATAAATAAATTCTGTTCTAAAAAGACCAACACCTTCAGCACCATTTTTCAATGCATTTTTGGCATCTGCCACAGTGCTAATATTTGCATATATCTTTGGACGGTCCTCTACGCAAGACCAGTCAAAAGCTGTAACTTTATCATACTTACTCATTATTTCAGAAACAAATTTCTGGTCTGGTTCAATATACATACAACCCTCGTAACCATCTAAAAGAACTGATTTCCCATTGAGTTTCGGGTCGATTTTTATACCTGAAATCGCTGGAATTGAATTCTCCCTCGCCAAAATTGCTGTATGTGAATTTATTCCTCCTGTTTCAGTTGCAAATCCCAATAAATATTCCTTATCGATGCTTATAGCCTGACTCGGTGTAAGTTCATATGCCATAAGGATAACATGTTCAGTAAGATTAATATCTTCGTTCACGCCTAAAAGATCCTTTATTATCTTGTTTGAAACATCCTTTATATCCAAACTTCTCTCTTTCAGGTACTTATCAGTCATTACTTCGAAGGTTTTACATAATTCATTTCTCACCAATAAAACTGCACATTCTGCAGTTGCATTCTTATTGATATAACCTTCAACCATTTCTTCAAATATCACATCATCTACTATAGCAATATGAGCCTCAATAACCTCTTTATTTTCAGTTTTATTCAACAGCTTGACTAACTTTCTTCTAACAGACTTTCTTGCATCCGAAAAACGACGAAGTTCTTTTTTCACTTCATCCGTTTTCTGTGTAGAAATCTTTACTTCAGGCTCTACATAAACAAATATTTTCCCATATGCTACACCATTTGAAATGTTATTTCCTTTAATGCACTCCATAGATTCACCATCCTTGAAATATATACCTAGACAGTGCCTATAGCACCATCTTAAATTTATTCTTCACCATCATCAGCTGCATAAGATAAGTTTCTAAAATCTGTGTATCCTCCAAGTTCCTTTGTTGGGTACGAGAACACACCAATTCTATATCCTACAAACACATCCAATGTATATAACATCTGTAATTCTTCACCAATTTCATCAAACTCAACACCATCAGCTGAATAATAGAAAGTTGCAATATCTTCACCAATATTAAAGTCAAAATTAATCATAAGGTGGAATGACTGCGGATTAAATCCTTCAATATCAGAAGCCTTTATGCATGTTTCTTCATATTGCTTCTTATCTTCACCTTTTTTGCAAACTGTTACAAAGTATTCATCATTTTCCTTCTTAACACCTACTGTACCATAGAAGCCCATAAATGCGCAAAGACCTGAATAGTCACCATTCTTCATTCCAGTAAGGTCCATCTCAACTGTAAAATTACATTCTGGAGTTGATGTACGTTCTGTAAGAGTATTTCTTGCAGTCATAATTCCATCTGCAAGTTGAGCCATTTTAAGGCGCAAATATCCTGGTCTTTCAGTAAATGACCACGCATCCTCAATAGGGTTGTGGTTCCACTGGAACTGGTCTGGAATAACATTCTTATCAGAATTAAAGCTGTGACTAATGATAATAGGTTCAGCCTTGTACTCTTCAAAAGGTGCTTCAAACTGCGCTGGTGCCTTTCCATCAATACCTACAACTGGCCAATCATTTTCCCATACTACTGGTAATGTATATGGTATACGGCCAACTGAACCATGATCCTGGAACAATACACTATACCAATTTCCATCAGCAGCTTCTACTAATGAACCCTGTGCAACACCTGCATTTAAATATCCACAAGTATCATCCATTATAATTCTTCTCTCGTATTCGCCAGTAAGTTCCTTAGAACGGTAGCAGATTTCTCTTCTTCTGCCATTACCTTCGCCTTCTCTTGGCCATTCAATGAATAAAAGATAAATGTAGCCATTTCTTACATATGCTCTACAACCTTCACATGGAAGTCCAATATTTTCCGTAGGTGTTTGGAATAAAATCTGTCTTAATCCACCTTCTTTTACTCCACTTAAATCATCCTTTAATTCAACTATTCTAATAGTACCTGTACCATAAACAAGATAAGACTTACCCTCCCAGAATAAGAAACTCATATCATGGAATACTTCGTCAATCTCATAATGATCCCAATATCTCTTTTCAATATCATCTGTATGATAAATATATGTTTTCTTCATATCATGACATACAAAACAAGCGTAGTATCTGCCATTATGAAAAGCTAAACTTGTAGCCCACTGACCTACACCATATGCATTTTTACCATTTTTAAGTTCATATATATCATTATCTGCAATTTTATCAAAAATATATGTAGCTATTTCCCAATTGCAAAGGTCCTTAGAGCGTAAAAGCACTGCTCCAGGCATAAAAAACATAGTTGTAGACACCATATAAAATGTATCTCCAACTCTCAAAACGTCAACATCCGGCATATCAGCCTTGATAACTGGATTCTTAATAATCATATTTAATTCTCCTTTTCACGTTTACTGCCTCCATGACAGTTATATTGAATTATATTATAAAAAATATCTCATCTATTGTCAACTTGATTATTAAATACTTTTATGATAAAATAAACTCAATTATATTGTAAGGAGGAAATGCCTTATGGATATCGTGAATTTAAAAGATAAATATGATTGTGATTACCTAACCGGATTGATTAGTAGGCGAGGACTTTATGACTATTATGCGTCACTAGACAAATCCAAGTTTATTCATGCTATGTTTTTGGATATAGATAATTTCAAACGCGTTAATGACGTTTATGGACATAGTATGGGCGATAAGCTTCTCATTTGTGTTAGTCAGCTTATTCAGTCTCACACAGATGGTTTTACCTCGAGAATCGGCGGTGATGAATATGTCATATTATTGGACGCGTCCATAAAACCAAACGATGTAGAAATTTTAGCTCAGACTATGCTTGAAGATTTGGAGAATCTTGACTTTAGAAAAGACATTTTATCACTCATTTCTTTAAGTATTGGTATTGTTTTCAATCAGCCTGTCTCGCAGATACTTGATGATATTTTAGCAAAATGCGATGCCGCTATGTATCAGTCAAAATATGATGGAAAAAACAGATATACTGTTTACCGTTCATATGACAAAACATTGGAAATTAATAGAAACATTGAGTTAGAAATGTACGATGCCTTAAAGACTGGTCAATTTCATGTATATTTACAACCTAAAGTTAATATGGTTTCCAGCGAATTATATGGTGCCGAAGCGCTTTCTCGTTGGGTTCATCCTGAAGATGGCTTACGAAGACCTGATATGTACATACCATTATTTGAAAAAAATGGTTTCATTTCATCTCTTGATATGTATGTGTATGAAGAGGTATGTAAGTTAAAAGCTTCATGGGCAAATGAAAAATACGGACATATTCCAATCTCTGTTAATATGTCCAGATTACATTTATATAACAAGGAGTTCCCTGATACACTGGAATCTATTGCATATAAATATGGAATTCCAACTAATGAATTAGAAATTGAGATTACCGAAAGTACCTTTATCAAAGATAATGCCGAACTTATTCGTGTAATTGATATTTTGCAGGAAAAAGGCTTTATGGTTTCAATTGATGACTTTGGTTCAGGATTTTCTGCTCTTAACCTTTTGAAGGACTTATCTGTTAACACAATTAAAATTGACCGTGAATTCCTTAAATTGTCCTCAAATAACTCTAGAGGTAAAAAGGTTATTAGAAATATCATTGCTATGTGTTTGGATTTAAAAATGGATGTTGTTACCGAAGGCATTGAAACTAAAGAACAGATTGACTTCATAACAAGATGTGGTTGTCAAATCGCCCAAGGTTTCTACTACTCAAAACCTATTCCTGTAGATGAATTTGTTGTTTTCGCAGATGAATATTTAAGTAATATACATGCAAATTACACCTTCCATTTAGACGGTGATACAACCGCTGAGGACTGTGATTTGGTAGGTATGTTAAATGGTGAAGGTTTTGAGTATAGACAAGGTATTTTTAAAGATAGTACAGCACTTCACTTTCCTGGCGGTGAACCCGAGAAAAACACTGTTTTCATTCCAACCGAAACTATTGTTAATGACAGTTTTTCAGTTTCAGTTTGGATAAAACCAGAAATTTTCTATGCTTGGATTTCTGCATTATATATTAAATTTGAAAGTGGTTTCTGTAGTATCATTCCAAATGCTTTTGATGGTTTATCAAGCCTTAGAATTAGAGACTCAAAAGAAGTTAATGGCTGGTATGATGTAACAGGAAGACCTCTTAATGTAACCACTTGGTGGCACTATTCATTTTCTTACAACGCAAAAACTGAAACTGCCACTGCTTTCATAAATGGCGAAGTTGTTGGCGCTTTAGAAAATGTACCAACCAACCGTTATGTAAAATGGATTATATTAGGTGGCGATGTATTCCAACCATCCTTTGTTGGTGATATATGTGAATTCGTTATTTACAATGAAGCTAAAGACCATCTATTTATGAAAGAATTACATGAATCTTATATTTCTCGCGAAGATTTCATAGGTTTTGAAGTCGATAAAGAATAAAAAAATTGCTACGCAAGGTGTTCATCCTTGCGTAGCATTTTTGAATTTTTATATACTAGTTTTGGTTAATTTTATAACTCAATGTCAAGTTCCACAGGACAATGGTCAGAACCCATTACATCCTTATGAATCTTCGCATCTTTTAATTTGTCATTTAAATCATCCGATGCAATGAAATAGTCTATACGCCACCCAGCGTTCTTCTCTCTAGCCTTAAACATATAAGACCACCAAGAATATGCTCCTTCCAAATCAGGATAAAAAAATCTAAATGTATCAGTAAACCCTGCATCTAACAATTTTGTCATTTCGCCACGTTCTTCATCTGTAAATCCCGCATTTTTTCTGTTAGTTTTTGGATTTTTCAAGTCTATCTCCTTATGAGCTACATTAAGATCTCCACATAAAATTACAGGCTTATTTTTCTTCAAATTACACAAATACTCTCTAAAATCCGCTTCCCATTTCATCCTATAATCAAGTCTTGTAAGTTCTCTTTGAGCATTAGGAGTATAGCATGTAATCATATAAAAATCAGCAAATTCCAAAGTAATAACTCTTCCCTCATGGTCATGTTCGTCGATACCGATTCCATAAGTTACATTTAAAGGTTCTTCCTTTGTAAATATTGCAGTTCCTGAATACCCCTTCTTATCAGCATAATTCCAATATGAATGATATCCTTCCTTCTCCCATTCAATTTGACCTTCCTGTAATTTTATCTCCTGAAGACAGAAAATATCTGCATTCTCACTATCAAAAAAATCCATAAAGCCCTTATCCATACAGGCTCTTAAACCATTAACATTCCAAGATATCAGTTTTTTCATAACTTAAGTATTCTCCTTATATTGTAATAGGGTGCCAAAACTACTTTGACACCCCTTATTATAATACATTTTAAATAAATTCTAAAGACTAATTTCTTTTAAAATTCCTTTTAATATATCTGCCGACTTTTTTAAATCAATTTTTTCATCCTCATCCAATGATATCGGCACCTTTGTTTCAGTACCATTTTTTCCAACAATTACAGGCATACTAAGGGCTACATCATTGATACCATATTCGCCATGCATTATTGTAGATACTGGTAAAATTGATTTTTCATCCCTTACAATCGCTTCACATATTCTTCTAATAGCAACCGCAACACCATAATATGTCGCTCTTTTTCTTTTTATAATCTCATAAGCGCTGTTTTTAACTTTTTCGGCCATTTCATTCGTAGATTCCTCTGTGTCCTCATGTCCGCGCATTTCACAGAAATCTTCAATTTCAATACCAGAAACATTAGCACTACTCCAAGCTGCAATCTCGCTATCGCCATGTTCGCCAATAATAAATGCATGAACACTTCTACTATCTACATGTAATTGTTCAGCAACCTCATATTTAAGTCTTGCAGTATCAAGAACCGTACCCGAACCAATAACCCTATTTTCTGGTAATCCTGACAACTTAACCGTAACATATGTCAATATATCCACCGGATTTGAAACAACAAGTAATATCCCTGAAAAATCGCGCTTTGTGATTTCAGGAATTATAGTTTTATAAATCGACACATTTTTATGAACCAAATCTAGTCTTGTTTCATCTGGCTTTTGATTTGCTCCTGCGGTAATTATTACAATGGCGGCGTCCTTCACATCATCGTAAGTACCTGCATATATTTTCATATGCTTAACAAATGGAATACCATGACTTATATCCATAGCCTCCCCTTCAGCTTTTGCCATATCTGCATCAATCATTGCAATTTCAGAAAACAAACCGCTTTCCATCAAACTAAAAACTGCTGCCGAACCAACATAACCACAGCCAATCATAACGGCTTTTCTCGGATTAATATCTACTCTTTTTTCCATAACAAACTCCATTCTGAATTCTTTTTATGTTAGTATCTGCAAAATTATAAATTTTATACAGGCAAACTATTAGCCACACACAATGCACCAAAACCAGTTCTAGGGTTTGGAACATCTTGTTCCCCAGGTAATTGTCTGGCTCCTTTTATTAAATATGCTTTCACTTTCTCTCCGTATAAAAATCTGTCATTTCCTCTAATTATCCCCCATTCATTTAAACATGCCACCGCACCACTTACAAAAGGTGCAGCCATCGATGTTCCACTTCGCAATCCATATCCTCCGCCTACATTTGCACATCTTATATTAACTCCAGGTGCCACTAAATCTGGTTTCACAATTGATTTTAAATTCATCACATCAACTCCACGCCCCGAAAAATTAGCGTATGAATCATTAAAACTATTATATGCGCCAACTGATATTACATTCTCTGCAGTTGAAGGAATTGTAAGTGTCAAATTGATTGATGGCCTTAAAAATGTGGTTCCATTAAGACTTGAGCCTGTTGGTAACCACATATTAATCTGTCCATCAATAATTCTTCGCGGAATAAATCTAATGGTCCAAATTCCAGATTCAACATAACTTTCTTTTGGAATGAAATCTAAAAATATCTCTTGACTTTTACTGTACGGAACAGGTTCACCATAATACATTAACACATTTGTTTCATCCAAAGAATATCTTGCAACGCCCAAAACTTCTTCGATATTTCCCGTATTTTTGTTAGATGGTGATATCAGCTGAATACTAATTTCATCTCCATAATTTTTCCAAATTTGAATATTAAAGCCAGTTTCATATTGAGGAACAGATATTTCAGAATCAAAAACATCATCAGTTAAGACAAAACTTTGATGAATTCCTTGAATTCCTTCGTTTCCCGTTCCCACAACTATACTAGTTTTTCCCACCAATGCCGCCTGATCAATAAATGTTTCAAGTAATGTATTTCCGTTATGTGCACCATAATTGTTTCCAAAACTCATATTTATTACGATTGGTACATTAAGTTCTACACCTTTATTTACGCAATAATCCACCGCCATCATAAGTTCACTTGTTCTAGGAAACGAATTAGGAAGATTTCTCCCCAATTTGACTATTAAAAGTTTTGCATTAGGTGCCACACCGGATGCAATGCTTGCGACCGCTGTTCCATGCCCTGAAAAATCTGCTGTCTCTGGTTGCAGCCTCACATTATTACTTAATGCTTCATTTATCATTTCATTTGTGTATATGGTTCCAATATTATAATTATTTTCTCCATCCCCAACGCTTTGGTCCCAGATTTCATATATTTTGCTAGTTCCATCATTATTTATAAATGCTTCATGTCTATAATCAATTCCACTATCAATTATGGCTATAAACACCCCTTCACCAAACAACTTTAGACTATCGGGGCTTAGGCTTTGCAATTCACTTATACAAGAACTTCTCTTTCCTTGCAATATAGTAAAATTAAGCCTTTTAGGCTTTTCAATATAAATTACTTCTTCAAACATTGCAATCTGATTTATCGATGAAGTGCTTCCACGAATAATCGCATAATTATTCATTAATTCTATAACCTCAATATTTGCATTTCGTAGCTTATTAAGATTACCATTATATTTTAAAATTGCTTCCCATGTATCTTCCAATGTGTTGTATCCCACATTTAAATCTAACGATTTTTGTCGCTCACTTTCTGATGTCGCAAAAGCAAGGTTTAATTGATTTTCTAGTTTTTGATTATTATCCACACTAATATTCCAAATATATATTTAATATATTATATTTTTTAAAAT
This sequence comes from Lachnospiraceae bacterium, assembly GCA_017935565.1. GTDB lineage: Bacteria > Bacillota > Clostridia > Lachnospirales > Lachnospiraceae > SVEL01. Next base: position 16,486 of record JAGBHK010000042.1, read on the forward strand.
TTGTTTTATGATTTATGACAATGTGATATAATTATTTTCAATAGAAAGGATGTGAGTTCGTGAAAAAAAGAATTTTAGATTATAGAAATAAAATAGATACTTTGATACAAGAAAACTCTCCTGATACAAATTGGGAAAATATTTTAAATGAACATTTGACACAAATATCATTTTTTCAGCACGAACGATTAGTTCATTTAATAGTTATGGTTTTATTTGCACTTATGACTTTTATGAGTATTGGCATCGCTATTATTGCCAATTATTCATATATGTTTCTTGGCACTTTAGCTTTACTTATATTACTGGTACCTTATATTACCCATTACTATTTACTGGAAAACGAGGTTCAACATATGTATGAACAGTATGATATAATAAACGAAAGAAGGCAGTAGTACTCACTGCCTTCTTTCATTTATTACTCTCTGTTGGGCTCAAAATATATACCAAAATTATCTGTAAAAAGCTCATAAATATAATTATATTCATTTTCATCTTCAAGTAACCTATATGTTTCTTTTTCTTGAATTGAGGTTTCAATAATATAATTATCATCGTCAATATAGCGTTTATATGTTGATATATACGGTTCTCCTAATGATATCATTCCTATTCCAATATGTTCACTTCCATCTATTTTATGAGCCCACAAATCTAATTCCGAAGAATTATCATAATCAAATATAAAAACTCCATCATCAATGTCAAAAGAATACACTCTGTCTGGTTCGTCATAATCAGTTAATACCAATTTATCTTCCGTCATTTCATATGTACCTGAAGAAAATCTACTTCCCCCCGAATTATACTGAATCTTATAAGTGTTTTCCACCGTTGTAAGCATAATCCAAGAGCGAGTTTCAAACATATCGTTATCTGCATAGTAAATTAATATTTCGCTTTCTTCATTATCAGTGTTAACAACCAAAGATGTATCATTATTATCAACTATTTTTTCATCCTCTTTCTTAATTACATCAACCTTATTATCATTTTCATCCGCATACGTCTTCGGATTTGTCAAAAAACAAATTGACAGCAATATACACGCTACAATAGCAACTGATAAGAACCAGAAGGCTGGCTTTTTATAATTCAACACTGATTTTACTCTACCTTTGACTGCCACTTCTCCAAATGCAACTGGACACGCCGCTACCATTTTGTGAGAAACACTACACGATAACAACGTTTTTGAATATTCTTTTTTATCATCTACACTCATATCTTTTATTACCCTTTCGTCACATGCTAATTCTATATCCCTACAAAGTAATATATAGGCTATCCAGATTATTGGATTAAACCAATATATTGCCAATAGAACAAAAGCTAATGGTTTCCATAAATGATCGCATCTCTTTAAATGGACTCTCTCATGTTCAATAACATAAAACTTTTCTTGCTCGTTCATACCCGATGGTAAATATATCTTTGGTCTAAATATTCCTAATATAAACGGAGATTCTATATCATCACTAATCCATATATTTCCTTTAAGCCTAATAGATGTCGCAACTCTATGTTTGATCTTTAAATATACAATAACACTATACGATAACAAGATTACGACTCCAACTATCCATACATTAGAAATAATATCAATAATATTTACTTTTTCATTTTCTACATTTGTGGTGATTCCAGAATTTTTATAATAATACTTCCCTAAATAATCATTAAGTTTATCATCCATAGTATTAATCCCAGTAGACACACTAATACTAATATTTTTACTATCAGCATACTCTAAATGACTATTATGCGTTGTAACGGTTTCAATGCTTGGAACAAGACTAAATGAACTTTCAACATGTATTGGACAAATAAGCCTAACTGCCACTAAACCCCAAAGTATACATCTAAGATATTTGGGCGCTTTTCTCAACAGTAACCTTAACATGATGACAGCAAATATCATCCAACTTGCTACTATACTCATATTAAACAACTTTAAAAAAATTGATTTTATCACCCTAACCCTCCTTATGCTCATCAATCATTTTTTGAATCTGCTCAATCTCTTCTAATGATAATGATTTTCTCTTTGTAAATGCAGCAAAAAACGCTGGTAGAGAACCTTTAAATGTTTCATCAACAAATTTTTCACTCTGTAATGCATAAAATTCATCTTTGTTGATTACAGATGATACGATTCCGTTTTCATTTCGAAAAATTCCCCTATCACATAATTTACGCAATACGGTATATGTTGTAGACTTTTTCCATTCTAACTTTTCATTACACAATTTAACAAGATACGTAGATGATAGAGGTTCATTTTCCCATATAATATCCGCAAACTGTGATTCAACAACACCTAATTTGATTTCTTGTTCTTTACTGTTCATACTACACTCCTTTACACTTATCCCTAATATAGCTATATTATTCAAATCGAATCAGGTCTATTATTAATAAACCTCTTGCACTAGTCTATCATCAATAGACCATATTGTCAAGTTATTCTTTATTATTTTTTTTAACAAAAATACCTAGTCGCATTAATAACGACTAGGTATTTATCTTTCAATATCTATTCTCTCGTATCAGTTTCACTTCCACATTTGCCCCTACGAGCACATGTTCCGGCTGCCGAGCAACCTATACATCTTACACCCTTTTTCTTTTCTTTAATTATATAAGCCAATGCAGACCCTATAATTACTGCTATTATCAAAAATAAAATTAAACTTTCCATAATGTAAACTCCTGATACTATCCTTCTGTCTTCTTTCTTGAATTAATAGCCAATGCAGCAATAATTGCTACGATAACCGCTTCCGCAATAAGACCTGGAACCAAACCATTGCCAACCTCACCGTATACGATTGGTGTACCAATCTGATATACAAGGAATGCAACTGTATATCCTACTGCCAACTGAAGTCCGATACCTGCAAATAACCACTTCTTAGACTTAATTTCTGAATTCATTGCACCAATTGCCGCAAAGCAAGGAGGTGTATATAAGTTAAACATAAGGTATCCTAATGCTGCAACCTTTGTAAATTCTACTCCGGCAACTTTTATACTATCAACAAATGCTTCTGCATTAAGAAGTTCAAAATCACCATTGATTACAGTTCCACCAACGGCAAATACTGCTGCCAATGTACCAACTACTTCTTCTTTAGCAATAAAACCTGTAATAGCTGCAGCTGCTAACTGCCATGCACCAAATCCTAATGGGATTAAGATTACTGCAAATGGAGAAGCAATGCTTGCAAGAATTGATTTTGATGTATCTCCAACCATTTCATCTTCTACAGTAATTTCACTTTCTGTAATATCAACTTCTTCACCGTCAACAACAAGTTTTTCGCCGTCGAATTCTATTTCTTCGCCTTCAACTTCTTCACCATCTATCATGATAACTTCACCAACCTTGATTTCAGGTACTGGTTCAAAGTTCCACTCATATGATGCCATAATACTTACCAACGCGTTACAAACAAGAATGATTGTACCAGCTTTGATAACATATTCTTTAGCTCTATCAAGCATTACAAAGAATGCTCTTTTAACGCTTGGAAGTTTATATTCCGGTAACTCAATGATAAAGAATGATTTTTTGAATTTGTAACCAGAAATAGCTTTAACCAACAAAGCACCTAAAAATACTAATAAAATACCAACAAAGTAAACAACTGGTGATACCCAACCAGACTCAGGGAAAAATGCACCTGCGAAAAGTGCGATAACAGGAATCTTTGCACCACATGGAATAAATGGTGTTAACATCGCTGTTGCTCTTCTTTCTCTTTCATCACGGATTGTACGGCTAGCCATGATACCAGGAACTGCACAACCTGTACCAACAACAAGCGGAATTACTGACTTGCCCGATAAACCCACTTTCTTAAAAATCGGGTCAAGTACAACTGATACACGAGCCATATAACCACAATCTTCTAACAAAGCAAGAAGTATGTACATTACCATAACAAGTGGCAAGAAACCGACAACTGCACCTACACCACCGATAATACCATCAACTAAAATTGTCTGTAAAATAGGAGCTGCATTTTCAACTTTTCCAGCTACAAACTCACCAAATGTTTCAATCCAACCAACAATATAATCTGCGATAATTGGTCCAAGCCAAGCTTGAGAAACCCAGAACACGCCCCACATTACCGCTGCAAATATTAAAATACCTGCAAATTTATTTGTAATAATGGCATCAATAGTATCATTGATATTCTTATCCTTTGTTGCAACTTTACGCTTTTCAACACCTTTTACAATGTCATTTACAAAATCAAAACGTTTCTTATCAGCTTCTACTACTGCATTTTTATCTGACATATCTACATCTTCCTGCTTGTATGGAGCTTCCTGTGATTTGCCTTTTAAGTCAATAGCAACTTTGGCAACTTCTGCTAACCCCTTATTGCTTGAAGTAGTTGAAATAGTTTCAACAACCGGGCAGCCTAACTTTGCAGATAAAGCCGCAACATCTATCTTTGTTTCTTTCTTTTCATTAATATCACTCTTGTTCAATGCAACAACAACTGGAACATCTAATTCCATAAGCTGTGTTGTAAAAAACAAACTTCTGCTTAAATTAGTAGCATCCACAATGTTAATGATAACATCCGGATTTTCATTCTTAACATAACTACTTGTAATACTTTCTTCTGAAGTAAATGGTGACATAGAATATGCACCTGGAAGGTCAACTACAACTATCTCTTCCGATCCTTCTGAAAAACTTTTCTTAATTAAACTTTCTCTCTTGTCAACAGTAACACCAGCCCAGTTACCAACTTTCTCATTTTTACCTGTGAGAGCGTTGTACATAGTAGTCTTACCGCTGTTCGGATTACCTGCTAAAGCAATTCTCATTTCGAGTTCTCCTTTCGACTAAACACTCATACTCAAATTGAAATTATACCCAAATAGCCGACGCCAACTCATTGTCAATGTTATATCTAGCATCCTTAATAGAAACAACGCAACTTGACTTACGTCTTGTAACTACAGTTATAGGTTCACCAGCATAACATCCTAAAGAAAATAAGAATGCATTCATTTCCTCGTCGTTCGTCACTATTTCCTTAATAATATATTCCTCTCCAAGTTGCACCTGTGTTAAATTCATAATAACCTCCAATGTACTCTGCTTTATTAGTCTATGTAAATAATTATTAGTTACTTTTAATTCTTATTAGATTTAACTAACTCGCAGAAAGTTTAACACTTTACAGAACTTGTGTCAAGTGTTCATAACCATTTATTGGAAAAGTTTTCCTTTTATGCAACACCGTAACCTTCTAAAACACTTTTCAACGCGCTTTTACTACTACTGTGGCATCTTACAATTTCCAAATTATTCTTCTCTGCCTCATCAACTGCACATCTTACCATTTTATGCGAAACAGTATTTGTAAATAGCACCATCAAGTCCGGCTTTCCTATTTGACTTCTCAAATCACCTGAAGGCTGGGTAAAAACTTTCGCCTTACAATTATACTCTTTACAGATCTTTTTATATTCCGAAACCATTCTGTCATGGCCGCCTATAATAACTACACTCATTGTAAATCTCCATTCTAAAAATTTTTTAGTTAGTATACACTAACTCTAGTTAGATGTCAATAATAATTTTGTATTTGTAAAAATTTTCTTTATATGTTATACTTAACCTGTTATCGAGAAATACAAACAAATTATGAGGTGTTATTTATGGGAACAAATGAATCAGCTGAAAATTATTTGGAAACTATTCTTGTGTTAAGCAAGCAGATTCCAGTTGTACGTTCAGTAGATGTTGCGAACGAATTAGGATTTAAAAAATCAAGCGTCAGCATTGCAATGAAAAACTTACGTGAAAAGAATCACATCACAGTTACTGACGCTGGCTATATATATTTAACAGAATCAGGAAAAGCCATTGCTGAAATGATTTACGAAAGACATAATGTTATCTCAAACTGGTTTATGTCTTTAGGCGTTCCTGAAGAGATTGCTCTTAACGATGCATGTAAAATAGAACATGTACTTAGTGTTGAAACTTTTGAAGCTATCAAAAAACATCTTAGCAAGTAGTTATTAAGGTAGTTTCACTCATTGGATACTTTACTCCTTTGATTTCTTGGTAAGTTTCATGACCTTTACCTATTAAAAGTATTAAATCTTCTTTATTAGATAGATTTAATGCTTTTTTTATTGCTTTTCTTCTATCTGGTTCAATAATCTTAATAGCCATACCGTCATTTGCCTCATCAAAAGCAGTTTCTATATCCTTAATAATGTCTAATGGTTCCTCCCACCTTGGATTATCCGATGTAATAATGGCGATATCCGCGTATTTTGCTGCCACTTCACCCATATCAAACCTTCTGCCTTTCGCCCTATTTCCACCACATCCAAAAATAACTATTATCCTATTATGAGTATAATTACTTATTTCAATTAATAATTTTTCCATACTTATACCATTGTGAGCATAGTCTATAATAACTGTTTTTCCAGTTGTATCATGGACCAATTGCATACGCCCATTTACCTTGATATATGAAATATTCTTGATAATCTTCGAAAGAGAGCATATTGTATTTTTCATAATCTCATTTACTGTAGCAATGGCCATTAACGAATTATATACATTAAATATTCCTGACATCTCAATATGTACCGACCTACCGCACAATTCGTATTTCATTCCCAGTTCATCTTCTTTTCGCGTATATTCTATTTTTTTTGCTCTATAATCTGCCGTATTTTCAATAGAAATAGTAGAGATATTCACTTCAGGCTGCATGGTAATAGTTTTTAAAATATCATCATCGATATTAACTATAATCTGACGTGACATCTCTACTAGTTTCATTTTACAACTTATGTATTCTTCAAATGTATCGTGCTCATTTTTCCCAATATGATCTGGATAAATATTTGTAAATAAGCCGTAATCAAATTTCATTCCGTAAACTCTATCTAATTTAAGAGCTTGTGATGAAACTTCCATAACAACAGCTTTACAGCCATTTTTCACCATTTCATTCATTTGATGCATAATTTCATATGAGGCAGGCGTTGTGTTAACTGATGGAATGCTTTTCAAACCATCAAATATTTCTACAGTCCCAATAAGGCCTGTTTTCACGTCAACTCCCTCAAGTAATTCCCTTATCATGTACGCTGTAGTCGTTTTACCACTTGTTCCAGTTATACCAATGGTTATTAACTTTTCGTTTGGTTTATGAAAGTAATTGGCTGACATTATTGCTAGCGCTTTCTTTGTGTCAGCAACTTTAACCATAACCACATTTTTATCTATATGACTGTTACTTTCCACAACTACAACCCGCGCACCTAAAGATACAATTTCTTCAATTGCATTATGAGAATCATATTCATATCCTTTGATGCACACAAAGACATCTCCATTTTCGATATTCTTAGTATTGTATGAAATCCCATTAATTTCCACATCAATATGTCCACATATAATCTCATACTCTAAACCTTCAAATAGATTAACCAAGTTCATATAAATTTGTCCGTTTATTTTTTTTAATTATATGCTAATACATGCTAATTTATATCTACATCACCGGTGCAAATAACTGTTGCAGGACCGGTCATAAATACATGACCGGATACATTATCATATTCAATATACAAATCCCCGCCTAAAAGACTTACCCTTACCTTATTACTGGTGTACCCATTAATATATGCTGCTACCACCGCTGCACAAGCACCTGTACCACAGGCTAAAGTTTCACCTGAACCTCGTTCAAACACACGAAGTTTTATATGATTTTTATCAATAATCTTTACAAACTCCACATTGACTCTGTCAGGAAAGTAGGGCTCCCTCTCAATTTCTCTCCCAAATTTGTCAATATTCATTTCGTCTAGATTTTCTTTGATAAATGTTACAAAATGAGGATTTCCCATAGAAATAGCTGTACCTGTAAAAATTCTTCCAAGCACATTTATTTCTTCATTAATCATATATCTTTTTTGAAACTTTACAGGGATATTATCGCATAAAAAAACAGGCTTACCCATATCGACTTTAACTGTATCAACTTTATCATTCTTAATATTCATCTGAAGTTTTTTTACTCCTGATAAAGTATCAACTGTAATCTTTGTCTTTTTGGTAAGTCTGTTATCGTATACATATTTAGCTACACATCTTATACCATTTCCACACATACTGCCTTCACTTCCGTCAGCGTTGTACATCGCCATTTTAAAGTCAGCTCTGTTTGATGGTTTAATAAGAATAAGCCCATCTGCACCTATTCCGAAATGTCTTTCACTTAATTTTTTAGATACTTCATTTGGTTTTTCAATATCTTCTTCAAAGCAATTAACGTAAATATAATCGTTACCACAACCATGCATCTTAGTAAACCGCATAAATACACCTGCTTTCAAACCATATGAAATTTGCATCACTTATTAATGAAATCCATCATTCTATCATAAGCCTCTTTTGCATCATCGTATCCTGTTTGATACCACTTATGCAATATTTCTTTATCCTTTTCAAGTCTTCCAACCGTAGCAGGCATTTTAGGTCTAATAACAAATATCTTCCCTTCTGCCTCCAAGCGGTTGATTTCTTCCATTGTCTTATTATAGAAAATATGTCTGTTTTCCATTGCTTTTACAAATTCAGGATATTTTCTATACTTAAACTTTATGGCAGATATGAGTTTATTTGGCTCCTTAACATAATCTTTATGTTGCGTGCACACAACAACTGTTTTTTCATTTCCATCTTCAAGAGATTTAAGAACCGGAATTGAATCTGCAACACCGCCGTCTAGATACTTGTTTCCGTTAATTTCAACAAGTCTTGACATCAATGGCAATGACCCACTGGCCCATACATTTTCAAGTCCAGCATCATCCATATCATGGACCTGTAAATATTCGGCTTTTCCTGTACCAACATTAGTTACTACTGCATAAAACTTTGACTGGCTTTTTTTATAAGTTTCAAAATCATATGGCAATAGTTTATTCGGTATCTCTTTCAAACTAAACTCTTTGCCAAAATAATCTCCCGTCTTAATGAGATTTTTAAAACTTGCATATCTGTCATCATTAATATATTCAATAAACAAGTCCCTTGCTCTATATTTTTGTTTAGAAAGATAACTGCAAGCATGTACTGCGCCTGCTGAAACCCCATAAACACTTGAAAACTCAATATCTTTTTCGATAAAAAAATCTATAACCCCCGTCGAGTAAACCGCTCTTGTTCCTCCACCTTCTAATACTAATCCGCCTTGAATCATTTTTAAAACTCCTAATCTTTTAGGGGCTCACCACTTTTGTGGCAAGCCCCATTTTTTTACTTATCTTCCAAATACTTCTGTTATATTCCTTAATTTTTCAACTAATTCTTCATCAAAAGCATCTTTTTTCATTCTCCACTTCCAGTTATCACCAACTGTTGATGGAGTATTCATTCTTCCTGCGTTGTCAAGTCCAAGTAAATCCTGCATTGGAATAATACAAGTTTCGGCTACACTTCCCATAGCCGCCTTTATCATCTTCCAGTTTACATCCTTGCCATCTTCGCACGAAAGATAAGTATCAACCATATTCTTATTGTCACCTGTCAAACTGTTATACCAGCCATATGTAGTCTCATTATCGTGAGTTCCAGTATATACAACTGAATTTGCAACATGGTTATATGGAACATACTCATTTGTTGAGCCCGCATAGAAGCCAAACATAAGAATCTTCATTCCTGGATAGCCAGTCTGTTTTAATAAATCTCTAACACTATCTGTAAGGAAACCTAAATCCTCTGCTATAATCTTCATATCACCAAATTCAGACTTCAATGCGTGGAATAAATCCATTCCCGGTCCCTTTTCCCATGAACCGCCTCTAGCATCTTCGTCGCCAAAAGGAATAGTATAAAATTCATCAAATCCTCTAAAATGGTCAATTCTAACCACATCATACATCTTAAAGCAAGCTCTAATTCTGTCCTTCCACCATTTGTAACCAGTTTGTTTATGTACTTCCCAATTGTATAATGGATTTCCCCAAAGCTGGCCAAGTTCTGTAAATGCATCAGGCGGACATCCTGCAACCTTAATTGGAAGGTTTTCCTCATCCAGTTGGAATAATTCCTTATTTGTCCACACATCAGCACTATCATAGGCAACATAAATTGGAATATCGCCAATAATTTCAATATCATTTTCATTAGCATAAGCCTTTAATTTAGCCCATTGTTTAAAGAAAAGATACTGTAAATAGCAATAAAACTTTGTTGTTTCCTTACAAGCTTCTTTTGTTTTCTGTAACATTACAGGACGTCTAAGTCTGATTTCCTCATCCCATTCTGAAAATCCTGCTCCATCATATTTGTCCTTGATTGCCATAAAAAGGCCATAATCAAGCACCCAATCTTTATTCTCATCGATGAATTTCTTATATTCTTCATCATTTTCTAAATCAGCATTAGCAAAAGCTTTTTTAAGCACCTTATATCTGCCATTATAGATTCTCTCATAATCTACATATTCTTCATGGCCTACCATTTCAGCTGCTTCGCAGTCTGCTTCTGTTATAAGACCTTCTTCAATCAAATCCTTAAGAGATATAAAATAAGGATTTCCTGCAAATGTTGAGAATGACTGATATGGCGAGTCACCATAGCTTGTGTGACCAAAAGGTAACACCTGCCAATACTTTTGTCCTGCTGCCTTTAAATCGTCAACAAATTTGTATGCCTGCTCATCAAAACAACCAATTCCATACTCTGATGGAAGGCTTGTTACAGACATTAACACACCACTTTTTCTCATAGTTACCTCCTATTTAAGGAAACCATTTACAATATGTGCTTCTGCTTCTTCTTCTGTAAGACCCAATGTCATAAGCTTAAGAAGCTGTTCACCTGCAATTTTTCCTATTGCTGCTTCATGAATAAGCTCTGCATTTAAGTCATTTGCATTAATTTCAGGAATAGCGCTGATTTTAGCGTTATCCATAATAATAGCATCACATTCTGAATGTCCAACACACTTGTTGTTTCCATTAATTTTCGCAAGAAAAATCTGAGAAGACTCATCTTTCGCAACAGATCTTGATACAACCTTTGCGCTTGAGCTTTCCCCATTTAAATCAACTTCAAATGCTGTTCTGGCATACTGACTACCATGTGTCATAAGTTTTTCGCCCACAACAAGCTTAGCTCCTTCTTTCAAAGTAGCCTTTGTCACTCTGTCAGTAGAATCAACTCCCTTTATCTGAACAGTCTCAAGTTCCATATATCCGCCTTCATCTATTTCGATAATAGTTGTTGGATTCATTATTCTCTCGCCAGTTCCTTCACCCTTACCATAATGCTTTTCAACATACTTAACCTTTGCATTCTTACCTACAAAAAAGCTGTGAATACCATCATGCTGTGACTTTTTGTCACCACCATTGTGAATACCGCAACCAGCAACAATAACAACATCTGAATCTTCACCAATATAGAAATCATTGTATACCATCTCTGTCAAACCAGACTCACTGATAATTACAGGAATATGTATACTTTCCTTCTTTGTTCCAGGCTTAATAATAATATCAATCCCTTGCTTATCTTCTTTTGTAACAATATCTATATTTGCAGTGGTATTTCTTCCTGCCATACCACCATTTGCTCTAATATTATATGCTCCTGCAGGAACTTCATGAAGTCCTGCTATTTCTTCTAATAAACTCTTTTGAATCTCGTCCATCACTCATACCTCTAATCGTTATAAAACTTACAACCGCCTGTACCTTTTAAAAGTTCAGGTAAAATATCATCCTTTTTGCCTTTTGCTCTAAATGTACCATCTGCAATAACAACTATCTCATCGGCAATATTAAGAATTCTTTCCTGATGAGAAATAATGATGATTGTCTGCTCTTTTTCTTTGTGCATCTTTTCAAAAACCTTAATAAGATTCTTAAAACTCCAAAGATCAATACCAGCTTCTGGTTCATCAAAAATTGAAAGTTCAGTATTTCTTGCAAGTACTGTTGCAATCTCAATTCGCTTTAACTCTCCACCTGATAAACTACCATCAACATCTCTATTAATATAATCCCTTGCACACAAACCAACCTCAGATAAATAGTCACAAATACCTGCTGTTGAAAGATTATCCTTTGCTGCAAGCTTTATAATATCCTTAACCTTGATACCTTTAAATCTAACAGGCTGCTGGAATGCAAAACTCATTCCCATATTTGCACGTTCTGTAATACTCATATCAGTAATATCTGTGCCGTTAAATATAATCTGACCTGATGTAGGTTTTTCAATACCCATCATAATCTTTGCCAATGTTGACTTACCACCGCCATTTGGTCCAGTGATAGCTATAAATTTATTGTCATCTATTGTTAAACTAACATCTTTTAAAATCTCTTTCTTTCCTTTTTCACTGTCTACAGAAAAAGAAATGTTTCTTAATTCAAGCATCTTTATCTCCATTCTGAAACTCGAAATCATTTGCGCAAAAATGCGCAAATAACAGCTTTTCTTCATTATTTTCTTTTGATTTACACAACCCTTATTTTACCACAATCACATTAAACTGTCTATACATCACTTTTTCTTTTCTTGGCAGTCATAATCCCACCAATTTTACCAGCCTCTCTAGACGATAAATTCTTCCAACCGCCTTCTAAAACCTTTTCTAACAATCCAATTTCTTCCGCTATTTCGTATTTCATTCTCTCTATTTTAGCAATTTCTTCCTTACCCTTTGCTTTTTTGTCAATGCGCTGCTGTACTAATTTTTCTTGTTCTTCGTTCATAAAAATCTCCTTGATATATTTCTATACCAAGGAGTGTTGACACTATTATTAAATTTTAAACCTTTATATCCTCAATCCACTTATACAATTTACGACAAGAAACATCGCTTTCTTTCGCTACAATACTCATATCATCTTCAAAATCTTCATATTCATTTCTATTATGATATAAATAGTAGCCTCTTTCTGTTGAGAATAAAGTGATAAAAGTTACACCTACTTGTTTACTTATTTCTAATATCCTTTTTTCACAATGTCTAAGCAAATAGTCACTAATATATCTAGTTTCACCATTAGGTAACTTAAGTTTCTTTTTTTGAAAGTCAATATGTAAGGCCAAGCAATTAATATTTATTGTTCCCCCCATAGGTATATAATATTTTGTATCACCAAAATCCTCCACCTGGTCAATTCTACTTACTTCAATACTGTAGTACCCCATTATCTTAGTTTCATCATTTGATAACAATATATATGTAACCCCTTGTCTTTCATCAAAAGCATTACCATTCTTTATATAATTATCAAGCACAATGTTGCCACATTTAAAATCCTTTGCAAGTTCTTCATATTTCTTTGTATACTTAACTATTTTCACTTGGCACCTTTGGTGTCGCTTTAAATATTATTTCACCTGTATCCTTATCTTCATAACAAGAAAAATCATGTGAATCTACAAATTCCGTCCATTCAATATATTCCTTTGAAGGCGGTCTTCTCTTCAGTTCCTTTCTCGTAATAAAAGGGGTATTAGGTTTTATACAATAAACACTCATTTTAACACCTTCCTTCCCGAAATGCTACACACTACATACTAGAATACTAACATATTTCTATTTCTAAATCAACTCTATTCATCGCAACTTTAAAACTCAATTTATACATATTATTATCACAATCCCAATATATTTCTTTCCATACTCTCCTTCAATTCAGGCAATTCGTCCTCTATGTGTGAAAGATATGTAGCCATTATCTTTTCATTTGGAAGCACATAGCATTTTTGCTTCCACTTTCCATTTATACTATATCCATTACGATACTTCCAGATAAAATATCCATAGCCGCCCTCACGATTCATCTGCTGAATACTGGTTGCCTCCCTAACATATTCTTCAGAAAGTATTCTTTTGCCTTCATATATACCATTGTCATATAATAACAATCCAATCTTACTTAACTCATGAACTGTCAACTCCATCATTGATGCTCCATAGAAATATCCATCTGGACATCTTTCATATGTTGGTTTAATAATCCCTAAAGGCTCAAATAGTTTTCTATCCAAATACTGGTACAAATCTTCCCCAACCGCGCATGAAGCCACAACTCCCGCCAAATATGCAGAAATATTACTATAACTAAATTCACCATTTAATGAAACCGGATAATTCAAAGCATTTACAAGCCAACTTTCTCCTTCCGGACGAAATGGATATCCCGAAACAGACATTGTAAGCAAGTCTTTTGTCGTAATATTCTTATATATTTCCACTTGTTTTTCTGGCATACTGTTTACCACATTTGAAGGTAAATAGTCTAAAACTGATTTGTTAATATCAAGCTTACCTTCATCTACCGCTATCCCTACTGCGATAGATGTAATGGTTTTTGTAGCCGAGTATATTGGATATCTTGTATCTATGGTATCACCATAGCTATGTAATAATTTCCCATCCACATATACCTCAACACCAAATACATTCCAATTATTTATTTTTATGTCTTCTACAAATTTTTCAAAATTCATCATTACCTCTTAAATCCTAAATAATCCAACACCGATAGTACAAATCTATACATTGTTTCAAAATCTTGATCCATACTAACCTTTTTACTTTCAATTTCCTCTTTATATAACTTTCTTATCTGTGAATGTTTACTATCAAAAGTTCCTCCCCAATATCCAAAAACAGTTTCCGCAATAGCAAATTGAAATGTCAACAATGCATTCTTCAATCCTTTTATATTCTTATCTATTTCACATACTTTTCCATAATTTTTATATTCCATACTTTCATAAATCCATGTCTCAAGAATACCAATTATCCCATCGTAAACTTCAGGATCTGAATTATACACATTAGGATTTATATTATCTAAAAGGTATTGATAATATAAATATTCATATGCCATTGCCTTATTATCATTTTTGTTTATATCATTATAAATAATGCGATATAAAACCTGTTCACAAGATAAATCTTTATCAAAGTTCTCTACATATTCTTTTTCTTCAACCGTTAACGGACGCATAATGATTTCACATGGCTTCTTGCTTGCAATATAATCATTCCATAGACCAATATCATCAGACACATCCAATTTTGAAAACATTGGTTTTATCTTCAAGAACAAATCAAATATTTGATAAAACAGTTCATCTTTTGTTGATAAATTTTTACAAAATCCTGACAATCTATTCTCTTTGAGTAAAAAACATAGTTTTTCACTTTTATCATTAAAATCAACTATCAAACCTTCTTCGCAAAAATTGTATGTCCAACTTATAGATTCAATGTATTCAATAATAATTTCATATAGCTCATCTACCGAATGCTTTTTCTTTAAATTTCCATTATAAAATATTGTATTTGACATTTATACCTTACTCCTAATATACTCAAACTGCTTATTCAACATATCCACATCAATACTTCCATCTTTTCTAAACGCTGTGGACTCCACTGTATAAGTCCCATCATAGCCAATCTTTTTAATGTACTCAAAGAATTTTTCAAAATCAATATGCCCCTGTCCAATCGGAAGTGTGCGAAGATTCTGCCAGTCTTTGTAACCTCCCGCATAATCATTGACATGATAATGAGTGATATGTCCTTCTTTCCATAGCCATTCATATTCTTCTTTATACAATAAATCAATTTCTTCATGAAATGCAGCCATCTTTGTATCATACACAAACTTAATGTCAGGATACTTTTCATACAAATCACACCATCGCTTCATTGGACTTTCCATGTTACAAACGATGTTCTCAATAAGCAATTCAAGTCCATAACTATTAGATATATTTACCAACTCTTTATAAGCCATTATGTTATTATCAAAACTACAATCAGATGCTGGTCCGCTCCATAGGTGAAGCACCAATTTCTTCGCATCTATCACTTTTGCAATTTGGCAATTAGTTTCAAATGACATATAGGCATATTCAAATTTTTCTTCTCCGCCTTCACTTATTCTCTCTCCAATATGTTTTACACAATGCATTACTGGTATATAAAGTTTCATATTGCTTAATGTTTGCTTTAATTCTTCAACTTCATCATACCATGAACTATACATCATAAATTCAAAACCATCACAGTTTAATTCCTTTGCTAACTTTTCTAACAATCTATAATCTCTTCCATTGGAGTTTCCAAGAAGGGCTCCTGTTGAACATAATATTTCACTCATTTCTTTTCTCCTAATGATTTAAGGCCATTGCAAAACGCAACAGCCTCAATTCCTATCTTTCTAAAACCTCTAAAAGTTCCAATCCCTTATTATTCTCCAAAGTCATTCTGATATTCCATTCATTTTGGAACAAAATAAGTGGATTATCATTCATATCCTTTGCCTTCTTGATTTCGCTTGAACGACGTAAGTCATCCATGTCAAAACCATTATTTTTAACCCATCTCATCTGTGAATATGGTAATGGCTCAAGACGAACCTCACATGAATATTCATTTTCCATACGATGTTTCAAAACATCAAACTGCAACACGCCTACAACACCTACAATAATCTCTGATAAATCAAGATTGTAGTCCTTGTATATCTGAATAGCACCTTCCTGAGCAATCTGTGTAATACCTGCAACAAACTGCTTTCTCTTCATGGTATCTACCTGAGATACTCTACAGAAATGTTCTGGTGCAAATGTTGGAATACCTTCGTATCTTAATTGCTTACCTGGTATACAAATAGTATCACCGATAGCAAAATTACCCGAATCAAACACACCAATTACATCACCAGCATACGCTTCTTCAATAATACTTCTAGACTGCGCCATAACCTGCTGTGGCTGCAAAAGTTTTTGCTTACGCTTACCTTGCACGTGATAAACTTCCATACCAGCATCAAACTTACCTGAACAAATTCTCATAAATGCAATTCTATCTCTGTGAGCTTTATTCATATTTGCCTGAATCTTAAATACAAAGGCTGAAAATGGTTCTGTCGCTGGATCAATTACCTTTCCCTCTGCCACTCTTGGAAGTGGTGATGAAGTCATCTTAAGGAAATAATGTAAAAATGGCTCAATACCAAATGTTGTAAGAGCAGAACCAAAGAACACTGGTGAAACCTCACCCTTATCTACTAATTCCTGATTAAGTTCCTCTCCCGCTACATCCAAAAGCTCAACCTCATTAATAAGCTGGTCATACAAATACTCACCAACTGCATCCTTCAACGCTGGATCATCTATAGAATAATCTGTTCTTTCCGCTGCCTTTGCACCACCAACAGAAACCGAACGGAACATTTCTACTTCTCTCTTTTCTCTATCATACACACCCTTAAATTCCTTACCCGAACCAATTGGCCAGTTTACAGGGCATGTCTTAATGCCAAGAACATTTTCAATATCTTCCAATAATTCGAATGAATCCTTAGCATCTCTATCCATTTTATTAATAAATGTAAAAATAGGAATATGTCTCATAGCACAAACCTTGAAAAGCTTAATAGTCTGTGCCTCAACACCCTTTGAACCATCGATAACCATTACTGCTGAGTCTGCTGCCATAAGTGTACGATAAGTATCCTCAGAGAAATCCTGATGTCCTGGTGTATCAAGAATATTTATACAAAATCCATCATATTCAAACTGCATAATAGAAGAAGTAACTGAAATACCTCTTTCCTTTTCAATATCCATCCAGTCAGATACTGCATGTTTTGAATTAGCTTTACCTTTTACGGAACCAGCTGTATTTATAGCACCACCATATAACAAAAACTTTTCAGTCAATGTTGTTTTACCAGCATCGGGATGTGAAATAATAGCAAAGGTTCTTCTTCTTTTGATTTCGTCCTGTATGTTTGACATTTTAAAATCCTACTCTTTCTATCAAAATAAATCTTTTAATCAGCAAATACTTATTTTAACCGAGATTCCGTAATTTGTAAATAATTATCTTTAAAAACAACAGCATTCATTCCAACTTTTCTTGCTCCCTCTACATTATCCTCTCTGTCGTCAATGAATAAGCATTCTTCTGGAACAAGACCGTATTTCTCTAGCAAATAATTATATATTGCCTCGTTAGGCTTAATAATATGCACATCTGATGATACAACAACACCATCAAAAAAATTCAAATCATATTCTTTTGGAAAATATTCGTAAAATTTCGAACAAGCATTGGATAATACAAAAATCTTGTAACCTTTTTTCTTTACGTTTTTGCAGAATTCTTTGGCACCGTTTACAGGAACCATGCATATATCCCAATAGTCTACACATTCTTTCAACTTCTTATGTAGATGTTCTGGAACTCTTTCTTTTACTAGTTCATATCTTTCTGAATTATTGATTTGTCCTAAGTCACCCATTATCCACTCTGGACCTTGGAATAGATTCTTAAAAATAATCTGTTTTTCTTCTTCGTTGTCACATACTTTGTTTAATATTACATTGGGATTGTAATCAAGAAGTACATTTCCCATATCTAAAATTATATTTTTTATCATATTGTCACCTTACAACTCAACATCACTTATCACAAATGTCGTAATAGAATTTCCTTTAAGAGTTGCGCTAAATTCACTTGAATCCACTTCAATTTCTTCAAGTTCTGCCCAACTTTCACCATATCCCATACTTCCACTTGTTCTAATTGGCTTTGCACTTTCACCCACACTAGCAAACTCACTTAAATCAAAACAGTACTGTTTTTCTTTTGCCGCAGCATTAACCGCAACTATTACAAGTTCTTTATTCTCACTATCATAAGCCGCAAGCATTGCATCATTAACATGGATAATTGTGGCGCCTGGACGAATGTATCTTGAAAACTGTCCTATCGCATAATACTTCTGTGTCAAAATTATTTTGTTTGCATCATGATTTGCTACAGCTGCGCCCCAGAAACCTTTCATTATATTGACCATTCCCGAGTCTTTATTTCCATTGTAGCCTTCTTTCGAAACATGATTATCAATAACCTGCCACATAACCCATGCAGATGGAGAAAGTCCATTTATATCTTCAATAATCTTTCCTGCCATCCACAATGCCGAACTCATTTCACCTGCGCCAACACCTGCAACACCATCTCCATCAACTTCACTCATCCAAAGATTAAATCCTTTTTGTTTTGATAAATTTGCAAGGCTTTCCATACCATTTGTATAATATGTATGAGTACTTATTCTATCTATAACTGCCAATGCTTCCTCTGAATATTTATTATAAGCCTCTACCTGTTTATCCGGTGCAGTTTCATCGCTTCCTATTATCTCAACATCTACAAGTCCTTGCTCTTTAAATGCCTTAGCTGTTTCAACTATTATACTAGACTGCGCCTCACCTGGGTCCACATGACACCCCTCCTGTTTCGGACTATTAGCGCCCCAATAATCCGTGTTAGGTTCGTTCATAGGAGATACACTTGAAACTTTAATACCTAAATCATCATTTATGTATTTTGTAACATGTGCAAGATATTCTGCAAATTCAGAATAACATTCTTTTTTTAAGTTATTTTTCGCCGCATCTTCATTACCTGAAGAACATCCACTTTCCGTCATGAAATATGGTGGTGAATTTGAAAACACTTCTACATAAGCATCTTCGCCTGCAGCCTTTACTGCTTTTTTAAGAACATTTAATTGGTTCTTATCTGCTTCATAATCATATACATATTGTCCGCTTGCTTCATCATATACAAGCCATCCTGGAACTGCACTATCAGTACGTGTAATATGTTTATGTGTCGGGTCATCACCACCGCCAATATTATATCTCATAATATTAAATTTAAGTCCATCTTCACCAAAGAATAATTCAGCCGCCTGACTTGCTAATTCATCTGAATAACCTAATCTATTAGCCCACCAACAAAGACTAGTACCCCAACCTTGAAATTTTCCGTCATTGGTTGTAGACATCTTATCTGGAGAGATAACAATATTAATAGCCTTCTTTTCTTCTTTTTTCACAGTTTCCACCTCCGAAGTATTTTCCTCACCTGCACTATCATTACATCCGACAAGAGAAAACATCATACAAACACACATAGTTATCGCCAAAAATCTTTTTTTCATATTGAACCTCCTACTCTCCGTCGACTAAATCTAATAACTTCTCATAATTATCATCTTTATCAACCATTTCTTTTGCTGTAGTTTCCACATACTCAAAATACAATTCATAACTATACGAAGCACCATTTAAATGTAATAATTTTACCAGTTCAATATCCTCATCACTTATTATTTTATCCTGACAAATCCATCCAGTTAAGTAAAATAGCACATTTGGTGCATCTTCATCAATTAATTCTACCGTAGCCCCATTTTCAAGCATAAACTCCACAATTTCGTACACTTTTTCATCAGCAAAATCATACGCCTTCGGCCTTTTACCTATTTCATCTAAAAACGCTTGTATAGAACTTTCATATTTAGATTCCTTAAATATGATTTTGCTATCAAATTCTGCTCCATATTCAAGAGCTAATTTCAACATTTTTATATTTCCATTCAAGGCTGCTTTTTGAAGAATATCCTCACCCTCATCATCATAGCAATAGACAAGTTTTGGTTCTTCTTTAAGCATATCTTCCACTTCCTCTAGATCATCGTTACCTACATTAACTAAATAATCTTCGATTACATTACTCCATAATTTAACTAAGCCGTCAGGTGTGTCTACCGAAACTTTTTTCGGTCCTATAAGAAAATAACCGCCAAATAATATTGCCAGCATATTTAAAATAGCAAATATTATAAATGCAATACTTGCTATCTTATCTTTTCTTAATTTAATAACACCTATAACTAAAAGTACAATATTTACAATAACCGCTACCGTTAGCAACAAAAATATAATTCCAATGATCCCAACTATAAAAATCGTCATTTTACTTTATGCTCCCTCTATAAATATGACTCGTATAATTCCTTGATAAATTTGTCACTTTTAACTTCATTATACACAACCATTTCACATATTGAACCATTATATGATGGTTGAAATGCATCCCCACCTAAAACAAACTGTTCAGCATGCCTGTTGGTAGGCACATTTTCAAGACTATTAATCAAACAACCGTTTATATAAGTCTTCATAATTTCTTTTTTAGCATCATACACTATTGTATAATGTGTCCATACATTTTCTTCACATACTGGTGCCGGCGAATCAAACCAACCATCTATTCCCACAGAATTCCATATTCTAAAATTAGATTTCCCTTCCCAAGATAATGGTGATATAGTCGCAAAACCTATGTCATGTCTTATGTACAGCGCACATGCCCATGGATAAAGTTTTTCCGGTTTTATCCACATAGATATCGTGTAACTTTGGCTAACCATTATACTTGCCGGAATCGTAACAAGGTTTGTCCCCTGTGAACCTCCAGGAAAATATAATGCTTTTGTTCCAGCACATACACCCTCTCTATATTCTAAACCTTCACCTACAATCGTACCTTCAACGCTTCCATCTTTAGATGTAAGCGTACCATTCAAAGTGAATTCGTAACAATTTAATGCTGCAACCGCATATTTTTCTGCAAATTTTTCAAATTCATCTATCGGCAATGGTTTAGAATAGTAGTATCCTTGTGCGATTTGGCATCCGCAACTCATAATAAATTCTGCCTGTTCTTTAGTCTCAATTCCTTCTGTAACAACATCCGCCTTAAGATCCATACATAACGCTATTACATTTCTAATGATTCCCTTTCCACGAGATGTCTCTCCTGAACCATGTATAAAATCACGATCAATTTTTATTGTATCAACGTATAAATCTTTTAATAGATTTAATGCCGAAAATCCCGAACCAAAATCATCAATTGACACCAAAAAGCCCTGTTCGCTTATCCTGTTTACATTGTCAATCAATACATTAATATCTTCTTCAAATACACTTTCAGTAATTTCCACTTCAAGTTCCTCTCGTGGAATACCATACCTATCCGCAATTAACGACAGTTCTTTGCAAAATTCCGTTTCATGTAAATGAACACGTGACATATTTACAGAAATAATGGTATTTGCATAAATCTTTTCATCTTTAATCCATTTAGATTTTATGCGACATACCTCTTCAAACATATACATATCCAATTTGGATACGAAACCATTTTTCTCAAATATCGGAATAAAAACAGCAGGAGAACGCATACCATCCACCGGATGTATCCATCTGACTAAAGCCTCAGCACCATACAATTTCGTTGTAACCATATTAACTTTTGGTTGTAAATACACATGAAACTGCCCATTTGCCAAAGCGTAGTCCATTTCACTTTCGATTTGACTTTTTGTAATTACATTTTCACTCATAAGCACCTCCAAAATAACTACATACATTATATCATTATTATCAGAATTTTTCTATAAAAAAAGAAGATAGAATATCACTCATCATCTATCCTCTTTTTTTCTTATTCGTTCATTAATTCATCAGTAAGCCTAATTATTTCAGGTGCCACTCTTTCTCTTTCCTTTTTAACAAGCATTCTATATGCTGGATATGCGAGCGCCACAATACAAATTCCCAATAATCCTATAATTATCCCAGGTATAAATAAATCTCCCTGCCAAACCATTACGAGGCTCATTCCAAATCCCATAATAAGACAACCTATGACCCCTAGCATTATGGAAATTATAGTTCCTTTTTTGGTTACACTCTCATCAAGACGACGAAGTCTATCTAATTTGCTTTCTTCTCTAGGTACATATTTATCTCTTATCATTCTTACTTCTTCTTGTTCTACAGCTGAATATGTATACGTAAAACCATTATTCTTCTTTTCCATTGTTTAACTCCTTTATTTCTTTCAGTTCCTTAGTTGTACGAACAATCATATAAATAGACATAATAACTACTATAATGCTAATTCCTGCTCCAGTTATCATAATCATTATTCTTTGCATATTAATTGATGTATCCGCTCCAAACTGTGCAAACATCGCAGTTTCCAAAAACAACATTGAAAACAATGCTGATGCGAACTTTATCACCTTAGATACAGACATAATAGGGCTTTTATATTTTCTATATTTTACCATATCAATTATAGCTGTAGTTGTAATATAAAATGTATACAACGCTACAACATAAATCAAAAAGCCTTGATAAGTAAATCCTCTATTAAAATACACCATCATAAGTACTGCACCTGATAACGACATATTAACTGTCAAAAGAATAACACTACAGACTCTTGCTCTTTTTAGTTCTCCCAACTTACTTTGACCGATTTCATTTTCTCGCACATAACGAACTAATAAAAACCTCATAACTGCCATAATTGCATAATATACAGCAAATATTCCAAACCAGTATGTACGATACACTATACCTGATATTGCATTGATAAATACATACAATAAATTAATACCCAAAGAACTATACAATTTAACTTGAGTCTTATATGCAACATCCGTTAGATATCTATTAGCATATTTATTATCGTAAACCTTTTCCTTTGTATTTCGATAATAACCTGGAATATATTTCCAACACGCTACACATACAATTGACAAACTATATGCAGAAAATCCATACATCAAATACGCAATTAATGTATTTTCTAAACCATTAAGGAAAATAACAACCAACGCAATTGCTGTCACTATAGTACACAAAGCAATCAACCATATCGGTACAAAAAATACTTTAATTAAAAGGTTTTTCCAATTTTTCATCAGCAACTCCTAAATTTAACTATAAATGTGCTACCTTCCCCCATAATACTATCAACTTTTATTTCCCCCTGGACAATATCTATCACTCGCTTAACCAAGGCCAAACCAAGCCCATTACCTTGAGTAGCGTGAGATGTATCACCTTGATAAAATTTCTCAAAAATGTGTGCTCCGACATCAGCTGACATCCCACAACCAGTGTCCTTAACTTTAACTATCGCATAACCATCAATGCTGTCTAATGTTACACTCACTTTTCCGCCTTCAGGCGTAAATTTGAATGCATTTGAAAATAAATTATTCCACACTAAAGACAATAATTCACTGTCAGTATTCACTTTCACATCTTCTGCAATTTCTGTTTCTATTTCAATATTTTTCTTTTCCCAAACTGTTTCATATGCTAACAGACATTCACATAACTGTTCACCCAAATTATATTCCTCTGTTTTAGGGTATATTTGTTGTTTTTCAAGACGATTAAGTTTTAATATATTCATCATCATATCTGTTAAGCGACGTGTTCCTTCTGTAACGCCTTTTGCATATTCCATTCTTTTTGCATCATCCAAATCTGGCGCCTGAAGAAGTACACCGTAATTTTGTATGACAGCGAGGGGCGTTTTCATCTCATGGGACACATTAGCAATAAAATCTGTTCTAAGGGTTTCTACTCCTGACAATTCTTCTGCCATCGCATTAAAATAGCCTATAATTTCATTAAAATTCTCATCGGCCGCAAAGTTGCTTGTCTGTTCTATTCTTACGCTAAAATCTCCTTCAACAACCTTTTTAGCCGCTGACGCTATCTTTTCCGTTATTTTTTCAGTTGTAAACTTTCTTCGTACTGCATCAATAATCGTAAATATTACGCTTAAAAATATTACATTTCCGAAGGTTAGTTTTGCTGACAATGCAATGTTTTCTTCAGTAAATTCAACATCCAATGATTCTGATAAAACTGTAATAAACAATAACATGGAACAAGTTACTAAAAAAGCAACTAGCATAAAAAACAAAACATAGTTATATAAAATCCTATAAATTTTGTGATGCTTGTTTACTTCTTTCATTTTAACACCACCTTATATCCAAGACCATGAACTGTAACTATTTCAAACGAATCACAATCAGACAATTTTTGACGAAGTTTTGTCATATACACATCTACCGCTCTAGGCGCTGTTTCTGTATCTGCATCCCAAAATTCGTCCATAAGTTGGGTTCTTGTAAACGTTTTCTTTGGATACGACAATAATTTATATAAAATACTAAATTCACGATTGGTAAGCAATATTTCTTCATCGTCATAATAAGCTGTATGCTCATCCGCATCCATAACAAATTTTCCAATTTCAAGTTTTTTGCTCGCTGCTATTTTGGCTCTTCTAAGTAATGCGCCTATTCTCAAGAACATTTCTTCAAGGTCAATAGGTTTTACCATATAATCATCTACACCAATACGGAATCCTCTCTGTTTAGAGACAATATCATCTCTGGCAGTCATAAACATAATCGGTATATCTTCATTTAGTTCTCTAACATTTTCTGCAAACTCAAAACCATCAACTCCTGGCATCATAATATCTGATATAATTAAATCAAATATCTTTTCTCCAAGTTCATCATATGCATCTGTAGCATTTAAACATCCAATAGCCTCATAACCTGCATGATTCAAAAATGAACATACTGTTTTATTTAATTCTTTATCATCTTCAACAACCAATATTTTAAACATATCTCTCTCCATATATTTGCTGAATTTACAGTTACAAATTAAATATTATCAAACAAATGTTAAAGTTTTGTTAATATTTTAATGTTGCTTTTCCATTTTTATATTTGAATTCGGCATTCATTCCATTTATCATCGTCCAAGAAGGTTCCTTGTGTCCTATATCTGCACCAAATACAATTGGCACATTTAGTTCTTCTAACGCCGTCATAACCGCCTGCTCATATGAAATATCTGAAAATGCTTTATAAAAACATGGGCGGCCAAAAATAAATCCCTTAGCATTTTTAAACCATCCTAATTCTTTTAGTTTCCATAGATTAATGATGATTCGCTCACCTACAGCGTCAAAACTTTCAATAAACCACAATATTCCGTCTTCTTTATATGTTTCAGCGTACCCGGAAACATTCTCATACTTTGTTCCCGCCATATCTACAAGAACATCCAAGCAACCGCCAAGCAGTCTACCACTCATTATAATTTCTTCTTCATTTCTTGCAGGCTTTAACTCAACATTGGTGGTAAAATTGAATCCTTCTAATCCTGTAATCTTGTCAAAGAAGCCGTCTTCAAACATATCAAAACTATTTTGAACAACATTTTTTCCCGCAACTAAATCAATATTATTTTTTACACTATCATGCCATTCATCCATACCGTAATTTCCAAAATTATATCCGTAGATAGTAGCAATATCACACAAAGTCGTAATCGCTAATAAAAGACTAGTGTTATCAGAATATCCCTGCACCCATTTTGGATTCTTCTTAATCTTTTTAAAATCCAAATACGGAAGCATTTCTGCCAGATAATCTCCCCCCTTTGCCGAAACAATATAATCTATCGTATCGTCCTTAATAAGAGACATAAACTCTTTTGCTCTTACACACTTATCAGAACTTCTTCCATATCCGTCATCACAAAAAACATTGTCCGTAAAAATCACATTATACGACAATTCTTTTAATTTATTTTTAGCATTTTCAAATCTTATCTTGTCAGTAGGTTTGTACGCACCACCAGATGGTGCTGTAACACCTATGCAACTATCACTTTGTATATATTTTGGAATAATCATACATTCTCTTTTCCTTTCATTTTATCTGAAATAAGTTTTACTACAATCACTGATAAAACCGCAGAAACAATACCTACAATCACACCACCTAGAACATCGGTTGGATAATGTACACATACATAAATTCTTGATATTGAAATAAGTATTGCTACTACGAGAGCAATAATTCCTTCTCTTTTATGGTAATACAACAAACTTAACGCTGCAGCTATAGATGCCGATGTATGACCCGAAGGGAAAGAAAAATCATGCGCTTGTGTAAGATTATGCAATGTAGGGTCCGCGTCAAATGGTCTCTGCCTTGCAACCAAATTTTTAAGTACAATATTAGTAAATAGTAACGAAAATAATAGTGCTACAGTCATACCTGCACCTGACTTTCTGTACTTTTTAAAGCACAACAAAAACAATGCTAAGGCAATCCAAATCAATCCAGCATCCCCGAGATGAGTGATAAACAACACAATCTTGTCAAAAAATGTTCCATGCAAATCTGCAAAAAAATGTAAAATATCTAATTCCATAATAAACTCCATTCTTTAATAACTCTATTATACAACAATTACTTCATTGAATTTTGTAGAATATATGAGTTTTTCTTTAACGTTCTTTCCTGTAACCTTCTTAATCGCCTCACCATAGCAATCAAGTTGGGCTTTATATCTTCCCACCAATTCTTCAATTGTCGATACATTATCTGTCTTATAATCAACAATAACAACCTCGCCATCCTCATAAAAGAAAGCGTCTATGATACCTTGAACAACTACAATTTCATCACTATCATAGCTTTCATCCACTTCTCTAGCTTTCATTCCCATAACAAATGGACGTTCTCTAAATAACTCTTTTCTTTTATACGCCTCTTGCATTCTAAGTCCCAATCCGACTTTCATGAAATCTGCGAAAATTTTCGGAACAACTAATTCTAATTCCTTGTCATTCATAGTTCCCTTATTTCTTATTTTTTCTTTCATTTTTTCAATATCTGACACTTCAAAAGTTTTAGCATCATAGTCAAATAATTCAAAGAATCTGTGAACCGCACTACCTCTTAAAGCACCTCCGTTTACATCCTCTTTTTTGTCATCTTCATTTCGCATAAAAATCGGAATGTACTCTTCTACATCTTCTGATAAATGCATCTTATTTTCTTCAAATTCTCCAATTTCCATTTTAGCATGTTTTATATCAGAAACACTGTGTTTTGCACGAATTCTTGTGTCACCATCATATTTATATACATAGAGAAATCTACTATTTAATTTTTCTCTTATATCATCTGAATAAACTTTAGATGCATCCCAATTTATTAACTCTTCTTTTGTTATATTCTGACTAACCACTTCTTTAACCACATCATATGCAATGTCTTCCATACCCAAAAGAGTTATTTTGAATCCACCTTCATAATTATATATAACATTATCTTCTCTTGGTTCTTTTAATAAAAGTCTATTTATTCCATCAAAAGAATTATGTCTAATAAGCGCCATTATCATTAAATCTATAATGCATTTTGCTTCAAATATCAAATCTCTTGGCACTGTAGGTGAATTACTATAAGAAAATTCTTGGTACCTTTTTATTGTTGATGATACATCACCACTTCCAATTAAAATCAGTTTTTCTTTAGCTCTTGTAAGAGCAACATATAAAATTCGTAACTCTTCAGCAATATCTTCCTCTTTAATTTTATTGCTAATCATTCTTCTCATAAAAGTTGTGTACTTGATTCGTTTACGCGTATCAACTCTATCAACTCCAATACCTAATCTACTATGAATAAGTACTTTTGCCAACACATCACTCTCATTATATTTTTTTCCAATTGTAGCCACAAATACAATAGGATATTCCAAGCCTTTACTCTTATGAATAGTCATAAGTTTTACTGTATTTTCTTCATTAGAAAGAGTTGTATCGTCTTTTTCTTCTGCATTATAACTTTTAACCTTATCAATATATCTAATAAAATTAAACAATCCAGTATATGAACCTTTTGCATATTCTTCTGCTCTTTGAATGAATATGTCAATATTAAATAATCTTTGTTCGCCATTATCCATAGCGCTAATAAAATCAATAAAATTCGTTTCATCAATAACATTTTTTATTAATCTATAAATAGGCATATATGTTGCATAATGACGATACTTTTGAAGAAACTTAAGCACCGTATCTCTTTTTGCATCCATTTCTCCTTCATATTCAACAAAGCAATCATAAAAGCTCTTTTTAGCTTTAGTCCCTTTAATCATTGCAAGTTCTGTTTCATTAAACGAAAATATATTTTTAAGTACCGAAACTAAAGGGATGTCCTGTCTTGGATTATCTATAACTTTAAGCATATCCATAATTACTCTAATTTCAAAGGCATCAAGCATACTCTCTTTTATAGATGACGTAACAGGTATTCCTTTTGCTAGCAAGGTTTCATAAAATGTTCCCATTACACCCTTGGTTCTAAACAATACCACGATATCTTTGTATGTTGCTGGTCGCATATCATCCAATTCTTTATCATAAACTAGTAATGCTTTGTCGCCTTCAGTCATCTCTTTAATTTTATTGGCTACAACTATTGCTTCTGCCTGTATGTTTGTTACATCATCTTCGTCTTCAGCAACTTCACCTGCAAGTTGTAAATTTCCAGTGTTTCCAATTCTATCTTTAGATTTATCTATAAGAATCAATTCGCATTCTTGATTTTGCTCAACATTTTTATACTTTGCACCCAAATATAACTTGCTGTCATCATCGTATTCAATTCCACCAAGTTCTTTTGTCATAATCTGACTGCAAATCAAATTAACAGAATTAATAATCTCATTTCTGCTTCTAAAATTCATAGATAAAATAATTTTTATAACATCACTATCATTGCTAGTCGGATAATTTCTATATTTTTCAAGGAATAACTCTGGTTTTGCTTGTCTAAACTTGTAAATACTTTGTTTTACATCGCCTACCATAAATATGTTATTCTTACCAGTATGACATTTAGAGACAGCATTAAGCAATACTTCCTGAACATGATTGCTATCCTGGTACTCGTCAATCATTACCTCCACATATTCTTCCGAAATCTCTTTTGCAATTTGAGTTGGATAGTAAATTCCATCCTTTTCTTCTGTTAAAATGGACAACACCAAATGAGCTACATCTGGAAAATCTAATATATTTCTTTCCATTTTTAGCTCCCATAATTTTTCACCATATTCTATTGTCAAATCTATTAACGCATTAACGATTTTCTTGCATTCTCTAAAATTTTGCAACATTGCCGTCAAGGACATCTTACAATAGCCGTCTTTAAGCCCATCTATTAAATTCTTAATAGTTTTCCTCTTTCCTGATACAAACTTTTTTTCATTGTCATCTACATTTTTTACAGGCTTAAATCTAACTGGAGAATAATTTTTAACCATCTCAAATTTCACTTCTAAATCGCTAGTATTTAAAATTGATTCCATCTGTTCTATATCGTTCAAAAACGCCTCTTTATACGGCATTAATCCATTTTCTTCTGTACATAATTCGATTGCATTTTTTGCATTTTTTATAGCTTCATTTACATCACTGTCAATATCATCACTTATGTATCTTGCTACATCTCCCTTTTTCCATGAATCTATATCTTCAAAATCATAATTCAATCCACTATTTTTCATCCATGCATTAGGATTTGGATAACTAGACGCATATTTATGTAGTTTAAAGATAAGTTTTTCAATTTCTCCATCTCCTACCTTTGCGCTATATGTATCAACGAATTCCATAAAATGGGCATCACCACTCTCATACTTGGCATTCAACACCTCTTCGATGGCATCAGCCTCCATAAGAACAATTTCACTTTTTTCAGCCATTCTATATGCCGGGTCTATATCGACATTTGCAATATTTTCTCTAAGAATATGCTGACAAAAACTATCAATCGTTGTTATTTTCGCACTATGAATATAGGTGCATTGCTTTTGTAAATGTTCCCTTATCGCATCATCGGTAGCTTCGTTCAAGGCTTTCTCTAAAGCTTTTAAAATTCGCTCTCTCATTTCACCTGCTGCAGCCTTTGTAAATGTAACCACCAATAATTTATCCACGTCAACTGGATTATTAACATCTGTTATTAGTTTTATAATTCGTTCAACCAAAACTGCAGTTTTTCCTGAACCTGCAGCTGCTGATACTAAAACATTTTTATTTCTAACTTTTATAACTGCTTCTTGTTGCTTAGTCCATTCCATATTTTTCTCCATCTTTATCATATTTTTAAGTTTTCTGTAATTATTTCCAAATTCCTGTTTGCTAAATGAACATATTGTATTGTAACTACAATATGAGCAAGACGATGCATTTTGTCCCTTGTTATAAGGATTTATATCAATAACACCATCATATATTTCTTTCGTAAATGTTTTAGCCTTATCATTTACATATTCAATTACTTTTTCGATATTTGCACTAGACAATCCCATCGAAGCAATTTTCACTTTATCCTCAACGTCTACATCTGATTTTGAAGCCTTCACTATATCAGAACTACTATTTCTAACAAGATTTGGAATTTCTTTGTCTATATTAAGTAAAACTTTTGAAGCGCTATTATATATTCCCGTCATTTGAAAATGCTTTAAAGTCGCCTTTGATATATTATCTTCCTCTAACAAACTTTCTTCATATGCAATTACTGGGTCTTTTATATTAAAATAGAATAATCCCGCAGGAGTTACTGTTTTATCTGGATTTAGTCGTTTTTCATATTCCAATGCAGTTCCCATATAATAAACCAATTGCATTTGTAGACCATTAATTAAATCATTTGTATCAAATGCATCATTTCCTGACTTATAATCTATGATTTTTACATACAAGCAATCCCCTGATTCCATCAAGTCGATTCTATCAATTCGACCTTTTCCAGTGGAAACTTCAAATTGTTCAGGGTTAAATTCACCTCTTTTAATATGTTCACAAATAGCCCATGCTGATTTAGATGTTACTCTTCTAATTTTATCCAAAATATACTGATTCTTAGCTGATTCATTAAGGCTTTCCATTCCATAATAATTAATTGCCTCAGTTACACTTAAATCAACTAATTTTTCTCGTTCTTCATCACTCACATTTTCAAAATCAAAGTCACTTGACTTTATCTGTTCTGAAAAAACTTCTACTGCCTTGTGATATATATTTCCTATATCAAATTCTTTTATTTCATATACAGGTCGTTCCACAAGATTCAAACCATACATCAAGAAATGCATATACGCACATTTGGCATACTTTTCCAATCTTGTAATACTACCCTCTACATTGTTACCATAGATTGCTTTTGCCACTGCACTTTCCAATTTCACATCGAGATTTCTATAAAAAGCGCCTTCTAGAGCTCTGCTAATTTTTTTTGAATACTCTGGCTTCATAGAATAATATGAAAATAATTCTTTCCATACATTTCCCATCTCTTTATCTCTTAAACCTTTAGTAATAATTTTGAACGCCGCCTCTCTTGAAACAACTTTTAGCACCCCAGCGTCATCATATATTTTTGACATACTTTCCACTTTTATTCCATCAAACATTTTCAACAAAGTATTAATTAAATATGACGGTCTTTTTGCATTTCCATCCAAAGATGAATCAGAATACGTCAAAATTAATTTTTCGCTTGGTTTAGTAAGATTTAAATATAAGTAAAATTTCTGAATAAAACTATTTTCTTTAATTGTAGGTGACATCTCTACACTTATGTTTTTCAAAACATTTCTATCGCGTTGAGATAATACGCCCATATTACCACCTGCTTTTGGAATAATATCATCGTTAACACCAAGTACACATAATACTTTAATATTATTCATTCGCGTTCTCTCAATATCACCAACTACCATTTGATCCAAAAGGACAGGAATAGTACCAACCTTTATCTCTTCGAATCCATCATCCAATATCTTTCTATATTCTTTTAAACTAATTACTTCGTCACCAAATAAACCGACCATTTTATCAAAAAGTTCCATAATCAGCTTATAACTTTGCGTATATTCTTGTTTTTCACTATCTTCATCTGAAAAAATATCAATATAGCCTTTCAACTTGTTATACAAGTCATTATCCTTGATGAACTTATAGATAGCCTTTGTTATATCAGAAACATTTTTGTCTTTGATATTCTCCTTAAACACTAAAATCGGCTCTATGAATCTTATCCTAATGCTCTCACATCGATTAAATTCTTCATCAGTCAATCCTCTATATTTCTTTCTAAAAGGCTCTTTATACTGTTTTTGTCCCTTTATACCACATCCAATGACATAATTCTCGAATATATCAATATCTTCCCTTGATAAATCACTCATTCCTCTTTTCAAATATCTAAATACCGGTTCATACTTAAAATTCTCATCTACCATTTCGAGTAATGCCCTTATACACTCCACAAAATTGTTATTTAACAAACTTTTCTTATTATCAATGAAATATGGTATTTTATTTGCGCTTAAAGCTTCTTCAAGTGGTCTTTTATATAGTTCCATATCTCCTGTCACAATAGCAAAATCCCTGTATCTCAAATTTCCTTTTGATTCTGCAACCATATTGTGGATAAGGTCAGCAATCCCTGAAGCTTCATCTATAGGATTTACTGCATTATAAATAAACAAACTCTTTCCGTCTGCCTGCAATTTTTCACTATTTCTAAATAAATTCTTCTCCAAATGAGCTAACTCATTATTATCTCTCAATCTAATAACATTTTCATAATCGCATATTTTATCGATATTTACGTCAATATCATTCTTCGCTGCCAACTTAACTAGTGTATTCACTGTATTTTTTGACAAATTAAACAATTCATGTTCTTTAACTATTGAAAAACCATCTTTCTCACATTTTTCAGTTTCTTTCTTATCTAAAGTTACAGTTACAACTACCTTTTGAGCCATTTTAAGTAAATGTTCAATAACTCTGTATTGTATAGGGGTAAATCCTGTAAATCCATCTAATACAACAACACTATCTTTTACTAATTCAGATTCATCGATAACATTGCATAATTCATTTAATAATTCTTCTTTAGTAATATATTTTGCCTGCGGACTACTGATACTTTCTACATATTCTGCGAACTTATCATAAATAAGTTTGATATCATTCAACTTACTTTTAACAGTACTATTGGCTGGTATTTTTTCGCATATTTCTTCAATATCTTCCACATTTATGCCATACTGATACAACTCAGATATTGTAGATTTAATATTTTCTACAAATCCGAATTTTTTCGCTTTTTCTCTAAAAATCGTAAGGTTATCCTTATTTTGCTCTACAACCCTTCTAAGTACAAGCATTTTACCTGTATCATCTAAAACTGATATTTTATTAACACCTAATTCACCAAACACTCTATATGCTAAACGTGAAAAACTAACGATGTCAATATTCATCGTGCCACCATTAGGATGCCTTTCAACAATATCTCGCTGTGTTTCCAATGTAAATTGATCTGGTACAATTAAATAATAATTAGTACTATGATTTTTTATAGAATCCTTTATTATTTTTTCATATACTTTATGTGTTTTTCCTGCTCCTGATCCACCCAATACTATTTCTAACACTGAAACAGCCTCCTTTTTCCAATGTTTTTATTTTTAGTCATATTACTATAATCACCTTAATATATTATAACATAATAATTATTCGGAGTAAAAAATATGGAAAACAATCCCAAAATCTTTGTATTTCAACTTAAAGAACTTATTTATACTATAATATTTGTCATATTGGCTATATGTCTAATTTTATTACTTGTATTTATGTTTTTACCTAAAGAAGAAGAAACAGATACCACTACAACAACATATACCTCTGGTACCTATTCTTCTCATGTAATTTTCAATTCAGTTCCTATGGAGGTATCCGTGAAACTGGATAGCAACCACATTAATGCTATTGATTTCATTCCTCTTTCAGAAGATATTACAACTACTAGTCCTCTCATGCAAAACTGCATTGATAATATAGAAAAACAGGTGCTTTTTAACCAAAGCACCTTAAATCTCAATTCCTATGAAGAGAACCAATATACCTATGCTATATTAGCTCACGCCATAGACACCGCCATAAACAAAGCTACTCGCTAAGTTTTTGTCTAAATGCCCTTACTGCAATTATTAAATTAATAATCACCATCAAATATGAGAATATAATATACGAAGAATCGGCATATCCTCTTTTTGAAAACTCCTGACCCATAGCTGTTGTTGAAACAATAATATAAAATGCGATTATTGCACATTGTCCCAATAAAACAATTTTATTCGCATACATAATTGTTTTGTTTCCTTTTACAAATATCAACACTGTCATAACAAGTTGAATAACACTCATTACAAGACCTGCGTAAAACACTCTGCTAAACAAACCGATATATTTGCTATTATCTACATACTGTAATGCATCATATGCTTTTATATCATTCTTAAAATATAAACACAACAAATAAATAGCCAATGACATTACAATAAAACTTGCCATTGTAATACCAGTGAATTTGTTATTAAGTCTAGCAACCTTTACCTCACCACTAACGTCTTTTGGTGCTTTTCTTCCTATATCATAGTACTTTCTGCCCAATACGCTCATAACAATCGTTGTAATCGAATATGCCAACACAACCAAACCAAGTACCAAACCAATATACAATATGGTTTTTGCATATGAATCACTCCATGTGATTTTTGCAAACCAAAGTGAATATATCGTTGAATAAATAAATACCACTGTAAACACTGAGGTCATCGCAGAAATAATCATCAAAAATTTAAATACACCTTCAGATGATGAAACCATACCAACAATTCCACCTATAAGTAAACATAATATTGCAAACGCACCCAAGAAAAATGTCATATAAAATCCATATAAAACAAATTCACTTATCTGCGCATTGGTATCTGGCGATAATTCACCAAAATCCGATATGTATATAGCAAGTCCTGAAATACACATTACCCAAAACGCATTAACTGCTGATAAAAAACCATTAATTCTTCTATAATAATTTCTAACTTCTAATCTCGTAGCCATTTCTTTCTCCATTCTAAACCATTTTCCTACATAATTGTACCACAAACAATATACTTTTGCATATACTAATAATGAATTAATTTTTGAGGTAAATTACATGGCATATACAGTTGCAATTGACAGCGGGCATGGTGGCGCAGACTGGGGCGCTACTTATGAAAATCGAAAGGAAAAAGATGATGTACTTAATCTTGCATTTGCCGTCGGAAACATTTTAGAAGACAATGGCATAAATGTCATTTACACTAGAACAGATGATGTCTACAATACACCTTATGAAAAAGCAATGATTGCAAACAATGCAAATGCTGACTTTTTTGTATCTTTACACCGAAACGCTAATCCAACTCCTAATTCATCATCAGGAATTGAAACTCTTGTCTATGACGATTCAGGTATAAAAGCAGATATGGCTCGCAACATCAATAAAGAATTATCCGAACTAGGTTTCATTGATAGAGGTGTCATCGAACGCCCTAATCTAGTAGTTTTAAAAAGGACCAAAATGCCTGCTGTTTTAGTAGAAGCAGGATTTATAAACAACGATAATGATAATGAAAAATTTGACAATGAATTTTATTTAATAGCCAACGCAATCGCCACTGGAATTCTAGACACACTAAATACTTTATAAATAGTTCAGAGCAGAATAACTCTATGTTATTCTGCTCAATTACACAATATTATTTATCTAGTTGTTGTTTCTCTTGTTTCATCATTTCTATCACTAGTAGCATCATTGATACCGTCTTCTATGTCATCTTTGATATTATCAATACCATCTTCAAGGTCTTCACCTAAATTGTTATCATTGACATCGTTGTTATTTCTATCTGTGTCTTTCTCATTTTTATCATTGTTGTTTTTATCATTGTTGTTTTTATCATTATCTTTTTTGTCGTCAGTTGTTTCACTTGTTTCTTCATTAGTTTCGTTTGTATCTGTTCCACAACCACAAGCAGCTGCTGTAACCATAACAAAAGTCATAGCTGCACACAACACAAAAATCTTGATTTTCTTCATAAAAAAATCTCCTTTTTATTTATTAATTAAAAAGTTTTCACTTTTATAATTTAATATTTCCAAAGGAGATTTCTTTTATTCATTTTTATTTAAGTTCTTTTAGTACTTCCACAGCGCTATCAACATCACGACGCACAGCCAATGAATCTACAACACCATTAATTAAAACTTGGTAGTATGTTGCATCATATTCTCTAAATTCCATTACAGCGTCGCCAAAATAATCATCATCAACTCTGTCATATTTAAACACATAAGTTGGTTCACAATCTACTATCTTATCTTTTTCGTAAATAACTCTATTTACATAAATTTTTACAACTTTGTAATAAAATTCTTTAAACTCATCAACATCTATGTCTTGTCCATCAAATTTCATTGATTCTGTCAATGGAATTGTTGAAGTTTCTGTTTTGTACTCAGCCTCATACTCAAATTTATATTCTGTTCCATCATCATCGATTACAGTCATTCCGCCACCGGCAAAATCTTTCATTGGAACATAAAGCATGAACGGATAAATATAATCTACTGGGTCAATGTTTAAGATTTTATCAGCATACGTTCTTGAAATAAAGTTTATAGAACGAGCTCTCTCAACATCAATTTCCATACCTTGTGTCAAAATAACTCTGGCATAATACGCATCTGCTTCTTCGTCATAATTTCCAAAAAGCACTTTTACAGATACAATTTCATATTGATCCTTATCTTCATCATCCTGAAACTTATATACAATTTCATAATACTTGTCTGAATTTTTCAAACCATATGCTTCAAGTTCTTCGTCAGTTGCATAATAGTCCACCTTTTGACTAAAACCAACACCTGTGAAAACTTCATCAAAATTATCTATAACAACACTAGATTCACATGCTCTATAATAACTAAACGGTGAATTAATAAACCATGTTGAGTTTCCTAACGGGTCACTTTCATGACCTTTAGGTAAATATAAAAATTCAACCTTTTTTTCACCATTATTCATTATCATATAATCTAATGATGTAGTAGAAAATGAAGGGAATGTATCGATTTCAGCAAAATCATATATATCATCTCTACAAATATATAAGAAATCCTGTGTTCCAGCATATAACTTATCTTCTTCTTTATGATATATATAATACGAAGAAATTACACTATTATATGCGCCTATTAAATAAGTTCTTTTATTTTCTTTAGTATCAACAACTTCTAATGTTGCACTTGGTTCATCCATACCATAGTCAGAAAGATTATCATAATCATCTATAGTTGCATACATCTGTCCATCAATATACCTTTGAAGAAACTGATTCTTAAACGAATCTTGAGAAAATGGAAAATCTTTGTCTCCATTAATAACCCAATCTTCACCAACTTTCTCAATCACAACTGTTTCCTTATCTTTCAAAGTATATGATACTTTAGCAATATCACTAACTTTCATATCAGTAATACTCTCGCCTTCCATAGAAACCATCTGATATAATTCAACATCCTGGCTTTGTTCAGCAAGACTCAAATCATTTTTTTCTTTGCAAAAGATTAATGCACAAATCAAAATAGCAATCACAACAAGACCAATTATATAATCTCTAATATTTTTTTGTTTTGTTGTCATCGTCTCTTTCTCCTAAACCATACATATCCGCCATACGCGAAAATAGTTAATGGAATGCCTATAACTGCAATATACAAAACTGTCTTTTTTGCATTTACAGTAATAACAAGGTTTGTTAACTGCATCCACTTCTTTGAAATAGTTACTTTATGCTCATGATCAGCAAGCCACTGCATTGCACCTAACGCCAACTCATAGTTACCACCAGATACTTCTGTGTCGTAAGTATCTTCAACTAATGATGATGATGTCACAACAAATAATCTTGCTTCTACATCGTCAGATATCTTATCAGTTACTGCAACAGCGATATCAAATGGTCCAATAGGGTCTGTGTCAAGTTTTTGTGTAATCTTATCACTACCCATCTTTGCATATGCTCTATCTGATGATGTAAGAACGCTTGTAATTGTAACTGTATCTGGAACATCATCTCTTACAATTCTATCTGGAGCCATAAGCATAACGCTCTTATCTTGTTCCTTAGACTCTTCTGTAATCTTATGTTCTTCATAATTTGGTTTAACAATATATGGTGTATCTTCATTGTACATATTAGCATCATTTGTTTCAATAACCTTATATCCTGGTATAATCAAACCATAATGAGCCATAAGTTTATTGAAATATACAAATTCTTCAGTAGTACTGTTGTTATAATATGTCGCAACGAATAATTCGCCACCAGCCTCTAAAAAGGCTCTTACAAGTTCATACTCACTTTCCGTAATGTCGCTTTCACCTGTAACCAATATTAAAATATCAGCATCATCAGGAATCTTGTTTTCTTTTGTCAAATCAACAATATCCATAGTAATATTCTGTCTACCAATATAATCTGCTAAATCTGATGAAATAGAATTCTTACCATTACCTGACAATACATATGCAACTTTACTATTATCAGATGAAACGTATTCGATAGCACTTGTCAACTGACCTTCAACGTCAACCATATATCTTGAAGCACCGTTAACATCATCAATATTTACGATAAGGCTTGTAGCTTCAAGGCCTCTTGACTTACCTTCGCACTCTACAACCAAACTACCCATACTAACATTAACATTATGTTCAGCAAGGAATTTATAATCTATTGTAGGTTTAACTCTCTCAACTTTAATCTTATCAGAATATTTCGCGTATTGCTCAACTACATTTGTAATTGTAATACTTTCATTACTTGGGCCATCAGCGATAATGTAGATTGTAACTTCTTTTTCCAATCTATCCAAAGTTTCCTTTGTTGTATCTGTTAATGAATACATATCAAATACACTGATATCCACTCTATTTGTAACTTTATCAACTAAAACATTTACTAAAACTAATGCGATAAACACTATAGCCGTCATAACCATCATATGAATTGCATTAGAAATTTTATTTTCAGCTCTATTCATGTTTACCTCCTAGTTCCATCTTCTCTTTTCCAATGATTGATTTGTCAAGAAAAGACAAAATACAATAATTGAAACATTGTATACTACTGCCACTATATCAAAATACTGAACACAGAAATGCGACAAATTCTGATACAATGATAATTTCAATAAGAATGACTGTATTGCACCTACAAGCCATGCTTCCTTAACAAAATAAATAACAACAAGTGCTATAACACATACTGCTAAAAATCCGCCAGAACACATAATTGCTATCTTTACATTTGACTTAAGTTGTGCAAAAACAATCAATGCAAGCAATGCTGCTATTACTGAAAAGAATATAACTGAAGCCAATGCATTATTTGGGAATGATGTATTCATATAAAAACATGCGAATGACACAAGTAATATTACGAATGTCACTACAGCAGACATAATCTGATTTTCAGTAATTGATGAAATAAACACACCAATCGCAATTGCCGACAATCCCATAAGCCAAAATCCAAAAATTGAATTGTATGATGCAAGCCATGGTATTGTACCATAATCAGATAAAACCAATGGATAAAAACAAAATACAAGCATTGGTATTGTAAACATTGTTGCTATAGCAAGAAATTTACCCATAACAATCGAAAAAATCTTTACAGGTGCTGTAAAAAGCATCTGGTCAGTTTTTGAATGTCTTTCGTCTGCAAATATCTTCATAGTCATTACCGGAATAAGAATCATAAGCACTATCTGAAGATAGTTATGTTCAAATACATATCCGATAAATGCGTTCTTCTTAATAATATTAATATTATAAAAAAGGAAACTCAAAATTAACAAAAGTAATCCAATAAATAAATATCCGATAACTGATGTAAAATATGATCTTAATTCTTTTTTATACACAGCTAACATATTACTTTGCCTCCTTACGTTTTCTTCTATCAGTCTGTTTACCTTCTGTAACCTTGATGAATACATCCTCAAGAGAAAGGCTTGAATACTGCATACTTACAATTGGACACTTAGCTGTAGCAAATGCATAGAAAACATTTTCCCTAACATCCTTATCAGCACTTGATGAAACAAACACTTTAGTAATTCCATCTTCTTCTGAATCAACAACCTCAAATTTACTAACATCAGAAACCTTTGAAAGAATAGCTTTCACCTTATAATCAGGTGCTTTTACCATCAATTCCAATGTATTACTTCCTGAAACGTGCTTGCTCAAATTGTCTGGAGTATCCTTTGCAATAAGTTCTCCATGAGCAATAATAAGTACCTCATCACACAATGCACTTACTTCCTGCATAATATGTGTACTAAGAATAACTGTATGTTTCTTTGCAAGACCTCTAATCAAATCTCTCATTTCCATAATCTGCTTAGGGTCAAGACCTACTGTAGGCTCATCTAGAATAATTATCTCAGGATACCCAATAATTGCCTGAGCAACACCAACTCTTTGTCTATAACCTTTTGATAAATTTTTAATCAATCTGTTGTATACATCCTTAATACCCGCTAATTCTACAACCTCATCGATCATTTTCTGTCTTTCGCTTCTCTTTATACCCTTTAAGTCAGCAGAAAATTCCAAATATTCCTTAGGAGTCATTTCTAAATATACTGGTGGAATTTCTGGAAGATAACCAATACACTTCTTTGCTGCTTCCGGTTCGTCATAAATATTATGACCATTCACCACAACTTCTCCGCTTGTTGGAGCAAGATAACCAGTGATGATATTCATTGTTGTAGACTTACCAGCACCATTAGGTCCAAGAAAGCCGTATATTTTGCCTTTTTCTATGTTAAAGCTAAGATCATTTACTGCTACATGATCTCCATACTTTTTAACAAGATTTTTTACCTCTATCACGGTAATACCTCCTATCTTTTCTTTAGCTTCACAACGCTCTCCATTATACCACATATTGAATAATTTTTATATGGTTTTTGTGTGAATTTTTTTATTTTCTGCCACCCTATACAATTTTCTGCCCTGCATACTCTAATTCGCAATTATAGGTTGTCTCATATATTTCTTTCCAGACTCTAAAATTCTCTTCCATCATATGTTTTATATTTTCATTTCTACTCATATTTTTGTCTGGATATATAGGCTTTCCAATATGTATTGTATATTCTTGCACATAAAAGCCATCTTCACCAAGAATATCGCTATCTTCCATTGTAATAAAACAAGGAAGAACTGGAACATTGTTTTTCACAGCAAATATATATCCGCCTTTCTTTAATGGCTTAGGTTTTTTATAATTCCACCACATACTTTGTTCAGGATAAATCAGCATAAAATGTCCTTCTTGCAAGACTGTATCTACTGATTTCATAAATTTCGCCATAGTTTCTTTATTTGAACTAAGTGGAAATGTATTACAATTACGCAT
This sequence comes from Lachnospiraceae bacterium, assembly GCA_017935565.1. GTDB lineage: Bacteria > Bacillota > Clostridia > Lachnospirales > Lachnospiraceae > SVEL01. The sequence goes on from JAGBHK010000042.1 coordinate 58,538, forward strand.
TAACATACCGAAAAATCCAGGGAAATTTGTGTAATTTCCTTCACGAATAATTCTATAAAAAGTTCTATCTTTATGGCCTGACGCCTCATACGCCATATGCATTGCAAAACTATCCATCGCATTGAAATGATTACATGTGATAATAGCGCCTGAATTAAGGTTTTTATAATTTTCAAGTCCTTTTATTTCTTTTATTATCAATTGTTTATTATCAATAATATGGTTCAAATACTTACGTGCAACACTATAAGCAAACTTTCTTTTTATTTTACTTCTTATCTTCGTTCTCAAATAATCAATATCATCTGGTAATAATTCTTTTGTTGGAGGGTCTTCCTCAACATCCTCGTCAAACCTACCCTCACGTTCGAATTTTGCAATCTTATCAATTATATCTAATCTATCCTTAGATTTTGTTGTACCATTTGTAATTATATTTAAATAATTATTTTCTTTATTTGTCTCATACTCTGCAGTTTGGAGCAATCTATCACAAGATAAAGCATCATTCTTTCTTTGCTCATCAGTATAGTTTAAAAGAATCTGACGAATCTCCTCGTATACAAAGGTTTGCTTAGCATATTTCCAGAAATACTCCTTATATCTGCAATCTTCGTAATGCCATGGTTTTGAAACCATTATATAATGAAGCACCTTAAAAGTAGATTCATCGTATTTTATGTCTCCAAATACTTCCATGTTCCACTGTTGCTCAATCCACAACACTTTATCTTTACATAAAATATTTAGATAATCTTCATCCTGAGTAACTACAAAATTATATACTCCAAGCAACTCTATGAATTTCTCTAAAATATGATTTTCTCTAAACTGATGGCAATTAATTAGTAATAATCCTGCATTAAAAAACTTATTTCTATCTATACCTAGAACTTTTTCTACATATTGACCATAAGTATCAACCTGAACCATAGCCTGTTCATTAGCCGCACCTACATAATTGTCGCCTAATTCTTTTTCGAACAATTCCGAAATATCGCCAACAACAATAGTATCGCTATCAATATAGATAACCTTATCATATTGTGGAAACATCTCCGCTATAAACATTCTATAATAAGTTGTATTGGAGTAATAATCTCTAATTGGCAATTCATAGCGCACAGAATCAAGATAATTTCTTACATCATCAAAACTAATGCTAAAATTACCATCTTCCATAGCCTTTATCTTTTCTTTCATTTCATCAGATATGTCAATATTTAATATATGTACATCATAATTATACTCTTTTGATGCATTACACATCATTGATTTCAATGAAACAACTGTATATTTAACAAAATTATTATCACATGCAAAAAAAATAGGAACTATTGTTTTATTCATAATTGCCTCCTCTTATGTTTCTCTCATACTTCTTTTTCAAATAAACATATTCAAATAAAATATCATCAAATACATAATACTTAAAAACCTTATGCACTTTACTAATCATCCACTGTTTTATATTATCCGTATGTGGATAAGGTAAATAAAACAATCTTTTTGAAAAATGTCTTACAACAGTATGTTTATGCAAGAATTTTTGGTCATTATATCTTTGCGGTAACATTTTTTTCTTTGTTGTCGAACGATATATTGCGCTTTGATCTGCAAAAACTAACTTCTTTGTTTTTATCAATTCTCTAGCTTTAGCAAGAAGTCCTGTCTTTTTCATTTCTTTCATATTAAAAAGTAACACTCCTGCATTAATGTAATTAGGGTGCAGTAAATACTTTCCATAATGGTCTCTTGCAGCCGCATATTCATATCCTTCTACATCAATATCATACAACAGTTTTATATCTCTATTAAATAATAAATCAATATCTAAATATAATAACTTATCAGGCATATCTGGGACTAAATCCGCAAATAACCTAAGCAACGTATATGGCGAGCAATACGCCATTTCATTTGGACAATATGCAAATTCCTTTTCATATATATCTGAAACATCAACCCTTATAACCTTATTTAAAGGATTATATGTTTTTGCTATCTCATCCAAATATTTAACCGCTTCTTCACTAATCGCCGTATATTCCTTTTTTATTCGAGTGATATCCATCGTGTAAATATAAAAACAAAATGGCTCCGTCGTATTGGTCCTCGTAAATATAGATAACATACATGTTATTACGCCATCCAATACTTTTTCATTTCCAGAAAATAAAATATTAATCATCTTTCTCACCAGCTTTAACATATTTTATTAACTCAACATTACTCATTTTAGCCCTATCCACCATAGTGTTATAAACCCTATTTCTCAACTCTTCCCTTTGATTTTTCCCACTCATTTCCTTATTCGGATAAAATGGTCCATCAATATATGTAACAATTCTTGGCGTTTTTCTAAAACGTCTCTTTTGATAAGTATTTGTAAAACAAAACACTGGAACCCCACATTTTATCGGATAGCGAAAAGATGTATCTAAAAATGGACGTATCTTTGTATAATACGGCCATATATGTGCTTCCGGATATATTGTAACTCCATTTTTTTCTTCAATTCTTTGTTCTACAGCCCTTATAAAATTCTTCGTAGCCTTGGCATCATCAGGTAAAGGTAATGCTCCCAAACTCGGTGTGATTCTTCCAAGGTACGGCATCGATACATTGTTTGGATGTACTATTACATACATATCTTTCGGTACGCTAATCATTGACGGAATCAATGCATCCGCCATAAAATGCGTATGGTTACCATATATAAACCAGCCACTTTTTTTGAAATCTTTTAGTATCTTTTTGTTCATAATCTTATGACCAAAATAAATCTTCATATAAAGAAATGCCAATGGTGTGGCTACAATTCTATACCAGAAAAAATGTGTAAACTTCTTCCATATTCCTTTATGAATGTATATATAATTTTCATCAATTCTTTTAGCCTCGATAACCGCCGTAGAAAACTCATTATTCAATTCATCGTCATAGTAAATTATTTGTTTTTCCATCACTATCTATCCTCTTTCCCACCTAGAAAAGTATAACACTCGACATAAAATCCGTCAATAAATTTGTTTGCGCGTAAATTGCGCAAATAAAAAGATTTTCAGCCCATTACATCTCTATAACGAACTGAAAATCTTTATATTTCTCATTATTATTTTATTAATAATTCTCTTTTCTAACTTCAAAATATGCCTGTGGATGATTACATACCGGACAAACTTCTGGAGCCTTTGCGGATACAACTACATGACCACAGTTTCTACATTCCCACATAACCACGCCACTCTTTTCAAATACTTCATTTGTTTCAACATTTTTAAGAAGTGCTCTATATCTTTCTTCATGCATCTTTTCAATAGCTGCCACTCCTCTAAACTTTGCTGCTAATTCAGGGAAGCCTTCCTCTTCAGCATCCTTAGCCATCTGGTCATACATGTCTGTCCATTCATAATTTTCACCTTCAGCTGCGCTTAAAAGGTTTTCAGCTGTATTTCCAAGACCACCAAGTTCCTTAAACCACATCTTAGCGTGTTCTTTTTCATTTTCTGCTGTTTCAAGAAAAAGTGCTGCAATCTGTTCAAATCCAGCTTTCTTAGCTACAGATGCGAAATATGTGTACTTATTTCTTGCCTGTGACTCTCCTGAAAATGCATCTCTTAAATTCTGTTCTGTTTTTGTTCCTGCATATTTGTTTGCCATAATTTTCCTCCATTCTTGCAATTATACATAAAATATCATTGCCATATATATTATTAATTATACAATATCGTTAAGTTTTTGCCAATCATTAAATTTAATAACCATGATCCACATGTTTCCATTGTCCGCCATTTATTCTTACCAATATCCAGTTCCAGTCATCATAAGTGCTATCAGGACTCAAAGAGCCATCACCTCCAGAGGAATCCACATCAAACGATGATAACAAAACAATAACTTCATCTGCATCATTTCTATCAGCCCAATCTTGATGGTCTTTTGTCACCTCATCCCCTGCATAATAAATTTCTGTAAGTGTACATCCGCTCCATTCTTCCTTAAACTCATCCTTAATAACATCAATTGCTGATTCAATATCCTCTTGAGAATAAATTTCCGAATCCACCTCATGAGTCTTTGCACCACTTACTTTTCCACCACAAGCGCACAAACTAATAGCTGATAAAGCGCTGATTATTATACATATATACTTTTTCATAATTTTCGCCTCCGAAAAAATCCCTCTTCTATTTCACAAGTTTTACAGCCAACTCCTGCTTTTTTTTCTTCATATAATATAAAATCAAATCCCTAGCCTTCACCGCTTCAGATTTTTCAAGAGCAGGTACATCCTTTAAAGGATACTCCATACCAAGTGACTCATATTTAGGCACGCCCATTGTATGATAAGGCAACACATCAAGTGCCTTTACATTATTGAGTTCACCCAAAAACTCACCTAATTCCTGCAAATATTCTTTTATATAAGTTATTCCTGGAACTGTTACATGACGTATCCATACAGGGAAATCAATTTCATTCAAGTATTTAGCAAAGTCAAGAATATTTTTATTCGACTGCCCTGTAAGTTTTTTATGTTCCTCATCTCTAATATGCTTTATATCAAGCATTATAAGGTCCGTATATTTCAAAAGTTTGTTAAGCTTGTCCATAAAATCCTGACTTTTTCTGTTAAACACCACTCCTGATGTATCAATACAAGTATGAATATCTCTTTTTTTCGCTTTTTCAAACAACTCTATCATAAAATCCATCTGCCACATTGGTTCGCCACCAGTTACAGTAAGCCCACCACCTGTCAGATATGGTCTATAACTTTCATAATCATCTAATATTTCATCTGCAGTCTTCACCTCACCAATCTTTGGCTCCCATGTATCAGGGTTGTGACAATACTGACAACGCATTGGACATCCTTGAACAAAGACTACATATCTTACCCCTGGTCCATCAACTGTACCAAATGTTTCTATTGAATGTATGTATCCTTCCATAGCTCTCTCCTGTTTTATCTATAATATAAATCAATTTGTTTTATCTAATTCTAACATTATTTATCCCATTAAACAACTGATATTTATTTCCTGTTAACCATTTATTTTTTATGATTACCTACAATCTGGTATACATTCATTGCCCGTTACACACAAAAAGGACCATCGCTTATGCGACGGCCCTTTAAATCACTTTTTATTAGATAGCTGCATGGAATGTACGTGAAATTACGTCATCCTGCTGTTCCTTTGTTAATTTAATGAAGTTTACAGCATATCCTGAAACACGGATTGTAAGCTGTGGATACTTCTCTGGATGCTGCTGAGCATCTAATAATGTTTCTCTAACGAGAACGTTTACATTTAAGTGATGGCCACCTTTTTCAATATAACCATCAAGCATTGATACTAAGTTTGCTTTCTGCTGAGCTGTTACTACCATAATATTTCCTCCTATTCTGATTTTTCTAATTAAACATCAAGGTTAGGGATGTTACAAGCTGAGTTGCATCCGCAACCTTCTTCAATACCTGCAATCTGCTCTGGTGTAAGCTCGATATCGAGATCACCTGTTCCAACGAATAATGTGTCTTTACCTAAAGCATCTGGAAGGATTGTAAATGTATTAGAGATACCATCCTGTGCGTTTTCAAATGGAAGCTTAGCTACTGAAGATAATGAAGCTAAAGCACCATGTGTATCACGTCCATGCATTGGGTTAGCACCTGGAGCCAATGGAACACCTGCTTTTCTACCGTCTGGTGTGCTACCTGTGTTCTTACCATAAGCAACGTTTGATGTAATTGTAAGGATAGATGTTGTAGGAATAGCATTTCTGTATGTTGGATGCTTTCTAATCATATCCATGAACTTGTTAACGATTTCAACTGCGATAGAGTCAACTCTGTCATCGTTGTTACCATATTTAGGGAAATCACCTTCGATTTCGTAATCAACTACGATACCCTGTTCATTTCTTACTGTCTTAACCTTAGCATACTTGATAGCACTAAGTGAGTCAGCAACAACTGAAAGACCAGCGATACCTGTTGCGAACCATCTCTTAACTTCCTTATCATGAAGAGCTAACTGAATCTTTTCGTAGCAGTACTTGTCATGCATGTAGTGGATAACATTTAATGTTTCTACATATAAGCCTGCTAACCAATCCATCATATCTGTATATCTTTCCATTACTTCATCGTAATCTAAGTATTCAGATGTGATTGGTCTGTACTTAGGACCTACCTGTTCGAATAATTTTTCATCAACACCACCGTTGATAGCGTATAATAAACATTTTGCAAGGTTTGCTCTAGCTCCGAAGAACTGCATTTCCTTACCAACCTTCATTGAAGATACGCAACAAGCGATAGCGTAATCATCACCATGAGTTACTCTCATCATATCATCATTTTCATACTGAATAGCTGATGACTTGATTGACATTTCTGCACAGTAGTTCTTCCAGTTCTGTGGAAGGTTCTTTGCCCAAAGTACTATCATATTTGGTTCTGGAGATGTACCTAAGTTATCTAATGTATTTAAGTATCTGAATGATGTCTTTGTTACAAGTGTTCTACCATCGATACCCATACCACCAAGTGATTCTGTTACCCATGTTGGGTCACCAGCGAATAATGCATTGTATTCTGGAATACGAGCGAATCTAACCATTCTAAGTTTCATAATGAAATGGTCAATCATTTCCTGAATCTGTTCTTCTGTATACTTACCAGCTGCTAAGTCTCTTTCAATATAAATATCAAGGAATGTAGCTGTACGTCCAAGTGACATAGCTGCACCATTCTGTTCCTTAACTGCTGCAAGGTATCCGAAATATGTCCACTGGATAGCTTCTTTAGCATCAGCTGCTGGTTTAGAAATATCGTAACCATAGATTTCACCGAGTTTCTTTAACTCATTAAGAGCTTTAATCTGCTCAGCAAGTTCTTCTCTATCTCTAACGATATGTTCTGTCATATCACCAACTACTGAATTAAACTGATTCTTCTTATCTTCGATAAGTAAATCAACACCGTATAATGCTACTCTTCTGTAGTCGCCGATGATACGTCCTCTACCATAAGCATCTGGAAGACCTGTGATGATGTGAGCATGTCTAGCTGCCTTCATCTCTGGTGTGTATACATCGAATACACCCTGATTGTGTGTCTTTCTCCAGTTCATAAATACATTTATAATTTCAGGATCTACTTCGTAACCATATGACTTACATGCTGTTACAGCTGTTCTAATACCACCAAATGGCATAAATGCTCTCTTGAGTGGCTTATCTGTCTGGAAACCAACGATCTGTTCTGTGTCCTTGTTTAAGTAAGCTGCACCGTGTGAAACGATTGTTGATGGAATCTTTGTATCCATATCAATAACACCACCGTTTTCGCGTTCCTGCTTACTAAGTTCCATTACCTGTGCCCATAAATCTGTTGTTGCTTTTGTTGGACCAGCAAGGAATGATTCATCACCTTCATATGGTGTGTAGTTAAGCTGAATGAAATCTCTTACATTTACTTCAGAAGACCATTTACCCTCTTTAAATCCATTCCACTGTGGCTGCATTTCTTTGTTCATTTTTTTACTTCCTCCTGTTATATTTTTGCTCGCGCAATTTTATATTAAAATTATAAAAAAATACTGTATACAAGTCAATAGATTGCTTTGTACTTTTAAAAAAACATTCCAGCGAGCAAATGTGGGATGAAAATTATATTGAGCCAGCACCAAAGGTGCGTTGCCTATCAATTGAAAAGTCTCAAAAACAAGCTTGTTTGTTTTTGAGGCTTCTTAATTGATGGCAGGTGCATAGCACCTATATGCTCAATATAATTTTCATCCCACATTTCGCGAGCCCCCCTAAGTGGAATAGGAATCGCAACGCGATTCCTATTCCTTTCCTTTTCCCTTTAATACCTATCAAGCACTGCCATTATTTCAGCAGCCAACTCCGGTCTTTTTTTCATAACATTTTTAACTTGAGCTTTATACCTATCAACTGTATTCATATTAAATTCAATAGACTTTCTCAACTTCTGTCTTCGAACATTTAGTGTGTGTCTAATTTCTGTCATTTCTCTGCCCTCTAAAATAGCATCAACCTGCGCTGGCCATACAGATGCATCGAAAATATGAAGCCCGTTCAAAAAATCTTCCATAGCTGCAATTGTTTTATATAACTCATCATTATTTTTTTCATAAGCTTCCTGTTCTTTTTTTACGCTAAGATATAACGACCACATTTCTGCTAATTCATACGAATTTTTCACGCCATTTTTCTCATAGGTATAATCTAAAATACTTTGCGCATTTACAAAGCGAAGCCTATATTTATTTAATAATCGCACGGCTTTTTGGCGTTTCATACCAACGATTTTCATTTCTTTATAATATTTCTGATTAAGTACCAACACCACTGCAAATGACGCAACAGCAATCATTACAGTCCCATAAATTGGAACTCTCATGTCCATATCCATATAGAAATGTGCCATAAATAAAGCCACAATTATAATTCCCATAGTTAAAAGCAGTATTTTAAAAATGCTCTTAACAACATTTATCATTCTTACCGCATAGGCTTCTTCCTGACGCAATGCAAACTTCTCGCCTTCAATATTATGCAAATCCATCTTTATCTGCTGACATAAATCTTCACTTTCCTTCATTTCCTTTAGGATAGTAGGCATCTTGTCTTCATTTTGTTGCATATAAAGATATTTATCACCAGGCATCTTTGTAGTAAATTGCTTTAACTCTTTTTTTCCTTCATTGAGAGTCTTTATTCTTTTTGCATAATAATGTAAATCCCTCTTCTTATCTCCTTCCAAACTTTCAATAGTTTGGATATCATTGAGGTAATTGTTAACCATTGCATATTCTTGTTTCGCATCATCAATACGTTTCGAACACGCTGCCATTTGTTCACAACAATTTTCAATATAAGAAGTTTTATCAATATTTCTAGAATCCTTTTCTTCTTCTAAAACCTCTTCAATAATCCCTTTATCAATAGAAAGATAAACTGCATCTTCATCTACATAATCTAAAGAATACTCATTTTCAGAAAAATCCAGCTCTTCGATTTCTTCTTTCTTTTTTCTTCCAAACAACCAACCCAAGTCATTCACCGACCTTTCTTACGCATCAATAGCCTTTCTATAATCTTCCTTCCATCCTGAAAGGATATGCGTAATATTCTCATAATACAAATTCAAACTCTTTTTACTATCATACTTAAACTGTTCTGTAAACTGCTTATATTTATCGCTACTTCTAACCATTTTGTTTACATTAGAAAATGCCAGTTTGTATTCATTTACAATTTCCTCATCAATATGATATCTGCTAGTTATCAAATGCAACCTTTCTTCATCCCCTAGCATCATAAGTGCACACACGAGGAAGTCTCTATATTCTTCAATTGGATCAATATCATAAGCCATTTCGAAATATTCTGCTGCCTTGTCATACATGAACAATTCTGTGTATATTACGCCAATATTACTTTTAACACTAGCATTAAATTGCAACGACATTATTTCTTCTTTATTATCCAAAATACTTTTATAAATAGCCATTGCTGATTTTAACTTTCCTGCCTTAACCATCATATCAGCTCTTGCTTTCATTCTTTCTTTAACAGATGTACTATCAAGATATGCCAATGTGGTTTCAAATTTTTTCAACTCATCAGTACTATAAAAATAAGCACTTTCCAACACACGCATTATAAACGTTCTCAATGGTTGCTTATGAGCAATGCATTCTTTTATCTTTTGAGCCAATGAAACCTGTTCAAGTTCATTTTCACAAAACATAATAAATTTTTCATCAAAAAAATCCGCAGTTATCATATATGTATAATTATATAAATAATAACAAAGTTCTTCTAAATTGTAGATTCTAATAGAACCATTTTCTACATACAACGGATTTACTGCCTGCTTTGTACACAATAATAATCCACTCACACTGACACCTCCTTTATCCAAAAAGTTCTTCTGTATTTATTGTTTCTTTCACAATCATTCCTGATGTTTTAAAGAAATCTCCAAAACCTAAATCTTTTACCACAACATCAAATACTGTATCATTAACAAAGCTTAAAAGTATTTCAACTCTAGTCGCTTTATTGACGCGCTTTGGAAACGGACTAACATCAATATCCACATGTTTAACCGCTCCATTGTCAACCGACGACACCAACAGACGAATTTTATCTACATTATCCAATATACATGTTGTCTTCACACCAGCCTCATACCAATTAGTTCCAGCTTTAGATAATGCAACAGACATCTGTCTTTCCTTATGATTAATAACAATACCAACGTTTGCTTTAGTTCTTCCCTCGCAAGCGAAAATATATTCTGTATCAGTTATGTTATTGTATCTTTTCAAAGCACCATAACACGCGCCTTTAACAAATAAATTATAACCTTTAAATACTCGTCTTCTATTACATATTTCTTTGATAGACTTATCTGCCCATTCATCATAGAATCCAACACCAGTTAAAAAAACAGTAGAAATAATATTTTTTCCAAACTTTTCTTGGACAAGACGTAAAAACTTATCGTCCAATCTCTCTTTATCTGCTGGCGAGCTAAGATAAGACATGTCCATAAGTTTAGAAAAATCTTCCTCTTCAACTGTTATAATTCCCGGAACACGATTTTTAATAGTCTTAAGTCTACGATATTTAAAATGATGATTACTAAAGTCAAACAATACAACATCATTAACCCATAATTCACGCTTTTGATTAATTACATAATATATAAACGCTTCAGTATGGCTCAACATTCTAATGTTTTCATCCCTGTAACCCATTATTCTAAGCTTACCTATAATAGTATCGACAACATTTTTTTCTGTTTCCTCAACTGTAACAGCAATATGACTAACACTATCATATTCTAATATAGTTTTAGCCTTATCCATAACTAACTCAAGGTAAATTGCCAATAACTCTTTTGCCTTATACTCTTTGTCTTCTATCGTGTAGGTACCTTTATTTTTTACTGCTTCTAATAGATTATCAATATAGTTTGCACCATTATCCTCATCCTTTGCTCTAAAAGAAGCTTCTTCACCTATACACCATTCTTGAACATTTTTCATCTTATACATACAAGTAGGTATAAGGTATCTGTTTTCTTCTTTGGACATACTCATAGAATCTGGCTCCGCCATACCAGGTGCCGAATACCCAACCAAAGTGTAATCCTTTGAAATATCAATACCTAAAGCAGATATATTAAGTTGTTTCTTTAAAACTAAATTTTCCACTTTTTCTCTCCTGTTTACTTAAATCTAAACATTTCTTCATTTAATTTACCGTATGCATAAAAATCAGATGCAAGTTCTAAAAGGGTTGTACCTTCTGAAACTTCCTTGCACAAAATCATACTATTAATCATACCGTATCTTGTATCATTTCGAACGATTTCCTCTTCACCCATAGAAATATTTTTACTTTCAGAAACATTTTTTTCATCTACATTTTCCTCTGAAATATAATATTTCAATGTTTCTCCGTAAAACATCACCTGTGAAAATACATAAACGCCATGACAAACTTCCTGCATTTCCTTAACAATATAATTCTGCTCGTTATGGTCACCTTTTTCAAGAATATAGTGAATGAACACTCTTCCTGCAGGTGTTGTCCTATATTCAATAATAAATATATCCTGCATACTTTCCGGAAGTGCAAAATATTTTTCAAATTTCTTATAGAAATTGAACCTTTTCCCCTTCTCACACATACATTCAATGATATCTTCACATATTTCAATCGTATCGCCTTCGATTTCAATATCCGAACAATACTTTAAATATGCCAATTTACAAATATCTATAAGGTCTTCATTTTCTTCGATTGCCCTTCTAATATGAGTAAATATATTTTCATCAATAACCACTTCTTTAGAGAAATAATCATACGCCTTACTTACAAGAACAGCCTTTTTAACCTTATAGTTGGCACCTTTCTTGCAATAATCATCAAATACTTTTCCAATATGCGAAGAACATTCTCCAGTAAAGAGAATCTGCGAAATAACCCTTTCATCCAATTCTCTACTCTCACACTGGAAATTATTGCAAGCCTTCCAAACATCAAGCATTTCTTTGGTTGTTGCATTGTAATTTTGGCTAATATAATTCAATGTATTCTCATTGTATTTTCCATGTTTATAGGCATAAACAGCCATATCTGTCAATGATGTATTACTTTCCATACCTCTTTCAATAAGTTTCGAACAGCATTTCATAACTCTTCCAGGCTCAATATTACCATATCCAAAGTCACACATCATCTGATATGCTTTTTCAAACATACCTCTAACTATTGCAAGTTCAATAATCTTAATTTTAGATTCATTGGTAAGTCCTGTAATATCAACACTTTCCAAGTATGTATCTACTACATCACCATCATAATTAAGTGCGTAATAATCGACTATTTCCTTTTCAATAATCAGCCTGTATCTTTCTTTTATTCCTTCTAAATTAGAAACAAACTTCAACACAGAGGCTGAATTACCATTTGATATGCCATAATTCAAATATTTGTCGCAAAAATATAAGAGTATGCCATCATTTTTAACCGAAATATCAAAGCACAACTGCATAAGATTGTCCAAACGCAACAATCTGATAACTTCACCATGCATATCTCCCACATATCTATTGCCAAATAAATCCACATAAACAAGGACGGTATCTTCAGTATACATAGTTACATATGCTTTATTTCCGATTACAGGTACCACTTCTCCTTTTTCTAGTTCTTTGTGATACACTACCACTTCCTTTACATATGGATTCTTGCACTTAACAAGATATGTATTAATAATCTGAGGAATATTATTTGCCATTTGAGGGTCAATGATTGATGGTCTCAAAAATTCATTATATATAACACTGTAATTTTCATCAATCTTACCATTTAACACACCGTCAATAGCAAACAATTCCATTTGCTTCTCGTAAATATCATAAATACTTCTAATTTCATCTTTGTGTTCAATTACATTTCTATACAATGCAGCCAAACGACGACTTGAAATATTTCTGCCAGCTAAAACACCATTTTCGGAATTTAAATCATTGTATGTAAAGTACAACAAAATAACCTGCGGAATAAGTTCGTCATAATCATCAGGCAATGTCTGTAAATAATATTCATACAATCCCGTAACTTTAATGCCATTTTCAACAGCTTTGTTATACCACTCAAAATAATTCTTCTCGCTCTTATTTGAACGTATAAGCATTTGCACAATCGATTCTAATATTTGATTGTCTTTATATGAATCATACAAAGATGTCATAACTCTAAATAACTTTTTATTGAGTTTCTTTTCTTTCATAAGAAGTTCAGAAACTTGTTTCGCAAGTCTTTTATTTATAGCATTATATTTCGCACCAAATAGTAATATTTGAATCTCAAAGTCATTTAATATACGCAAATACTCTGGGTATTCATTGAACACATTTAATGCTTCATAATACATCAAAGGAGTTCTCATACCATTTGCATATTGTTCTTTTATTCTGGTTAATTTTAAACTAATATTTGTATCATAAGCCTCATTAAGGTATAACAATATCCATAAAACTTTCCAGTTATCATATCCTTCTCTATAGTATTGGTCTACCTTTTTTAACATTTCAGCAGTAAATATTGGATCTCTTTTTTCAATTGTACGAATATATAAATAATAACAATACAATTCTATATTCTCGTTGCGTTTTTCCAACAATTCTTCCGCAACATTTTCTAAAAGCCACGAACTTTCAGTATCAAGACCTTTAGTAATATAAATTTGCGCAAGAAACAACTTAACAAACAAAGAATCATCCTTAATACTTCTTATTCTTCTAATCAAATCTAATGACTTTTCCTGCCATTCACTACTCTGAATTTTACGCAATCTAAATTCAATATATGCATTTTCCAACTCACACATATATTTTTTTAACATAATGCTATTTTCATTACTTATGCAATTTTGCGACACTTTTATCTCAAGTTTCAATTCATGAGCGTAATTCTTAAAAATAATCTCGCCGTAGTTATTACCATTATGAAGCTTATCTGCGCATATTACATAATTAAATTCATAATTGCTTCCAGCAAAATCCAATGTGGAAATCGATTTTTTATCCACACTGATAAAATCTCCTTTTACTTCCACATCAAAGTTAGCATATCCCCAATTATTCTTAGAAAGAATAACCGTATCACCAAAATTTGCAGTTATATCTTCATAAATCTTATAATTGCTCAAAAGTTGTATATCTATAGCATGTTTTTTATTTGCAACAATCAAGAACTCTTCCAATGCAAGATTTTTATTTGGATTGTCAATAAGTCCGTCATATACACTTAATAAATGTATCTCATCACGTAAAAAAACTTCCTTAAACTTATCTGAACAAAATAGTTTTAAAGCCTCATCATAACTTGTCTGTACCAAATTTGCGAAATGGAAAATATTTTTAACATTTCCAATTGTTGTATCAGCGCTTCTCTGGCCCACTTCAATATCAAAAGGTATGTTAAACTCACCACCATTTGACACAATATTAACCAAGCCTTCGATTTTATCATTTTTCTCTGAATATGTAGTGTCAATCCAGTATCTAATACAATTGTGAGTTCCGTAAAACTCATTATCAATTATCTTAAACTTCTCATGAGTTGAATAAACAACTCCCTTAACTGGAACAGAGTTTTTTGATACAACCTCGATAACTCCTTCTTTCACAGAGGCAGCGTTAACCTGCATATTTATCTCAGATACCGATATAATTGGTTTCGGTAAATCATGTTCAATTATTCCAAGATATAATTTGTCAATTACCTCTTTCATCCTACGCTTCCTCTCTAATCTTCTTCATATGGTCCTTTACTTTGACCTCATATCCATTATCCGATGGTTCATAGAACACTTCATTTTCTAAACCATCTGGCAAATATTGTTGTTTTACATAATGATTTTTATAATCATGTGCATATTTATATCCCAAACCATGTCCCAATTTTGCCGCACCTTTGTAGTGAGCATCCATTAAATGTGTTGGAACTCTAGGAGTTTCATCATTTTTTATCATTTCCATAGCTTTATTCAAAGCCATATATGAAGCATTACTCTTTGGTGCAGTTGCAACATAAACTGCTGCCTCAGCCAAAATAAGCCCAGCCTCCGGCATACCAATTTTATGAACAGCATCTGCTGCCGCATTAGCAACAACCAACGCGTTAGGGTCCGCCATTCCAACATCTTCGCATGCACAAATAACTATTCGTCTCGCAATAAATGTAACACTTTCCCCAGCGTAAATCATTCTTGCAAGATAATATACTGCCGCATCAGGGTCTGAACCTCTCATACTCTTTATAAACGCAGATATAACATCATAATGATTATCTCCCGACTTATCATACTTGATAACTCGTTTTTGAATGCATTGTTGCGCCGTTTCAATGTCAATATGAATTTTTCCATCTTCGCTTCGATTTGTAGATAATACACCTAATTCAATGGCGTTAAGCGCCATTCTGGCATCTCCATTTGATAAATTTGCTAAAAATTCAACTGCATCATCATCTATCACCGCATCATATGCGCCCATGCCCTTGTCATTATCATATACCGCTCTTAGTATCAAAGTTTTCACATCTTCTTTTGATAATGGCTGCAACTCAAAAATAATAGAGCGTGATATCAACGCACTGTTAACCTCAAAATAAGGATTCTCAGTAGTCGCGCCAATCAAAATAACCGTTCCATCTTCCACAAATGGCAACAAATAATCTTGTTGTCCTTTATTAAATCTGTGAATCTCGTCAATAAAAAGAATAGTCTTTTTTCCGCACATAGCAAGACTATCCTTGGCTGCCTCAACAACCTCTTCCATATCCTTTTTATTAGCAATAGTCGCATTAATCTGCTTAAAATTAGAACTAGTTGTATTTGCAATAACTTTTGCAAGTGTCGTTTTACCTGTTCCCGGAGGACCATAAAATAAAACTGAACTAAGTTTATCTGCTTTTATGGCTCTGTATAGAAGTTTATCCTCACCAATAATATGTTTCTGACCCACCACTTCATCCAATGTCGTAGGTCTAAGTCTTGAAGCTAAAGGAGACTCTTTTTCCATTGTGTTACTACGCATATATTCAAATAAATCCATGTTGTTTTCCTTAGCTCCTTTCTTCTTTACATACCTCTTTTTATCATATCATATTTTTCAACAAAATTGTTAAAAATATGTTAACTTTTTTAAATTTTTGTTGTTGATATATTAAATTTATGGTAAAATGGCAGAAATCAACGCTTAAATGCGCTAGAAAGAGAGGGACATTATGGCCGATATTAATTATTCAGAAATTACAGAAGATATTTTAAAGCTTGCTGAAAAATGTCAGTCACATACTATCGACCCTGAGTTATATGGTAAGTACGAAGTAAAAAGGGGACTTCGTGATCTTAGCGGAAAGGGTGTTCTCACAGGTTTAACTGAAATTGGTGAAATCAAAGCTTACACAATTGATGCTGAAGAATTAGTTCCTTGCGAAGGACAGTTATTCTACCGCGGATATGATATTGAGAAAATTGTTGAAGGTTTCTTAAAAGATGACCGTTTTGGATTTGAAGAAATTACATATCTTTTGCTTTTTGGTTCATTACCAACAAAAGATGAATTAAAAGATTTCAATGCATTACTCGCTAAATATCGTACTCTTCCAACAAGTTTTGTAAGAGACATTATTATGAAGGCACCAAGCCGTGATATGATGAACACATTGGCAAGAAGCGTACTTACACTCTACTCATATGACGAGTATGATGATGATACTTCGATTCCAAATGTTTTAAGACAGAGTTTGCAGCTTATTGCTTTATTCCCATTACTTTCAGTATATGGTTATCAAGCATACAAACATTATCATGATGGCGAAAGTTTATTCATTCACACACCTGATCCAAACCTTTCAACTGCAGAAAATATTTTGCATTTGTTAAGACCAGATCAGAAATATACTAAACTTGAAGCTAAAATTCTTGACATTGCATTAGTACTTCATGCTGAACACGGCGGTGGTAACAACTCAACATTTACAAATCACGTTGTTACTTCTTCAGGAACTGATACTTATTCAGCAGTTGCTGCTTCACTTGGTTCATTAAAAGGTCCAAAGCATGGTGGTGCAAACATCAAGGTTGTTAAGATGTTTGAAGATATGAAAGTAAACATCAAGGATTGGACAAACGACGAAGAAATCGAGAATTATCTTGTTAAACTTCTTCACAAAGAAGCCTTTGACAAAGCTGGACTTATCTATGGTATAGGTCACGCTGTATATTCGATTTCTGACCCAAGAGCAAAGGTTCTTAAGAGTTTTGTTGAAAGCCTTGCAACTGAAAAAGGTATGGAAAAAGAATTCTTCCTCTACTCTTCTGTTGAAAGACTTGCTCCAAAAGTTATAGAAAGAGAAAGAAAGATGTACAAAGGTGTTAGTGCTAACATCGACTTCTATAGTGGTTTTGTATATCATATGCTTGGACTTCCACTTGAGCTTTATACACCAATTTTTGCTATATCTAGAATTTCAGGATGGAGTGCACATAGAATTGAAGAATTAATTAATGCTGGAAAAATCATTAGACCAGCGTATAAAAATGTGGCAAAAAGAAAGCCTTACGTTCCAATTGAAGAACGTTAAAATTTTAGAATCAATAACAAAGGAAGTACCTGTTGCGAACCCAGTTTCGCGCAGGTATTTTTTTTTCTCTTTTTTTATAGGTAAAACATCTAAAATTTTTTAACTATTTTGGTATGAATAAATAATGTTAAAATTAACATATGCTATATTGGCATAACTATATAATGCAATGCGAAGATTGTATGTGGCAAGGGGTTGCCACTACGGTATGTGAACTTCGCAAATAAAAAAAAGGAGGAGAAACATGCGTTTCAAAAAACTTATGGCAGTAGTATTAACTGCCGCTATGACCGTGGGGTTGTTTAGTGCTGCAAAATTCTCATCACCAATGTCGGCTAATGCAGCATCATTTTCTGATTTAAGCCAAAACGACATCGTATCTGCAATGGGGGCAGGATGGAATCTTGGCAATCAGCTTGAAGCCTGTATAGGAGGTGTTCCTTACGAAACCGCCTGGGGCAATCCAACAATTTCAGAAGGCCTTATCAAAGCCGTAAAGGCAGCAGGCTTTAGCACAATCCGTGTTCCAGTATCTTACCTTAGTAAGATTGGAAGTGATTACACAATCGATTCTTCTTGGTTAAACAGAGTTAAAGAGGTAGTTGATATGTGTATCAACAATGATTTGTATGTAATCATCAATATGCATGGTGATGGCTACAATTCAGTAGATGGCGGATGGCTTCTTTGCAATGGTTCTGACCAAACTACAATCAGAGCAAAATACAAGGCTTGTTGGCAGCAAATTGCAAACAAATTCAAAGATTATGATGAACATCTTATTTTTGAATCTATGAACGAAGAATTTGATGGTACATACGGTACCCCAAATACTACTTATTATTCAAACATTAATGCTCTCAATCAGATTTTCGTTGACACTGTTCGTCAGACAGGCGGAAACAATGCAATGAGATGGTTAATGGTTCCTGGATGGAATACAAATATTGAATACACAGCAGGTAATTATGGTTTCGTAGTTCCTTCAGATAATTACAGATCAAGCTCTATTCCATCAAGTGAAAAGAGAATTATGATCTCTGTTCACTATTATGATCCATGGGGATTCTGTGGCGAAGAAAGTTCAACATATACACAGTGGGGTTCTACTGCTACAGACAGTTCAAAAGTTTGTACATATGGTTATGAATCATTCATCCAGTCAGAGTTTGGTAAAATGTATAACACATTTGTCAGCAAGGGATACCCTGTAGTTATTGGTG
Source organism: Lachnospiraceae bacterium (assembly GCA_017935565.1). Taxonomy (GTDB): domain Bacteria; phylum Bacillota; class Clostridia; order Lachnospirales; family Lachnospiraceae; genus SVEL01. Next base: position 77,482 of record JAGBHK010000042.1, read on the forward strand.
AATATGGTGCTATCGATAAATCAGCTTATGATTCTAAAAACTTGGCATGTAGAGAAGAATACGCTAAAAAAGTATGTACATACGCTAAACAGTACGGTTGCGTGCCAGTATGGTGGGATAATGGTTACAATGGAACATATGGCTTTGGTCTTTTTGATAGAAACACATATGCAGTTACACAGCAGAGCATAATCAATGCAATTATTGGCGTTATGGGAACAGGTAGTTCGTCTTCTGGCGGTTCATCTTCTGGTGGTTCATCTTCTGGCGACTCATCAAGTTCTACTAGTGGAACAGTGATTTTCTCAAATGGTTCATCAGATGTATCATATTCAACATCAGATGCATCATGGTTGACAAAGGCATCTGATAGTGCAACAATTACATTAAAATATACATGTACAGATTCAAGTCATGGATATTGGGGTGTACTTGGCTGGGGAGCATCAGTTAATGGTAATTGGGTAAATGGCAATAGCTACAGCGCTGCTGCCACAGCAACAGATACAGTAACAGTAACATTTACAGCAGGAGAATTAAAGAGTAGCCTTGGAATTACAAGTAGTTCATCAGTTGATTATCTTGCTCTTAGCGCATATAATGGCGGTAAGATTGTGAGCCTTTCAATTTCAGATAGTGGTTCATCTTCTGGTAGTTCATCAAGTGGGAGTTCTGGCAATGGAAACACTGGTAGCGGAAATTCTTCATCGAGTGGAACTGGTTCAACAGGTGGCTCAACAGACTCTGGCTCAACTTCGACAACTACTACATTGGAATTAAACGCTAACAAATTAACAAAAGGTACTTATAAATCTGATTACACATATGGTGATTTCACAATTGGCGCATCATCAAGCAAATATATTTCAGTTGAAAGTACATCAGCTACAATCAACGGAACATCTTATACACAGAGAATTAAGATGAATGGTGCAGCAAATAGCACAGGACGTTATATTAAGTTTACTACAACAGGCGCTGCTTCAGTTGATATTATTGGCATTTCAACAAGTTCAGGTGCTACAAGAGTAATTAGACTTGCAAAAGATAGCGTTGGCGGAACAACTGTTGGCGATATCACAGTTACAAACACACCTGGCGTACAGACTATTAAGGTTTCAAGCGCAGGTACATATTACCTTTATTCAACAAATAGTGGTATTTATGTATATGATGTTAAGGTGACTACAACTTCTTCTAGTTCGTCATCTAACTCATCTTCAAATTCTTCATCTTCTAGTTCTTCAGGAACTTTGGATGGAACATATTATATAAAGAGTTCTTACAGCGGAAAATATCTTGATGTAGCTGATGGTTCATCTGCTAATAGCGCAAATATTCAGCAGTACAGTTACAACGGAGGCGCTGGACAGAAGTTCAAATTAGTATCTGCAGGCGATGGATATTACTACATCTACACAGGTGCTTCAAGCTACTCAAAAGTAATCGATGTAGCAGGTAAGAGCACAGCAGACGGCGCAAATATTTGCCAGTACTCATACAATGGTAACTCAAATCAGAAATTTAAACTTACTGAGGTATCAAGTGGTGTATACGCAATTCTTACAGGTGTAACAAACGACGCATCTTGTCTTGACGTATATAACTGGAGCACTGAAGATGGCGGCAATATCGCTCAGTGGTCATACTGGGGTGGCGCTTGCCAGCTTTGGATACTTGAAAAGGCTAACTAATTATTAGCAATAAATTAGGGTGGTATCGGATTTTCCGATACCACCCTTGCTTGTTCTGAATGTAAATTGGTGATAAACGATGATTTTACGTGGTTTTGCAACAATTTATGAATGACACACGTAACAAATCTGATTAAAATCAGGAATAATTACTATAGTTACGTGCATATCGAATCTTAAAACTATTTCACACGTAAAACAACTCAATTTCACCAAAAAAAGTTCCTTTAATCTTAAAAATATACGTGTGAATTCGCAAAACTATTATCAACACACGTATATTTTTCGATTTCTGCTATAAATCTTACGTGTATATCTCTTTAACACTACCATTCACGCGTAAATATCAAAAAAGTCTTTTACAACACTTCTTTCAACATATTTTCTAGCAAGAATATATTTAATGGTTTCTTGGAATACTCAAATGTTGCAAACAAGTCCTTTCCCAAAAAAATACCATTTTTATGATAATTCTCTAATTTATTAACCACTTTTTTTGAGTATTTAGGATCATCCATCATACCAAAATGCTCTATATACTTTTCACTTCTTGTACTAATATCAAGTATAGTAAAATCTGGATATATTACGCCATAACCCTTCAAGTACAATGGAAATTCATATCGATAAGGTATGCCCATACTGTACAATTTATCAGCAATTATTTTTTCAGATTTTGATCTAACTCTTTCACCACGCTCCGTCATAATAACATTATCATCATCTAAAAAAGTTTTCCCATTATATTCAACATTTATCCATTCTTTAATATATTCTTCATCAGATAATACAACTGGCTTTATCAATATTCTACGTTCTGGAATTAAATTCATATGTAGGTTTTGCAATCCTGCATCATCCAAATTTTCGAGAATTAGTTCCATTCTTTTTTTCTCTTTTTTTGCTTTTGAAACAAATTGCCGCTCATAATCTCTTTGAGCAAATTTCTTAGCCTTTTTTATCTGATTCTTGCGTATGTATATTCTCTTATTTTTATCTTTAGGTATGTAGTGATATTGAGTATTTCCATGTGATTTTGATACTTGCAAAACACCTTCAGGTGCGTTTTGTAAAGATTTTTCTAATTTTATAATGACCTTTTCTAGATTATCAATTCTTTCATGATATAGTTCTTTTAAGATTTTTATTTCTTTGATAGTAACGCCTCCTAGTATATTAATAATAAATTAAATGTTACATACTTATTCCATCTATGTCAATGGTCAAAAAATCTTTCTACTAATACCATAAATTTTCAATGTTAATTTCGTTAAAATGCAACAAAAAAGGATATATAATTCCGATATATCCTTTTTAAGAGAATTCAATTGCCTTAAAATATCACAAAGCTACAATACCTTCACAAGTTCCGCAAACTCATTAATCTTCTTCGTCTCTGCGTTAATCTTTCCAAATCCATATGCAGCATGTATAAACTCTATACCTGCTTCCATTGTAGCATCGTAATCACCTTGTATATCTCCTACATAATAAGCCTCATCAAGGTTATTTCTCTCTACAACATTTCTTATATTATCGCCCTTTTTGAGCCCGTTATTTCCAAAACATTCAATATCTTCAAAATAATGCCCAAATCCATAATGCTCAAGGAACGCCTCTATATATCCGCTTTGGCAATTACTTACAATATACAAATTATATCCTTTTTCTTTCAACTTCTGCCAAGTTTCTTCCAAACAAGGATACAAAACACCGCCAAACTTTATGATGTATTCATTTTCAACTTCACAGCAATAATCAAGAAGTTTCATCTGCTCTTCGCCTTCTATTTCAGGAAATAAAGCCATAGCAATTCTATCCATTGTAAGTCCCATAACCCTTCTCATATCATCAGATGTGATAATTTTATCAGACATACCACAATCTTTAACCGCATCAGTCCATGACGCAGCAACAATTTCTGTAGAATCCCAAAGGGTTCCATCCATATCAAAAATAATACCTTTTTTCATAATAATCTCCTTTCCTCGTGCTCGTCTTTTTCGGACGAGACACTCGTAGGCTCAGCCTACTCGTGCGGCGTTGCCGCCTAATACATAGTTTTCGCCGAAAACTCCGTGCTCGTCTTTTTCGGACGAGACACTCGCAGGCACAGCCTACTCGTGCGGCGTTGCCGCCTAATACGTAGATTCCGCCATAATCCCTCTTAAATGCGAGCATTTATCGGGATTTTGTCGAAATCTCCGTGCTCGTCCTCTTACGGTTACATGTTCCAAATAGAAAAAAGTGGGAGGTTTAGGATGCCGTTTGAGATTGACATTGTGTCTGTTGTTATTCGTACAGACATATTATTCTTATAACGTTCCTTATAAACCTTCAAACTTTGCGCCTTCGTATTCTCTTCTAAATTTATCTCTATTGGAATTATGTTGTCTCCATCTTCAAATATGAAATCTATTTTTGCTGTAGCCGATGATGTCCAATAATATATCTTTGATACATTTGGATTGTGTAACAATTCCTCAAATACATATTGAACCGCTAATGCTCCTTCAAAACGCTTCAAAATATCTGATTCTTCAAAATCATCCATTGTAAGCCCATACATAGATGACAACAAACCAATATCGGTTAAAAATAACTCGAAGGATTTTTTGTCTCTTCCTGCTTCTAATGGAGCCTTAGGTGTTGCCACTTTATACAATGGAGTAACATATTTTTCTTCAATCAAATATTTTACTGCATCCTGATATTCTCTGGCGCGAGCTGTAATCTTTACTGAACCATACTGAAACTTTTTATTTTCCTGTGCAAGCTGCTTTGGTATACTTTCCCAAACTTGCTTGACTTTACTTGAAAATGCTTTATTTTCAAGGTTTTCAAAATCATTGATATAACTAAAAATGATATTACTTTTCTCGGTTTCAGCCTCACTCAAACTATCAGTTTCAACATATGTTTTAACAACGCTTGGCATACCCCCAATAAGCATATATGTTTTCAAATATTGCTTAATTCTAAGCAAGTATGTCTGGTCTATTTTCTTCTTGCTGTTCTCTTCAATAAGAGTACATAAATCGTCCTCTCCATTAACTCGCAAAAACTCACTAAAACTCAATGGATATAACGTTACAAAATCAACCGCATCATTTAAAAATGCATTGTTTTCTATAATGGAAAGCTCGTTTTTCATTGTTGTAAAACAAATATGATACTCTTTCAACTCTTTGCTAAGAAAATCAATAATATCTATATAATTAGATATACTATCAATATTTTCTAAAATTACGAAAGTCTTTTCCGGTTCAATATTTTCACCACAAGTCACGCTCAGCATTTTAATTATTCGACTTTTCTCTAATTCACCCTCAAAAATAAAACGAACATATTCTTGAGTATTTAAATCAAAATACGCGGTATTATCATAAAAACCCATACCAAAATCATTCAAAGTCCAAGTTTTACCAACGCCTCTAGCGCCTGCCATAAAAAGCATTTTTCGATTTTTATTTTCTTTCCACTCTTCAAGCCATGTTAAAATCTCTCGATACATATTTCCTCCATACTATTGCTATTGATTTTTATAATAAAGTATGGTAAAAATGGGATGTTAAAAAACTAATCAAAGGAGTTTATTATGTCAATCCCAAATGACCCATTTATGCTTTTAAGTTATATCAACACACAACTTCGCGATTATTATAAAAATCTTGATGAATTATGTGAAGTTCTTGATATAGACAAAGCATACATCAATAGCAAATTAAATTCAATCGACTATGAATACGACCAAACATTAAACAAATTCTGTTAGTCTTCAATAAACACTGCTACTGTACGTTCTTTCACTAAAACGGTTCGAGTATCTGTAAATGTGGCAGTGTCTGTCGAGAAGGCTAATTTCCATTTCTTGTCATTCTTCGTAACAGGCAAATTAAATTCTGCATCTTCCCAATACATATTAAATACCACATACATCTTGCCTTCGCCGACGTAGTCCTCATTGTACATAAATGCGAAGCATCTGCTTACATAGTTATAATCTGGTTTCCATGGCAACTGACCATGTAAAGACAAATCAGGATTGCCTAACCCTTTATAATCTATCATTCTCGGCTCATTACTCATCATCAACATTTTATGATTTTTTCTAAAATCAATAAGCATTTTCACAAATTCAAAAAGGTCTGCATTCGCTTTTAAATCATTCCAGTTAATGTATGAAATAGCATTATCCTGACAATATGGATTGTTATTACCTTTAGTTGTATGTCCCATTTCATCCCCTGCATAAATCATAGGAGTTCCCTGGCTAAGAAGAAGGAATGCAAATGCATTTTTCATCTGTTTTCTTCGAAGTTCAATAACTTTCCTTTTCTTAGTAACACCTTCGACACCACAATTCCAGCTAAAGTTATATTCTGTTCCATCCATATTATTTTCACCATTTTCTTCATTATGTTTACGTTCATACGAAACCATATCCATAACTGAAAATGTATTGTGATTTGCAATGTAATGAATTATTCCCGCATCGCCTCTGCACTCTTTGATTTTGCAGCTCATATCATAAACTTGGCCTTCATCACTCTTTAAAAATTTTCTTGCTGTAATCAAGAAACTGTCATTAATTACTGCATAACGTTTTTCATTGCCATTTTTCTCGGCATAATCATTTATTATATTCCAATTATCCCCTATAATCTTAATTCCAGATAATATAGGGTCATTTTTAATCATATTAATCGGAGCAACGTCAAAATTAACGCTTACACCATCAATCTTGTATTCCATAACCCAATGTCTCAAGCAATCAACGATTAAGTAAGGGCTTGTGCCTCCTGCAAAATAAAATTCCATAAACACCTGTGTGCCATTTTTATGGAATTCCTTGACCATAGTCTTAAACTCATCCGCCACAGACATTTTTCCAGTGCAATAAGCACTTTTTGGAGCCAAATAATTTCCAGCCGTATATCCCCAGAAATTAATCTCATTACCAGTTTCGTAGGCGCCAATATTTTCTGTAACTTCCATGTTTGCTGGCATACCGATAACATTGCTTACTTTTGATTTATATTTAATTTCATTAAATTCGTAAGATGGCATTAATAAAACTGCATTAATTCCAAGTTCTTTGAGATATGGTATTTTCTCTACAACACCTAAAAATGTACCTTTGTCCTTCACCTTAGACATCTTGTTCATCGTAAATCCACGAACATGCAATTTATATATTATAGTTTCGTCTAACGAAATATTTAAAGGTCTTGTATTTTCCCAATCATAACCATTTTCATAAACAGAATAAGTTATATCGGACTTTTCGCTCCAGTTTTCTTTGCCATTAATCACTTTTGCGTATTCATCCTCATATAGTTTATCATTTTCCAAAAATCCATAATCAAACTCACTAGGGCTCATATTGCTAATGCACATGGCAAAAACATTTCCATATAACATATCTTCTGTAAATTCAATTTTAGACATAATGTTGGTTGTGCCCTTTTCAAAGAGAACTAACTCGTATTTTTTAGTCTTATCTCCTGCAAGAGCAAAATTAACTCCACCTAAATTCACAGAAACGCCCATAGGCATTGGCTTTCCTGCACTAATATTTATTTTTTTGTCTAATTTATTTATATCAATAACCTTCATGAAATATTTTCCTTTCTAGCCAATAGAAATGCTTATCACAAACTTCAAATCAATCGTCATATAGACTTATTATATATGAAAATTTATATAATAACAAGAAAAAACTTGCAAATTCTCCTATTTAATGTAAAATATATAATGCGTTGAAATGCGCAAAGATATGTATTAAAATTTTGAAAGGTTAGGATTAAGTAATGATTAGCGCAAATAATGTAACTTTACGACTTGGAAAAAAGGCTTTATTCGAAGATGTAAATATCAAATTTACTGAAGGTAACTGTTATGGTCTTATCGGTGCAAATGGTGCTGGTAAGTCTACATTCCTTAAAATTCTTTCTGGAGAATTAGAGCCAACAAATGGTGATATCGTTATCACTCCAGGACAAAGATTGTCTTTCTTAAAGCAGGACCACTTCAAATATGATGAATATCCTGTTTTAGATACAGTAATTATGGGTAATGCCCGTCTTTACGAAATCATGAAAGAAAAGGAAGCCCTTTATGCAAAAGAAGATTTTTCAGATGAAGATGGTATCCGTGCAAGCGAACTTGAAGGTGAATTTGCAACAATGAACGGATGGGAAGCTGAATCTGATGCTGCTACTTTACTTAATGGTTTAGGTATAGAAACAGATCTTCATTACAAACTTTTGAAAGAACTTCGTGGTAGTGAAAAGGTTAAGGTTCTCCTTGCTCAGGCACTTTTTGGTAACCCTGACATCTTACTTTTAGACGAACCTACAAACCACTTGGATTTAGATGCTATCGCATGGCTTGAAGAGTTCCTTATTAACTTTGAAAATACTGTTATCGTAGTTTCCCACGACAGATATTTCTTGAATAAGGTTTGTACACACACAGCAGACATTGACTATGCAAAGATTCAGCTTTACGCTGGTAACTACGACTTCTGGTATGAATCAAGCCAGTTAATCGTTAAGCAGATGAAGGAAGCTAATAAGAAGAAGGAAGAAAAGATTAAAGAATTACAAGACTTCATTCAGAGATTTAGTGCCAATGCTTCTAAATCAAAGCAGGCTACTTCTAGAAAGAGAGCTCTTGAAAAAATCGAACTTGATGAAATCAAGCCATCAAGCAGAAAATATCCTTACATTGACTTTAGACCAAATAGAGAAATCGGTAACGAAGTTCTTACAGTTGAAGGTATTTCAAAGACTGTTGACGGCGTTAAGGTTCTCGACAATGTTTCATTTATCGTAAATAGAGATGATAAGATTGCTTTCGTTGGTGCAAATGAAATTGCTAAAACAACATTGTTCAAGATTCTTGCTGGTGAAATGGAACCAGACGAAGGAAATTATAAGTGGGGTATCACAACTACTCAGGCTTATTTCCCTAAGGATAATACAAAGGATTTCGATTGTGATGACTCAATCGCAGATTGGCTTACACAGTTTTCTGAAATCAAGGATGCTACTTATGTTCGTGGTTTCCTTGGAAGAATGTTATTTGCTGGTGAAGACGGAATCAAGAAAGTACGCGTATTATCAGGTGGTGAAAAGGTAAGAGTTATGCTTTCTAAGATGATGATTTCAGGTGCAAATGTACTCATCCTCGATGAGCCTACAAACCACCTTGACATGGAATCAATCACAGCCCTCAACAACGGACTTATTAAATTCCCAGGTGTAGCACTTTTTGCTTCACATGACCATCAGTTTGTACAGACAACAGCTAACAGAATCATGGAAATCATCAATGGACAGTTAATCGATAAGATTACAACATACGATGAATACCTTGAAAGCGATGAAATGGCAAGAAAACGTCAGGTCTATACAAACGACGAGATTGATAACTAATATATGTAACAAAAAATCAGGGTTATTTAAACCAATAGCCCTGATTTTTTATTATAATTTATTCCATTATACCTAATTTCTTCCCTAAACACCAGTTTTCATTATAACTATGAACTATATTAGTGTTTTGAACAACCTCAAAAATCTCAATTTTATCATCATTCTTTTTTATGGTAATATATTCTATATCTTTACAACAATCTATTTCAGATACTTTCTTTGACTCAACAAATTCCAATCCGTCATCTTTAATAACATATTTTTCAATAAGTCCTTTACCAAATCCAGTTATTTCATTAGGATAACCAAGACAATCTTCATTTGTCAAAACATACATATTAGTATTCTCTTTGCTTTCTATAAACTCAATTCTTGTAATATATAATGGATTAAATGCTTTGTTTTTTAACGTTCCAACCAATTCTTCGCCCTTAAATATACCAAGATATGTGCTTTTCGAAGAAACCATATAATAGATCCAATATCCATCCTTTATATTTGTGTTAGTTGATACATCATAAATGATATACTCTCTCTTGTCATCTTCAGATATATCTAATTTTTTGCACATTACTTCTCTTACAGTATCATAATCCAACAATTCGTTGATTTCTTGATTCCCCATAAAACAATGTAAAGCTATATAATTTGATATATTATCACCTTGTAACATTTTTTCTTCCCAACGTAATTGTACGTAAAAATTATATGTCTTATCGTATATCCTTATGCTAGGTTGTTCCTTATCCTCCCATAAGACTATATATTTTTCTTTCAATAAATCCACATAATTATTCCATTCTTCTAATGTTACCCCTGAAAAAACAAGTTCATTAATCATTTTAACATTTTTTTCGTGTTTTGCTCCTAACGGTGCTGGAATTGGTAAAACTACATCTTCACTCCATTCATACAACGGTGCTGATGTATACTCATCCGTATATTTTATAATAGAATTATATACAAAAGGAGAAACATCTGATAACTCTTTATATTTGAACGAAAATTCATATTTAACAGAATTTTTATCATCATTAGTATTACTCTTTTCACCATTATCTTCTACTTTCGCACAACCAAACAAGAAAGCACATAAGATTATAGTTAATACAATATAATTATATTTATTATTCATATAGTAACCTCCTATCCGACTTCGATAACTAAAAACATAGTTTGGCTCGTATATGCAGAATTCCAATTCACTGAAAGATTTGGATCATAATACGATGGTTCAGTTGCTGGGTAATATGAATTCTTTTCCGTCCATCTACCATCATTTATTTGAACCTTAAAGTGATAATTACTGTTATTTCCAACTCTAATTGCAACTAAATATTGATTAAATTCTAATTTATAACTTCTCCAATCACCAGTAAATTTTTTTACAACAGTTCGTCTTGCAACACTATTATTTATATATTCCTCTACATCATTTGCAAAATGATATATATAGTTTGTATTTGGATTAAAACCTTGTCCAATATCTATTGTATTATCAACACCCATCGCATACCCGAAACAATTCGGCGTATACATTCCACCACTGTATTCCTCGCCTATTAAATTATCCAAATATATCCATGTAAACGCCCCAGTATTATCAATATACGTCATACTAAAAGTTGGTTGATAATTCGCTCTTTCATACGATGCAAAAGTCTTACTTTGTACAGTTGTCTCATTTGCCGCCTTGAAAATCAAGCCACACCCTCTTTTTGTACTACTGTTTATCCATTCTTTTACCGCCACTGTAATATCAAATGAATATACATGAGATTTGTTAACTCCATTAGCATACGATACCGTTTGTGTATCATAAATTTCACCTACATATGAATTATTTACAAAACCTGACATTGATGCTGTATTCTCTGACCAACCGGGGCTACCTGTAAACTGTCTGCACTCAATGACCATAGCATTCGATTCACACATTATGTCTCTTAGTGTAACAGTTGCACTCTGCACCTCAATTGATGAACAAATAGAACTTGTAACTGACGGTATTCTCATCAACACTCTAGATATACCATTTTCTGTATTGCTTCTATTTCCAACAAACAAAGAGCCCGAAGATCCTGCCGATGTAGATGTCGAATTAATAGTTACGTCTTCTATTCCAGTACTACTATTATTTCTATTCACATTATAAGTATATGTCGGATCAATAATAACTGGATATTCTGTATCATCATCTAGCAAAAACTCTTTATTTGGTATTACTTCAACAGTCCACGTTCCATCACTATTCTCATAATAATTCATATCTGAATTTGCATCAAATTTATTATTTGCATCAATCATATATATAGGCTCTATCAACCCTATATTTTCTCCATCACTTGAATAAATATATAAACAATCGTCATCTAATGTGTTTATATATCCGTCCCCGATATCATAAACAAATGTGTATTTTTCTTTATAATTATACTTTTCCAGTACTATTTCTTCTTTTACACCGTTTAATGTAGGCGTATATATTAGTTTTGTACCTTCACCATAAGCATCCTCGTATATAGCCTTATTGCCATCAACCTTAATCTCTCCTAACTTATTATCAGCAGGATACATCTTTATGCTATGTCCATCATTTTCAGCAATAATCCCGTCACTAATTTTGTCTGGAAAATCAATATTTACAATATTATTCCCATTCGAATATGTATAGCCTTTTTTCGTGTTTTTTGTAGTTATCTTTTCAATCCCTACATCTATGTCCTTAATTGTTCCGTCCAACTCAACATATTTTACGTTTTGGTCATACACATACATTGTATAACTACCATCTTCATTTTGAAAAACGACTTCATCCAGACCCTTTTCTTTATCCTTCTGACGTTTTACATGCTTATTTTTCACAGCTTCGTTGTAATTCATTACTGATGGAACTTCTTCTTTGCTTAAAATATGCTTATCTTTCTCCTCATCAGTTTTTTCTGCAACAAATTTTTCCTCTTTTGCAAACACTATTTGAACATTTATTGCAAAAGAATTTGCAACTAGTAACAATGCTAAAACAACAGTTATGATTTTTTTCAATACTCTCATTTATATTCCTCCTAAAAAATATCACGAAACCTATGTTACAATCTCAGTATAACACACTATATATAACTATGTCAATGCCTTTTCCCAAGTATGCCTCTCACAGCACGTTTGGACATTTTAACGACCAGTTTGGAATATTTTTATATTATTTCATTCTCCTCTTCCACCTCTTATACACCAATCCCCCAAAAAGCATCACAACTGGGAATATCAAACCAACAAGCAAACCCTTTTTCAAATCATCACCAAATGCACCTGACACAAATCCTACTACTGTAGGTCCCGCACTACAACCAACATCTCCTGCCAAAGCTAAAATCGCAAACATTGCTGTCCCACCGCGCTTTAGTGTTCCTGCTGCCATACTAAATACACCAGGCCACATTATACCAACTGATAAGCCGCAAACTGCACACGCAATCAATGAAATCACTGCATTATCAACCAACGACGCCACTATGTATGTCCCTATACAAAGACCTGCGCTTCCTAAAATAAAATTTATCAATTTAACTTTCTCACTATATTTACCGTAAAAAGTTCTCGCACATCCCATTAATATTGCAAACATACAAGGTCCCATTATATCGCCAATTGTCTTTGAAACATTAAGCCCCATTTCTGCAAAAGCTGATGCCCACTGACTCATTGCCTGTTCCGAAGCCCCTGACGCAATCATAAGCACAAAGAAAAGCCAAAATATTTTCGTGGAAAATAATTCTTTCATAGACATTCCCTCATCATCTTCGTTAAGTTTAGCTATAGGAACCAATGCAAATATTATCGCATTTACCAACGGAACCAATGCCCAAACAATCGGTAAAACTCGCCAATTTTCTTCACCTACGAAGCGCAAAAACAATGTTGAAATCAATACAACAGCCACTACGCCCCAACAATAAAATGAATGTAACAAACTCATTACAGCCGCCTTGTTATCCGTAGGACACGCTTCTACAATAGGACTAACTAATACTTCCAAAAGACCGCCTCCTATGGCATACAATATTACCGCCAACAAAAGTCCTAAATATCCATCTGATAAAACAAACGGAAATACAGATAATCCGACCAGCCCTAATACCGAAAATACATGTGCCGCAATAATCGAAACTCGATAGCCTATCCTATCTACAAACAATGCTGCAATAGAATCCACTATCAACTGAGTACCAAAATTAATAGTTATAAGCAATGTAATTTTACCTAAACTAATCCCGAACTCTCTTGTAAATATAATAAATAAAAGTGGCGCTAAATTATTCACAATCGCCTGTGTTATGTAACCAAAATAACTTGCTCTAATTGTATGTTTATATGTAAATTTCATTTTAATCGACCTTTTCTAAATACCATTTTTGGAAATTAAGGCAAGTATACCTATACTGTTGAAGATTCAAGGTTTCATCATCAGAGCCCCAAGGTATATCCAATGCCTTTCCACTATTTGACGCAATGATTCTATAATTATTTTCATCCGCTGTCAATATAGCAAATCTCTGACTAGCCTTACCATTTGCTTCCCAACCTATAATATTTGCAGCATTACTGTGAGAATCACCAGCAACAGACAACATAAGTCCTGTTTCCACATTTTTTATGTTAAATTCACCGTCACCTAAATCTATGAATTCCCATAAATCTTTATCATCACTGCCCTTTACACATTGTCTTACCACATTGTCATCACACAATTTTAGAGACTTTCCAGTGTGATAAGAAACAATCCTGTAAACGCCACTCTCTATATTACGCTTTGGCACAGTAGCCTCAGTATTTCCAACATTTCCTGCGTATGTTAATGTTCCCCACCCTGGTTGGTCGAAAGTTGTGGCATGTCCACCCGCACCATATTCAGCATTTCCAAAGGCTTCAAGACGAGCCTTTATATTTGGAGCTTCAAGTCCCATACGATTTACATAATGATTATAAATCATAGACCATATAGGTCTCACTTCGCCTCTCCCCGCTTCTGAAACTACAGTGTGGTGTTTTACATCACCATTTCTACCTGAACCCCATTCATACTCAGAAAAAAGCACATCCTCACCATTATTATATTTTGCAACATATTCCGCTGCTTTTAAAAATCTATTATCACCCCATGAGTACAAATCATCTCCTTGATTCCACGCCATTTCAAGAATACAAGCCATTAATCCTACACCAAGATTTGTATGCCCCTGGTCACGACCAGACTCCTGCCATTGCACGGTCCCATCTTCATGTACATATGGCATTGCATTGTATATAGAACCATTTCCGATACCATTTATAAAATACTGTAATCCTACATTATATGCTTCTTCGTTATCGCAGAATATACCTATAGCCATTGCTGAAGCAATATTACATAAATCCCAGTTTGCCCAATAGTTTTGGAAATATGCATCGTTGTGAGGATAACCATATTCATTTCCAGTTAAGAAACGCTCATTCAATGGCTTGTAAAATACGGTATACAACATGTTTTGCATTTGCTCAAGTTTAAAATCCGGATGATCACGCATTATTTCAGACGCATTTGCCAACTGATATCCAAACAGGCCTGACGCCAAATATCTGTCTGCATTACCTGTTACAGTCTTTAAAGTCCCCGACCATGCATTTAAAATTCTACAAGCAGCTGCACCATGAGCCTCGCTACCACTGACTTTCCATATAAGCGCGCATTGATATGCTCTTGCAACATCTATGTATAGTTGAGCAACATTATCACCATTACCACCTCTAATAACAGTTTCAAGTGGTCTAGGATTCCACGATGCATTGGAAAAGCCCGTGCTTAAAAGTACATTCCAAGTGTCAATATTAGGTGTAATGCTATTATTCACGGCATATGTCATATATTCAAACGACAACGCGGAATGCAGAAGCCCTGGATGAGAAAATGTAGAAGTTACAACTTCATCTTCTTTTTCTTCATCTTTTTTCGAGGTAGTTTCTTGCTCGGTTGTAGGCTCCTCTTTTTTTGTAGTCTCTTCTTTTGTTGTAATTTCACTAGTTGTTGTAGTTATATCATCGACTGTTGTTTCATCATCTATTGTTGATTCGTTTTTAACAGTGGTTTCATTTTTTATAGTTGTTCCATCTTCAACCGAGGTTTCATTTTTTGTAGCAGTTTCATCCTCTTCCGCTTCAAATGTGTTACTACTTTCACAACTTTCTTCTTCCTTTTTTCCACCTACACCATTACAAACGACTGCACTTATTAAAACTATAATCAAAACCAACACTATTGTAATTATACTTATTGTTAATTTTCTTTTATCTGCCATATTTTTCATATTCACGCACCATCCTTTCGTTAATTTTAACATAAAATAATTAAAAAATCATAAAAAAAGTATAATAATTAATGAACTTTTTAATAAACACTTGATTTTCTAGTGTTTGGGGGTTATATTATATATACGACACTTTAATAATCTAATACAATTTGGAGGAATTTAAGAATGGCAAACAAAACTGTTAAAGAATTAGATACAAAGAAAACTACAGTAGAAGCTGTTGCTGAAAAAGCACCTGCTAAAGCTACTACAACAAAGAAGGCTGTAGCTCCTAAGAAAGAAACAAAGGACGCTGAAAAGAAAGCACCTGCTAAGAAGGCTACAACAACAGCTAAGAAGACAGCAGAAAAGAAAGAAGAAATCTTCATTCAGTTCGCTGGTTTTGAATTTTCTGATGCTGAATTAATCGAAAAAGTTAAAGCTAACTACACAGCTGAAACAGGCAAGAAGATTTTCAAGAACGTTAAATTATATGTAAAGCCAGAAGAAATGATGGTTTACTATGTAGTAAATGAAAAATACTTAGGCAAGGTTTCATTGTAATATTAATAACAAAAAACCGTAGTGTTATCAAATGATGACGCTACGGTTTTTTAATCCACTTTTTTTATAAACTTACATTCCTTTTATGGTTTCATCCATCCATTTATATCTATTTTCAATAAATGTTCTTAAAAATTCTATCTGTTCTTCATAAGTTGTAAGTTCTCTAGTTCGCCAAGATTCGTATTGAACTTTAACACCTAAACACTTATCCCAAACAGTAAAGTTTTCGTCGGCTGATAAACCAATTTTTGCTTGCATTTCATCTATGGTTTGTAATGCAATATTGTACATATCTTCTCCAACTTCTTCCCAACGCGCTTTCAACTGTTGTTTAAAATTCTCATCATTTAACAGATACGTAATCCAATTTGGTTTAATGTACTTGCCTTCATAAGCGTCCGTCGCAGAATTACCTAAACATATCCACCCCTTAGGATTGCCAGGGTCCATATAAAAATTACCAAAGGCATAATCAAAATCCCAAGGAGTCGCAGCAAACAACTTGCCTCCCTGCTTTTTCATAAAGAAATCACTTCTTCTAAAAATACCATCCGTATTATATGAAAATTCATAAATCAAAAACCAGTCAATTAACGACGGAATATCCAAATAATCCTCATATCCCTCCAATGCTTCAACCGCTTTGTCAGTCTCCACGATAAACTTTGAAATGTAGTCAAATTGTTCCTGTGTTATTATTTCTGCGTCAGGATTTTTAACTTCGATTGACATATGCATATTAGTGCCAAATGTATTATCACCGAAACTTGTGACATCACCGCCACCACCCCATTCGATAAGATAATCTGTATCAATATCTGTACTGTTCTTATCTGCTGTGCCTTCAATTCTACCTTTTTTCATCTCTACCTGCTGTCCAAGAGAATACACACCTTGATATTCACCATTTACAAAAACATCCACAGGATAAGAAGATGGCACAAAAAGTAAATTATCGAGGACTTTAGACATTTCTAAAGCCACCGTATTTCTAATCAATGAACGGTCAACATGATTAGCCAATAAAACCCAATCCTTCGCCTCTTCAAAACCAAATAACGAATTTTTCGAATCAAACTTTATCTTATAAGGCTTCTTATCCAATTTCCACGTAGAATTACCTCTTCCTCGAATCTGAATCTTAGCATCATAGATATTTTCAAAAGCTTCACTTCCATTGTAATCAATTGAAAACGTACCCTCAATATACTCGGTTTTTGATTTTACATTTTCACCTGTAGATGTTGTTATATACACCACAGGCAAAGTGTAATTTGGCATATCCATAGTGATCTTGTAGCCGAATTTTTTATCATTTTTATCAGTTGTAACAAGATAATATTTGCCTTCATTTTTCACAATCTCGCAAGTTCCGTCATTCGTTACGCTAACATCCAAATCGGGCTTATCTAAATTTACATAGTTTGAATATGTACACTTAATAAATGCAAAATTTCCATCAAATAAAAATGCAACGTCATTGGCAGTAGCCTCGCTAATTCTAGCCTCACCCTCGCCGCCAATATTTATGTCAGTAGCCACTCCATTATAACTTTTAACGTTCATATACTGTTCGATATAGTCATTAGTATAAAGGTCAGCACCAGTTATAGTTACATCTGTATTCGGTGTATTAAAATCAATATTTTTTGCAATTTTGGTAATATTATTATCTGTAATAATGCTAATTGCGGCTTCATCTAAAAAAGCAAAATTCACACTTGTAGCCTTAATATCTCCCTTAAATTCCACATTGACAGGTCTATTAAATGTAATTTTCCCCAAATCATAATCACCATTAAACACAATGTTTGCAACTTGGTCTTCTAAATTTAAAACGCCGTCATCACTGAATCTATTAACCTCTTCAAGCGAATCAAACTGCATTTTTGTTGTATCAATCTTTGCGCCATTTACCGACAATGCCTTTACATAATAGTACTCTTCCTCACAAAAATTATTAAACAATACGCCTATTTCATAGTCCCATTTTGGAGTGTCACAAAAAACATTCTCCGCCAAAATATCATCTGCAGAACTATTTAAAATCTTCATGAAACCTTCGTTTTCAGATACAAAAACAATATCTTTTAAAACTTCGCACTTCTTATTATTTGTGTTCCAAATAAATGGATAGGTAATATTTAACTCATCGAAAGTTAAATCTGTTAATTGCAAAACCGTCTTATCTGTAACATTTTCAGTGCTTATAATTTTTTCGAAGTTCTTTTCACCCGCTACCAAAAACTTATCTTCCTGATTTTGGATGATTCTAATCGAAATATCATAAACACCTTTTGGATACTGGTTTAAATCAATGACACACTTACCTTTTTCAAGTTGAACCTGCTCATCTAAAACCACATTTTCTTCATTACAAATCATAATGCCAATTTCAGTAATTTCTTCATTTTTGTTTGTAATCTTAAGTTCTGCTTTCTTGTTATTTTCACCTATTTCAAAAGAATTGTAACTCATATTTTCATAAGAAAAAACATTATATTTTTCACCATCATTAAACACAATCTTCAAATCTTTTCCACTATTAAAAAGCCAAATAAACACAAATATCAGCGCTGATATTGCTACCAACGCTGATACTGATATAATAACTATTTTCTTTTTGCTCATAGCTACTTTTTCTGAATTCATTACCTGTTCCCAATCCTTGCAGACAATTTCTCGTCCTCAACATACATTTCAATAGTATCGCCCTGTTTTACCTGTCCGCCCAAGATAACCTTACCTGCAAGAGTTTCAACATACTTCTGCAAATATCTCTTTAACGGTCTGGCACCATAATTAACATCATAACCATTCTCTACTATAAATGTTTTAGCCTCATCTGTCAAAGATATTTTTATTTCTTTGTCAACAAGTCGCTTATTTATATCCACAATCAACAAGTCAACAATTCCAGTAATATTATCCTTAGTCAATGGTTTGAACATAATAATCTCATCAAGTCTATTTAAGAATTCAGGTCTGAATCCATTTCTTAACTGTTCCATAACAAGCGCTTCATTTTCAGGCTTAATGTTTCCCGCTTCATCGATTCCCTCAAGCAAATACATTGAGCCGATATTTGATGTAAGAATAATAATTGTATTCTTAAAATCAACTGTACGTCCCTGCGAATCAGTAATTCTACCATCATCAAGAACCTGAAGCAATATATTAAACACATCTGGATGCGCCTTTTCAATTTCATCGAAAAGAACTACCGAATAAGGCTTTCTTCTAACTGCTTCCGTCAACTGTCCGCCCTCATCATAGCCCACATATCCCGGAGGCGCTCCTACAAGTCTTGATACAGAATGCTTCTCCATATATTCGGACATATCAATTCTAACAATATTCTGCTCATTATCAAAAAGATTTTCCGCAAGAGCCTTCGCAAGTTCAGTCTTACCAACACCTGTTGGCCCAAGGAAAAGGAACGAGCCTATAGGCTTACTAGGGTCCTTAATTCCAGCCTTTGAACGGATAATCGCCTCTGTAACCTTTGTAACGCCTTCATCCTGCCCAATAACACGTTTGTGAAGCTGTTCCTCAAGATTAAGCGTCTTATTTCGCTCAGATTCAGTCAATTTCATCACAGGAATGCCTGTCCATCTAGAAATAATCTTTGCAATCTCTTCATCAGTTACACTTTCCCTAATCAATGAAATCTCCTTATTCTTTACATTCGCCTCTTCTATTTGAAGCCTCTTTGTAAGTTCAGGAATTCTACCATACTGAAGTTCAGCCACCTTATCAAGGTCATAATTACGCTGCGCCATCTTCATCTCATTATTGGCATTTTCAATCTCCTCACGAAGCTTACTAAGTCTGTCAACCGAACTCTTTTCATTCTCCCATTGAGCCTTCTTTGCATTAAATTCATCGCGAATCTCAGCCAACTCTTTTCTAAGATTTTCAAGTCTTTCCTTGCTTAAATTATCTGTTTCTTTCTTAAGAGCCGCCTCTTCAATTTCTAGCTGCATAACTTTTCTTCTCAAGTCATCAAGTTCTGTAGGCATCGAATCTAACTCCGTTTTAATGAGTGCACAAGCTTCATCAACCAAATCAATTGCCTTATCTGGCAAAAATCTGTCAGAAATATAACGATTTGAAAGAACTGCTGCATTTACCAATGCGGCATCCGTAATCTTAACGCCATGGAAAACCTCGTATCTCTCCTTCAATCCACGAAGAATCGAAATCGTATCCTCAACTGTTGGCTCATCCACCATAACAGGCTGGAATCTACGCTCCAACGCAGGGTCCTTCTCAATATAC
>JAGBHK010000043.1 GCA_017935565.1 Lachnospiraceae bacterium
AAAATGAAGACAGCGAAGACGTTGCGTTTCAATCTTCCTTAACGATGGATGAAATTGAAGAAAACTTTAAGGGTATTGATGTGTATTCAGGTGTAATGCAAGGACTCAATGAGGCTTTGGAATATAATAAAAGCAAAAGGCTCTGTTAGTCTAGTGTATTGATTTTTAAAATAGACATAAAAATATCATATTTATGCATAAATGACCTCAGTTTATTTTACTACCTTAAGAGGTGGTAAAAATGAGTATGACAAAAAATATTCAAAATATAGTAAAAGATTTGGTAAATAGGTTGTCAAATCAAGAATTAACAGAATTAGCAGTTAGTATAGCAGAGTATGTAGAAGTAGTAGGCGCAGAATTATCCACAGACGAAATTGCAGATAAAAGATTTGCTGAAGGGTTAGTTTGCCCTCATTGTAACAAAAAGCATATTGTTAAGAATGGCAAAACAAGAGGAATACAAAGATATTTGTGTAGGGACTGCACTAAAACCTTTAATGCTCTTACTAAAACAGTTTTTGCTAATACTAAATTATCAATATCTACTTGGATTAGATATGCTGATTGTATGTGTAAGCAAATGACATTGAGAGAAACAGCAAAGGTTTTAGGAATATCACTAAAAACTTCATTCTTTATGAGACATAAGATATTGAAAGCTTTGGCAGAGCATATGGGCTTGGACTTACTCAAAGGTGTGCTTGAAATGGATGAAACATTCTTTGCTGAAAGTTTCAAAGGAAATCACAAGAAAGGAAATCCTTATTGGGTTGCACCAAGAAATAGTGGTAAATCTCACAAAAGAGGTAAAGAAATAGATTACAGAGGTATTAGCCATGAGCAGACTTGTGTTTCTACTGCCATTGATAGAAATGGTGGTTTAGTTGTTGTTCCTATTTGTATGGGCAGATTAACAACAAAGGCTTTAAACAGCACATATCAAGATAATATTGAGCAATCTTCTACAATCTGTACTGACAGCCATAGAGCATATATTCAATTTGCAAAGAATGTTAATGCTGAACATATTCAAATCGATAGTGGTAAGCATAAGAAAGGTATATATCATATAAATCATATCAATGCACTACATAACAAACTGAAATTATGGATGAAACCTAAATATGGAGTGGCAACAAAATATCTTGCAAACTATATGTATTGGTTTAATTGGGAAGAAAAAACACAAGGGGTTAGTAGGTATAATAAGTCCAAAGACTTGATTTACAACAGTTTTTCGAGTATAATGAAACTAACGAGATTTGACATAACAGAATTAACCCCATTCATTAGTAAGGAGGATTTGGTATGAAGAAGAAAAACATTGTTATAGTTATATTATTGGTGTTAGTATTGATTTTGTCATTGATAATAGGAGTAGGTTTTACTAAAAATCCAAATGTAGAACTTCTTGATTACACTATATTATCTAATGGAAAAGCAATAGAATTAAATGTGGGTGTTCCTTTATACATAGGACAAATTAGATGTGTTAAAGATAGTGGAGGTGGTGTAAAACCACATTATCTTAATTTTTACCATACATTTGGGGTAATTAGTTCTTGGGGAGCAAATTATAAGTATGTTATAGAGTTGAATGAAAATGATACAGAAATCTATTTTAATCGTGCAAATGGTGGATATGAACTTGTTTTACAAAAGGATAAGGCAAGTGGCGAATGGGAAAGACCATGAGTTTTATCAATCCTCCCCATTCTTAACATTTTAGAATGGGGAGGATATAAAAATCAATACAAAGGGCTAACAGAGCCTTGTTGTAAAACATAGAATTTTATGGTATAATGTTCCAAGATGGAGGTGAATATAATGAATAGAACTGAATTGGTTGCTGCTATTGCAGAAAAATCAGGTGCATCAAAAAAAGATGCTGAAGCTATGCTCAAGGCTTTTATTGATACAGTTGAAGATGCTGTAAAGGCTGGAGATAAAGTACAGCTCGTAGGTTTTGGTACATTCGAGGCTCGTGAGAGAGCAGCTCGTGTTGGAACTAACCCTCAGACAAAAGCAAAGGTTGAGATTCCGGCTTGCAAAGTTCCTGCTTTCAAGGTAGGTAAGGCGTTCAAAGATATGCTCAAATAA
>JAGBHK010000044.1 GCA_017935565.1 Lachnospiraceae bacterium
AGATAGCGAATTTCAAAGATCATATTTGGGGATTGTAATCAAAAAGTAAATGGACTAAAATAAGGCAAACAAATCTAATTCTAAATTTGATTATGGGGCGAGTCTGCCTATTTAATTCCTACAGTAAATTTACGCTATCTTGTAGTATAATTTATTTGACAAACAAGGACAACTTGAATATACTATACGTTAGTAAAAGCGTTGATAAGACCAAGTAGTAATAAGCAATCCCATACAGAAAGGTGCCGGTGGATGAGAGGCCTATGGAAGACTTGTTATGAATACCTCTTTGAGCTGTATACCGAACAGAATGGTTTGCTTTTTTATCATAGAACTTCTCAGTAGGCTATACCGGTTGATATCCGATATCATATCCAGTGAGGCAACAGAATGAACCAATCATTTGTTGTGAATTTAGGTGGTACCACGGGAAAGTCTCGTCCTATATAGATAGGGCGATTTTTTTATGTTATAAAATCTGTTATAGATTTGCCTATGAATGATAAAAACAATAATAAGTATCTGTAAAATTATTAAAATGTATATTAAGAAAGCGAGGAACATACAATGACAATTTATGACGAGTTAGTGGCAAGAGGATTAATTGCACAGGTAACAGATGAAGAAGAAATCAAAGAATTAGTAAATACTGGTAAGGCAGTTTTTTATATTGGTTTTGACCCAACTGCTGACAGCTTACACGTAGGACATTTCATGGCGCTTTGCCTAATGAAGCGTCTTCAGATGGCTGGTAACAAGCCAATCGCTTTAATTGGTGGTGGTACAGCTATGATTGGTGACCCATCTGGTCGTACTGATATGAGACAGATGATGACACCAGAGACCATTCAGCATAACTGTGATTGCTTTAAGGAGCAGATGAGCAAGTTTATTGATTTTTCTGAAGGAAAAGCTTTGATGGTGAACAATGCAGACTGGCTCTTGGATTTGAACTATGTTGAGGTTCTTCGTGAGGTTGGAGCATGCTTTTCTGTTAACAACATGCTTCGTGCAGAATGCTACAAGCAGAGAATGGAAAAGGGCTTAAGCTTTTTAGAGTTTAACTATATGATTATGCAGAGCTACGATTTTTATGCATTATACCAGAAGTATGGCTGTAATATGCAGTTTGGTGGAGATGACCAGTGGAGCAACATGCTTGGTGGTACAGAGTTGATTCGTCGTAAGCTAGGTAAGGACGCTTATGCGATGACAATCACATTGCTGTTGAATTCAGAAGGTAAGAAGATGGGTAAGACACAGTCTGGTGCTGTATGGTTAGACCCTAACAAGACTTCTCCATTTGATTTTTACCAGTACTGGAGAAATGTAGATGATGCTGATGTATTAAAATGTATCCGTATGCTTACATTTTTACCATTAGAAGAGATTGAGAAAATGGACGCATGGGAAGGTAGTCAGTTAAATCAGGCTAAGGAAATTCTTGCATATGAGCTTACAAAGCTTGTTCATGGTGAAGAAGAAGCAGTGAAAGCACAGGAGAGTGCAAGAGCATTATTCACAGGTGGTAATGCAGCAAACATGCCAACAACAACTCTTACAGATGTGGATTTCAATGAGGAAGGTAAGATTGGTATCCTTGATTTGATGGTAAAAGCAGAGCTAGTAACCTCTAAGGCAGAAGCAAGACGTGGTGTACAGCAGGGCGGAGTTACTGTCAATGGTGACAAAGTTGCAGACCCATTTACTGCGTATGAAAAGGCTGATTTTGCAGAAGACTTCGTGTTGAAGCGTGGTAAGAAAAACTTCCGTAAGGTAGTTGTGGAGTAAGCAACAATCAAATAAAGTAAATAAAGGAAATGATTTGTTATTTCCATGCAATGAAGGTATCTCAGATTATTATAGTCTGAGATACTTTTGTATTTAAGGCTTTGTATAATGTTCAATTTTTAAATCTTTTTTAAAATAAATTTTGTAAATGGGAACCATATATCATATAAAACAGTCTTATATATGAGTCGGCTTAATGCAGATGGGAAGGAGGAAATTATGAAGAATGTGACACATTCTGTTACAAGAAGCGAACAACAGAAAGTAGAATGTTTTATAAAGGTAGTAAATGAATATAAGACTGCAATGTTTCGTTTGGCGTTTTCTATTGTTTTAAATAAAGAAGATGCAGAAGATGTTGTCGGTGAAGCTATTATGAAAGCATATAGTCATTTGAAAGATTTACGACACACAAAGAAAATGAAAGCATGGATTTTTCAGATTATTGTAAATGAAAGCAAGAATTGCTTGAAGAAAAGGAATTACATGGAATTGTATGAAGAGAGGCTTTATGAAAAGCAAACGGATGAGGAGACAAGCGATTTATTTGATTTTGTATGTCAATTAGAGGAACCTTTTCGTGAGGTTATAATCTTATATTATTTTGAAGAATTTAAGGTGAAAGAAATTGCTAGCATTTTAGGGATATCAGAAGGTACTGTGAAATCCAGATTATCTCGTGCCAGAATAAAATTAAAGCATTTTCTGGACCTGGAGTAATCGTACGAAACATTGGAAATAGAAAGAGGTGAAAGGTATGGATTTCTTAGATAGAAAAATTAGAAAAAAAGCAACTCAAACGATATGTCATACATCAAAGGAATATGAGCAAAAAATTGATTTGATACTACAACAGATAAAAGAAGATAATAGCAAGTTTTTGTCATGTAAGAAAAAAGGTTTTCGATTAGGGTATGCAATCTGCGTATTAGCGATGTTAGCGTTTATTTCTATTCCAACAACGGCTGCGATTGATTATGTAAAGATGAGAATGTCATATTTAGATGAAAAAGAACAGGAAAAATATCAGGAAACAGTAGAAACCACATTGCCAGATACAGAAGCAATAACATACATAAGACCATTTAGTATGGAAGAACAACAACGATATGACAAACTTATGCTGAAATACGAAGGAAAAGGAGTATTTCCAAAAGGAGAATTGTTAATTGTAGATACTTTGGAGAATGTAGATAAGAAATCAGTCGTATATGAAAATAGAACTAGAACTTTGTATTTACCCGATAGAAGTTTAACTGATGAAGAACTTTTACAAATTATAGATTTTTATCACAAAGTGGATTATAGCTTGCAACAAAGTGATATAGTAAGACAGGAAAAAGAAAAACAAAAAAAATTAGAAAAAGCACTACCTTCTAATGAAGCGATTTTGAAGGAACAGGCTGCACAAATAGCAGCATATTATATAAAGGCAATGTTTGATGTGGAGAGTAATAATGTGGAAGTGGATTATATAGAAACAGATATTTCTGAAGAAGACGGTGATTATTTGTGTAGTTATGAGGATGAAGAATGCAAGTATCATGTAGTGCTACAATCCTCTACAGCAAAACTGACCAGTATTGATATGAGTATGGAAGATGTTGATTTCTATGCGAAACCGGCTACCATTGATGAATCTATCTTTATTTCAAAGGCACAGGAGGCAAAGAGGCTATTTTATAATATATATGGTGAATATACAGAAATTATAAGCATTACCTGTAGCTACAAAAAAGATGAAAATGATAATGTCCCTTATGGAAATGTATTATATTATCTTGAATTTGAAGATGGTACAGCCGGACGTTTTTCCTATAATGTTAATCATGATGTGTTCTGGCAAATGATATATTTTCCTAATTATCGTGATATGAGAGATGCAGAAAAGCGTGGTGATATAGAGATAGAAAAAGATAGAGTGTACCTTGATATAGAATGATGAATATATTAAATTGAGTAAAATATACGTTTTTCTTAAAAATATATGAAATGATAATAAGTACCTTGAATTTGTGTCTACAAACATTATAATAAATACAAGAAATTGCGAGTTATATATTTTTGAGACAAGGAGCGTATTACAATGATTACAAAAAGTAAACAATTATTATCATTAACATTTTTTCTAATCTGTTGTGCAATTCTATTTTTGCCTTATTCTATGAAAACAGTTTGCGCAACCGAAACCTGCAAGCAGAGTGGTAAGTATTTATATGAAGTAGATGTACATGGCAATGCAATTTTTATGGGATACACAGGAACGGAGCCTGAATGGAGTATTCCATCCGAAATCGCTGGGAAAAAGGTTACTTCCATTGGTGGCATGTATAAGAAAAAGAACCTCCATTATAAGAACATAATTAAAACAGTTAAAACACTTACCATTCCTGGAACAGTGGAACATATAGGTGGATATGTATTTCAGGATTGTTCGGGCTTGGAAAAAGTGATTTTTCAAGAAGGAGTTTCTGAAATAGGAGATTATGCTTTCGCGGAGTGTAAGAGTCTTGTAAAAGTGAATTTGCCAGAGAGCTTGACTAGTATTAAAGATTATGCGTTCTATGGATGTACGAACTTATCTGATATTAATAT
>JAGBHK010000045.1 GCA_017935565.1 Lachnospiraceae bacterium
ACTACAAAAAACTGGAAGAATATATGTAGGTAGAACATCATTTTTTATAAAAAATCGCGAAAAAGTTCAGATTTACCAACTTTTTCAAAGAAAAATGGTGCCAGGACTCGCATCCTGACACCACTTTGTCTACAGTCTGAAGCCTGCATAAAAAATGCAGGCTTAAAATTATTCTTTGACAACTCTATCCATTTTTCTAAGTACAGTCACAATTGGTACAATAAGCATTCCGCAGAAGAAGTTGCTTATACCATGTATTATATCAAATGGAATTCCTGCAACAATCCAGGCAATGGTTGTTTTGAAGTCAAATCCAAACATTAGAGCCTGTGCAGGAGCATAAAGAGTTCCGTACAAAAAACCATGTAAAGAGCATACTATCATATACACTAGAGGTGCCCATTTTTTAGGTAACTTTTTTGGGAGAAGCATTGTAATGCCCCAAAGAATTGTCCAAATATATAGGTAAGGCATCCACCACATTGAAAAACCCGCAAATAGGCCATTTAACAATACATAAATATATATTGGATAAAGGGCTTTTTTTCTGTATACAATTGTAAAAGCAATGGTGAATACTCCTAAAAGATGAATGTTTGGAAACATTTCCATAATCATCTTTGAGGCATACATAAGTGTGCCTAACATTGCAAATAGAGTTAATTCTTTGGTTGTAAGTTTCATTATTTTTCTACCTTAAAAGTATATGTTTTTCCTTCTTCAATATCTGTTGCATCAACACCTGTCATAGCATATTCACCATCAATATAGAACGCCCAGTATGTTTTATCCTTGTCATAATCAGCGGTAATGCCATTGACTTTTTTTACATAAAGACCATAGTCTCCTTCTTCACCTTCGAGCAAATCAAGTTTGATTAATGCATCGCCAACTGTCTTTTCGTCTGTGTGAATTTCGAAAACAGATTCATTTCCGTCTTTATCCACAACTTTAAATGTGAACTCGGTGTCTCCTTTACCGAGGACATTGTCTTTCGAAGCATCGATTTTTGTCTCCTCTGTTGTGTCCTCTTTTGAATCTGTGTCTTTGTCTTTACATCCTGTTACGCAAAATGCCATAGTCACAATAAGCATTGCGATAAGAAGTAGAGATTTTAATGTGTTAGTTCTTGATTTCATTTGCATGTTTCCTTTCATTATAAAAGTTTAATTATTTTTTCATAGTTCTCTGCTTTATGAGGAAATGTACAATCCTCGCAGACCTTAATATTTTTGTTGTTAGAAAGTATATATGAAGGGTTACCAGGACATTTTTCCATATGATACAATGGGCAATAACAAAATAAACAGTTAATATGTTCCTCATCCTTGTGACACGGATAATATTTGCAATTGGTGTTTTCAAAGTATTTGTATGAGTTTTCCATAGCGCCTTCCTTTCGTAAAACAAAAATATCCTTTACCACATGGCAAAGGATAACACACAAATATGCCTATGAACCTTTATCGCTCATAGGTATTTTATGTACTACCAGTTACTCGTGGCATTAAAGCTTACGCTTTATGTACTATAATCAGGCAGGTCTCCCGGCTTAAAGATCATCACATTTGCCGCCTTCCCAGTTTCCCAGTGGCAAAAATGTAGTTTCTACATTTGGCATTTGCTCCCTAATTACGGTGACGAGTTCGTACAGGATTTGCACCTGTTTCCCTTTTCACCAGAACCAACAAAATGTTCTTCTGACACCTGATTATTTATGGATTGATATGTAAACATATCAAATTGTCCGAAAACGATAATAACACAAAGAAGATAATAAATCAAGAAAAAGAGATTTTTAGTGTATTATAATCAAAAGATATAGTATAATATCAATTATTAATACGAAATTAGGATGGTAAGATGAAAAAACAAAGAATTGTGCTTACGTTGAATGTAAGACTGATACCCAATCCAGGTGATGGTATAGTGCAAGCGTTATCTGATGTTTGTGGTAAAAAAGTTAGCACGGTTAAAAATATTTTGGATGCAGTTTGTGTAACATTAACCATAGCGATAGGTATGATTTTTGCAGGGAAGTTAATAGGTGTAGGCATAGGAACAATTTTAGCCGTGATTTTTGTTGGAAGAGTAGTGGCAGTAGGTAATCATTATTTTAAGGATAAGATATTAAAAAGCAGTGGATTGGAGGTATAGTGTGAGATTTGACAAAGACAATTATCAGATTGAAAACATAACTATCGGGGAGAAAAGCATAGATATTAGGGCGTTTCGTAATATTATTTATGTTGACAAACCTGTATGTGAGGAGTTTCAGAGGATGAATATTTTTGCTCCGGAAAAGTATTATAGCGGTGAGAAAATAAATGGCTACAGTATAAAGACAGCACCTATATTTATGCCGAATATGGTAGGAGGATATATGCCTGGCATAGTTGGTGAACCTGCCGGAATGCCATGGGAGAGAAAGGATGTACCTAATACTTTTTTTAGAGCATTACAGCATGGATATGTGGTTGTGATACCGGCTATTCGTGGTCGTGTGTTGAAAAACGAGACAGGTGAATATATTGGAAAGGCTCCGGCGTGTGTTGTTGATTACAAGGCGGCAGTCAGATATCTGCGTTATTTTGCAAAAGATATACCAGGTGATGTTGAAAAGATAATTACAAATGGGACAAGTGCTGGTGGAGCGTTATCTTCGCTTATGGGCGCAACTGGAAATAATCCGGACTATGAGATTTACCTTGAAGAGATAGGAGCAGCAAAGGAAAGAGATGATATTTTTGCCGCATCATGTTATTGTCCGATTATTAATTTAGAGAACGCCGATGTGGCTTATGAATGGCAGTTCTTGGGTGTGAATGATTATCATAGAATGCATATGAATATGGATGAGGGTGGAAGACCTCAGTTTACGCCTATTGATGGTGAAATGTCTAGTGAGCAGATAAAGGTGTCTAAGGATTTGGCAAGTTTATTTCCTTGCTATGTGAATAGTTTAAATTTGAAGGATGAAGCAGGCAATAGCTTGACGCTTTCACCTGATGGAAATGGAACATTCAAGGATTATATGAAAAAAATAGTGTTAGATTCAGTAAGACATGCGATGGAGACGGGAATTGATGTTTTAGATAAGAAGTGGCTTTCTTTTGTGGATGGCACAGTTGTTGATATGGATTGGTATGAGTATGCAAAAGATATAACAAGAATGAAGACTGCACCAGCATTTGATGCATTGACAATGGATAGTCCGGAAAATGATTTGTTTGGAAATAGCGATGTTAATATGAGACATTTTACAGAGTATGGCCTCGCAAATAGTAAGGTTGTAGGAGAAAAGGCGGAAGATGAAGTTATAAAACTTATGAATCCTATGAGTTATATTGAAAAGGAAAATGCTATAAAAGCAAAATATTGGCGCATTCGTCATGGAGAATGTGATAGGGATACGTCTCTTGCTATATCAGCAATTCTCTCTCTTAAACTTAAAGAAAATGGATGTGAGGTTGATTACCATTCGCCATGGAGCATACCACATGCAGGAGATTATGATTTGGATGAATTGTTTGAGTGGATAGATGGATTGTGTAAAAATGATATGAAAAAGTAGTGGAAAAAAATTGAATTTATTGTATACTAGTTATTGTATTATTTTTGATAATAGAAATGACATAAAGATATGTTTAAGATTAATGATAATTATTTAAAATTACCAGGTAGTTATTTGTTCTCTACAATTGGTAAGAAAGTAGCAGCTTTTACAGCAGCAAATCCAGATAAGAAGATTATTCGTCTTGGTATCGGCGACGTTACATTGCCATTGGCGCCAAAGATTATTGAAACAATGCATGATGCAGTTGATGAGATGGGAAATGCAGCAACATTTAAGGGCTATGCTCCAGATCTTGGCTACGAGTTCTTAAGACAAGCAATTGTTGACAATGATTTTAAGGCAAGAGGTGCTGATATCTCTATCGACGAAGTGTTTATAAGCGATGGTGCAAAGAGTGATTCAGGTAATATAGGTGATATTTTTGCACAGGATAATAAGATTGCAGTTTGTGACCCTGTATACCCTGTATACGTTGACACAAATGCAATGTCAGGCAGAACAGGTGTGTATGATGAATTGACACAGAAGTGGAGCAATGTTATCTATATGCCTTGTACAGCAGATAACAATTTTGCACCTGAGATTCCAACAGAAACACCGGATATCATTTATCTTTGTTTCCCAAATAACCCAACAGGTTCTACAATTAACAAGGCAGAACTTCAGAAGTGGGTTGATTATGCATTAAAGGTTGGCGCAGTTATCATTTATGACGCTGCTTATGAAGCATATATTAGCGAAGAAGATGTACCACACACAATTTATGAATGTAATGGTGCTAAGGCTTGTGCTATTGAACTTAGAAGTTTTTCTAAAAATGCAGGTTTCACAGGTACACGTTTAGGCTATGCAGTAGTTCCTAAGGAACTTAAGTGTGGTGATGTTTCACTTAACAGTCTCTGGGCTAGAAGACATGGAACAAAGTTCAACGGTGCTCCATACATAATCCAGAAGGCTGGTGCTGCTGTTTATACAGAAGAAGGCAAGAAGCAGACAAAGGAAATGGTTGCATACTATATGAATAATGCAAAGCTTATCAGAGAAGGTTTGGCATCTGCCGGTTACACAGTATCAGGTGGTGTTAATGCGCCATATATTTGGTTAAAGACTCCAGATAATATGACATCATGGGAATTCTTTGATTACTTACTCGAAAAGGTTAATATCGTAGGTACACCAGGTTCAGGCTTTGGACCAAGCGGTGAAGGATACTTTAGACTTACAGCTTTCGGTTCTTATGAGAATACATTGGAAGCTATTGAAAGAATTAAAACTCTTTAAGAGAATGACAGCTGCAGTGATATTTGCTGCAGCTGTTTCATATAATATAGTCACTTGAAGGCTAGAAAATAGAAAGGAAAAGAAATATGAAACCAGAAGAAATTACAAAAAATGTATTTGATATGATTGGCAAGCAGTGGATGCTTGTATCAGCGACTAAAGATGGTAAAACTAATGCAATGACAGCTTCATGGGGTGGTCTTGGTGTTATGTGGGGCAAAAATGTTGCATTTGTATTTATAAGAGAGAGTCGCTATACTAAAGAATTTGTTGATGCGTCTGATAAGATGATTTTAAGTTTCTTTAGCGAAGATTACAGAAAGATGCTTGGATATATGGGAACTGTTTCTGGTAGAACTGAAGATAAGATTGAAAAAGCGGGACTTACATTAACAGAAAATAATACATTTGAGCAAGCAAAGCTCACAATGGTGTGTAAAAAACTTTTTGCGTCTGAAATGAAAGCAGAAGACTTTGTATCTAATGAAGAATTAGATAAATGGTACAAAGATGGCGATATGCACACAATGTATGTTGTAGAAATAGAAGATGTATTGATGTAATAATAAAAAGCAGTGGGATTTGTAAAAATCTCACTGCTTAATTTTAATTTTCATAAAACGCTTTAGTATCAAGGACTTCTTGCGGTACTGCAATTCCTTTGTTTTGATAATAAGAAACTCTTGCTTGGTATTCTTTGATTTTTTTGAGTCTTGTAACATTGAATTTCTTCATTGCCTCCTCAAAAATAGGTTGAGCCATCTGTTTGTCGCGATATACCTTTGACATTGGGCAATAAGTAGCGAGCATACGTCTTGAAAACTTATTCAATCGCATAGCGCCAGTAGCTTCATACTTTAGCCATATTGTATAATCGTAGACGAAGAAGTCTCGCATATTATTTCTGCATTTAGTAAGCTGAGTTTTTATTGCATCTTTTTTATCAGCTGTTAATTCCTTGTTCTTTCTATAGAACTGAATATAATCAATAAATTCAGATGTAAGTGAAGGTACCTGAATATTATTCCATGCAACGCCTTGCATTGTTTTACAAAGTTCCCATCTAAAACGGCCTAGCATTGTAAGTATCGTTTCTTCTAAATTGCCATTAAATAGCGCTGGGAGAAAAAATCGTCCACTGCTATTGCTGCGTTTGCCAGAAATATCCTGCCACATAATACCATTAATACCGACAACTGGGAAAAGTACAATTGTAGGGAATATTTCTTTTTGAATAACTTCCTTTTCAATTTTCTTTTCAGGATTACTGTACATAATTTCACGATAGAAAACAGAATAATCATATTCGCGCCATACATTTATAGCGTCTACAATAGCTTCTGATGTAAGTACAAGGTTTTCAATGGCTTTATCAAATGCCTCCATATGTAACATTGGATAGAAGGATAAAAGATTACCATTTAATAATCTAGTGTTATACTTTAACATATTATTAATTTCGTAATGGACTTTTTCAACATTATCCTCTAAAAGACGTTTTTCTTCGGTTTGACTTAAAGCCTCATTTTTCTTGCGTTCGCGAATATGGTCCACATAATCCTGGTCAAATTCATTCTTGGAAGGAACATCTAAACCGTTATAAATGCGAAGTAACCAATCGCTCATTCTGTAAATGGACCATCCCTCAACATTGTTAAGCTCTGCAATGTTCAAAAGTTCCTGTATCTGCATATCAGTTACAAGTCTTTCGTCTAATAAACCATAATCTAAGAATAGTTTCACAATTATATTTGCAGTATTAGTAGTAGCATATTTCATAAATACTGCTTCGTATAATTCAAAATATTTTTCTGTAAAACCTTTTCTAAAAGATCTTACTTCATTTTCTTTTGAATACTTGTCCGGTGTATTAATAAATGTGTGTACGAAAACATTTAACATATCGTATTGTTCTTTAGTATATCCTGCATAGTTACATAATTGTAATAATATGTCATTCATATCACAATCAGCAAATTCAACTTCCTGTTCAATATCGTCAACATTTGCTACCGCTTTTTGAACTTCAATTTCTTCTGTTTGGTGTTCTGTAACCATGAAGTAGAAGTTTACACGATTATAGTCAATGTCTAAATCATAGTCTAGTTTATTTTTAACTTCGGCATCAATCGAAAGAATTGCATTTTTCATATATGTAAGCAATTCAGTAAGGTCGTCATCGTTATAGTCTTTTGCCAATTTTGATACAATTGAAAATAGACATGAATCATCAGGGCTAGTGTATAATTGAATTAATGTTTTTAAATAATAAAACATATCGTCGTAAGCTACATAAACCCT
Source organism: Lachnospiraceae bacterium (assembly GCA_017935565.1). Classification (GTDB taxonomy): domain Bacteria; phylum Bacillota; class Clostridia; order Lachnospirales; family Lachnospiraceae; genus SVEL01. The sequence continues at coordinate 7,160 of JAGBHK010000045.1, forward strand.
ATTTATAATATCAATTTGCAATTTTAAATATTTATTTCCAGAACTATCTAATAAAGCTTGTTCCCTTTCAATGTCATTAGAAAGAGACCTTAATACTAATAAATTCTTGCCAAAAGGCTGGTTTTGCAAGTTGTATGTATCGGTATTTTTAGGTACAGAAAAACTAGTAGGGGTGATACCTACTTTGTCACAAAGTTTTAAATATGTATCATGTGACTTTTGAATACAATTATACAACTTAAGGATAATATCATATAGAGATGTATACATATCATATAAGCCACGGCATAAACAACATATAGGCTGTGTTACAGTTTTATGAAGTTCTGAATTGATGCTTAAAAATTGAACAATGTCTAATGCTGATGTTGCTGGGATGATAAGTATATTACTGTTCTCCATAGCGGTATAATCATATGAATAAAATCCACTATACAAATCATCATGACATATAAAATTACCTTCGTTTATAACAACTGTTTTAGTTCCATTATCCTTGATGACACTACCGCTACTAATATAGGCTATATATTCAACTTCATCGCCTGCTTCAAACAATAGTGTTTCATCAGAATATACATTATATTTTCCAGATAAAAATTCCATAATCGTTCACCACTTCACGTTTCGTTAATTATAATTTATATTTTACCTTAAAAATTCAATAATTACAATGAAAAATTGTAAAATATGTTGTATAATTGTAGAAAATGTCTTGGTGAGGTAAGAAAGAATGGAAAAAATGTTAGCTTACATTAAGCAAATATCAAAAGTTGAGACAGAGGGGGTTCTTCCATTGACACAGTTGTATACAAACAGTGAAAACGTGTGTAATAATGATGAAAAATTAGATTGGCAGTTTAAAACAAAACTATTGGAAAATGCACCTGAAAGTGATAAGGATTATGTGATTGTTCCAAAGACAGTATAATGGAGAAAATTATGAATAGAAGAACAGTATTAGAAACAGTAAAAGACATAAAATCTGGAAAAATAAGAATAAAAGATCTTATACAAGAATGTATAGAAAATATAGAAAAAAAGGATAATACATACAATGCATTTATTTCTTTGAATAAGGAAAATGCCATTGATAGAGCGGAAAAGTTACAAGCAAGGCTTGATGCGGGGGAAGATATAGGAATTCTTGGAGGTATTCCAGTAGCGATTAAAGATAATATTTTGGTTGAAGGTCTTAAAACTACTTGTGGTTCTAAGATGCTTGAGAACTATATGGCCCCATATTCTGCAACTGTTATAAATAAGTTAGAGGAGAACGGAGCAATTATTATAGGCAAAACCAATATGGATGAGTTTGCTATGGGAAGTACAACAAAAACCTCATATTATGGCGAAACAAAGAATCCTGTAAATATTGAATATATACCTGGTGGCTCGTCGGGTGGAAGCGCAACTGCTATAGGTACAGATATGTGTATGGTCAGTCTTGGGAGTGATACGGGTGGTTCGGTGAGACAACCAGCGGCGTTTTGTGGATTGGTTGGATTGAAACCAACTTATGGTATGGTTTCTCGTTATGGATTGGTGGCATATGCATCATCATTTGACCAAATTGGTCCTATGGGGAAAACAGTTGAAGATGTCGCATTAACATTACAAGTTATTATGGGCTGTGATTCAAAGGATTCTACATCTCAATTTAATTTGGAAAAAGATTATTTGTCAACATTATCTAAAGGTGTAAAGGGACTTAAAGTAGGTATTCCAAGAGAGTTTTTTACTGAAGATTTAGAAGATAGTATTAAAGAAAGTGTTATAAATGCGGCAAAGGTACTTGAAGATAATGGGGCTATTGTTGAAGAAATTAATGTGGGTAATACAGAATATGCTGTTATGGCCTATTATATAATTGCGTGTGCCCAAGCTAGTTCAAATCTTGCAAGATTTGATGGAGTTAAGTATGGTTATAGAAGTATGAACTATGAAAGTCTTGGGGAAATGTATGATAATACGTGGAAGGAAGGCTTTGGTGAAGAAGTTAGGAAGAGAATTTCATTGGGAGAATATGTGCTTAGTAGTGGATTTTACGAAGAACATTACCTTAAAGCCTTAAAAGTAAGGCGGTTAATTTGGGAAGAATATGAAAAACATTTCGAAAAATATGATTTGATTTTATCGCCAGTAACAAAGGTTAGTGGGATTAAATTAAGCGATGATGTTGACAGTGTAAAATTATATATGGATGATTTATATACTGTTTCTGCAAATTTATGCGGATACCCAGCAATATCTGTTCCATTTGGAAAAAATGAGTGTGGATTACCTATAGGTGTGCAGATTATGGGTAAGAGTTTTTCGGAAGAAACAATACTTAGAGCTGCATTTTTACTTGAGCAAAGGAATGGTGATTAGTGCGTATGAACGAATATAAAATGGATATAGGTTTAGAAATACATATTGAGTTGTCCACAGATACAAAAATATTTTGCAAATGTAGTACGCAGTTTGGCTGTGAGCCTAATGTTAATACATGTCCTGTTTGTACGGGAATGCCAGGAGCACTTCCTGTGCTTAATAAACAGGCAGTAAGATATGCAGCAGCTGTGGGAGATGCGCTTAATTGTAAGATTAATACAATCAGTAAATTTGATAGAAAAAATTATTATTATCCTGATAATCCTCAAAATTATCAAATTACTCAATTCTATACTCCTATATGCGAGAATGGTTATTTGGAAATAGATACAATTGATGGAAAAAAGAACATTGGAATTAGAGAAATACATATGGAGGAAGATGCTGGAAAATTATTACATAATGATTTAAAGAATGTTTCATTTATTGATTACAATAGAGCTGGTGTGCCGTTGATTGAAATTGTAACTATGCCAGATTTTTCAAATGGAGATGAAGTGACCTGTTTTTTGGAAAAATTAAGGCTCATTATCCAGTATTTACAAGTATCTGATTGTAAATTAAATGAGGGTTCTATGCGTGTAGATGTAAATTTATCTGTCCGTAAAAAGGAATGTGAAGAACTAGGCACGAGAACGGAAATGAAAAATTTAAATTCATTTAGAGCCATAAAAAGGGCTATAGACAATGAAGCATCAAGACAGATTGAGGTTTTGAAAAATGGTGGAATAATTGATATGGAAACTAGACGATGGGATGATTTGAAAGAGGAATCTTTTGTTATGCGTTCCAAGGAAGAAGCGAAGGACTATAGATATTTTCCTGAACCGGATTTGCCAATGGTATATGTTGACGATGCAATGCTTAAGGACATTGAATTATCAAAACCGCAATTTAGACATGAAAAAAATGATTATTATATCAATGAATTGAAGATTCCGGAATATGATGCTAAACTAATAACATTGGATTATGATATGACAGTTTTGTTTGAAGAGACGGTGAAGATATGTGATAAACCGAAAAATATTAGTAATTGGCTTATAGGCGAAGCGAATCGCATTTTGAAAGAAAAAGAATGGGATGCTTGTGATATAAAAATGTCACCTAAAAATTTTGCGATGTTTGTAAATATGGTTTCTGAAGGAATAATCAATAGCAATGTTGCAAAAGTAGTTTTTGAAAAAATGTTTTTAGAAGATATTAATCCAGAAAAATATGTAGAGGAAAATGGTCTTAAGCAAAACAGTGATGGGGAAATGATAAAGAAAATTGTTCAGGATGTTATAAATGATAATGAACAATCGGTAAGGGATTATAAAGCTGGAAAAGATAAGGCAATAGGGTATTTAGTTGGACAAGTTATGAAAAAGGCTGCAGGAAAAGCGAATCCAAAACTTGTCAATGAATTGTTATTGGAAGAATTAAGAAAGGATATGTAGTTTACATAGGGTGCGCAAGATGAAAAAATATTTAAGATACGTGTTCTTCCCAGTGGTATTTATATATTTTGAATTTATGTTTAAAATTTTTACTGGAAGAAATATAAATGGAGATACTATTTATCCAATAATGTCAGCTATTACACTTGGAGGGATTGTAGCTGTTGCAACTTCGTTCCTTCCAAAAGTATGGAATAGAGTAATAGGCTATGTGTTAATTACATTTGCCACGATTTTATTTTGTACGCATATTGTTTATTATGATATTTTCAAAACAGCATTTACATTTGCTTTAGTATTTGGTGGTGCAGAAGCTGGAAATGCAGTTACACAGTTTGCTGGAAATACAGTAACTGCTTTGATAGATAATATATTGCCAATTTTGTTATGCATTTTACCAATACCTGCAACAATTATTTTAGATTGGAAGATGTCTTTATTTGAAAAGTTGAAAGTGAAAACTAATTTAATTGCGGTAGCAACTGTAGTTGTGGTACACGGAATAAGTTTAGTTATAGTGTCTTTTAGTGGCGGTAAAGGCTATACTGCGAAAGTTTTATATTATGAGCAATTTGTAAGGGACATTGGATTTGAGAGATTGGGTGTTATTACATCCACAAAAATAGATATTAAAGAATTAATTTTTGGTGTTGAGGAAGTAATGACAGAAATTGAGGGTGTACAGGAAATGCCAACATTGCCACCATTAGCAAATAAGGATGAAGAGACGAGTACGCCAGGTGAAGGTGAAACTTCTAGCGAGGATGAAACGGTGGATAACACACCAGTAGAGCCTCCGGTTGTATATGAGCCAAATGTGTTGCCAATTGATTTTGACGCATTTACGGCTGGAGAAGATGGCAAATATATTGAATGGCTTAATGAGTTTTATTCAGCAAGTACTCCGACAATGAAAAATGAGTATACAGGGATGTTTGAGGGATACAATCTTATCCTAATTACTGCAGAATCATTTTCACCATGGGCGGTTAGTGAGAAGTATACACCAACTTTGTATAAACTTGTAAATGAAGGCTTTGTATTTGAAAACTTTTACACAAATGCATACAATAACACAACAATGGGTGAATGGACTGTTTGTACAGGACTTATGCCAAATGGTATGGGTGGTGTAAGTTTTAATAAAACAGTAGAGGGCGACAATAAGTATATGGGTATGTGTATGGGTAATATATTGGGCGATTTAGGATATTCAACTAGAGCATATCACAACCATACATATGATTATTACAATAGAGATGAAACACATCCAAACATGGGTTATGATACTTACAAGGGTGTCGGAAATGGATTGAATATACAAAAGGTATGGTCAGGTTCTGACCTAGAAATGATGCAGGCAACTGTTGATGAATATATTAATGATGAGCAATTCCATACATATTATATGACTGTAAGTGGACATTTGAATTATACATGGATTGGAAATACTATGGCAAAGAAAAACAAAGATTTAGTTGCCGATATGGATGCTTCAGAGTCAATTAAAGCATATGTTGCATGTAACATTGAATTAGACAAGGCGCTTGAATATCTTATCCAAAGATTGGAAGAAAAGGGTATAGCCGATAAAACGGTAATTGCAATGGCTTGTGACCATTATCCATATGCTCTTGAAGAAGAATTGTCTGCACAAATTGGTGCTGAAAACAAGGAGTTTTATGGATTGTATGAGAATAATCTTGTGATTTGGAGCGGTTCAATGAAAGAGCCTATTCATGTGGATAAGGTGTGTGCAAGTGTTGATATAATTCCTACGTTATGCAATCTTATGGGAATAGAATATGATTCAAGATTGTATTCGGGAAGAGATATTTTATCGGATACACCGGGACTTGCAATTTTTTCAGATATGGGATTCGCAACAGATTATTGCATTTATAATGCAACAACAGGAAATATTAAATCAACTACAGATTATGAAATTACAACAGATAGTGAGTACTTTGTTGCAGTTGAATCATTGGTGAAAAATATTTGGGATGCATCTGGAAGAATTATAGCATCCGATTATTACGCAAAATTAAAGAAATATTTAAAATAACACAAAAATAGGGCATATCGTAATCGATATGCCCTAAAAATTTAGTTTATTCTGCTTCCCAATCAGGTTTGAAATCTTCAAAAATAAAATCAAGAATAGGTGCCAAGCCAATGAAAGCCGCGCCGTAATACATAGAATCATCCCTCTTTTCTGAACGAACAATCTGTACAACTGTGTAAAGAGAAGAATCATTAGTACCTAAATTAATCTTAGCGTTGAAATAGTATCCTGTAGGGAGTACCGCATTTGATTCGAAACCAATACCTGTTTTAGATATATTAGTTACTGTAATAGGTGCATCAATATTGTCAATAAGAACATTATTCTGCTGGAAAAGATTAGAAATGTTCAATTCAATATGTACATCTAAACGTTTGCTTTTTCTTTTTTCCAATGTAAAAGCCCTCCTATATATTTTTTACGAAATTAATTCTAATTACATTATACAATTAAAAGTAGAAATTTTCAATTCGAAATTACAATATTTTACCATTGAGCGAAGATTGGCAATTATGTTATAATCACGTAGATTTTGCTAGAAGAGAAAGGAAAGAAGAAAAGATGAATAAAGAATTAAGTGTGCTTTCGATTGTTGTGGGGGTGCTTCTTTCAGTTGTTTTTGGGGCAGCAAATGCTTATCTAGGACTTAGAGTTGGTATGACTGTATCGGCATCAATTCCTGCGGCAGTTATTGGTATGGGCGTTATTAAGGGGATTTTTAGAAAAAATTCTGTATTAGAGTCAAATATGATTCAGACAATAGGCTCTGCGGGTGAATCATTGGCAGCAGGTGCAATATTTACGATGCCTGCACTTTTTATGTGGGCTGATGAAGGAATAATGGATAAACCAAATCTTTTTGAAATTACGCTTATTGCATTGTTTGGTGGTTTGCTTGGTATATTGTTTATGGTGCCTCTTAGAAATGCATTAATTGTAAAAGAGCATGGAATTTTACCATATCCGGAAGGAACAGCTTGTGCCAAAGTAATGCTTGCAGGTGAAAAAGGTGGTAGTGGTGCAGGCAAAGTATTTCTTGGTATGGGAATTGCAGCAATGATAAAATTTGTGGTTGATGGACTTAAAGTTGTAAGTGGAGTAATTGTTTTCCCAATAAAGAAATTAAAAACAGCATTCAGTGTTGAAGTGTATCCAGCACTTGTATCTGTAGGGTATATTTGTGGACCAAAGATTTCGTCTTATATGCTTTCAGGTGGTGTTCTTAGTTGGTTTGTGTTTATACCACTTATTGGAATTTTTGGTGCTGAGGCAAAACTGTTTCCTGCAGAAAATTTGACTGTAGCTGAAGTTTATGCGACAGGTGGAGCGGATGCAATATGGGCAAACTATATTAAGTATATTGGTGCAGGTGCGGTTGCGGCAGGTGGTATTATAAGCCTTATAAAAACATTACCACTTATTTTTAAGACTTTTGCCGATGCTATGAAAGGATTAAAGGCGACCGCAGATGAAAAAAATAGTGAATGCAGAACTGAAAAGGAATTACCATTTTTGGTTGTACTTGGTTTGATATTTATTATTGCAATATTGATTTGGTTAGTTCCAGTGATTCCTGTTAATTTTGTAGGTGCCATACTTATTGTGATTTTTGGTTTCTTTTTCGCAACCGTATCATCAAGAATGGTTGGATTAGTTGGAAGTAGTAATAATCCGGTTTCAGGTATGGCTATTGCAACATTGCTTATATCAACAATTCTCCTTAAAGCAACAGGCCAAAGTTCTAGTGCAGTTATGGCTGGTGCAATCGCAATAGGTTCAATAATATGTATTGTTGCAGCAATTGCTGGCGATACTTCACAGGATTTAAAGAGTGGATATATTTTGGGGGCAACACCAAGGAAACAACAGATTGGTGAAATTATTGGTGTTTTTGCGGCAGCGTTGGCGATAGGTGGAGTACTATATCTACTTAGTGCAACTGGATATGGTGAAAAAGAATTACCTGCATCTCAAGCTAGTCTTATGAAGACTATTGTAGAAGGTGTTGTAGGTGGAGAACTTCCATGGGGATTAGTATTTGTTGGTGTGTTTTCAGCTATATTCATTGAAATATTAGGTATATCAATTTTGCCAGTTGCCATAGGTATGTATTTGCCACTTGAATTGTCTACAACTATTATGATTGGTGGTATTATTAGATGGTTTGTCGAAAAGAAGAAATATGCTAATAAAGAATTGAAAGAAACTGCTGTAAATAATGGCGTTTTATGTTGTTCTGGTATGATTGCAGGCGAGGGACTTGTTGGAATATTAATGGCAGTGTTTGTTGTTGTTAAGATTGGAGGAAAATCTATATCAGAAATATTAGCATCTGTTGGCTCTAAATTAAGTTTTGGTATGGTTGGAGGAGCTGTTGTAATTGCATTAATTGTGGTTACAATATTTGCATTTGTATTTAGTAAGGATAAGAATGATGAAGAATAAAGAATTAAACTATCTTGATTATGTACCACGAAAGAATGAACTCAATTTCTATTATACGAACGATAGTGGTAAAGGTGTTATAAAAGTTGTTAATATGGGGTTTTACAATAGATTGGCTCAAATGTTTTTTAGAAAACCCAAGTATAGTTTTATTGAATTAGAAGAGTATGGAACGTTTATTTGGGATTTTATCGACGGAAATAATACTATATACGATATTGCATTAAAGGTTAAAGAAAAGTTTGGTGAGGAGGCTGAACCTTTATTTGAAAGAATAAGTCAATATTTTAGTATTATGGCGGATAATAAATTAATATTTTTGAAAACTAAAAAATAATTGCGTGAAGCAGTGTCATGTATTATAATGATATTGCTTCTTTCGATTGTGAATGGAAGGATAAATAATTATAAAGGATGGGAGATAAATATGAAGAAAACAGAATTGCTTTATGAAGGAAAAGCAAAAAAGGTATTTAGTACCGAGGAAAAAGAAATTTTAATTGTAAGCTATAAGGATGATGCAACAGCCTTTAATGGTGAAAAGAAGGGAACGATTGAAGGCAAGGGTGTTGTGAATAACCGAATGGCAAATCATGTATTTAAATTGTTGGAAAAAAATGGAATTCCAACGCATTTAATTGAAGAATTAAGTGACAGAGAAACAGCAGTGAAAAAAGTAAATATTATCCCGTTGGAAGTTATTGTTCGAAATATTGCTGCAGGAAGTTTTTCAAAAAAGTTGGGAATTGCAGAAGGTACAAAATTATTAGAACCAACATTGGAATTTAGTTATAAAAATGATGCCTTAGGAGACCCTTTGATTAACGATTATTATGCCATTGCTATTGGACTTGCTACAAGAGAAGAAATACAAACGATTACAGAATATGCATTTAAAATTAATGATATTATAAAAGAGTACTTCTTAAAAGCAAATATGGAATTGGTTGATTTTAAGATTGAGTTTGGAAGATTAGAGGACAAAACGATTATTTTAGCGGATGAAATTTCACCAGATACATGTAGATTATGGGATGTAAATACTCATGAAAAACTCGATAAAGACCGATTTAGAAGAGACCTTGGCAATGTAGTGGAAGCATACAATGAGGTGTTTAATAGATTGGGATTGTAGAAAGAAAATAAATCAGAAAATGCTCGGTAAGATGTATAATCTAACCGAGCATAAATTTATAGAGGGTTATTATTATATGTATGGCTATGTTTAAAATCAAATGAAATAGAAACACATTTTGTATATTCGGAGTTGTTTATGTTTTCGTCAATGGAAAAACTGGCACTATATTTTCTTAGAAGTTCAAAAGTTGTCATAAGCCCTATGCCAGTACCTCCCTCTTTTTTGTGGGTGGTGGTTCTTTTTTTTCCTATCTTTTTAAGGACATCTTTAGAAAAGTATTCGCCATTATCATAAACTGAAAAATTGCATTTTTCATAGAATGCATTTATTATAATCATTATATTTTTATCGTAATCATTATTTCTTGTTGCAATTATTGCATTTTCAATTAAGTCAGCTAAGAGAGTGCAATAGTCATCATCGGAGATTCCTAAATTAGAAATATTTGAAATATCACCAAATAATGCATATTGAAATGTAATCCCGTTGTCTATTGATTTTTTGTACATATAATTTATTATTGAATTTACTACAATATTATCCGTAGTTGCAATTAATAAATAATCTCGTTCATAGTATTTAAGTGCATTTTTGCGTTCTGAAAAAATTGTATCGAGTTTTGATATAAGGGCTGAAGCTTTTTCAGTAGAATAATCTAAAAGAATATCTTTTACTGTACATTCTAAGGCCGGTATAAGTTTATTGTCATTATGTATGATTTTTTCTAAAGCATTATTCGTAGTTTCTAACTCGACTTGTTTTTCTTTTATGGTCGATAATTCATTTTTTAAAGAAGTTATTTTTAAATTATTCATGTGTACATTATATTTGTTATAGACTTCTTTTTCTGTCGAAATAAAAAATAATATACCTATTAATAATATGAAAACAATAACTATTATAGCTAATACAATAGAATGAATATGGGAAAATCTAAAGTAAGTATATATGAATATGATTCCTAAAGAAAGAACAGTACTTATATATGAATATTCTTTGTTTTTTAATTGTAATAAACAGCTCCTTATATGTTTGTTTTTAAATGATAATACAGACAAAAATATAGAAATAATACCAACGCAAATATAGGAAATAATATTGAATGTGTGGCTGAAGTGAGAGACATTTCCAACGATGAAAACAAAGGGCAATGATATAATCATCGAAATATAGTCTATCACAAAAACCATTGCTATTGAAAAAAGTGTAATAGGAATAATTTCTGTTAATTCTGATTTATAAATGAAAAATTGATATATTATTATCATAATGAAAAAGCAATATATATCTAGTCCTGGTGTAAGAAAATTGGAATAAGATGAGATTATGCTTATTATGATTGAATAAAGAAAGTCAAGAAATATCAACTTTTTTGAGGGCGATATTTCTTTGATTTTTTTACATATAAGTAAACTGCATAAAGCTAAAAAGGTAAATCTAATAATTTTAATAAGCATATTTTTTTCTCCAAAAATCTATAAATATCGCCAAATTAATCCTATAAGTAATTCGTATAAAAAATATACCTCTTTTTTTAGACTAAATGAAAAAGGAGGTGAATTTTTATGTCCGGATTCTTAGATTGGATATTTGGTTATTTATTTTTTTAACCATTAATTAATTCGTTAATGAGAGCATAATGTTCGTTTTTTAGTCTCTCAGCATAATAATATATAAAGGTGCGTGGTGCGGGATAATCTTTTCCTTGATACAAATTGTATGGAAATTCAATTTGTGCCTGAATAGAGTTTTTTTTGCTCCACGCAGCTATTAAAGCATTTCGCATTGATTGTTCAAGAGAGGAAGTTGTTTGATTATATTTGTTGCTAAGATGACTAAACATCTGAGTTTCATTATTGCTGGTTATAATATAGTAAATTGCTTCACATAGATATCCATACCCTTTCGAAGAAATACGAATACCTACAGCATCTAAATTATCCATTATGTATTTTTTTATAGTGGACTCGAGTTTGCTTTTATCCACGTAGCTGTTTACAATTTGATTTCGGCATAGAAGAATACTATCCTTAATCATATTTATATGATTCAATACAGATGATTCATTGTATCCTGTTTGATGTTTGAAAAATATTAAACCAGCTCCATTTTTATGAGCAAAATCGTATGTTGTTTTATTCGAAGTATTAGTTGTAATAATTGCATATGGTTTTTTGTTATCGCTTAATTTGTTTATTTTTTCTAAAAGTTCTAAACCGCTGCCAACGCCGTAATTAAGCTCTAAATCTATAATTATAACATCAGGGTTATTTGTTAATACATAATCATAGGCAATGGCGGCATTGTTCGTAATACCTGTTATTGTGAGACTTTCAAAATTATTTGCAACGTTGTTAAAACGTTCGCAAGCATATTTATCGTCTTCAACAATGTATATATTTATGTTCATTAAATCAATAATTCCTCCGTGAAAAATATAAGATAATTATAACTATTTTATATTCAATATGCAATAAAAAAATTAAACACTCTAAAAAACTACAATTTATTAAAAAAAACATTCTAAAAAACAAAAGTAAAGAAATAGATGTTTCTATATAATAGTTATGGTAGACTTTGGCAGTGTGTAACATAAGAGGAGGTTTTGTATGATAAAGAAATTAGTAGCAACAATAGTTATGGTGGCCTTTATTTTTTGCGTAGCGATTGTGGGATATGCAAGCTCAAATTATAAAGAAATTGATGGTTTTTATCATTACCATATTCAAAGTGGTTATAAAAGTACGATGTATGAATCTTTTGTATCAACTCAAGATGAAGTGTTATTAGACTTGGATGTTAATTCGGTTATTAGCACAGGTGCAGTAGAGATAGGAATGGTATATACGAATCCGAGTGGAGTATTTGATTGGGATGATGTGGTGTGCTGCACAGAAAATGTAAATAACAGCGCTACAGATGTGGAAGGATTACATTCGTTTGATATAGGAGCTTATAGATATACCGCATATATGGAAGGAAAAAATGGTGTTCATTTTATAATGAATAATGGTGTGGTTTACTATAGGTAATAATTAAAATAAGTAATACGAATTGCAAAAGTCTACCATTAGTTATATAATAAATCATTATAGTAAATCGTGATATGAAAGGGTGAATTAGGTGAAAATTTGGGATATAATTAAATGTGGGATACAGGATTTAAAGGCTCATAAAAATAAAAATAGGATATCGTTTATGCTTATTTTTTTAGCTATTGTTGTTTTTGTAGGGGTAAATTCTACTATGGACAGCATTAGACGTGGTGGGTATGATGTGGTTAATGGAACAAATACAAGAAAACTTCTTTATGAGAATTATGCTCAGACTGAGGAGGAAGAACTTAGTTATATTATAGATAAATTTGGTGATGATAAAAGAGTCAAGAATATATATTTAAGTTGGTCTTCTTATGCAACAATGACAGGAACGCAAGATTTAATAGGTGTTCCGACAAAGAGTATTCGATTACATACATTTCATACTGAAATTCTAGATTATGGTTATAAGGGTGAAAAGAAACAACTGGAATATGATGAAGTTATTTTACCAAGATATATATATGATGCAGGGGTGTATACAGAGTATACATATGCAGATACTAACGGACTTATTGGTAAAAAAATAACTATTATTGTTGGCAAGGAAAAAAAAGAATATAATTTAAAAGTCATAGGAAACTATGATAATGCTGCTTATGCGAATGGTGGTGACATAGTATATGTAAACGGAAAATTTGCAAAAGAATGTAGGAAAGAAAATAATAATCAATCTCAAGGAAAAGTTTCTATTATATTGGAATATGGATATGATGCAGCTAAGATAAGAGATGAATTTCATAAAATTGTATATGAGGAAAGTGACATGACTGCTTCTGTTACTCAAGCTAATACTATTTCCGAAGAAAATATAGGGTTTTATAATTATGCAATAACTGTAGGAAATTTGGTATCTCTTATGTTACTATTTGTGGCAGTTGTAAACATAATGATATCTTCAATAACTGAAGTTGCACATAGAAAGTGGGAATTTGCATTGAAGATGTCTATGGGATATAGAAAAAAACATCTTATTGCTATATTTATGGTTGAAAAAGTGGTTAATGCACTTCAGGCTTTAATAGTGTCAGTGATTGTTTTGGGAGTATATAGTACGGTTCTTACTTATTATTACAAAAATTTAGAAATATATTGGAAACGAGGATATGTAATAAGTATAAGCGCAGAAAAAGTGATGATTGCAATGATTTTATCAGTGCTGGCTGCATTGACTGGAGTACTTGTTTCTAGAATAATAATAAAAAATATTAAAATATCAAAAGTTTTAAAATCGAAAGGTTAGAGGAGTGATTCGATGGAAAACCTTAAAAGAATATTAGATAAAATATTTAATGTAAGAAATTTTCTTATCTTGGTATTTTTTGTTGGAGCAATTTCTATGATTGTTATTAAACAAAAAAGTAATGCTATTCAAGAGGTAAGTGATAATAGAATTAAAAATTTTACAATGGATAGCTACGCAGAGGGGAATGCAATAAAAGTTTCGAAGGCTTTGAATGAATGTGAAATAAAAGAAGAAAGTATTACTGCTGTCGTAATTGGGGGAACTGTAGAAAACGAAGGTATTGCACGATATTATTTTACAGATAAAGAAATAATAAAAAGAATTTACAATGAGTTGCAAAGTATGCAAATTTATAAAATGAGTGACACAGCAGATGACTTTGTTGAATCGGAAAATACTTGGGATATTCAATTGTATTTGAATGAGTATAAATATGCATTTAGGTTTTGTGGTAACGCGACAGATGATGAGGAATATGATAGAACTACTGTGATGGCAGTAGATAAGGAGGCTTTTTTTTCTAAATCGAAATATTTTCATCAAGATTTGTGGAAGATATTCGGTAGTGAATATCAATTGATTTATAATAGTAATATTAATAAATTGATTGTAGATATAATTGATGAATATCAAAAGAAGATAACTATTAATGAGATTATAAGTTTGTATGATGATGAAACGATTGATTATGCTACTTTGTTTACACATACCCATAGTCCAAATGAGCAGATAGAAGTGCCTTTGTTTGAGGAACATCCAGATTTTACGGTGCCTGTAAACATATTTAGATTTCCTATAGAGAATGTCGACGCATATGTTTATTTGGAATTACAGTATTCTGAATCAATGAACAACAAATCACAAATCAAACTGATTGAAATTTCCTTACGTAATGAGTCAGGAGAAAAAATCGACCTTTTAAATACATGCGAAGAAGATATAAGGAATTTTTGCAACTAGGAGTGAGAAATTGATGCAGTATATTATAAATAAAAAGCGAGAAATAACTATTAGCGTATTAAGCTTATTGTTTTGGATTATTAATTTGATATTTGCTGAAATGTCGATAAATATGTTATTAAAAGTTCTAACAGCAAAACGAACGGATTGGTTTGATAATATGAAAAAAGTACAAATAACGGAAGATGCTTTTCTTATTAAGCAGACAGAATTAGTTATGGAAACAATAATAATAGTTATGTTTGTGATTTTTTTCTTTAGTTCGTTGACAATAATATTGGTTAGAAATTTACAACTTAAGCATAATTTAAGTGAAATTGGAATGTTTAGAGTACTAGGATATAATAAGAACAGATTATTGGGAATCTGTATGATTGATGTAATAACAGATATGGTGATTGCTTTGCCAGTTTCAGTGGTATTGTCCACTGTTATATGGAATAAGTTGTCGAAAGATGAAATGCTCTCATTTATGTTGACTATGATTAATGATACAATTTGGATGGATATATTATCTTATGTTTTATGTGCAATAACTATGATGTTGGTGGCAATTATACATACCAAGTTTTTTTTGGAACGCAGTTTAAAAAAAGGTGTTCGCTATATGTTAGGAGAAGGAGTGGCATAATGATAGTTTTAAAATTAACTGATATTGGAAAAAATTATAAAAATACAGGAGACGTATTGAAAGGTGTGAATTTGGAATTGGAGTCAGGTAAAATGTATGGAATTATGGGACCATCTGGCTCGGGAAAATCCACCTTGCTAAATATTATAGGAACATTGGAAAAGGCCAGTTATGGTACTATAGAAATACTTGGAAACAAACTTGAAGGGTATGGTGAAAAGGAACTTTGTGATTTGCGTGCAAAGAATATTGGTTACATATTTCAAAACTTTTATTTAAATCCGTATTTGGATGCAGTTGAAAATGTGATGGTACCTATGAAGATTAATCATGAGATTGAACCGAAAGAACGAAGAAAAAAAGCGGAATGTTTATTAAAAAAATTCGGTCTAGAAGAAAGAATGAAACATTTAAAGTCACAGATGTCAGGCGGAGAACAACAAAGAGTTGCTATTGCAAGAGCATTAGCAAATGATCCGGATATAATTCTTGCAGATGAACCTACAGGGAACTTAGACGAAGATAATGAAATTATTATATTCAAGACGTTGAAAGAATTAGCGGAAAGTGGGAAGGTCGTTGTTGTAGTTTCGCATAATGAAATCGTTAAGGAATATGCAGATGAAGTTATAGAAATAATAAAAGGTAGGATAAAGGCGTAAAGAAATAGAGGTTTTGTTTTAGAATGCTAAGAACGAAACCTCTATTGTATTATAAGGATTATAAAAATTTATATCTCTGTATGCTTTTGAATAATTTTTATAATATCTTCTAATGAGTTACATTTCATACCAAAAGTCGAAATACCAAATTCAATAAAGACATTAACTAGCATATAAACTAGATGTCTTATGTGATGTTGAGGTATGTGACTAGAATTTTTAAAAAATAAAGTTGTTATTACGCCTGCTAAATCGAGTGTTTGAGATAATATGTAGCCGTCTACAATAAATAAAAGTAATACATCATCATAATCATCAAAACTATATACGCCCTTCGAATAATCTCTAATTAGTCTGCTAACTAAAATCTTGTCGTCCTCTGTTAAAGGTATATTTTTAAAATGAAATTCCGAAGATGGATAATTTAGAATATAGTCCTCTAATTGTTTTTCGGCTTGTATCAGCGATATGTCGGATTTAAAAAAGTTCATACAAACCTCCGTTCCGAAGAGAGCCGCCCGAAAGCTCTCTTCTTGGATACATTGTTTTTGGTTACAATTGCAATTTACACGTTATCTATATCTTTATTATACATCAAAAAAAATAAAATGCAAATAAAAACATTTTCTTTACTTCTAGTGTTGCCTATGGTACACTTCTACGGTAATGAGATATAAAATGTAATAGGAGGAATATTCAATGGTAAAAGCTGTAGTTGGAGCCAACTGGGGTGACGAAGGTAAAGGTAAAATCGTTGATATGCTTGGCGAAAAAGCTGACATTATCGTAAGATTTCAAGGAGGAAGTAATGCGGGGCATACTATTAAGAATAGTTATGGTAAATTTGCATTGCATATACTTCCATCAGGAGTGTTCTATGATCATACTACAAGTATTATTGGTAATGGTGTTGCTTTAAACATACCTGATTTGATTAAAGAAATTAATGATATCGTATCAAAAGGCGTACCAATGCCAAAGATTTTAGTGTCAGATAGGGCGCAGATTGTTATGCCATACCATCAGCTTTTTGACGCATGTGAAGAAGAAAGACTTGGCGGAAAGGCTTTTGGCTCAACAAAGTCAGGAATTGCTCCTTTTTATTCAGATAAATATTCAAAGATTGGATTTCAGGTTTCGGAACTTTTTGATGAAGAAGTTCTTGTTGAAAAGGTTGAAAGAGTATGTGAATTAAAGAATATTCTCTTACAGCACTTATATCACAAGGCTCCTATCGATAAGAATGAGTTGTTAGAAACATTGCATAACTATAGAGATATGATTGCTCCATATGTTGCGGATACAGCGGTAATTATTCGTGAAGCATTGGAAGCAGATAAAACAGTTCTTCTTGAAGGACAGCTCGGTACACTAAAAGATACAGATTTTGGTATCTATCCTATGGTTACATCATCATCTACGCTTGCAGGATACGGTGCGGTAGGTGCAGGAATACCTCCATACGAGATTAAAGATATTATTGCTGTTTGTAAGGCGTATTCAAGTGCAGTAGGTGCTGGTGCATTTGTAAGTGAAATTTTTGGTGAAGAAGCAGACGAACTTAGAAAACGTGGTGGTGACGGCGGCGAGTTCGGTGCAACAACAGGTCGTCCAAGAAGAATGGGATGGTTTGATTGTGTTGCTTCTAGATATGGCGTTAAGATGCAAGGTGCCACAGAGGTTGCACTTACAGTTATTGATGTACTTGGATATCTTGATGAACTTCCGGTATGTGTTGGCTATGAAATTGATGGCGTAGTTACAAAAGAATTCCCTAATACTACAAAACTTGCAAAGGCTAAACCAGTATACGAAGTTCTTCCGGGATGGAAGGAAGATGTAAGCGAAATTAGAGAATATGACAAACTTCCAGAAAATTGTAGAAAATACATTGAGTTCATTGAAAAGGAAATAGGTGTTAAGATTACAATGGTTTCAAATGGACCAAGAAGAGAGGATATTATATATCGATAAAAGATTGTTCTTTTGTAAAAATTATGATTACAAAGGCTTTTGTTACAGCGGTAACAGAAGCCTTTAGTTGCAAAAAAGTAATATAGTTATATGGAGGTAAAATATGTTGAATAGTAAATTGTTTGACCACACTATTTTAAAACCAGATGCTTCAAAAGAAGCTGTAGAAAAAATTTGTAAAGAAGCTTTACAGTACGATTTTGCATCTGTATGTGTGAATCAGTACAGAACAAAAATGGTTGCAGATATGCTTAAGGGTTCGGATGTAAAGGTGTGTACAGTAGTAGGATTTCCTTTAGGAGCAGTGTCTACAGAAGTAAAAGTTTTTGAAACTAAAGCAGCCATAAACGATGGTGCAACAGAGATTGATATGGTTATCAATGTTGGCGCTATTAAGGATGGCGATTATGAATATGTTGAAAATGACATTAGAAAAGTCAAAGAAGCATGTGGAGACATTACATTAAAGGTTATTATTGAAACTTGTCTTTTGACAGATGAACAAAAAGAAAAAGCCTGCGAACTTTCGATGAAGGCTAATGCAGACTTTGTTAAAACATCAACTGGTTTTTCAACAGGTGGAGCTACAAAAGAAGATGTTGCTCTTATGAGAAAAACAGTGGGTGCTGTATGTAAAGTTAAGGCTTCTGGTGGCATCAGAGATGCGGCAACAGCAAAACTTATGGTTGACGCAGGTGCCGATAGACTCGGTACGAGCGCAACGGTAAATATTATTTTGTAGAATCATCACTTTCGGCAATTTGTTTTGCTTTCTTTTCAGCATAAGACTTTAAAAAGTCTGCAGTTGCAAAGAAAACAAATAACATAATTGGAAATAGTACAGAAGTAATGAGTGATGCAATAAACAAGGTATTACTTGCCTCGCTACCAATAATCGCTGCAACTAATGTTATTATATATAATGCTACTAAAATAATTATCGTAATAATTGCTAAAATACGTTTTATGTTTTTCATATGTTTGTCCCTTTCTAAATATATAATTGTATGATAACATAAAAAATAACACTAGTCAATGACGATAAAATGTGATATAATTATGTATTGATTGACAAAATTTGACACAATGAATTATCGGAATGGAGGATAATGATGGAAAATCAGAATGAAAAAGAATACACATTGCTTGAGACATGGAGAGGTTTAGCTTATGCTTCTCAGAAAACTCAGAGAGAAAGCGACATGTTTTGGGCTAATTACTTTAATTTAGAAAAAGGAATTTATGAGCAGATTTTAGCTACACCTGATACAGTTGTTACAGGTACAGTTAAAGAACTCGCATCAAAATATAATGTTGAATTACTTATTATGGTTGGTTTCCTTGATGGTATTAATGATTCATTAAAGAATCCTAATCCTATTGAAGAGATGACAGAAGATACAGAAGTAAATTTAGGATATGATATCGAACTTCTTTACAAGAATATGGTTGAAGCTAAAGCTGAATGGTTATACACATTAGATGCTTGGAATTCACTTATTCCTGATGAAAATAGAAGAAAAGAACTTTACAAAGAACAGAAGAGTTCACATACAGTTGTAAAGGATAAGAAGATTGGTAGAAATGAACCATGTCCATGTGGTTCAGGTAAGAAGTACAAATTCTGCTGTGGTAAGTAGAAAAAAAGATAGGGTGTTTTGATTAATGCAATATAGAAACTTCGGTAAAACAGGTATTAGCATTTCATCATTAGGAATTGGGACTAAGAGACTTCCTACAACTATTGATGGTAACGGCAGAATATCTGTTGATAAAGATAAATCAACTGAAATTATTAGAAAAGCTATAGATAGTGGTATCAATTACATAGATTCAGCATATTCGTACTATGATGGCGAGGCTGAAAAAATGCTTGGTAGCGCTCTTATGAATGGTTATAGAGAAAAGGTATATATTGCTACAAAATGTCCACTTTGGCTTATAAAAAGTCCAGAGGATTTTGATAGGATTCTAGATGAACAGTTAGAACGACTTCAGGTGGATTATATAGATTTTTATATGTTCCATTCGATGAATTCGATTAATTGGAATGATGTTGTGTTGACGTATCGTCTATTAGATAAGATGGATGAAGCGAAGAAATCTGGTAAAATAAGATTTGTTGGATTTTCATATCATGACAATTATGACATGTTTGAAACTGCTCTTAGGATATATGATTGGGATTTTTGTCAGATTCAGATGAATTATCTTAATTATGATAAAGAAGCTACATTTGAAGGTATGCAATTGGCCTATTCAAAGGGGATAGGGATAGTTGTTATGGAAGTGTTGGCTGAAGGTAAATTAGCTAATCCACCTGTTAATGTGGCGAATACATTATGGGATATGAAATCCGCGGTTGAGTGGGCTTACGACTACGTATGGGATAAGGTGGCTGTAAGCGTCGCTTTGACGGGAGTTAACAATTTAGAACACCTACAGGAAAATATTATATATGCTAATAGGTCTTATACGGGGATGTTATTCCCGAAAGAAGAGGCTATGTTCTTAACGGCAAAAGAGATTTATGATACAATACCGTTGGTTAATTGTAATAAATGTTCATATTGTATGCCATGCCCTAGAGGAATAAATATTCCAAGAGTTTTTGATGCATACAATCAGCTGGCGATTAAAGGAAAAGAGGAAGCTCTAAAACTTTATTCGACTAATAAAATTAAAGCAAATCAGTGCAGTGGGTGTAAGACTTGTGAGAAAGCCTGTCCTAACAGAGTAAAAATAAGTGAACAGATGAAGCAGATTGATAAGATTTTTTCTGAAATTGTTTAGTTTTTAAGGAAAGGTTATTGGAATGAAAAAGAAGTTATTATTTATTTACAACGCAAAATCAGGTAAAGCTAAGATGAGAACTTATCTTGCCGATGTTATAGACACCTTTGTAAAAGAAGGTTATAGAGTAGAAGCGTATCCAACACAGTCAATGGGTGACGCCAGACGTAAAGTTAACGAGCTGGGAAAGAAATACGATCTTATCGTTTGTAGTGGTGGTGATGGAACGCTGAATGAAGTTATTTCAGGTGTTATGGACATTGACAAGGACCCGATAATTGGTTATATTCCATCAGGTTCTACTAATGATTTTGCTGCGAGCATTAAACTGCCAAAAGAAATTACGAACAGTATGAAAGTTGCTGTTAAGGGTACACCTATTAGTGTTGACGTAGGCAGTTTTAATGAGTCAAGAAACTTCATATACATTGCGGCATTTGGTATATTTACATCAGTATCGTATCAAACATCGCAGACATTGAAAAATGCCCTTGGTCATACAGCATATGTTATTGAGGGTGTGAAAAATATTGGTGAGATTACAAAATCATATCATATGAAATTCCGCTTTGATGGTAAAGTGATTGAGGATAATTTTATTTATGGTATGATAACTAATACTAAATCAGTTGGTGGTTTTGCTAATATTACAGGAAATAATGTTGTACTTAATGATGGTCTTTTCGAGGTAACATTGGTTAAGGAAGTAAAGAACGCTGTTTCATTGGAAAGTGTATTAGAAGCAATGATTAATACTAAGAAAAAGAGCGAATATGTATATCGCTTTAAGACTTCATCATTGACTATAAGTTCAAAAGAACCTGTAGCTTGGGTACTTGATGGTGAAAGTGGTGGTTCTCACAAACGAGTTAAGATAAACAATCACAAAAAAGCTGTCAAGATTATGTCAGGTTTAAAGAAAAAGAAAGCATAAGGGTAAAGTTGGGTAGTTACACAAGGGAAAAAGGAAGGATATCTTTATGAACGAAGAAAAATTTTTGGAATGTCTTAAACAACTTGTTGAATTAGGTAACCAGAAAAAAGGTGTACTTGAAGTATCAGATGTTGATAGTTTCTTTAAAGGGTACGAGATGACAACTGAACAGATGGAAGCAGTTTATCAGTATCTTGAAGATAATAAGATTGATGTTTTGACAATTTTAGCAGATGATTCTATTGACGAAGATTTGTTGTTAGAGCCAACAGAAGAAGATTTTGAATTGGAAGAAAATATAGATTTAGATGCTATTGACTTACTTGAAGGTATAGGAACAGAAGACCCGGTTAGAATGTACTTAAAAGAAATTGGTACTGTACCTCTTTTGACAGCGGAAGAAGAGTTGAAACTTGCAAAAAGAAAAGCGGAAGGAGATGTTGCTGCAAAGGAACGTCTTATCGAAGCTAACTTACGTTTGGTTGTAAGTATTGCAAAAAGATACACAGGTAGAGGAATGAGTTTCCTTGATTTAGTTCAGGAAGGAAATTTGGGTCTTATAAAAGGCGTAGAAAAGTTTGATTCTGAAAAGGGATTTAAACTTAGTACTTATGCTACATGGTGGATTAGACAGTCAGTTACAAGAGCATTGGCTGACCAGGCTAGAACTATTCGTGTACCTGTTCATATGGTTGAAACTATTAATAGAATGTCAAAGATGCAAAGAAAGCTTACTCTTGATTTAGGTTATGAACCTACAACAAAAGAATTGGCAGATGCTCTTGGAATGACAGAGGAAAAGGTTTTGGAAATTATGCAGATTGCAAGAGAACCAGCTTCGCTTGAGACTCCTATTGGTGAGGAGGATGATTCAAACTTAGGTGATTTTGTTGCAGATAATAATACAGTTACACCTGAGCAAAATATTGAGTCTGTAATGCTTAGAGAGCATATTGACATATTACTTGAAGATTTAAAAGACAGAGAAAAACAGGTAATTATATTAAGATTTGGTTTAGAAGACGGTCATCCAAGAACATTGGAAGAAGTAGGAAAAGAATTCAATGTAACACGTGAGCGTATTAGACAGATTGAGGCAAAAGCTTTGCGTAAATTAAGAAACCCTGTTAGAAGTAAAAAAATCAAAGACTTTTTGATTTAAGAATAAGATACAAAGGCTGGTGCAAACAATTGCAGCAGCCTTTTGTGGCATTGTGAATAGAATGGAGATTAGTGTGAAAAATCACACTGATGTGCTGATTTTTCACACGGCTTTTTGTGCCGAAGCGTCACAAAGAAGCCTTGATGCGACAACAGAAATCGCATACGCGAATTTCTGTTGCGCGATTCCTACGCTACGCTTCGGAATGGAGAATAGTATGATATTAGACAAAATTAGACAGATAATGAAAGAAAAAAATGCGGCAGCTTATGTTGTTTTAAGTGATGATTATCATAATTCAGAATATGTAAATGATTTTTTTAAGTTTAGAGCATATATATCTGGTTTTACAGGTTCCGCTGGAACTTTGGTGATTACAAAGGATAAAGCGGGGTTGTGGACTGATGGAAGATATTTTATACAGGCAGATAAGCAGCTTATGGGAACTGGTATTGATTTGTACAAAATGGGAACGGAAGGAACTGAAACTGTAGAAGAGTTTTTGTTAAATAATTTATCATCTTCTGATAAGGTTTTTGTTGATGGTAGAACATTAAGTTACAAAGCAGGTATTAATCTCGTAGAAAAACTTGATAGTAAGGGTATTAGTCTCGTTTATGATGTGGACTTTTCCAATGATGTTTGGGAAAATAGACCTAGTATGCCATGCGAAAAAGCATATGATTTAGATGTTAAATATGCTGGCGAAACAAGAGAAAGTAAAATTGAAAGACTTAGAAAATCAATAATGGAAAATAATTGTACATCAATGGTTTGTTCTGCGTTAGACGATATTTGTTGGCTATTAAATATTCGCGGAAATGATGTAAAGTATAATCCTGTTGTTATGTCATATTTAATTGTAACTTTAGATAAGGTTTTTCTCTATGTTTCTAAAGAGGCCATTGATAATGAATTAATCTCACAACTTGGTGGTATTACAGTTAAAGAATATAATGATTTTTATGAGGATATTAAGACGTTTAGAAACATTGATTCAAATGGTACGGTATTGGTAGATGATTCGAAAACGAACTATACTATAGGTAAAACATTGGCAGATATAGTCAATGTTAAAATAGAACCTAGTCCGATTACTAAAATGAAGGCAATTAAAAATCCAATCGAAATGGAAAACATTAGAAAGGCTCATATTTTTGATGGTATTGCAGTTTCACGTTTTATGTATTATGTAAAAAGTAAAGGGGAAACCATTTTAGAAGATGAGTATGAATTAGGTGAACTTATTGCAAAATACAGGGCAATGAATGAAGGATATATGGGCGAAAGTTTTGAACCTATTGTTGCCAGTGGACCAAATGGTGCAATGTGCCACTATGAGGCAAAAAAAGGTGAATGTAGTCCGGTTTTAAAAGATACATTTCTTTTGTTTGATACAGGCGGTCAGTATTTACTTGGAACAACAGATATTACTAGAACAATAATTGTTGGAACTGCTACTGAAGAAATGAAGAAACATTATACTGCAGTTTTGAAAGGCAATTTAAATCTTGGAAGTATTAAATTTCCAAAGAATGTTAGGGGCATTAATTTGGATGTTTTGGCAAGAATGGCTCTTTGGGAAATGGGACTTGATTATAATCATGGGACAGGTCATGGCGTAGGCTATTTCTTAAATGTTCATGAAGGACCAAACAGTATTCGTTTTAGAGGCAATGACAATGTGATTTTTGAAGAAGGTATGTTAACTTCAAATGAACCAGGCTATTACGAAGAAGGTAATTACGGAATACGTCTTGAAAATCTTATTATGTGCAAAGAAACTGAAAAGACAGAATATGGACAGTTCATGGAATTTGAAACTTATACAATGGTGCCTTTTGATTTGGATGCTATTGATGTAGAAATGCTTAGTGAAAAAGAAAAGAAATTGTTAAATGATTATCACCAAAATGTTTATGAGACTATTAGTGCATACTTAAATGATGAGGAAAAGCAGTGGCTTAGGGAGGCTTGTAGAAAAATATGATAATTAATTTTAGTAACAATGAGTTAATTGATAAAGAAAATGTTGAAATATTAGGAGAAAATAGTTATAAGATTTTTGTTGGAAAGTCAGGAGAATATAACTTAAGAGTTGCTGCGGGCGACGAAAATGATGATGGAGATGTGAATTTGCACGTGGAAATCAATGGCGAAAAACAGGAACCATTGTGGATTTATGATAGAAGTATTTGCGAAAAGGTCTATAAGGTTAACTGTGAGGATGAATATATATACATTTCATTTTCGGGAAAGTATGTATGTGTCCAGCGAATTGATATTGGTGAAAAAATAACAGAAGTTCCAACGTTGCATGGTGCGTCTGATGTGAAAATGATTTTTGGTAAGGCATATGCTTACGTAGAATTAGTATGGCACACTGAAAGTGAAAAATGTATGATAACGAAGCATTTTCCAGGAACAGAAATTCCGCCAAAGGAGTTAAAAGCACATGGGACAGGATATATTGACGAGGATGCAGTATTAGGAGAAACTTATGAGTATCAGATAAGAGTGGTTGACCCACTGAAATTTGATGGAGAACGCTCTGAAAGAATAACTATATCTGTAGAAGACAAGACAAAACCAGTATTTGAGGTTGAGGATCTTATCATTGAAAATCAGGAAAATGATAAGATTTCGTTGTCGTTTTTATATAACGAAAACCATGTGTACTATAGAATTTATAAGAAACCAAGTCTTGGAAATGCTAGATTATTAGATATTATTGAGATTAGAAAAGGTCAACCAATTATTAAAGAAAATCCTGAAATAGTTGGAAGTAGTAGAGTGGCAAATGAAGTATGTGTTGAAGATGGAAAAATTGTATTTACAGATAATAATGTATATACAGACGTTGAATTTACATATTATGTGGAAGCAATTTGCTTAGGAGGTGTCTCAAAAAAAAACTCTGTTATGTCAACCATAACAGCGCCCTTGAGAAAGAGAATAATGGAAAAACTTGATAGAGGAGCCATTGCTGTTAGAGTAAAAGAGGGTGTTTTTGTAAGTTTCAGATTGTGCGCTGATGAGTATGAAAAAGGCGCTGCATTTAATTTGTATTACAATGGCCGAAAACTAAATGAAGAACTTATTACTGGTGCTACAAATTATCTTGTAAAAGAAAGAATACCAGTAGATGACAAAATATGTGTAAAGATGGTTATAGATGGTGTTGAGGAAAAAGAGGGATATTATGCATCTGTATGGGCTGATAATTATTTAGATATTAAAATTGATAAGCCTAAAAATTTCACAGCACCTGATGGAAAAACATACGAATACACCGCCAATGATGCATCTGTAGCAGATTTGGATGGCGATGGTGAATATGAAATTGTATTAAAGTGGGATTGTAACGGAAAGGACAATGCTCATAAGGGATTTCCGGGACCCGTATATATTGATGGATATAAACTTAATGGCACTAAATTATTTAGAATAAACCTTGGAAATAATATACGTGGCGGAGCTCATTATACTCAGTTTATGGTGTATGATTTTGATTGTGATGGTAAAGCTGAAATTATTATGAAGACAGCGGACGGTACTGTGGACGGACTAGGAAATGTTATCGGAGATTGTAGTAAAGATTACAGAAATAAAGATGGTTATATTATTGAGGGACCAGAATATTTGTCTTTGTTTAGAGGTATTGATGGTGCTGTTCTAGATACGGTTGAATATGACCCGGTTCGAGGAAATGTTGCAGAATGGGGTGACTCTTGGGGCAATAGAGTTGATAGGTTTTTAGCTTGTGTTGCGTATCTTGATGGTGTGCATCCAAGTGCTATTATGTGTCGCGGATATTATGATAGAGGCAGACCTACAAATCTTGTTGCATATGATGTTACCGCAGATAAAAAATTGAAGAAAAAGTGGAAGTTTAGAGCGGATAAGGATAATAATATTAATTATACTAATCAGGGCTTTCATAATCTTGCCGTTGCAGATGTTGACGGAGATGGTTGCGATGAAATTGTATATGGTGCCTGTGTTATAGACCACGATGGAACACCATTATATAGCACTGGTTTAGGTCATGGTGATGCTATGCATTTGGGGAGATTCACACCGGATTCTAAAGGCTTTGATTATTTTGGTATCCACGAAGATAGTGATTGCCCTTATGGCATTGAGGCTAGAAATGCTGGAACTGGTGAAATTACCTTTGGTGAATTTACGGGAAGAGATACAACAAGAGGTATTACGGCTAAAATTGACCCTAGGTATAAAGGAAATCAAATGTGGGCATATGTAGGCGGTTTGTATAATTATGCAGATGGTTCTGTTATTTCAAAAGTTCCACCGAAGTCAGCCAATTTTGCGATTTGGTGGGATGGAGATTTGCTTCGAGAATTGCTGGACCATGATTGGTTTGGTTATGAAACGAATGTTGGAATTCCTAAAATATATAAATGGGATTATGAAAATGAGAAACTGGATATTGTAATGTGTACAGAAGGTGTATTGTCAAATAATGGAACAAAAGGAAATCCATGTCTTCAGGCAAGCATATTTGGAGATTGGAGAGAGGACGTAATATTTAGAGGAAAAGATAGTACTTTTCTTAGAATTTATACCACAACAGATTTGACGAAGCATAGATTTTATACATTTATGCATGACTATGTCTATAGATTGGGTATAGCTTGGCAAAATACGGCATATAACCAACCTCCTCACACAAGTTTCTATATTGGACCAGATATGAGGGAAATACCATTTGCTAACATTCAAGTTTTGTGTTAGAATATAAAAGGTATGTGAGTTGAATCATATAGAGATGGAGGAACATAAATGTCAGATAATAAAGAGTATACAACTACTAATGATAATATAGATAATGAAACTGTTAATGTGGCAAATGAGGAGAATGATATCGAGTTTATCGATTATGATATTGATAAGGTAAAAGCAGATAATAGTAATGACAAACTTGATTTTGATAAACCGCTAAAAAAAGTTGATGTCAAGGCGGAAATTTTAAGTTATGTTAAGATGATTGTAATTGCTGTAGTGGCAGCTTTTGTTATTAATTCGTTTATTATAATAAATGCTACAGTTCCTAGTGGCTCTATGGAGAATACCATTATGACTGGTGATAGGCTCATAGGTTTGAGATTATCATATTTGTTTAGTGATCCTGAAAGAGGAGATATTGTTGTGTTTAAGTATCCTTTGGATGAGTCTAAAAA
This sequence comes from Lachnospiraceae bacterium, assembly GCA_017935565.1. Classification (GTDB taxonomy): domain Bacteria; phylum Bacillota; class Clostridia; order Lachnospirales; family Lachnospiraceae; genus SVEL01. The sequence continues at coordinate 35,290 of JAGBHK010000045.1, forward strand.
TTATGTTAAGAGAATCATTGGTTTGCCAGGTGAAACAGTTGAGATTAATGCTGGTAAGATAAAAATTACGGATACTGAAACTGGAGAGGTTATCGTTGAAGAACTCGAAGAAGAATATCTTAAGGATGAATGGGTTCATAAGAATGATGGAATTAAGTTTGAAGTGCCAAAGGACAGATATCTTATGATGGGTGATAATAGAAATAGTTCATCGGATTCGAGAGATTGGCAGTTTATTGTTAAATCAAATCCTGATTTGTATGAGGATGAGAACATAATATATGTACACAAGGATAAGATTCTTGGTAAAGTATATTTCTCATATTGGAAAGATTTTGAATGGTTAAATTAATTTCCAATAATCTATTTTTTGAATAATGTTAAATCCATGGTGCGAATATAGCGCGTAAGCTGCTGTGTTCGCACTATTTACGTGTAATAAAATATCAGTATAATGATTTTCTTTTAGAAAGTTAAGGGTTGTGAGTAAAGTTTCACGTCCGAAACCTAAACCTCTCATAGATGAATTTATTTCTACACCATATATTAGTGCGTAGTCGCCTGATAGTTCAACATTGCATACACCAATGTTTTGACCTTTGTAGAAGGATTTTATTAATAAACCATTTTCAGTTTCGCTAATAATATGCGATGACCTAATATTATTTAGGGAAATGGAATAATCTAAATCAAATTTCATAAGACATTCACTATGATTGTATTTTATGTTTTCAATAGCAAATGTTTCAAAATTTGTAATTTCACCAGAATTCCACAAAAGGTATCTATTGTTTATTTCAAATTTATTTAATTCTTCACATACATATGTATACATAAATGAAAAATAATCCCGAGATTTATGTTTTTTACAATCGCACACATGAAAATATAATTCACAAGATGCTGAATCAGGTAAAAATATTGAAAGAACGGAAACAAGACTGTTATTTTCATAAAGAAAATACAGCCAAGTAAAATCTTCAAAATAATTGTCATCATAATCCAAAAAACTTATACCATTGTTAAAAGTGGTAGAAGATATAAATTTATATGCTTTTTGTATTGTTTTATCATCCGCTTCACAAAAACTTTCAATTCTAAACATTGTAAATCTCCTTTTCTTTTTTATTATAAATATATGTCTATTGATTGTCAAAATAAAATTGGAAAAACATAGTGTCGAATTAAAGGGATAAAACTGTTGAAAAAAAATGCATTTTGTTGTAAAGTAGTAATATCATTTTAATAATGGAGGTGCGAATATGAATAACAATATGATTCTATGGCTTTGTCTTTTTCTGTTCTTTTTGATAGCAGAAGCTGCTACAGTTGCGTTGACAAGTATTTGGTTTGCTGCAGGCGCATTGTTAGCCTTGATTGTATCGTTCTTTAAGTTGGGTATTCTTGTTGAAATAGTAGTTTTCGCTATTTCTGGAATTCTATTTACAATTTTTACGAAACCGATATTATCAAAACACTTGCTTAAAACTAGAGAAAAGACCAATTATGAAAGCGTAATTGGAGAAAAAGCAAAAGTAACAGAGACCATAAACAATGTAGAAAATAAGGGGACTGTTGTAATAAACGGGCTCGAATGGTCTGCAAAAAGTGAAAATGGCGTTGAATATGCTGTTGGTGATATTGTGCAGGTTGTTAAGGTCGAAGGAGTTAAAGTAATAGTAAAAAAATAAGAAAGAGGTATTAGAAAAAATGGAATTTGTATTTATTATCTTATTGATAGTGATTTTTTGCATTATCGTATCATGTATCAAGATTGTGCCACAGGCAGAGGCATTTGTAGTTGAACGTTTAGGTGGATATCAGGCAACATGGGGCGTTGGTGTTCATTTGAAGTTACCACTTATTGACAAAGTTGCAAGAAGAGTTATTTTGAAGGAACAGGTTGTTGATTTTGCTCCACAGCCAGTTATTACAAAGGATAATGTTACAATGAGAATTGACACAGTTGTGTTCTTCCAGATTACAGATCCAAAGCTTTTTGCTTATGGTGTTGAAAATCCAATTATGGCTATTGAAAACCTTACAGCAACAACTCTTAGAAATATTATTGGTGATTTGGAACTTGATGAAACACTTACATCAAGAGAAGTTATTAACACAAAGATGAGAGCATCTCTCGATATTGCTACAGACCCTTGGGGAATTAAGGTTAACAGAGTTGAACTTAAGAACATTATTCCACCAGCAGCTATTCAGGATGCGATGGAAAAGCAGATGAAGGCTGAACGTGAAAGAAGAGAGGCTATCCTTATTGCAGAAGGTGAAAAGAAATCTACAATCCTTGTTGCAGAAGGTAAGAAAGAATCAGCTATTCTTGATGCTGAAGCTGAAAAGCAGGCAGCTATTCTTAGAGCAGAAGCTAAGAGAGAAGCTATGATTAAGGAAGCAGAAGGTCAGGCTGAAGCAATTCTTGCTATTCAGAAAGCTAATGCAGATGGTATTAGATTCATTAAAGAAGCAGGTGCAGATGAAGCAGTTATCAAGTTAAAGAGTCTTGAAGCATTTGCTAAAGCAGCAGACGGTAAGGCTACAAAGATTATTATCCCTTCAGAGATTCAGGGAGTTGCAGGACTTGTACAGTCAGTAACAGAAATTGCTAAAAACGAATAGTGTAATACATAGTTAAAAGGTGTTGCCACAATTGTGGCAACACCTTTTTTAGGGGGTACATATTAATTTATGATATCTTCCATATTTTTTAAAACTTTCTCTAAAGAATCAACGGATGCTTTGATTGAATTGTTGATTGTACCAGAATTTCCAGCTAAATCACCAACTTTAGAGGCAACAATGGCAAAACCTCTACCGGCATCACCGGCTCTGGCAGCTTCAATAGAAGCATTAAGAGCAAGAATCTTTTGGTTATTTTCTATTTTGTTTAAACTTGCGCATTTATCATTAATATCTTCGATACAAGCAATAGCTTTATCTAATTGAGATGTAAAGTTTGATAAGGCTGAAGTATCTTTTGATTTTGAATACTCAAAATTTACAAGCATATTTACAATGTCACCTAATAATTTGGCAGAAGCACGAATGCTTTCTTCTGATTTGATTGGAATCTGTCTCAATGCTTCTACATATTCATCCGGGTCTACATCAAAAGTTAATGCGAGTTCTCTAAACTTTTCTTCATCTGGTTCGCAAGGTAATACTTGACCACCGATGATCTTTCCTAAATAGTTATCACCAACCATTATATCTACACTAAAGTCCATAAGTCCTGCGTGACAAAAATAGGTGCCAGTACATTCATTATCGCATTTAACACATCTTTTCAGACCTTCGGCAGAACCTCTGGTATATTTCATACAGAAATCTGTAAAGCCTATTTCACTTGTAATGTAGTTGCCTTCATTATCAACAGCAATAGTAGCCATACCTGTTGCGAGAGACCAATCTTTCATAAGATTGTCTAGTAACTTTAAATCAAAAAAATCTCTAATATGCATATTTTCCTCCATTCTGAAGCATAACTTCAATACACGATCATATTTTAATATATTATATCATATAATATATTAAAAAGATAGAAATAAAAAAATAAAAAAAGGGTTGACACTATTCGGTATTTATGATATTATACCTAAGCGTTGAAAAAACATATGCGCGAGTGGCTCAGCGGTGGAGCACCTCCTTGCCAAGGAGGGGGTCGCGGGTTCGATCCCCGTCTCGCGCTTGAATAAGAAATCCTGTCCTTTGGACAGGATTTTTTATTCGAGTACAAGATTGTATAGAGAAGAAATCGCCCGGGTCAATCAGTGCTTGCACTGATTGACAGCTGCAAGCGAAGCGGCAGCTTGTTCGACTCCCCGTCTCGATTTCAGGATAAACACCCTCATCCATTTAGGATGAGTTTTTTTGTTTCAAGTGGAAGACGGTACAGTGAAGAAATCGCCCGGGTCAATCAGTGCTTGCACTGATTTTTTTCCTGTGTTATATTTAAATTTAAAGTATTATAATGACAAAAGAAAGGAGTTCTTTTATGGGATATGTTCAGTTTAAAAACATATGTAAAACATATGATTCGGGAGATGTTAAGGTTGAAGCATTGAAAGATGTTTCTTTTGAGATAGAAAAAGGTGAGATATGTGTTATAGTAGGCCAGTCGGGAGCAGGTAAGACTACATTGTTAAATGTTTTAGGTGGAATGGATAATGCTACTTCTGGAGAAATTATGCTTGATGGAAAGAATATAAGCAATTTAAATAGAAGACAAATGGAGAATTACAGAAGACATGATATAGGCTTCGTATTTCAATTTTATAATTTGATACCAAATCTTACAGCTCTTGAAAATGTAGAGATTGCATCTCAACTTTCGAAAGATCCATTGGATTCAGAACAAATCTTAAAAGAAGTTGGTTTGGAAAATAGAATGAGTAATTTTCCTGCGCAGTTGTCAGGAGGAGAACAGCAGAGGGTATCTATAGCAAGAGCATTGGCGAAGAATCCTAAATTGTTGCTTTGTGATGAACCGACAGGAGCACTCGATTATGAAACAGGAAAGGCAGTGCTTAAATTATTGCAGGATTGTAGCAGAGAAAAAGGAATGACTGTGTTGATTATTACACATAATTCAGCTCTTACTGCAATGGCGGATAGAGTTATTAAGGTGAAAAATGGCCAGATTTCATCTGTTAAGAAGAATGAAAATATTGTGCCTGTAGAAAATATTGAATGGTAGAGAAATATGAATAAAACATTTTTAAAAACAACTATTAGAACAATTAAAAATAGTTTAGGAAGATACCTGGCAATTCTTTGTATAATTGCGCTGGGAGTGGGCTTTTTCTCAGGGTTAAAAGTTTGCAGAAATGCTATGGTAGCGACAGGAGAAGACTATATTGATGAAAATATATTATTTGATTTGAAATTATTGTCATACATGGGATTTACTGATGAGAATATTGAAGAAATAGAAAAACTTGAGTATATAGATTACGCTGAAGGCGCCGTATACGAAGATTTTATTTATGTAAATGAAGAAAATGAAAGATCTATTTTTAGAGCACATTCCATAACAAATAATATAAATTTGTTGAGTTTAAAGGCTGGTAGAATGGCTGAAAAATCAAATGAATGTGTGGTTGATGCAAGATATTTTGACGAGGATGATATAGGAAAGTACATTGAAATATCTGATGTGAATAGTGATGAAACGAAGAACGCATTTAAATCAGATAAGTATGAGATTGTTGGTGTGGCAAATTCACCTGTCTATTTGAATCAGGAAAGAGGAACTACTAATGTTGGTAATGGCCAGTTATCTGCATTTGTATATATTTTGTTGGATGGTTTTGAATATTTAGCATATGAAGAAGTTTACACATATTCAGAAAATTCATATGAGATATATAGTGAGGAGTATGACGATTATTTAGAAGAATTAAAAGAGGATATATCAGGTGAATTTGATAATCTTGCATATGTCTCAACTAGAAATGAAAATGTAGGCTACTTAAGTTTTGACAATGATTCAGCTATTGTAGATGGTATTGCTAAGGTGTTTCCAGTGTTCTTTTTTATGATTGCAGCATTAGTTTGTTCTACGACTATGACGCGAATGATTGATGATGAAAGAACTCAGATTGGTTCATTTAGAGCATTGGGTTATAGTAGTGGTGTAATTATGAGTAAATATGTCATTTATTCAGGTACAGCAGCTATTGTCGGATGTATAATAGGTTATTTTGCAGGTATAAAAGTCTTTCCAGCAGTAATTTGGGCTGCATATGGAATGATGTATGGATTTGCTGAAATTGAGTTTTATTTTGATGTAACATTACTAGTTATTTCAATAATAGTATCATTAGCATGTTCGGTAGGAACAACTTATTTTGCTTGTAAAAGTAAATTATTCTGTACACCTGCTGAACTTATTAGACCAGCAACACCACCTGCAGGGAAGAGAGTATTTCTTGAGTATGTTGGATTCATGTGGAAAAAATTGAAATTTTTGCACAAGGTAACTATAAGAAATATATTTAGATTTAAGAAAAGAATGTTTATGATGATTATAGGTATCGCAGGGTGTACAGTTCTTGTCTTAGCTGGATTTGGATTAGATGATTCTATATCAAATCTTGCAAATTTTCAGTATGATGAAATTGAAACCTATGATTTACGAATGACTTTTGCAGATGAAGTTACTGAAGATAAGATTAAAGAAATAAAAAAAATATCTGATGAAAAAATAACTGCGACAGGCGTATCATATAATACGACCTTAGAATATATATCAGAGGACGGATTGACAAGAGGGGTCAATCTGGTTGTCAGTGAAGGCTATGAATTAAGTGAGTTCGCAGATTTTCATATGGATGGAGAGGACGTTGAATATCCAAGATATGCATATGAAGTTATAATAAGTGATAAACTCGCTGATATTGCAGATGTTGAAGTTGGTGATTCAATTACATTTAAGACCTCTGACAATGATGATGTGGTGCTTGAAGTATCGGGTATATATGAAAATTATGTATGGCATTATGCATATATTAAAGCTTCTACTTACGAAGAGGTTTTTAAAAAGGAATATGTACCAAATACATTGTATGCAAATATTGAAGATGGGGCTGACCCATATGATGTTTATACAAAGATTGATGAAACACCTGGAATATTAAATACAAATATTGTCAGTGTAATGAGAGAACGAGTTGAAGATATGATGGAAATGTTAAATGCCGTAATTGTACTGGTTATTGTGTGTGCGGGCGCATTGGCATTTATTGTATTATTCAATTTAAGTAATATTAACATTACTGAAAGACAAAGAGAGATTGCAACAATTAAGGTGCTTGGATTCTATAAAAGTGAAACTGGAGCTTACGTGTTTAGAGAAAATTTAATATTGACATTTATTGGTATATTAGTGGGACTTCCAGTTGGAACTGTATTTTTAGATTTTGTTTTGGCACAGATAAATGTTGATATGGTTTCTATAAAACCTATTATTACGGCGAAAAGCATTATTTTTACAGTGTTGACAGTGTTGGTGTTTTTTGAAGTGGTTGATTTAGTAATGCGTAAGAAAATCGAAAAGATTAATATGGCTGAATCATTGAAATCGGTTGAATAGTCATTGCAAAAAAGTACTAAAAATGGTAAAATATTATCTTAAAATGCAAATGAAAGTAATGGAAAGGAACACAAGATTATGAGTTCGACAGTGGGAATAGTGTTAACTATTGTAATTTATATGGCAATAGTATTGTTTATTGGATTTAAATTCAGTAAGAGAAATAAAAACACAGATGATTTTTATTTAGGAGGCCGAAAGTTAGGACCGTATGTCACAGCGATGAGCGCAGAAGCTTCAGATATGAGTAGTTGGTTGCTTATGGGACTTCCAGGGGTGGCTTATCTTACAGGACTTGCAGAGGCTGCGTGGACAGCTATTGGTCTTGCAATAGGAACATATATTAACTGGTTAGTTGTAGCTAAAAGACTTAGAAATTATACGTATGAATGTAACAATTCAAGTACATTACCAGCTTTTTTTTCAAACAGATTTAGAGATAATAGAAGAATTTTATCGGTGGTTGCAGCACTTGTTATTATAGTGTTTTTTGTACCATACACAGCATCGGGATTTGCTGCTTGTGGTAAATTGTTTGGAATGTTGTTTAATATTGATTATTTCTTTGCAATGTTTATTAGTGCAATAGTTATTGTGTTATATACAACTCTTGGAGGATTCCTTGCGGCGAGTACAACAGATTTTATGCAAAGCATTGTTATGACTATTGCAATTGGCGTTGTTATGGTATACGGAATTGTTCAAGCTGGAGGTGTATTCGCAGTAATTGAAAATGCAAAAGGTATTGCAGGATATTTTTCATTATCAGAGATACATAATGTAAAAACAGGTGGAGCTGACAATTATAGTATGCTTAAAATAGCCTCACTTCTTGCCTGGGGGCTTGGTTATTTTGGTATGCCACATATTCTTCTTAGATTTATGGCTATTGATGACGTAAAAAAACTTAAGATTTCAAGAAGAGTAGCTTCAATTTGGGTTGTTATATCTATGGCAGTAGCTGTGTTTATTGGTGTTATTGGAAATGCGATGACAGCTAATGGTACACTTGAAGATTTAAAAGATTCAGAAACTATTATTATTGCGATAGCAAAGATTATTAGTGAGAATGGCTTTTTTGCAGCGATTGTTGCTGGTGTGATATTAGCAGGTATTTTAGCTTCAACAATGTCAACAGCGGATTCACAACTTTTAGCTGCGTCATCTAGTGTTTCACAGAACATTGTTAAAGAAGTTATGTTTAAGAATTTGTCAGAAAAAGCTAATATGAATATTGCAAGATTTACACTTCTTGTGATTGCGATAATTGGTGTGGTTATTGCACGAAATCCAGATAGTTCAGTATTTGACATTGTTTCATTTGCATGGGCTGGTTTTGGTGCCGCATTTGGTCCAGTAGTGCTTTGTGCATTATTCTGGAAACGTTCAAATTGGCAGGGAGCACTTGCGGGTATGATAGCAGGCGGTGCAACAGTGTTTATATGGAAATTTGTTGTTAAGCCAATTGGAGGAATTTGGGGAATTTATGAATTGTTACCAGCATTTGTTGTGGCATTAATTACTATAATAGTAGTTAGCCTTTTGACAAAGGAACCATCGAAGGAAATTACAGAAGAGTTTGAAAAAGTAGCAGCTATGAAATAAAAGTTGTTAAAATCATGGGTATAGTTAATTAGAAATAGGAAGAGAGAATTATGAAGAAGATATTGAGTAAGATATTCACAAGAACAGTTATTACATTGACTTTAGTAGGGTTACAGTTTTTTATTATAGCTCTACAGTTAACAAGGCTTGGGACTTACTATGCTCAAATTTCAATAATTCTCTCTCTTTTTAGTTTTATAGTGGTATGCGTGCTTATTTGTAAAAATATGAATCCTGCGTCAAAAATGGCATGGATTGTGCCAATTTTGATGTTTCCTATGTTTGGAGGCGTTTTTTATTTACTATATGGACGTGCTTATTATTCGAAAGAATTTAAAATTAGGTATGCTAAGGCTGAATATGCTGTAAGAAACGCTTTAGGAAAAGAAAATTCTGCATATTGTAAACTTAAAAAAGAAAACGAAGAAATTGCAAACCATTCATATTATATGGAAAAGGTATCAAGAACACCAATATTTACCAATACTAAAGCAGAATATTATGGTATGGGAGAAGAATTTTTTGAGAGTTTGATATGTCAGTTAAAGAAAGCAGAAAGATTTATTTTCATTGAATTTTTTATAATTGAAGAAGGTCATATGTGGAATTCGGTGCTGGATATATTAAAACAGAAGGTTGATGATGGGGTTGAAGTAAGACCTTTATATGATGATGTCGGTTGTATAGATAGAATGTCATATAAATACAATGTATCACTGAATGAAATGGGAATAAAAACATTAGTTTTTAATCGAGTATTTCCTGTGTTTTCAACATTATTTAATTATCGTGATCACAGAAAGATAGTTGTTATTGATGGTAAGGTGGGACTTACTGGTGGAATTAATTTAGCGGATGAGTATATTAATAAAGCCAAGGATAAACCTTATTGGAAAGATGCTGCGGTAATGATTGAAGGTGAGGCAGTATGGTCTCTTACAGCCATGTTTTTACAAATGTGGAACAGTACAAAGCATACTGAAAACACTTATAAAAAATACAAATATAATTTTGAACAGGAAATATACAATGATGGATATATTCAGCCATATAAAGACGAACCATTGGATAAGGAACTTGTAGGTGAATATGTTTATATGAACATAATCAATAACGCAAAAAAATATGTGTATTTTTATACACCATATTTAATCATTGATTATGAACTTAGAACTGCGCTTGTTATGGCAGCTAAAAGAGGGGTTGATGTGAGATTAGTATTACCAGGTGTTCCTGATAAAAAGCTTGTTTACGCATTGACTCAATCATATTATCCTGATTTGATTTCAAATGGAGTGAAGATATACCAGTATAAAAAAGGCTTTATTCATTCAAAATGTTGTTTGTCAGATGATGAAGTAGCGACGGTTGGAACAATCAATTTAGATTATAGAAGCTTATATCACCATTTTGAAAATGGTATTTATTTTTACAAATCATCGGTGTGTAGTCAGTTGAAAGAGGATATGGAAAAAACTTTTGAAGAAAGCGAATTCATTACGATGGAATGGTGTAAGGACAAGGTTTTGAGATATAGATTGTTTTGGCCAATATTAAAATTATTATCGCCGATGGTGTAGGTATTTTTAATTTACTATTGTAAAATGTTAGTAAATAGTGTAAAATTTGTTTTGGTAATCAAAGAAATACGGAGGTAAATATTAAAATGTCATTAGAAGTAAAAAATTTAGTGAAAAAGTACGGTGAAAAGACAGTTGTTAATGACTTGAGCTTTTCAATCAAAGAACCAGGGGTTTATGCGCTTCTTGGTACAAATGGTGCAGGTAAAACAACAACGCTTAGAATGATACTCGGAATGCTTGCAAATGATGGCGGAGAAGTATTATGGAATGGTAAAAAGTTGGATCCAACAAGTGTTAACGTAGGTTATCTTGCAGAAGAAAGAGGTTTATATCCTAAGTTTACACTTATGGACCAGTTATTATATTTTGCTAGTCTTAAGAATGTTCCAAAGAAGACTGCAAAAGAAAGAATTAAGTACTGGGCTGAAAAACTTGAAGTGGAAGAATACTTATATCCAAAGCCAGTAGTTAAGGGAAAGAAAGCAAAAGAACATACTGCAGACCAGTTATCAAAGGGTAATCAGCAAAAAATTCAGCTTATGGCTGCATTGATTTCTGACCCAGAACTTATTGTTCTTGATGAGCCACTTAGTGGTCTTGACCCAGTAAATACTGATTTATTTAAAGGTATTATCAGAGAACTTATTGCATCAAAGAAATATCTTATTATGTCAAGTCATCAGATGCCTACAATCGAGGAGTTTTGTAAGGATATTACTATATTAAAGAGGGGTAATATTGTACTTCAGGGTGATTTGAATGAAATTAAAAAGTCATATGGTAGAGTGAATTTAATAGTAAAATGTGAAGAAGACATTGAAGATGTTATTACTTCAATGAATATGGAAGTTGTAAATAAGACTCCTGATGGATATCACATTAAAGTTACTGGTGAAGAAATGAGTGGGGCATTTTTAAAGAAATTGCTTGAAAATGGCAAAACAGTAATTAAATTTGAACTTAGAGAGCCATCGCTCCATGAAATATTTGTAGAAAAGGCAGGGGAACCAGATGAAGAATAGTGGATTTATGAAAGTGTTTAAGTTCTCATATGAACAAGCATTGAAGTCCAAATCCACAAAAATTCTTATGATTATATTAATCGTTGTGGCTTTGGTGTTTCTTCCTGCAAAAACACTTATCACAAATGGTTTTGGTGATGAAGAGGAAGAAATTGTTCAAATAGAATCAGTATACGTAAAAACAGATAATGAGAACTTATATAATAGTATAACTGAGGTTGTTTTAGACAATCTTGAGACTAAGGCAGAGTTTGTAAGGACATCTGACGAAGAATACGATAGCGTAATTGAAAAACTTGAAAGTGAAGATTCAAATGAATTGTATCTTGATGTAAAGTTTGATGAGGATGAAACTTCACAGAATTTTGGATTATCCTATAAGATTGTATATGGCAATGGCGAAAAAGCAAAGGAAATGGCTTCAAGTTTAGAATCAGTGCTTGCTGAATGTAGCAAGGATATTGTTATTTCTTATTATGGCATTTCAAAGGAAGTAGCAGAAACTTTAGTTCCAACCGAATTTGAAACAGCAGTATTTGACTTGGACGGAAATGAAGTTATTGATGATAGTGGATTAAATGATGCAGAATATTGGTTTACATATGGCGTTATTATGGTGCTTATCATAATGGTTTCATTTATTGGTTCGATGGCTGCTGATGGAATCGTTGCAGAAAAAGCTAATAGAGTTATTGAATATATTATGATTACTTTAAAACCTATGGATTTAATTTTAGGTAAAGTATTATCAGGTATGGCTACTTTGTTTACAATGCTTGGTTCAGTGCTTGTTGCATTTATTGCATCAACATTTATTAATAAAGCGATAGACCCTAATGCGGAAAATGTTATCCAGATGGTAAAAGGCTTTGTTGAAGATGGAACATTGAAAGGCGCTAATATTGTTAATGTACTTTTAGTTATTTTAATTATTTTTGCAGGTAGTTATTTCTATGCAATATTAGGTGCGTTATCTGGTGGTATGGTTAGTAAAGTCGAAGAAATGGCTGAAGGATTAAAAATATATATGATTGTATTTTTAATTGGTGCATATGCGGCAATGTTTATGGCAATGTCAGCAAATACAGCAGGTAGTGGCTGGGGAGCAATATCGTACTTGGTGTATATGTTGCCTATGTCATCTATGTTTATTATTCCATCATATTTGTTAATTGGTAAGGTTAGTGCCCTTATTGCATTGGCAGCGTTAATTGTTGTTGCACTTTGTGGAATATTACTTACGATGCTTGCAGCAAAAATATTTGGACAAATGTTATACCACAATGGTTCCCCATTGAAACTTAAAGATATTGTATCGATGACAAAGGAGGGGAAGAAAAATGAAAAATAGAGGTGGATTATTTGATGGCTGGAAGCAGGTCTTCAAGTTTACAGCCAATCAAAATATGAAAGGCACTGGATTTAAGGTGTCTACAATAGGTATTGCTTTATTAATGTTTGCTCTACTTATAGCTATTAATTGTATAATGGCTAATTCACAGTTAAAAGAGAGTAAAAAAGATAAAGATGCGGTTATGGACCTTGAAGATACAACCATTGAAGCGATTTACTATTCATCTAAGGATGAACAAAGCAAGGAAGTAATCGAAAGCGTAATTGAAAGTATAAAAGATGGCGTTGATATTGAATTCGTTGTAAATGAAAATGAAGATAAGGTTTTAAATTCTAAAGGAGACCTGGTAATGGTTTCTTATATGGACGAAAATGTTTTGAAGTTGGAATTTAATATTGGCGAGGAATCTTTAGTTGATGAAGATGATGTAAAAACATTTGCAGTTCAATTTGCGGCAATTATAGACAATATGAGATATTCAATGGCAGGGCTTAGTCAGGTTCAAATTGCAATGGTTAATGCTAGTGAATATGTATATACACAGGTTGTTGACGTAGATAAGGTGAATGAAGAAGTTGACGAAGGGCTTATGATTGCTCAGATGGTAGTTCCGATGATTTATACAATGGTATTCTATTTTATGGTACTTATGTATGCACAGTCTATTCAGAAACTTATTGTTACTGAAAAAACATCAAAACTCATGGAAACACTTTTAACATCCGTAAAACCATATGCTGTTATTATGGGTAAAGTTTTAGCTATGGCGGTAATTGGTATCGGCCAGACGCTTTTATGGGTATTAGGTGGTGTTCTTGGATATATAGTGGGTGACAAGGTTGCATTGCAGATATATCCTGAATACGAAAACTACATTGGAATGGTTATTGACCTTATGCAGACAGATTCAGAGATTGCATTTGCACCAGTTGGCATTATTTTAGCTATTATTGCTATGGTATTAGGCTATTTTGTATATTGTCTTCTTGGCGGATTATCTGGTGCAGTTGTTAATAAGATTGAAGATATGTCTGGAGCCCAGATGTTCTTTATGATTCCTACAATGATAGGTTTCTTTGCAGCTTATTTAGGACCATTGATGGTTGAGAGCGATGCAATTAATACTGTATTTAGATTAGTCCCAATTATTTCACCATTTATGTTACCAGCAGAATTAATAATTGGAAAAGCACTTATGTGGGAAGGTTTATGTTCTATTGGAATATTGCTTGCAACATGTTTTGGCCTTGTATTTTTTATTGGAAAAATCTATAAGAACAGAGTATTCAATAGAGGATAAATTTCTGGTAAAAAAATGGTAAAAAAAGTTAATACAGGTATTGTATTTTTGACTTAAATGTTATAATATAAAATTGAAAGATAGTTCACACATTTTAATGAATGGAGATGATTAAATGGCATTTTTCTTCGGAGGAGTGACTACAGACTCTGTTGGAACTTTATTTTCATCATTAGGTTCAAAAAACTCGACAACAAGTATGTTGAGTGATTATTATAGCATTAAGAATGGCAGTTATAAAAAATTATTAACAGCATATTATGCTATGGATGATGATAAGTCAGATAAGACAGCTTCTACTGATAAGTCTGATACGCTTTCAAAATTGTTGAATAAGAACAAGAGTACATCAACAGCTAAAGATTCATCGGAAGTTTTAGTTGGTATTGAGGAAGCGGCTAACGGATTAAAAGAAGCGGCGAATACATTACTTGATAAAAAGAAAACAGATTCTGTATACAATACAGACAATTTATATAATAACGTAAAAGCATTTGTAGACAGTTACAATGGGGTAATTGATGCTGCAAAAGATACCAATACGAATTCGATTTCTAAGAATTTGGACAGTATGATTAACCAAACCAATGTAAATAAAAAGATGTTAGCTAACATCGGTATTGAGATTGGCGAGGACAACAAGCTTTCAGTTAACAAAGATAAGTTAGCAAGCGCTGATGTAGAAACAGTAAAATCTATGTTAGGTTCAGTTGGTTCATATGGTTATCGAGTATCAGCCAGTGCCTCAATGATTAACTTTAATGCACAATACGAGGCTTCTAGAGCGAATACATATACTGCAAACGGTACTTATTCAAATAATTATAGTACTGGCGGTTTGTATGATACATTGTTCTAAATGAAATTGAAGGGTTTTGGATTTTGGTTCAAAACCCTTTTTAATATATAAGAAAGAATTTCGCTTGCGAAATTCTCGCGCCGAGCGCGGTCGCATTTGCGACATATTTCCATTCGCGCTTTGTTCCTTGGGTATAAATAATAAGAAAGAGGTAAAAACAATGATTTTAATTTTAGATGATGACAAGATGGTTTCAGAAGTTGAGTGTTATGCACTTATGAATGCAGGTTATGAGGTGGTAAATGTTGAGGATGAAAAAGACTTATTCGTTCATATTGAGCGAAAAGTACCACAACTTATAATTTTAGATGTAAATGTAAAAGATAAAAAAGGATTTGACATATTAAAGAAGATTAGAGATAATAAAAAAACAAGTTTGACACCAGTTATGTTTGTTTCATCGGAGGATAATGAATTTCAACGAGTAAAAGGTCTTGATGCTGGGGCTGATGAGTTTATGACTAAGCCTTTTGGCATTTTAGAGTTTTTATCAAGGGTGAACGCATTGTTAAGAAGGTTAAATAATATTGCAAAACTTAATGCGTCGGTGTTAACATATGATAAAATAAACATAAATGAAAATAGCAGAGAAGTTTTTGTTGATGGAAAGATATGTCCATTAACATATAAGGAATATGAATTACTTAAGTATATGATAACAAATAAAGGAATAGTGTTGTCTAGAGAAAAAATGGTCGAAAATGTCTGGGGGTTTGACTTTCAAGGAGAGTCAAGAACTGTTGATATGCATATAAAAAGTTTAAGATGCAAGCTAGGTGAATTTGGATCATATATAAAAACTGTGAGAAATGTTGGATATAAGCTTTGCTCTTAACATTTGAAACGGAGAAAAAAATGGAAAAATTATACGATATGAAAGAAGAACCTGAAAAGTTAATATTGGTTGGCGTTTGTACAGGGGACGAGGAAGAAACATATGAATCCTTGGACGAATTGGAAGAACTTGTGGAAACTGCAGGTGGAATTACATTGGCAAAGGTTGTTCAAAACCGAGAGAAAATACACAATGTCACATATGTTGGTAAGGGCAAAATGGATGAAATTAGAGAACTTGCCGAAAATATGGAAGCAATAGGTATTGTGTGTGATGATGAATTATCGCCTGTACAAATTAAAAATTTAGAGGATGCATTAAATGTTAAGATAATGGATAGAACACTTGTTATCTTAGATATATTTGCAAAACGTGCAAAGACGTCAGAAGGTAAAATACAGGTCGAATTAGCACAACTTAAGTATCGTTCATCTAGACTTGTAGGTCTTAGAAGTTCATTGTCAAGACTTGGTGGTGGTATTGGTACTAGAGGTCCAGGTGAAAAGAAACTTGAGATTGACAGACGTCTTATTAATGATAGAATTGCCGCACTTAGGAAAGAAGTAAATGAATTGGAATCACAAAGAGATTTTGCAAGAAATCAAAGAAGTAAGAATCCTATATTTACAATCGCTATAGTGGGATATACAAATGCAGGAAAGTCGACATTATTAAATACTCTTACAGATGCAAATGTTTTATCTGAAGACAAGTTATTTGCAACGCTTGACCCAGTTACAAGAAGCTACAAATTAGACAGTGGCCAAGAAGTTTTATTTACAGATACAGTTGGATTTATTCGTAAATTGCCACATAATCTTATCGATGCATTTAAATCAACATTGGAAGAAGCAAAATATGCGGATGTTATTTTACATGTGGCAGACTCATCAAATCCTCATTTAGATACACACATAGATATTGTATATAAAACATTAAAGGATTTAGGAGCAGTAGATAAGCCTGTTATTACATTGTTTAATAAAATGGATAAATTTACTGGGGACAAATCTGTTTTAAAAGATGAGAAAGCAGATTATGTGATTTATGGTTCTGTTCGTAATGAGGAAGGTTTAGATGAACTAGAAGATGCTATTGAAGATGTTATTAATAAGCAGAATGTCTATGTGGAAAAGGTTATTAGTTATGCTGACGCTGGTAAAATTCAGTTGATAAGAAAATATGGGCAGCTGTTAAGCGAGGAATATGTGGCTGAAGGAATCGAAATTAAGGCATATGTACCAAATGAGATTTTCGGCAGAATATAAGGGCTTGCGCAATGTTGCGATATTGAAACCGAGATTATATCTCGGTTTTTTTGTGCAATTTGCACAAAAAATAAGTGTGCAATTTATGTAAAAGATTGGTAAAAAATGTGTGAATATTGTGTGAAAATTGCACTTGTTATACAAAAATACTTTTGATATCATAAAAAACGTTCCAATTAATAATTGTAGTCAAAACGTGTTCCAATAAGAACTGGATGACTAAAGAGAGGATAAACATGGTTTTTTCAAGTATTACATTTTTATTTTATTTTTTACCGATTACATTAATCGGATATTTTATTTTGTCATTTTCAAGAAGATTGCAAAATATATGGTTACTTATTGTAAGTTTAATATTCTATGCATGGGGCGAGCCAGTATATGTCATTATTATGATAGGTTCAATATTTGTAAACTGGTTGATGGCATTGATTATACAAGTATGTAAGAAAAAAGAAAAACTAAGAAAAACATTTTTGATAATAACGGTAATAGCTAATCTAGGAACATTGGGAGTATTTAAATATACAAATTTTATTATCGAAATAATTAATGGTATTGCAGGCAAAGATTTGATAACTCAGACAAATATAGCATTGCCTATAGGAATTTCCTTTTTTACATTCCAGGCTATGTCATATGTAATTGATGTATATAAAGAAAAAGCAGTAGCGCAGAAAAATTTATTGAACATAGGTTTATACATATCATTTTTCCCTCAGTTAGTTGCGGGTCCTATTGTTAAATATACTACAATAGAAGAACAAATAACTAAGAGAAAAGTAAACTTCGACGGATTAGCAGATGGCGTTTGTCGTTTTGTAGAAGGTTTATTAAAGAAAATATTGTTAGCGAATAATTTAGCTATTGTAGCGGACCATATTTTTGAGTTGACAAGTTATGGTAGCACGGTTGTTGCAGTTCCGGTAATGCTTGCATGGTTAGGTACATTCGCATTTACATTACAGTTATATTACGACTTTAGTGCTTACTCGGATATGGCGATAGGTTTAGGGCGAATGTTTGGATTTACATTACCTGAAAACTTTAGATTCCCATTTGTAAGTAAATCGATAAAAGAGTTTATGGCAAGATGGCATATGACACTTTCGGCATGGTTTACACAATATGTGTATAAACCTTTAGGTGGTGCAAAAGGAGAAAATCAAGATAAAATGGTAAGAAACCTCTTCATCGTGTGGTTGCTTACAGGTATATGGCATGGTGCTTCATGGAATTTCATATGGTGGGGAATGTTCTTCTTTATATTTATATTATTAGAGAATATATTGAGATTTGACCAGATTGAAGGGCATAATATTTTAAAGCATGTATATGTTATTTTTATTGTTATGATTGCGATGGTAATATTTAAATGTGAAAATACAGCTCAGTTGATTTTATATATGAAAGATATGTTTGGATTAGGTCATAATGGTTTTTATAGTCCGACGGTGGTGATGTTTATAAAAGAGTATGGTATCGTTTTTATTGCGGCTATATTATGTGCGTTACCATTAAGAGATTTCTTTGAAAGTAAACTGGAGAATTGTAGAAATGGTAAAGTGATTAAGGGCATATATCATATATGTTATATTGTGGGCATGTTTGCTCTAATTGTTTTTTCAGTAGCAGTGTTGGCAAAGGGTGGATATAATCCATTCATCTATTTTAACTTTTAATAGGAGAGTGAAAGATGAAAACGAAGATATACAAAAAAATATTTGCAATCCTTTTCCTTGTAGTGCTAATAGGATTTTCAGCAATTAATTTTAAGTCTGAAATAGGAACTGTTATATATTTTGTGAAAAACATAGATAAACCTGATAATATGAAAGAGTTAGGTAATATTACAGCGCAAGTTGATGTAGTGTTGACAGAAAACATTGTTGGAAAATATGGTTGGTACGAATTCTATGGTTGGGTACATAAATCCCTCGGAAAAAATGAAGAAAATAATTTTATGTACGTAAAAGATAAGGATGATATATTGTACTCGGGAAATTTTTGGAATACATCACAAACATCGCCATTAAATATTGCGATGAGAATCAGAAAATTGCAGGATGCAGTTGCTGACAAGGGTACTAAGGTTGTATGTATCATGTATCCAACCAAGTACAATGAAGAATGGTCCAATGGATATTATGGTATTCCATACAATGATTTAAATGAATATGGTGATGATGTGTTATCATTTTTGCGCCATTACAATATTGATTACATTGATTTTAGGGATGTGTTTATAGAAAATAATATGACGGCAAAAGATATTTTCTTTAGAACGGACCATCATTGGACAATTCCAACAGCATTTTTTGCTACAGGAGTGGTTTTAGAGCATTTGGAAACAGAATATAATGATTATCTAGATCCGGATGGATATTGGAGAGATTTGGATAATTATATAGTTGAAGAATATGAAGATGTATATTTAGGTTCGCAAGGCCGTGAAACAGGCATTGTATACGCAGGTGGGTTAGATGATTTTACACTAATTTATCCAAAAGAAAAAATAAATTATTCATATACTTATGTGTATTCATCAAATGACACGGTATATACGAGAAAAGGTGATACTTTAAAAACATTAGTTGATAAATCAATGTTAGAAACTGAAAATATTTATGAGTCCGATGTATACGAAAGTTATATGAATTGTGTATGCAGACGTGATGAAATAATAAATGAAAATTTAGAGACAGGAAAGAAAATTTTCTTTATTAGAGATTCATATTCATCGCCACTAGCAACCTTTATGGCTCCGATGTGTAAAGAAATTGATATGAAATGGTCTGTTAGAGTATCAGGGAATGAAATTGAAGAGGCTGTATTGAACGATACATATGATTATATTTTTGTAGCGTTAGCGATAGATAATTTTACTGATACTGGAGTTCCGTTCTTTGCAGATGAGGTAAATGAAGAACTTGAAGATTTATTGGTAGTACCATAAAGGAGGTAGAAATGGCAGCTAATCTTGATGTAAGTAGAGAAGAAAAAAAGTATGTTCTAACCTATATGGAAGCTGAAAAACTTTATTTAAAATTGAAACAGATTTTACCTGGAGATGAAGTTAATGGATACAATTCCTATATGGTACGATCACTTTATTTTGATTCATATTATAATGATGATTATTTTGACAAAGTGGCAGGCATTAAAGACAGAAAAAAGATACGTGTGAGAATATATGATGTTTCAGCCGAAAAAGCAAAATTAGAAGTAAAACAAAAAGAAGGAAATATGCAACGTAAACGTTCTATTTCCATAACAAGAAAAGAAGCAGAAATGCTTTGCAAGGGAGATTATGAGTTCTTGTTAAACAAGGATGATAAACTTGCAGAAGATATTTATTATATAATGCATAAAGAAACATATAGACCAAAATGCATTGTAGAATATAAAAGACGAGCTTTTGCAGTTCCTACCAATAATATTCGAATAACATTTGATAGCGAGATTGCAGTTTCAGAAGGTAATTTGAATATTTTTGATAATTCAAAAGCTATGTTAGTTCCAATTGAAAGCAGAAATAAAGTTATTTTGGAAGTAAAGTATAACAATTTCTTGCTTAGTTATATAAAGGATGCATTGCAATTGTGTGATGCACCGCAAGAATCATATAGTAAATATACAACAGGAAGATATTGGGGCTTGTCATAAGGAAGCCCGCAAATATAAGGAGGAAAAACAAATGAAAGAAGAATTATATAAGTATATTGTTAGTCAGAGTGGAGCATTATCAGTAAAAGAAATAATTGTTTGCTTTATGGCAGCGGTAGTAATTGGAGCAATTATTTTTGTTTCATACCGTTTTTCGCATACAGCAAGTGTGTATAGTGCAAAATTTAATGTATCATTAATTATGCTTGTATTAGTAACAACATTGGTTATGAGTGTAATTGGAAATAATGTTGCATTATCATTAGGTATGGTTGGTGCTCTTTCAATCGTTCGTTTCCGTACAGCCATTAAAGATCCACGTGATACTGCATACATTTTCTGGTGTGTTGCAGCTGGTATTTGTTGCGGAATTGGTGATTATATGATAGCTGGAATTGGTACAGGTGTAATCTTTATCGTTATGCTTTTATTTGGAAATATACGTAATAATGACCGTTACTTGTTAATCGTAAGAGGTAATGGAGAAGTAGAAAATGTTGAAAGTACAATTGATAAATACTTCAATAACAAAGCATTTTTCCGTGTATGTAATGAAGATAGAAATATGACAGAATATATTTATGAAGTATCTTACAATTGTTTGCAGAAGGCTAAAAAGAATGCTGGTGATAAGAATATTAAATCAGTATTATTTGAGATTGATGGAGTTGAAGCAGTTAATTTAGTATGTCAAAATGATGAAATTACAAGGTAGTGTGTTTATATGAAAAATAAGCTAACAATTATTATAGCCGTTGTGGCTATTTTGACGGTGTTCTGCATTGTTTTTTCTAAGATGGGAACTGAGGTTTCTACGTCTGTAAGGACATATCAACATGAAGAAAATAAACATGTAGATACGACGGTTGGAATTACTGAAATTCCTGAAGATGGGATTGTAGATAATACGTTTGAAACGCATCTTCCATTGGTTGTTCTTGAAGCAGATATGGATTCTATTATTGATATATATACTGTGTCTGAAGGTGACAAGCCAAGAGATTATGCTGATCCAAATGTTACTAATCCATGGGTTGACATGAAAATTTCAATTTATGATAGTGATACAGGAGTAAATAAGGTAACAGATGAACCAGCATTATACAGTGATGGATTGATAAAACTTAGAGGTTTCAGTTCTAGAAGATATGAAAAAAGACAGTATGGTATTAAACTTTTAGATGAAACTGGAGCAGAAAGAGAAGAATCAATACTTGGTATGGAAGCTGATGAAGATTGGGTGCTCGGTGCAAATACATTGGATGCAACATATCTTCGTAATTATGTAGCATATAATATTGGTGGACAAATATTCCCATATACACCAGAAACAAGGTTTTGTGAAGTACTTGTAAAAAATGGTGATAATTATGAATATTTGGGATTGTTTTTGTTTTCAGAAACAGTTAAGCAGTCAGCGGGTAGAGTAGACATTGCTGACTTTGATGAAAATGAAAATCGTTTAAGTTATATTATTTGTCGAGATAGAAAGGATTTGACTAAGACAACACTTTCTACTTGGGCATCGGAATCTCAGATTTGTTATGGATGGTTTTCCTTTAAGTATCCAAAGGAAGAGTTGTTGACTGATCCTGTTGTAAGTAAAATCGAAGACCAGATATCTGAAATTGAAAAAGTTTTATATTCAGATGATTATGAAACATTTTTAATATATCCAGAGTACATAAATGTTGATTCGTTTGTTGATTATTTTGTTGTAAATGAATTCTTTGGTAACTATGATGCTGGTGATAACTCCACATATTATTATCAGGATTCATCTCATGATTTCTCAATGGGACCATTGTGGGATTATGATGGTTGTTGGGATAATTATGTTGCTGAAGTTTCCAATGAAGACTGTTTAGTATATCCAGAACAGCCATGGTTTGAAAAACTAGTTCAAGACCCAAGTTTTAATGCATTGGTAGTCGAGAGATATAAGGAACTTAGAAGAACGATTTTTTCTACAGAATATGTTGAGGAAGTAATCGACGAAACAGCGGCATATTTGGGGAATGCTGTTTTGAGGGAGAGAAGCAGATGGAGAGCTACATATGAAGAACAGCATTTGCTTGATGTTGTTGAAGATGGTAGAGGATATATAATTGACCGTAACAGAGATACTTATGAAGAAGAAATTATTCGTGTAAAAGACATAATGAGAGCACATGCTGAATGGATGGACGAATATATGGATGATTATCTTGCGAATTATGTAGTGGAAAGAGAAGCTGGCTACGATGTGGAAGCTAAATCAGTAGCAGCGGTGATTTTTGTTGTAACATTTTTTATTGTTATAGTATTGGTTAATCGAAAGATTAATGGCTTGTAGGAACAAGGAGACAAAAATGGGAAAACATAAGATTAAAAAAATATCATTTTCAAAGAGCCTGGCAATGATAACTGTAATAGGACTTCTCCTTTATATTGGTTGGAGATTAATTTTTACAGTACCAGATCATGAAAAATATGGTTGGGTTGCGTCAATTGCTGGTATATGCTTATTGATTGCTGAAACTATTTCAGTTATTGAAGCTTTGATTCAATGTTGGCAATTAAGTAGACAATATGAGCCGCCTATGCCGGTTATTCCTGAAGAATGGTATCCGGATGTTGATGTTATGATAGCAACTCACAATGAAGAAGAGGATTTGCTGTTTAAGACGGTAAATGCGTGTACTAGAATGAAATATCCCGATAAATCAAAGGTTCATATTCATATATGTGATGATACAAATCGTCCAGAAATTAAAATGCTTGCACAAAAATTTGGTGTAAATTATTTTGGATTAAGCGATAATAAATTGGCTAAAGCTGGAAATTTAAATAATGCTATAGCAAAGACGAGCGCGCCATTGATTGTAACATTTGATGCGGACATGATTCCAAATAGTGAGTTTTTACTTGAAACTGTACCGTACTTCTTTTTACCGAAAATGAAGCAGGATGAAAACGGTGATTGGATTCCTAAAAAAGAATTTGAGATTGATGAAGATGAGAAGATTGGTTTTATCCAAACACCTCAGACATTCTATAATCCGGATTTGTTTCAATATAATTTATATTCTGAAAAACAGATACCTAATGAACAGGATTACTTTTTCCGTCAGGTTAATATTGGACGTAATCGTTCAAATGCACCTATTTATGCGGGTTCCAATACTGTTATTTCAAGAGAAGCGTTGGAATTAGTTGGTGGTATTCGTACAGGTACTATTACAGAAGATTTTGAAACAGGCTTGATGATTCAAGCAGAAGGTTATAAATGTTATGCTGTTGATAAATTATTAGCAAAAGGTATGGCGCCAATTACAATTAAGAGTTTAATAAAACAGAGAGAACGTTGGGGTAGAGGTTGTATTTATTCCCTCAGAAGAGTGCATATTCTTTTAAATCCAAAGTTCGATTTTAAACTTAAATGGGCGTATTTCTCATGTAGATTATACTGGGGAAGTTTTACAAGAAGACTTATTTATATTATGGCACCAATATTCTTTGCGGTGTTTAGCATTCCTGTAGTAACTACTGGCTTGGGTGGAGTTTTATGTGTATGGTTGCCATCGTATATACTGTATGCAATTACATTGAAAAAGATTTCTGGCGATATACGAAATACTAGATGGAGTAATATTATTGATACAGCTATTTTCCCATATATGTTATTACCTTTATGGGCAGAAAGTTTGTTTATTCGTAAAAAAGATTTTCATGTTACGAATAAGTCAAGAGTGCAATCTGAAAGTGGTGTTTACTTAGCGTTACCGCATATAGTACTTTTTGTATTATCAGTTATTTCGATAATTGTAATGATAAAAGATTTGATAATGTATAGTGCTTTTGGTTCAATTGTTGTTATTTATTGGCTTTTGATTAATTCATCAAGTCTTCTTATGTCAATATTCTTTATGCTTGGAAGAAAGAGTGAGAGAATGACAGAACGTTTTCAGGTTAGTCTTCCTATAGAGGTTAGAAATGGCGAAAATGTTTATGATGGTACTATGGTAGATATTTCTGAAAATGGATTAGCATTTATATTAGATTCAGCAGTATACTTCCCATATAATGAGGAGGACCGTATTGAATGTAGTATTAAGTATAATGAGTATTTTGCTACGGTTTTAGGAAAAATTGTTACTGTAAAGAAAGAATCTAATAGAGGCTATTGGAAATATTGTTTGTCAGTAAATGAAATGGATGAAGAAACAAAGAAAGAGTATTTTCAGATTATTTATGACAGAGTTCATACGCTTCCAAAAAAACTTAGTTTAAATTCAAGTTATTTTGGTGATATTGCAAAAAATGTAGCAAGAAGAACAGAAACAGGTGAAGCTTCTCGTAGACATACGGCAAGAATTGTAGTAAATGAAAAGTTTGAAACAGAGAGTGGTCAAACCGTAATAGTTGAAAACTTTAATTTTGAATTTGTTCGTTTATCGGCTCTTGAAGGGGAAGAATTGCCAGATAGATTAACTTTATTTAGTGGTACAGATTATGAAATGAAATGTGAAGTTCATTACAAGGAAACTAGAATTTTTGCAATTAATAATTGGAAGGAACTTGTGGAAAATATAGAGTTTCTTAAAATTGTTGATAAGTGGAACAGAGGTTCAAGGCGAAATAGAACAAGAGGTGAAAAGTAATTATGGATATTTTAAATGAGGTAATTGAAATAGTAAAAGATGTTATGGAAACAGATGAAGTAGATGCAGATACATTAATGGAAGATGATTTAGAAATAGCATCGTTGGAATTTTATGAGTTATTAAGTAGACTTGAAAAGAAATTTAGTATTAAGATGCCAGAAAAAGTGTTAAGCAATGTTGAGACTGTAGATGATATTGCGTATGAAGTTGAAACAATTATGAAGAAAAAAGGTTTACTATAATGACAATATTAAAATTATTAGAAGAGTATGCAAAATTACATGAAGATAATCCATCAATTGGATATACGGAATCTGGAAGAGAATATATTGCTAGTGCAAGACAATTTTACACGGATGTAAAAAAAGCAGAGAATTATTTTAGAAAAGGGGCAAATGGGGAAAAGAAAAGAATAGGAATTGTTGGAGAAAATTCTTATTCATATCTGGTGATTTTGTTTGGCATTATTTGTTCGGAAAATATTGCAGTTCCTATTAATCAAACATATGCTGATGAAATGTTGTGCCAGTTTTTTAAAAAGACTTGCTTAGCAGAGGCGATATGTGATGAAGCATACGCAGATAGCCTTTTGGAGATGGATACTGGTATTAAAATTTACTCCATGGAAGAATGTTTTGCAGAAATTATGAAAGAAGATGAAAAGCCATACATCGATAGTGATGCAAAGTCATCAGATATCATACTTATGTTGTTATCATCAGGAACAAGTGGAGTAAGTAAAGTTGTACAATTAACAAATGAGAATTTGTCAACATTTCCAATGCGAGTACAAGAATATGATAGAGGCAAAGCAAAAAAGAGTTTATTATTATTGCCATTTTATCATATAAGTGGAATCATTCCTTTGTTAGAAGATATGATGTTAGGTAATTTAATTTATCTTAGTAATGCTAAATATTTGATAAGAGACTTGGAACAATATGATATTGAAAAATTAATTCTAGTTCCAGCGATGCTTAAAAAAGTGTTGGGTCAATGTGAAAAAAATGAAGCATTTAAAAATCATTGTTCTAACATTAAAGAGGCATTGTGTTTGGGTGCGCCAATGGATGATGCACTAATTGAAAAAATGAAAGCGAATTCCATTGAGCCAAAGACATATTATGGAATGACTGAAACTACAGGAACAGTATCAGGTGAAGGAAAATATAAATTTGGTGCCTGTGGAAAAATCTCACCATTCTGCCAAGTGAAGATAGAAGATGGTGAAATTCTTGTAAAAGGACCAAACGTAATGGTAGGATACTTTAATGATGAGGAAGAAACATCAAAAGTACTTAAAAATGGTTGGATTCATACAGGAGATTTAGGGGAAATAGATGAAGAGGGATATTTATTTGTAAGGGGAAGAAAAAAGAATATTATTATTCTTTCAAATGGTGAAAATGTATGTCCAGAAGAATTGGAAAACAGACTTTATATGTGCCAATACATTGAAGAGTGTAAGGTGTTTGGTGATGAGGAAGTCAAAGCTGAAATTTTCTGTGGAAAACATAAAAATATGGACGAAATAAAGCAGAATGTAAAAGATTATGTTAGAAGCATGAATCGTACATTACCACCATCTCATAAAATTAAAGATATAGTGTTTAACGATAATCCATTAAAAAAGAATTCAATGGGGAAAATATCAAGAATATAATTGACATTCTTTTTGTTTTCACATAAAATATAATTAGGTATTGTGTGAAAAATTTAAACGAAAAGGCAAACTTATCGAAAGGTAGGGACGCAAAGCCAAGGGTCTTAAGTGTATACTATGACAGCCGGTTATCGAAAGCAATTATTATCGTGACTTATAGACCTTGATTTATTATCAAGGTCTTTTTGCTTTAATAGCCTAAGTATTGTGCTTTGGTCTTTATTTGTCGTCATTTGCCTTTTCATAAGGATGGAGGGTTTTATGAGACAAAAAGTATTAAGAAAGGCAGTTGCAGGGTTGCTAACATTTAGTATGTTACCATTGCAATTGTTTGCAAGCGGTGGTAATGTTATTGCAGCTGAAACAGAAAGTGTTGATTCTTCAAAATGGAAACTTGTTTGGTCGGATGAGTTTGATGGTGATTCATTAGATGAGAGTAAATGGATGTATAGATTAGGCTCTACATATAATGATGAGCAACAGTATTATAAGAAAGATAATGTTTCTGTAAGTGATGGAACGTTAAAAATAACAGCGAAGAGTGAAGAAACTAATGGTTATCCATACACCTCGGGAAGAATAAGTACTGGTGGTAATGGGACTGCTTTGTTTGCAACGAAATACGGACGAATTGAAGCAAAAATTAAATTGCCTAAGGGCACTGGGTTGTGGCCTGCATTTTGGATGATGCCAAAGGATAATGTGTACGGAAGTTGGCCATTGTCTGGAGAAATAGACATTATGGAAGCAAGAGGTCGTTTAACAGGTGAAGTTAACGGTGGAATTCATTTTGGACAATCAGGTTCGAACAAGAATAGTTTAAGTGACACGTATACTTTTGCAGATGGAAGTGATATAACAGATTATCATGTATATGCTATTGAATGGAGTGAAAATGAAATTGTATGGTTTGTAGATGATAATGAGTTTTACAGAACAAGTAACTGGTATACTATGAATGATGAGGGTGTTGTAGCAGAATATCCCGCTCCTTTTGACCAAGAATTTTATATCATTCTTAATCTTGCGGTTGGTGGAACTTATGATAACTATAAAGAACCATCAGAAAGCGAATTGCCAGCAACCATGGAGGTTGATTATGTAAGAGTATACCATGATGTCGATGGTTACAATGAAGAAAATATTACAATGCCTAAAGGAACTAGAGATGATGAAGCTATGGCAGCAACACCAGTTTTTGAGAACGGTAATCTGCTGTCTGATATTAATTTTGAAACAATAAATGAAAGTATTTTATATGCTAATAATACTGATATATCCTCTCATAATTGGTATTTGCTAACTAACAAATATTATTTGGGTGATGCAAATACAACAAAGAGTGTAATTGATGGAAATACATTTTTAAATATACATATACTTGATCCTGGAACGCAAGCTTATTCAGTTATGCTTGCACAATTACTTCCTTTGGCAAAAGGTTATGTGTATAAAGTAAGTTTCGATGCATATGGTTTGGATTCAGACAAAACAATAAAGGTAAAAGCATACGGCGAGGAACTTTACAGTAGTTCATATAAAGCTAAGTTGACGAATGAATTGCAACATTTTGAGTTTTCATTTCTTATGGAGAATGAAACCGATATGAATGCTCATTTAGAATTTGATGTGGGACAGTATGAAGGTGATGTTAGTATTGGCAATGTAAGAGTAGAAGTGCTTAATACATACGTTGAGTCGGAAAAAGCGTTAGAAAATGATGATATGACAGAAGTTGAAGAAGAAACAGAAGAAACAGAAGAAACAGAAGTATCTACAGAAGGTGTTATAGAAGAAACAGAAACTGAGACAAAAGTACCTGATGAAGAAAATAATGAGGAAGAAGAAACTACAGGTTCTACAGAAGAAACTGATGAAAATGTAGATTCGTCCGATTCTTCAAATTCAACTTCTCAAAACACAAATTCATCAAGTAGTAGCAAAAGACCTAGTTTAAAGGAACTTTTGGGATGGTTACTATTTGGAAAATAAAAAATAAAAAAATATAAAAAAGTAGTTGACAAATATTAATATGTTAATTATAATGTAAGAGTAAAAGTTAATTTTGAATGAAAAAGGCAAACTTATCGAAAGGTAAGGACGCAAAGCCAAGGGTCTTAAGCAAATGCAATGACAGCCGGTTACCATTAAGTGTGTAGGTATTGTTTATATAAGGACCCGAAATTGCGGGTCCTTTTTATTGTATTTTAATATTGCTAACATCAACATAATTTATGTTTTTTCTCAATACTTACAGAAAAAGGTGTTGTCGTAATTATAGAAGTGAAGGGCTTGATTACGGCAGCGCCTTTTTCCGTTGTATAGGCATTTGACTATAACTCACCAATTCGTGTTATTCCAACGTATATCTGGGATATTTTGTACCAAGTTTTGTAATCAATTACACCCGTTTGTGGTAAACCAAAAACACTTTGGAATGTTTTAACAGCATTACTGGTTGCTTGACCATAAATACCATCAGCTGTGATGGTTGGAATAGCGGAATATACTTCGCTAATTGTGATTAACTGTTCTTGGGCCATCCTTACCTTATCACCAGAAGAACCAATAGTTAAGTCATACCCAGGATAAGAAGCAGGAATGCCAGCTATTTGCTCTGCAGTATTAATATATACATCTTCTCCATAATAGTATCTTAAAATCTCAATAGGTGAATAACCTTGATCGCCTAATGCTTTAGAACCCCATTGAGTCATCCAGTTTGGGCAAGAAACACGCTTGCCATCACAATATTGCGTTAATAATGGTTGTTTCACATTGGGTCTTGAAATGTAATTTTCAAAAATATCATCTACAATATCTGAAATGTTTTCGTAAATATTCCTTCCATAAATCCATTTCTGGTCATAGGCAGTAGACGAAGTGATTGTAAAATCATATCCTTTGTTTCTATACCATTCCGTATAAATACGGTTCATAGTAAAAGACATAATTGCTAAAATATTTGCTATTATAGTACTTTCAGGCCATGTGGCATATATTTCACTAGACGCAACATTTTTTATGTAATCAGGGTAGGATACATAGTAATTTTTAGCATTGGAGTTACTAGGAATGCCATCGTGAACAACAATTGTTTCGGGCACAACGACTCGACTTAGTACAATTTCACCAGTTTCTGATATTGGTTTTATTTCAGATTCGGGATTTTTAGGTGGGTATTCACCATATAAGGTGTGTTCGGGTATAAATATATTATTTTCTGGATTGCCAGCTTCACTTCTTGTTAATCTAACACGCTGAATGGCGATAGTATCAGCTAGTATTTCTGTTCCAGTAATGATTCCTTGTTCGTACCCGTCGGCATTTACGATGATATTGTATTCAGAATAAGGCCTTGTTGTGTTTTCTTCGTTGAGACTCAAGCTTATGTTTGGCGCAGGTAATTGTATAGGCTCTGTGTTACCGGAAATATCGGTGTTTATACTTTCTATTATCGTATCTGTACCATCATTATATCTTATTGAAATGTTTGCGTTTGCTATTGGGTAATTTAAGTTGTTTGTGACTCTAATTATGAGGTAACCATAACTAGTATTGATGTTTTGCATAGTTTTAATTAACATAAAACCTCCAGAAAAGAAATTATAATTAATGTATATTCGTATAAATAAGAAATATTATCTTTATGATTGAAAAAATCTGTAAAATAGCATATACTATATTAGTATGCGTATGCATAATAATCGTTTAAATATGGAGGAAGAATTATGAACAGAGAAAATGCATGGAAATCATATAAGCAGAAGCAGATTAAAGAGATGGACAAACTTGTAGCTGATTACAAGGTTTTTTTGGATAATGGTAAAACAGAAAGAGAATGTGTTGTAGAGACTGTTGAAAGAGCGAAAAAAGCAGGATATAAGGATTTAGCAACACTTATTAAAGGAAATAAGAAGGTTAAAGCTGGAGACAAGGTATATATGACTTTTATGGATAAGTCAGTTGTACTTTTTAATATCGGTAAGAAGTCTATGATGGATGGTATGAATATTTTAGGTGCTCATATCGACTCTCCTAGAATTGATGTAAAGCAGAATCCATTATATGAGGATAGTGATTTTGCATACCTTGATACACATTATTATGGTGGTGTTAAGAAGTATCAGTGGGTTGCACAACCACTTGCTATTCATGGTGTTGTTGTAAAGAAAGATGGCACAGTAGTGAATGTTGTAGTTGGTGAGGATTCAAAAGATCCTGTATTTTGTATTACAGACTTACTTATTCATTTATCAAGAGAGCAGCTTGAAAAGAGTGGCGCAAAGGTTATTGAAGGTGAACAGCTTGACCTTATGATTGGCAGCAAACCACTAAATGGCGAAGAAAAGGATGCTGTTAAGGCAAATGTTCTTGCTATTCTTAAAGATAAATATGATATCGAAGAAGAAGATTTCTTGTCAGCTGAACTTGAGATTGTACCAGCTGGTAAGGCTAGAGATATGGGCTTTGATGCTAGCATGGTTATGGCTTATGGTCAGGACGACAGAGTTTGTGCATATACATCTTTAGCAGCTATTTTAGATACAGATGAAGTTGATTATACAGCATGTTGTATCCTTGTTGACAAAGAAGAAATCGGTAGTGTTGGTGCCACAGGTATGCGTTCAGAATTCTTTAAGAATACTGTAGCAGAACTTCTTGACAGAATGGGTGAATATAGCGAATTGAATTTAAGAAGATGTCTTGCAAATTCAAGAATGTTATCATCAGATGTTAGTGCAGCATTTGACCCAATGTTCCCATCAGTGTTCGAAAAGAAAAATTCAGCATTTATGGGCAAGGGTATGGTGTTCAATAAGTTTACAGGTTCAGGCGGAAAGTCTGGTTCAAATGATGCAAATCCTGAATTTATTGCAAAGATTAGAAACATTATGGATAAGAATAAAATCGCTTTCCAGACAGCAGAACTTGGTAAAGTAGATGCTGGCGGTGGCGGTACAATCGCATATATTATGGCTCTTTATGGAATGCAGGTAATTGATTGTGGTGTTGCAGTACTTAATATGCATGCTCCATATGAAGTTACAAGTAAGGCTGATATTTATGAGACAAAGAAAGGTTATGAAGTGTTCTTAAAGAACATGAAATAGGTGTAAATATGAATTATGATTTGGCTTTTAATAAATTAAAGGAGTTCGGACAAGAACATGTTCTTGCATATTTTGACCAACTTTCTGAAACAGAAAAAGCAGAATTATTACAGCAAATAGATGAAACAGATTTTTCTGTTGTAAGACTTGTTAATGGTGGTGCCAGTGAGGATGAAAAGGGAAAGATTTCACCTCTTGGTGCTATGCAGATAAGTGAAATCGAAGAAAGAAAGCAGGAATTGAAAACTAAAGGTCTTGAAGTTATAAGAGCAGGTAAGGCAGCCGCAGTTCTTCTTGCTGGTGGTATGGGAACAAGACTTGGCTCAGATGCTCCAAAGGGAACATACAACATTGGTGAGACAAAACCTGTATACATTTTTGAGAGACTTATTAGTAATCTTATGGATGTTGTCAATGAAGCAGGAAATTATATTCATCTTTTCGTTATGACTAGTGATAAAAATAATGATGCTACAATTTCATTTTTTAAAGAGCATAATTATTTTGGATATGATGTGAATTTTGTACATTTCTTTAAACAGGAAATGGCTCCTGCAGCTGATTATAACGGAAAAATTTATATGGAATCTAAGTATAAAATGGCTACATCTCCAAATGGAAATGGTGGATGGTTTGGTTCTATGGCAAAGTACGGAATGCTCGATATTGTAAAAGAAAATGGTATTGAATATCTTAATGTATTTGCAGTAGACAATGTTTTACAAAGAATTCTTTCACCTGAATTTGTTGGTGCAGTTTTTGAAGGCGGATATGCAGTAGGCTCAAAGGTTGTAAGAAAAGCGGCTCCAGATGAAAAGGTTGGCGTTATGTGTCTCGAGGACGGCAGACCATCAATTGTAGAGTACTATGAACTTACAGAAGAAATGATGACAGAAAAAGATGCAAATGGTGATTTGGCATACAATTTTGGTGTTATTTTAAATTATTTATTTAGAGTTAAGGACTTAATCGAAATAATGGAAAAATCAATGCCATTACATATTGTTGAAAAGAAGATTCCATATATGGATGTCGAAGGAAATAACATATCTCCTGAAACACCAAATGGATATAAATTTGAGACATTGGTTCTTGATATGATTAAACTTATGGATAATTGTATTCCATTTGAAGTTGAAAGAAATAAAGAGTTTGCACCAGTAAAAAATAAAACAGGTGTTGATTCCGTTGAAAGTGCCAGAGCATTGCTTAAGGAAAATGGTATTGAATTGTAATATAAATATACGAAAGGAATTAGTAAAATGAAGAAGTTATTAGACCTTCTTTCAGAAGGGTTTGAAAAAGCATTCGTAGAATGCGGATATGAAGAAAAGTACGGAAAGGTTACTATTTCTAACAGACCTGATCTTTGCGAATTTCAGTGTAATGGTGCTATGGCAGCTGCAAAGGCATACAAAAAGGCTCCTTTTGTTATTGCAGGCGAAGTAGTTGAGAAAATGCAGGGAAATGATGCGTTTGAAGAAATAACTGCTGTAAATCCAGGATTTATTAACTTGAAAGTTTCAAAGAGTTTTATCGCTTCGTTTGTTAAGGATATGAGTCTTGATGAATTGCTTGGTTGCGAATTAAATGAAAATCCAAAGACAATAGTAGTTGATTACGGCGGACCAAATGTTGCAAAACCACTTCATGTTGGACATTTGCGTCCTGCAATTATTGGTGAAACTTTAAAGCGTTTATATCGTTTTAAAGGCGATAACGTAATTGGCGATGTTCATTTAGGTGATTGGGGTATGCCTATTGGTCTTATTATCGAAGAACTTCGTACAAGAAAGCCAGAACTTGTATATTTCGCGGAAGGCTTTACAGAAGATATGACAGAAACTGAGGCACCGTTTACTATTGCTGAACTTGAGGAAATATATCCTACAGCCAGTGCTAAGTCAAAGGAAGACGAAGAGTTTAGAAATAGAGCAGAGCAGAATACTTTTGAATTACAGAATGGTAATGTTGCATACAGGGCATTATGGAAACATATTTTAAATGTATCAGTGACAGACCTCAAAGAAAATTACAAGAAATTAAATGTTGAATTCGACCTTTGGAAGGGCGAAAGTGATGCTTATGAGTTTGTTGATGAAATGGTTGAAAAAATGATAGCAGATGGCTTTGCATATGAAAGTCAAGGTGCTATGGTTGTAGATGTTTCAGAAGAAGGAGATACAAAAGAAATACCACCATGTATTGTTAAGAAGTCAAATGGTGCATCTCTTTATTCTACAACAGACCTTGCAACACTTGTACAGCGTGAAAGAGATTATCATCCAGATGAGGTTGTGTATGTTGTTGACAAGCGTCAGGATATGCACTTTACTCAGGTGTTTAGAACAGCTAAAAAGACAGGCATTGTTCCTGAAAGCACAAAACTTACATATAGAGGCTTTGGTACGATGAATGGAAAGGACGGCAAGCCATTTAAGACAAGAGATGGCGGTGTAATGCGTCTTGAAAATCTTATAGGTAATATTTGCGATGCAGTGTATGAGAAGATAAAAGAAGGAAGAGAGGTTTCTGACGATGAAGCTAGAAAGACTTCACAGATTGTTGGTTTGGCTGCTTTGAAATATGGTGATTTATCAAACCAGGCATCAAAGGATTATATCTTTGATATTGATAGATTTGCGTCGTTTGAAGGTAATACAGGACCTTATATTCTTTATACAATAGTACGTATTAAATCTATTTTAAATAAGTTTTATGATTCTAAGATGGATGTTGCGACACAGGATATGAATAAAGATGCAGGTGAAGCAGAAAAGGCATTGATGCTCGAGGTTGCTAAATTTAATGCAGTAATTGATAATGCTTATGAGGAATCAGCACCACATAAATTGTGTGCATACATTTATGATTTATCAAATGCATTTAATAAATTTTATCATGAGACATCTATTATGGGTGAAGAAGATGAAATTAAACAATCAGGATATATAAATCTTATCAACACAGTTAAGAGCATTTTAGAGACAAGCATTTACATCCTTGGCTTCGACGCCCCAGAGAAGATGTAGTACTAAGCCTGTCATGCAAAAATTTGAGGATAATGAGGGCGTGCAAGCTGGCTTGCTAAGCACGAATTATGCTTAAATTTTTATATGAAGGCACACTCTATGAGCGGATTGCGAAGCAAGAAGCGAATAGTGCGCCTGCATGACAGGAGTAAAAAACTATTTACTAAAATCAATTATTATATTATAATATAACAAGTTGATATTGAACTTAAGACGGAAAGAAGAGGTAAATTTAAATGAGTCAGGAAAAAATTGACAAGTATAAAGAAGAGAAAGCCAACAGAAAGAAAAATCTTGCAAAGCAGAAGAGAAATATGATTCTTGGTAGAATTGCAGGCGTTCTTATTTTAGTGTTGCTTGTAGTATGGATTGGTTGGTCTGGATACAGAAACCACCAGGAAAAGAAAGAAATGGAGGCTCAGCAGGAGTCATTTAATGAATGGTTAAGTCAGTATATGGAAGATATGGAAGAATCTTCTAAAAACGCTGCTTCTGCTACAACAGATGAATCTGGTACTACAAAGGAAGGTGAATCAGGTTCTACAGATAAAGCTACAGGTGAAAGCAAATCAGAAACAGAAAGTTCTTCAGAAGAAGAAACTACAACACCACAGTAATAAGTATGTAAATAATGACAACCACCCACAAAGCGTGGGTGGTGTTTTTTGATAATATAGGAAGGAAAAAACATATGGATAAAGACAGAATAGTTCTTAGGGACACTATAGTACATATTTTAGATAGTACGGTTGGAATGCCAGTATTATCAGATGATAAATTAGATTTTGGCTCGGATTTTGGAGATTTTTTGAGAGAGCATATTTATAAGGTTTGGAAGAGCGATGATATAAAGAAATGTACATTTGAGGAAACATCAAATGTTAATAATATAATTAGAACAGCAATTGAGACTGGAGAAGATTTTATTGAGACTAGTAAGAAAATTGCTACACTTTTATATGACATTATGAATTCGAATATAGATATTCCATCAGCTGATTTGATTATCACATGTTTTGAGATTCAGGATGTGGCATTTATGGGATTACTTAAAATGAATTATAAGGAATCATATATGCATCAGACATTAAATAATGAGGGTAGTAATGTCAATAGTATTATTAAATACAAAGCGGCATTGCCATCGGAATCTCAAAAATTAAGTGAAGCAGCAATTATTAATTTAGTTGATGGTTCTTTAAGAATACTTGAGAAGAAATATGAAGTTAACGGAAAGAAAACTAATTATTTTTCAGAATTGTTTTTAAATTGTAGAACTACATTATCGCAGAAAGCAAAACTTGATATTGTAGAAAAGGCAGTGGAAGCAGTTCAAAAAGAGTTTTTTAATGAATCTGAACAGTTTGAAGAAAAAATGAAAACAAAGAGCATAATACACGAGGAACTTATGAATGAAAATGAAGTTTCAGTTAAGGAGGTTATGACGAAGGTTTTTGAAGATAAGGTTGACCTTAAAGAAAAGTTTGAGGAAAAACTTGAAAAGTATCATATTAAACCAGAAGAGGTTATCAAACCACAGAATGATAACACTACAAGAAAATATGAGAAGCAACTTTTAAAGACTGATACAGGTATCGAAATAAAAATACCTATGGAACAGTATAACAGCAGTGATAGCATTGAATTTATAACAAATGAGGATGGAAGTATATCTGTGTTGATTAAAAATATAGGACATATAACATCCAGATAGGCGGTTATTATGATAGATATGTTGTGGTATATTGTATGGCCAGTCGTAATATTTATTGGAATAAATGTTAGCGTAAATGCAATATTTTCATGGATTATTTTAGGAAAAAATATATATGATTCGTCAGGAAGTTTGTCTTTTGGAACTGATATTATGGAGGATAATTCGGTTATAATTATGCTTATAACTATGCTTATCGCTATACCAATAATGATTGTCCTCATGAAAAAAGACGAGGATAGAAGAGGCTTTTTAACATTCAAACAGCATTTTAAAAAGATTGATTTTAAAGGCTTTTTATGGCTTATTCCGTTGGGAATATGTATGTGTCTAGGCATCAGTAAACTGGTTACGCTTTTTCCAATTGATAATATTTTGGGCAGTTATGAAAAGACCTTGGAAGGCTACAAGAATAGTGGTTTAGTTGTGAGAATATTGACATTATGTATATTGGTTCCCATTGGTGAAGAATTAGTATACAGAGGTTTGTTTTATAAAAGGTTGAAAAAATACTACGAAACAACAATTGCGGCATATTTATCAGCTATTTTGTTTGGAGTTGCACATATGAATTTGGTTCAGGGAATATATGGCTTTATTTTGGCAGTGATAATAATATATGTCTATGAAAAATATAATACTATATTTGCACCGATATTTTTGCATATTATGATAAACACAATGGCTTTAATTAGTGGTGAGTTTGATATCTTTTCAAAGATAAACGATGTGCTGATAGCAAAACTGTTTTTTATGTTGGTAGAAATAGCAGGAATTGTTCTGTTTGTAAGAATTATTAGGGTAAAGAAACAAGAATTAACTTAACAGAAAAACGGTAGTATGATATAATTGAATGAGATTACGAAATTGGAGTGAAAATTATGGATTTATTGCAAATTAGGGATGAAATTGATGTTATAGATAAGGAAATTGAACGCCTTTACGAAGAACGTATGAAACTTTGTGAAAACGTTGCAGAATATAAGATTGCCAATGGTAAAGCGGTTTTGGATACACAACGTGAAAAAGAAAAAATTGATAAGATAAAATCGCTTGCCAATGGTGAATTTAATAAAAAAGGTGCAGAAGAACTCTTTAAACAGATTATGGCTATAAGTAGAAAGTTACAGTATCAGATACTCGCTAAACATGATATGCTTAGTCGTATTGAATTTGAAGAAGTTCCGGAAATAATAAAAAAGGGAGTAAAGGTTGTATATCAGGGTGTGGAAGGTGCTTATGCATATGAAGCAATGATTGAATATTTTGGTGAGGATGTTGATAATTATAACGTTCCTACATGGAAGGATGCTATGGAGGAAGTTAAATGTGGCAATGCAGACTATGCAGTTATTCCTATTGAGAATTCAACAGCAGGAAGTGTTACACAGGTATATGACCTTCTTGCAAATTATGATAATTACATAGTTGGGGAAGTTGATATTACTATCAAGCATCAGCTTCTTGGTGTTAAGGGAGCAAAACTTGAAGACATTAAGACGATTTATTCTCACCCTCAGGCTCTTATGCAATGTGATAGATTTCTTGATGAGAATAGACAGTTCAAGACAGTGAGTCTTCAAAATACTGCTGTAAGCGCAAAAAAAGTTAAGGATGACAATGATTTTACACAAGCAGCTATTGCTGGCAAAACAGCAGCAAGATTACATGGTCTTGAAATACTTAAGGCTGATATAAATGATAATGATAAGAATACAACACGTTTTATAGTACTTAGCAAGAAGAATATATATGCCAAATCAGCTAATAAAGTGAGCATATGTTTTGAACTTGCTCATGAAACAGGATCATTATATAATATTCTTTCTCATTTCATCTATAATGGTGTTAATATGTCAAGAATTGAGTCTAGACCAGTAGAAGATAAGAATTGGGAATATAGATTTATAATTGATGTTGAAGGAAATTTAAGCGAAGCGTCAATCCAAAACGCGTTACGTAGTATAAAGGAAGAATCGATTAATTTCAAGGTGCTTGGAAATTATTAAAATACAGGAGAACGAGAAAAATGATTAATATAGAACAGACATTAGTATACAGGAATTTTGAGTATAGTCACATTTTTTATGAGATGGGTTACATTATTAATGCATGTATGGAAAATGACGGATGTTTGCCATATTCTATGGATAAAAGGGAAACAATAAAAGAAGCATTTATGGTTGTTTCGGAACTTGTTTCGGTGGCGGATTCATTTGGTTTAGAAGGAAATTTATACCATGCATTTTTAGCATTTTGTCTTGCAAATAATGAAAATGCATTTTCAATGTCATGTGAAATGTCTGGTCAAAGCGAAGGTTCAGTGAATAACTTAGCTTTTCATGACTTTGCCATATTTAGAGAACTATTCTCAGTAGATATAGGGATGCTTGACAAAGTGTTAGATATTGAATGTTTCTCTTTATTGCTTGATTATAAGCACAAGGATGGTAATAGCAAGGTGTTTAATAAACGAATCCGTGATAGAATTTGTGAATTGGCAGTAAGCCTTGCGCGTTCAGGAAATATAATGGAATTCTATGGTTCAGTGGTTGATTTTTATAAGAAAAATGGAGTTGGTAAACTAGGACTTCATAAGGCTTTTAGAGTTATGACAACTAATGAAGGTATTCCATATCCTGCGCCAGTTATTAGCGTTGAACACACCTATTTAAATGATTTGGTTGGTTATGAGATTCAAAAGAAAAAACTTATCGATAATACAATAGACTTTTTGGAAGGACGAGAAGCAAATAATGTATTACTTTATGGTGATAGTGGTACAGGTAAGTCCTCAAGTATTAAGGCGATTTTAAATGAATATTATGACAGAGGACTTAGAATGATTGAAGTGTATAAACATCAATTTAAGGAACTGTCACTTATTATAGAACAGGTAAAGGATAGAAATTATAAATTCATTATCTATATGGATGATTTGTCATTCGAAGATTATGAAATTGAATACAAATATCTTAAAGCTATCATTGAGGGTGGACTTAGTAAACGACCAAAAAATGTGTTAATTTATGCCACATCTAACAGACGTCATTTGGTTAGAGAAAAATGGAGTGATAAGGAAGATAGAAGAGAGGACTTACATACATCAGATACTGTTGAAGAAAAATTATCTCTTGTAAATAGATTTGGTGTGACTATTTGTTATACTTCTCCAAGTAGAAAGGAATTTCAAAATATTGTAAGTATTCTTGCGGACAGATACAATGTACAGATGAGCAAGGAGGAATTGTATTTGGAAGCAAATAAATGGGAAATAAGCCATGGTGGTTTATCAGGAAGAACTGCACAGCAGTTTATTAATTATATTTTGGGACAAGAAGGTAAATTAGAATAATAGATGGAGGTTAATGGATGGCAGTTACAAGGTTTGCAGCAGTAGATATTGGGGCATACAATGTCCAATTAAAAATCTTTGAGATTACTAAAGAGAAGGGCATTGTTAAAATTGATAATTTAAAAAAGGAAATGGAACTTGGTAGTGAGGTTTATAGAACAGGAAAACTTAGTTTTAAGACTATAGAAGAGTTATGCCAGGTTTTATATGAATTTCTTATGGTTATTAAAGGCTATAAGATTACAAACTATGCAATTGGAGCAACTAGTGGTATAAGAAGTGCTTCAAATATTAACACAATTCTAGACAGAATCAAGGTTAGAACAGGTTTTGAAGTTAAAGTTCTAAGTAATTCCGAACAGAGGTTTTTAAGTTTCAAGGCAGTGATTGCCTGTGAAAGCAGATTTGCTGAAGTTACCAACAAACCATCAGCCATTGTTGAAGTTGGTTCTACTAGTACACAGATTTCAATATTTGAAGATGGAGTTTTAATTGCGACAAACAATATTAGATTAGGTTCGATTAGAATCAGGGAATTAATTTCAGGTTTAAGTGAAGATAGTTCGCATACAGATGCATTAATAGAAGAATTGTTAATGAATGATTTGCAGACGCTTACAAGATTATATCTTAAGGATACGAAGGTTGAGAACGTTATTGTAATTGGTGAAATATTAGCGGCTGATGTTAGGAAAAATCTTCCAAACTATAAGAATACAATATACTCAGCAACAGAATTTTTAAGTTATTCTACCAAGGCGCCTTGCATGAAGATATACAAGAAGATTGTGGAAACGTTCAAGGCTAAAAATGTTATTATATCGGATGTTGATATGTGTGATGCTATGGCAGCAGACTTTGCTCTTGATAATAAAAAAATTAAGGTGGCACATAATTTCGATAACGATATTTTAGAGGAAGCAAGAAATATTTGTAAAAGGTATAATGGAAGTACAAAACACATTACGCTTTTATGCGAGCATACAGATGAAATTTTTGATATGATGAAAAAATATCATGGTCTTAACCAGCGTGATAAACTTATGCTTTCGATTGCAGCAATTTTACATGATTGTGGAAAATATGTTAGTATGAGATATGCAGCGGAGTGTTCGTATAACATTATTATGTCTACAGAAATTATTGGTCTTTCTCATAAAGAAAGAGAGTTAGTAGCAAATGTTGTAAAATATAATACAACAGAAATCGGTGACGCAAGGGAACTTGGAATTAGCAATGAAGACTATTTGAAAATAGTAAAACTCGTGGCTATACTTAGGGTTTCTAATGCGATGGATAGAAGTCACAAG
This sequence comes from Lachnospiraceae bacterium, assembly GCA_017935565.1. Classification (GTDB taxonomy): domain Bacteria; phylum Bacillota; class Clostridia; order Lachnospirales; family Lachnospiraceae; genus SVEL01. The sequence goes on from JAGBHK010000045.1 coordinate 76,721, forward strand.
CAAAAATATAAGAATCATAAGATTGAAATAAAGGGAAATGAACTTCATATTATTGCAAATACAGAAGATGATATAACGTTGGAGAGCAGTTTGTTTAAGGATAAGGCAGACTTTTTTGAGGAAGTGTATGGTATTAAACCAATACTTAGAAAGAAGAAAGGAATGTAGTGTATGGGAGATATTTTTACAAATCGAGAACTTAGTTGGTTGGATTTTAATTATAGAATTTTGGGTGAAGCAAAGGATAAAGAAATTTTATTATTTGAAAGAATGAAGTTTTTAAGTATTACAGCTTCAAATCTTGATGAATTTTTTATGATTAGAGTTGCATCTTTAAAGGATATGGTTCATGCAAAGTATGACAAATTAGATATCGCAGGAATGACAGCAACAGAGCAGTTGAAAAGCATAAATGAAAAGACTCATGATTTTGTGGCAGCGCAGTATAACACATACAATCGCTCACTTATGCCACTTATGAAGGCTGAAAAACTGTATATCAAGAAACATGAGGACCTTAATAAGACACAGTTAAAGGCTGTTGAGAAATATTTCAATGATACAATTTATCCAGTTGTAACACCGATGGCAGTTGATTCATCAAGACCTTTCCCGCTCATTAGAAATAAGTCGCTTAATATAGCAGCTTTACTTGAAAATGATGGAGAATTTGAATTTGCTACAGTACAGGTGCCATCAGTATTACCTAGATATTTTGTTATTCCATCGGATAAAGACGGTGAGGTTACGCTTATTCTTTTAGAGGAAATCATTGAAAGATTTATTGATAAACTTTTCCTTAATTACAAGGTGGTTTGCGCGCATCCATACAGAGTTATGAGAAATGCGGACCTTACTATTGACGAAGAAGATGCGGCAGATTTATTAAAGGAGATTCAAAAGCAACTTAAGAAACGTCAATGGGGTGAAGCAATCAGACTAGAAGTTGAAGATGGAATCGATAAGAGACTTCTTAAAATACTTAAGAAAGAATTAGACATTAAAGACGAAGATATATTTAAGATAAATGGTCCGATTGATCTTACATTTTTAATGAAGTTGTATGGACTTGAAGGATTTGAACATTTGAGTGATAAGAAATTTGTGCCAGTAAATCATCCTTCAATTAATCCAGATGATAATATATTTGACGTGATTAAGAATGGAGATGTCCTTTTGCATCATCCATACCAGACATTCGACCCGGTTGTAGATTTTGTAAGAAGTGCAGCTGTGGACCCTAATGTATTAGCAATTAAACAGACATTATATCGTGTAAGTGGAAATTCGCCTATTATTGCCGCTTTGGCACAGGCAGCTGAAAATGGTAAGCAGGTATCTGTTTTAGTTGAATTAAAGGCTAGATTTGACGAGGAAAACAACATCAACTGGGCAAAGATGCTTGAAAAAGCAGGATGTCATGTTATATACGGTCTTAAAGGTCTTAAAACACATAGTAAGATTACATTGGTTGTAAGAAATGAAGAAGATGGTATCAAGAGATATGTTCATCTTGGTACTGGTAATTATAATGATGCAACTGCTAAATTATATACAGATATGGGTCTTCTTACTTGTAAAAATGCTATAGGCGAAGATGCAACAGCTGTATTCAACATGCTTTCAGGCTATTCTGAACCTGAAAACTGGAACAAACTTGCATTGGCACCATTATGGCTTAGAGATAAGTTTAAGGCTTTAATCAAGAGAGAAACGGAAAATGCAAAAGCAGGCAAGGAAGCTAAAATTGTAGCTAAAATGAATTCTCTTTGTGATAAGGAGATTATTAAACTTTTGTATGAAGCAAGTCGTGCAGGTGTTAAGATTGATTTGATTATTAGAGGTATTTGTTGTCTTAGAGCACAGGTGCCAGGAATGAGTGAAAACATAAATGTTCGCTCAATTGTAGGTACTTTCCTTGAACATAGTAGAATTTTCTATTTCTACAATGATGGTAAAGAAGAAGTGTATATGGCAAGTGCTGACTGGATGCCTAGAAATCTTGATAAACGTGTGGAAATTATGTTCCCAGTGGAAGATGAAGTGTTGAAGGAAGAAGTTAAGCATATACTTGACATTCAACTTGCAGATACATTGAAAGCACATGTAATGAATGCTGAAGGAGTATATGAGAAAGTGGATAAGCGTGGCAAGAAGCTTCTTGGAGCACAGAATTTCTTCTGCGAAGAGGCAAAAAAACGTGCAAAGAAAAAGAATCCTGTTAAGGCAAAAAGAACGTTTGAGCCTATGATGAATCCAAATTAAGGAGTTTAGTGTGAAATGGCAGATATTGATTTAAGCAAATGTGTGGATTTACATGTACATTCAAATCATTCGGATGGTACCTATAGTGTAAAAGAATTAGTTTTATATGCGAAAGAAAAGGGACTTAAAGCCATCGCATTGACAGACCATGATACAGTTTCTGGTGTGGAAGAAGCATTAAATGAAGCTAAAAAAGTGGGTTTGCTTCTTGTTCCTGGAATAGAGATTTCTGCTGGAAACGGTAATTCTGAATTGCATATTTTAGGTTTAAATATTGACCATAAAAGTCAGGTTTTTGAAGATTTTATAGTAACCTGCAGAGAAAGTAGGGAACAGAGAAATTACAAAATGGCTGAGAAGTTACAAGAACTTGGGTTTGATGTATCCTATGATGTGCTTAAAGAAATGTATCCAAGCGCAACTGTTACAAGGGCACATTTTGCAAGATATCTTCATGAAAATGGAATGGTAAGCAGTAAGAAAGAGGCATTTGATAGATTTTTAGGTGATGGAAAGCCAGCATATACAACTAGAGAGCGAATTTCACCTAAAGATGCAATAGATATGATATTAAAGGCTGGTGGACACCCTGTGTTAGCCCATCCTCTTTTGTACAAGATGGGATGGGATAAATTAGAAAGCCTATTTGATTATTTAAAGGGAATGGGACTTGAAGGGATTGAAGCTTTATATTCTTTAAATAGCAAGAGCGATGATGTTCGTCTTGAAAAGATGGCTAAGAATCATGGTTTATTTATCACCGGTGGTTCGGATTTTCACGGAAGTAACAAGCCTGATATTGATTTAGGTGTAGGAAAGGGTAACTTACGAGTGCCAGAAGAAGTACTTAAGAATATTTTGGAGGAAGTATGATTGACGTAAACGAATACGAAATATATAAAACAATTGAAGATTTACCAGTTAAAACAGTGTGCTTTGCTCCAGAAAAGGCAGTTGTTGTTAAAGGAGTAATTCAAATACTTCATGGAATGTGCGAGTATAAGGAAAGATATTTGGATTTCATAAAATATTTAAACGAACAGGGCTATATTTGTGTTATCAATGATATGCGTGGCCATGGTGAAAATGTCAGTTTCTTTAAGGAACTTGGATATTTCGGTGAAGATGGTCATGAACTGATTATCAAAGATACTCATGCTGTTACAGTTTATATAAAAAACAATTTTCCTGATTTACCAGTGATTTTATTAGGTCATAGTATGGGAAGTCTTATTGCCAGAGCGGTTTTAAAACAATACGATGACGATTATGATAAGGTAATTCTCATAGGTAGTCCGTCTAATCGTTTTGGGAAAACATTTGGTTTGTTTTTGGCAGAAGTATTAGGACTTGTAAGAGATGAAAAGAAAACCAGTAATCTTTTAGATATGCTGATTATGGGACCTTATTTTATGAAATATAAAGATGAGAAAGAAAAATATTCATGGGTTTGTTCTGATATGGACGTGGTCAAAGAGTACAGCGAAAATATGTATTGCAATTTTTCATTTACAATTAATGGATACATTACATTGCTTAATATTATGAAAATGGTGTATTCAAAGAAAAATTGGAAAATGAAAAACAGAAGAATGCCTATTATTTTTATGTCAGGAGATGGCGACCCTTGTATGGGAAATGAAAAGGCGTTTAATAAAAGTGTCTCTTATTTAAAAGAGGCAGGTTACATACATGTTGAAAGCAAATTGTACGAAGGCATGAGACATGAAATTCTTAATGAAAAGGATAAAATGAAGGTTTATAAGGATATCGTGGATTGGCTAAAGGATGAGGAAGAGTAAATTGTGAGGTATATTGGATGACAGAGATACCTAGATATATTGTTAAAGATTTAAATTTTTTTGATAATTGGAAGATTGAAAAATCAAATGATAGTGATTTTGAATATTTGAATAGGAAAACAAAGGTATTCAATGGAATGGAGATTGATAATAATTTATGCCAATATAAGTGTGTAAATTTAAAAACAGGAATAAGTTATTTTTTATATGATATAAAAGAGATTAATGATGTGAGTTCTGACAAGAAAAAGATTGCATGGAATTATATTGGAAGACCAGTTTCGGAAGAATATAAAGAGGTAGTGCATTTAATACATTCATTTCATTATATAAATAAATCTGAAGATTATTTAAAAAGAGAGTATTATCCGAATATTTTCATAGGGGATAGAATAGTACATAATGGAATTTGTTTGTGGGACCCCAATACTAGTGGAAGTACTGCGTGTATTGTAAAAGAAGAATGTAGATTGGAAAAAGATGATTTTAGAATTGCAATGTTGTTGCTTGGTCATTTTTTTCAAAATTATTCTGAGGGAAAGGATTTTAGAGGAGAGTTTCCAGAAGAGTTAAAGAAAATATTTGTGTTATAAGGTATAAGCATTATAGATTTAGTCCATAATTATCAATATATTGAATAATATTTGGAATGGAGTATAATTATGGATGCAAACACAATCGAACTTTTAAAAGAATGCAATAAAGGCAGTAAAATGGCTATTGCAAGTATTGAGCAATTATTAGAAAAAATACAAAGTACTGATTTCGCAAAATTAGTTAAAGAGTATGACAAAGAGCATAAAGAAATAGAGGCGGAAACAACAAAATTGCTTAAGGAATGCGGTGAAGAGGAAAGTGAGCCAGGTGTGATGATTAGCACATTTTCTTATCTTTCAACTGAAATTAAAACTATGGTTCATGATGATAAAAAGATTGCTAAATTACTTATGGATGGCTGTAATATGGGGATTCAATCTGTTAGTAAATATTTGAATAAGTATACAGAATCCGCAGATGATAGTGTGAAGGTAGCTAGAAAATTGATAAAAATAGAACAACACTTTATGGAAAGTGTGAAGGAATATTTGTAATAAATAGAAGCAAGAACTATTTAAAAATTCTTTTAAATAGTTCTTGCTTTTTTTGTATATCAATGTTAATATCTATTTAAAAGAAATTTTAAATAGGTTGGTGAATATAATGGCAATATGTGATACATTGAAAGCATTTTCAGATCCAGTGCGACAGAAAATTATGGTATTACTAAAAGATGGTAAAATGACGGCTGGTGAACTTGCAAAAGAATTAAATATAACCCCTGCAGCATTGTCATATCATTTGAAGATGTTGAAAAAAGCAGATTTACTTATGGAATATAAAGAGAAGAATTATATTTGGTACGAAATAAATACAACATTGTTTGATGAATTAATATTATGGCTTAAGCAGTTTGGAGGGAAGAGTGATGAAAAAAATACTGTGGACGGTAACCTTCATTCCGTTGATGATAACACTGTTTCTGGTTAGGTACTTGCCTGATAAAATACCTGGACATTATGATGCTATGGGAAATATTGATAGATGGGGCTCTAAATATGAGATATTGATTATGCCTATAGTAATAATTTTTATGACAGCATTTTGGCATATTTTAATATGGAAATTTGAAAATTCAATAAAAAAATCGAGCGATGATAAAATAATAAAAGGGTTGAAATCTAATATTAAAGTGCTATATATTGCTGCTTATCTTATGCTACTACAGTTTTTCGCAATACATATGTTTTTTGTATATTCAGCGTTTGAATCAACGGACGAAACAAAGGTAATGGTTGTAGATATAAATTATGTCATGAACATTATGATTGGAATTGTATTAGTTATTTTTGGAAATTATTTACCAAAGACTAGGAGAAATTCATTGGTGGGATTTAGAACATATATAACTATGAAAAGTGAACAAAACTGGAAGAAATGTAATAAATTCGCAGGTATAGTAATGATGATAGCAGGTATTGTTATTATATTTTTATCTTTAATTTTTGGAGAAAAAATGTCTACGATTCTTATGATATTAGTAATATTATTGGCGCTAACAGTTTCATTATTATATGCATCAAAATGTGATGAAGGAGAGAAGGAATGAAGACGGATACATTAAAAATGATTAGAGATATAGTGGTTATTATAGGAACTATTATTTATTTAGTTTTGTGGTGTGGATTACCGAAAGTTGTGGGGATTCATTTTGGAGCATCGTGTGTAGCTGATTCATATGGAAACAAAATGATTTTTTTACCAATGATATTATTGCCATTGTTGTCCTATTTGCCTATGAGTGATACGGTTGATATTGAGATACATGCGCCCGGATATGAGGAATTGTCAAAAGAATTTATGGAAGATGAAAAAAAGAAAGGTGCTATAAGGCAATTAGTTATAGGATGTCTTCTTGTCGGTGTTGATATATTTCTTTTGATTTTAGCTATGAGTAGTGTGAAATGATTGTGATATGTGGGGAATCAGTATGGTGGGGGGAGAAATATAGGAAAAGTGAGAAAGTTACCCTACTACGAGAGTTTAGCAGGGCGAGAAGATAAGAAAAACAAGAAATTCACCCCACCAGAGGGAGTTAGCGGGGTGAAAAAGTGAGAAACTATGTGAAACTCACCCCGCCAGAGGCAGTTAGCGGGGCGAGAAAGTGAGAAATAAGCCAAACTCACCCCGCTACAAGAGATTAGCGGGGTGAGAAATGAGAAACAGTGAGAAATTCACCCCGCAAGAGAGAGTTAGTGGGGTGAAAAGTGAGAAGCAGCGAGAAAGTCACCCCACCAGAGGCAGTTAGCGGGGTGAGAAAATGAGAAATAAGTCAAGTTCACCCTGCGAGAAGGTGCAGGCGGGGCAAGAAAGTGAGAAATAAGCCAAACTCACCCCGCTACAAGGGCTTATCGGGGCGAAAAGTAAGAAACAGCGGGAAACTCACCCCGCAAAAACAGGCAGGGTGGTTGATTTTATTATTTTCAAATATTTCTTAATTAGGCTCGCTTCATTTTCTTTACTAATCCTCTTTATTGTGGTAAAATAATAGATATTATTTTTCGGAATGGAGATTAGTGTGAAAAATCACACTGATGTGCTGATTTTTCGCACGACTTTTTGTGTAGAAGCGACACAAAAAGCCCTGATGCGACAACAGAAATCACATATGCGAGTTTCTGTTGCGCGATTCCTTACGCTACGCTTCGGAATGGAGATTAAAAATGGACAATCAGAATAATTTATTTAATACACCACAGAATGGTGTTCAGCCAACAATGGAACAACCAGTACAGCCTGCTATGGAGCAGCCAGCGCAGCAACCTATGATGCAAGGCCAGCCTATGATGCAAGGTCAGCCTATGATGCAAGGACAGCCTATGATGCAGGGACAACCTATGATGCAGGGCCAGCCTATGATGCAGGGTCAGCCTATGATGCAAGGTCAACCTATGATGGGACAGCCTATGGCACCACAGTATACTGAAGAACAGTTAAAGAGAATGTACAAAGGTGTTGAATTCCGTTCAGAGGAAGAGAAGGACCAGATTATTGAGATGGAAAAGGCTGCTGAAGAATATTGCAATGACCTTTCAAATAAGACATATAAAGAATTGTTTGAGAAGAATCAGGAATGGAGTAAGTTGCCATCACAGATTTTTATGCCATTTACAATAAAGCTTATGTCTGAAATTGGCGGTAAAGAAGCAGCTGAAATTGAAGCGTATAAAGCTAAAATTGCAAATATTTCATTGGAAGAAGTAGAACCAATTCGAGTAGAAATTACTGAACAGCATTATTCAGATGCTGCATTATCTAATGTATTTGCGGTATTGTATGAGAGAAAGAGAACTTGTCAGGTAAATGTATTAGAACAGGAATTTGTTGGATATACATCATTATCAAGAACAGATTTGCAGCAACTTAGAGAAAAAGTTAATGCTTTAAATTTTGAGGCTGATATTGTAAGTGCATACATAAATAAAATTAATATTCAGTATGATGTTGTTGAACAGAATGAGTTGCAGAATATGTGTGCAAATGTTGACAACATGCAGATGAATGAACTTGAAGGCATTATGAGAATGATTGTTAATGGAGGCTATCAGGAGAAATTTACTGCGCCTTATATTACAATGATTAATAATAGAATCGAAGTACTTCAGTATCAGGAATTAGAGAACTTAACAGCAGGCAAGGAGAATATGGATAAGGCAGCTCTTATGGCGTTGTATCAGCAGTTAGAACAAGGCGGATATAATCAAAAATTTGTTAAGAGATTCCTTGTGGATGTTCGTATGCTCATTGAAAATAGAAAGTATAATGAAATTGCAGCAGTGACAGCAAACGTTGGTGTTAGTGATGCGGCAACTGTCGAAGCAGTTTCACAGTCGGTTGAACAAAGCGGATGTAGTTCAACAATTCTTTGTGTGCCAAGACAGAAAATTGCAGAGAAAAAGTTTGAATTTGAAATGAATGAGCTTATTGATACATGCAATAATTTTGATATGCTTACAAATGAACAGGCAGATAGTCTTATTATGACTGTAAGAGAAAAGAATGTTTCTGATATGAGTAAGAGCATTTATTTAGATAAGATTGCGCAGAGAAAGTACAATATTGCCCTTTCAGAGGTTAATAAACTTAGTGCATTTTTCGTGCAGACAGCAAACAAATATGGTATCGGTGGCGATGGAATTTTAGTCGCTTCTAAGTCTGATGCATTTATGAATGCATATAGAAGTTTGAAGGCGGCATATCCAAATAGTGGAGAATATGATGTTCCAGCATTTATTATGTCTTCGCCAATTAATCTTTCTGTATCATATAGATTTGTTTATTTGAATGCAGGTAATAAGCAGGCGCTTGTAGATGTGAACAATATTAATGGATTTAGAACAGTTAAGAAATTGTTTGCAGAATCATTAGTTCTTGAACTTAGAGATGGTACAACAATTCCTGTATCAGGAAGTGTTAATAAGCAGATTCTTCCTGTATTTACACAGATGCTTAATGAATTTATTGTAAATGTAAATAATAAAGTTTATATTGACTCATTTGGGGCACCAGTATTTAATGTTGAACCATTGGATAAGTCTGTATATGATTGTAGCCAGAGAACATATCAGTTAACAACTGACACAATAAAAGCTTTAACAATAAATGATATGTGTGCGAATCCATTGATGGGTGAGATGGCTAAGGCAATGCATTTTGAAGCAAATAAGGATTGGGAACAGTATCAAATGAAAGTTAAGACAAACTATCCTGTTCAGGCTGATGAGAAATTGTTATTTGTTTATGACAAGACATTGTTAAATTCTGCAAAAGAAGGCTTTGCAGTTGGTGAAAATGCTATTTATGTAAAGAAGGGTAGCAATCCTGTTTATGCGATAGCTATGAAGGACGTGTTTGCTGTTAAATGTGACCCTTCTGGCAGAATGTTTATTGAAACAACAGGTCTTGATATAGTGGCTCTTGATATGGTAACTGCTAGCCCTAATGCGGTAATGTATATGGCATCAAAACTTGATGAATATGTAAATGCAATGCAGTTATTTGGAACTTTATATGCATAAGGTTATATTGGCATCAAAATCACCTAGAAGAAGTGAACTTCTTAAACAGATAGGGATTGATTTTGAGGTGATGGTTAGCGATAAAGAAGAGGTTATCACAAGTAACATTCCAGGCGAAGTTGTAAAGGAATTATCTTATCAAAAGGCAATGGATGTAAAGGAAAATTATTGTAAAAATAATGCTTGCGATTGCATTATAATTGGAGCGGACACAGTTGTTGCTATAGAAGATAAAATTCTAGGTAAGCCTGTTGATGAGAATGATGCTGTAAATACATTGGTGTCATTATCAAATAAGGCGCATGATGTTTACACAGGTGTTACGATTGTTGTGAAAACAAACGATTCAGAGAGTGTTGATACATTTTATGTAAAAACTAAAGTTTATATGTATGATAATTCAAAAGAGGAATTAGAAGCATATGTTAAAAGCGGCGAGCCGATGGATAAAGCAGGCAGCTACGGCATCCAGGGCTTAGGAGCTAAACTGGTAGAAAAGATAGATGGCGACTATAACAATGTTGTAGGATTGCCTGTATCTGAGATTTATCAAAGAATTAAACAATACTTATAAGTTAAAACTAACATAAAACGCTGTAAGTTGTGTGCTTACAGCGTTTTTGGTGTTTTTATATGGTGCTTTTTCTATATTGGTTAGGAGTTTTACCAATAACTTCTTTAAACTGACGAGTAAAATGTTCTTGATTTTCATAACCACATTTAGCGGCTACATCAGCAATAGAATCGGAAGCACTGTTTAACTGATAACAAGCGTATTCTATTCTTGCTTTAATAATATCCTGCATAACTGGCACATCAAAAAGTTGTTTGTAAATGTGCTGGAAATAAGATGTACTGATATTTAATGATTTGGCCAACTCGTTTACGTTCTTTTTGGGGTCAAAAGAACCAAAGTTGTATATTGAATTACGAATATCAGTAAAACTTTCACGATATCTATTTAACTTGTCTGGAAGATTTTTCTCTGTATAAAGTACATCGTTAAATTTATACAATAAGGTTTTTAACTTCATTTCCAAGATGTCTTCATGAAAGTTGCCACTTTGACGAAATTCTAATGAAATATCCTTGATGTAGGCAGAAATTTCCTGACTACCCTGAACATACATTAATGTATTCAAAGGGATATTTAGTTTGTTTAAAAGAGCATACAATGGGCTATCATCGTCTTCATCTTTGAAATGAATAAAATCATTGATATAAGGACCTATATCACTTTTGTAATACTGAGGAACCTCCTTGTCATATAGAATAAAGGCAGGTTCATTTACAAATACTAATTCGCCTTTTGATAATACCTCAACTGGGGTCTTGAAACACAAAAAAAGGAGTGATTTTGTTCCATTTGGACGGTCTACCTTTATTCCGTGCTCATGTGTATAATTATGACCAATAGTTCTAATTTTTAGCAATTACGCGCACATCCTTCCGATCTGTAATAGTCATATGAATATCAATATTTTAGCATATACATAAGAAAAAATAAATTATTTTTGATAATTAGTTGATTTTTTTTCATTAATATCATAATATCTATGTATAAAATACGAGGAGCGATGCAAAAGATGGTTAAATTAATTGCGAGTGATATTGATGGCACTTTATTAACGGGTGAAATTAGAGAAATCTCTGAAAAAACTATTCAATTAATTGAAAAACTTAATAAAGAGGGAATAGTCTTTGTTGCAGCAAGTGGTCGTACCTATTCGAATTTGAAAAGATTATTTGCTCCGGTATGTGATGATATTATGTATATTTGTGAAAATGGAGCGCTTGTTAAATATAAGAATGAAACTTTGTTTAAGGCTGTATTTGAAGCAGATGTTGCTAGTGATATCATTGATGGGATTTTAAAAAAAGATAATTGTGAGGTTTTGATTTCAGGCGAAAATACGTCATATCTTATTCCGAAGGAAGACTCATTTGTAGACCATATGAAAAATTTTGTTAAGAACGATGTGACGGTTGTTTCAAAATTTGAAGATATCAAAGAACCAATATTAAAGATATCAGTGTACAATAAGTTCGGTGTTGATGATGTTTGTGACTATTTTGATAGCAAATGGAATGCTGTGGCGCAGTGTACGGTTTCAGGAAAATGTTGGCAGGATTTTGTTCCGCCAAATGTGGACAAGGGTAGTGCTTTAGAATTGATTCAAAAAAAATATTGTATCGAATCAGATGTTACTATGTGTTTTGGAGATAATTATAATGACCTTACTATGTTTGAAAAGGCGCATTTTAGTTATGCAATGTCTACTGCTAAATCAGAGATTCGTGCAAGGGCTAGATATGTTACTATGAGTGTGGAATCTATATTGTCAGATGTTGAAAAGATGATTAATTTTAATTTATAGAATGGAGAAATTATTATGATAAATGAAAAATATGCAAAAACTTTTTTGGATAATCAGGATAAATTGTTTGATGAACCAGTGGCAGAAACTATTGATGAAGCGATTGAGTTTTTAGAAGATGTGATGGCTATTGTAGTTGATAATGTAGATGAACTTCGCGATTATTTTGAAGGTTGTGGCGTTGATACAGAAGATATGTCGGATGATGAATTGTTGGATTCTTTAGAAGTATTTAAAATGGACGATGGAAAACTCCTTATTGTGGAAGGTTAATTATGAAAAAGATATTAGTGATTTTTACAGTAGTTATTTTATTTGCTACGGTGTTATCTGGATGTAAGAAAAACATTGTAATTACTACTGGTTTCGAAGATGGCGATATAATGAAATTATCAGGCGAATCTGTAAGTGCTGGGGAAATGATGGTTTTTCTTCTTGGCGAAAAGGAAAGCTATGATATAGGGCTTGATGAAGCATTTTGGGAAGTTAAATATGACGGAAAAACATTACTAGAACATTTTAAAGAAGATATTAAGGAAGAATTTATAAGTATTAATATTTTGGCCGAATTTGCAAGGTCTAAAAATATTTCGCTTAGCGATGAGGAAAGCGAAAGAATAAGCGATGCGACAGAGGTATATATTGAAAATTTTGGAGAAGACAATTTAAGTAAATATGGTATTACAAAAGGCGATGTAAAATCATTTATGGAAAAAAGAATATTGGCTCAAAATGTATATATTGAGTTGATGGAAGATTATGATGTTGAAATCAGTGATGAGGAAGCTAGAGTGATGTATGCGGGATATATTTATCTTGATGCAAGCGAAAACAAGGCAAATGAAGTTGCTGCTGAGATTTTACAAAAGGTAAAAGAAGGTGGCGATATGGAACAGGTTGCTGAAAAGTATAATTATGCAACATTTAAAGAAGGTTATTTGTCTAGAGAGAATTTTACTGAAGAATCAAGAAAAATTATTTTTGAGTTAATGGATGGACAGGTTTCAGAGGTGATTTCAGAAAACGGTAGATTATATATTATTAAATGTATAAATGATTATGATGAGATAATGACGAATTCCAATAAAAGCGTTCTGATTGACAAAAAGAAGGCGGAAGAGTTCAACAAAGAGTATAACCCATTTGAAAAGGATATAAATATTGAATATAATACAAAATTGTGGGAAGAACTTGATATACCTAAGTTTGAAGATATTAAAAATATTAATATTGATAATATATTAGAAAAGCTTGCCGATTAGTTTTCGGCAAGCTTTCTTTCTTTTTTCTTATATATTCTTTCGATTATATATATTGCGAATATCAATATTATTGACACAATTGTTATCGCCAATCCAAGGTATAAACCATTAGGCGTATATTTAAATTCGATTGTATGAGTTCCTTCAGGAACATTAACTGTTAATAATGCCTCGTTAAATGAACCAATTTCAGTTTTTTCACCATCAATATATACTGACCATCCTTTATCGTAGATAATGGATGTAAGCATTGTACCATCTTCTTTAGCAGTTATTGAACCTTTGATATAAGTGTCATCGTAAGATTCAATTTCAAGTCCTTCATCATTTAAAGAATTAAATACATTATCGAAAACATCTTGGTTAAATGCATACGCATATAACTGAAGGGATGAAACATCAGTGTCTGAAGTTGTAACGGTTACTTCTGTGTTTGCAGGAACATGTCCAATATGAACGATTTGTCTGTGGTTTAATCCAGATGCATTTCCTGAAATACGAACATCTTCAAGGGCATTGTAGCCTGAATAACTGATTTTATCTACATAGTTTGTAACGTAAATATATAAGTCACAACTTTCTTCAACAGTAATAATCGAAGAAGCGCCACTTGATACGGCTGTGAGACGTTTGTAAAGTCCTTCATTTCCGCTAACTGTCATTGCAAAATTATTTTGAATCAAAAATGGATCATTTCCCGCGATGGCTAAATCATCTAGGCAATTTTCAGGAATCATATATCCTAAAGGCAATACATAATCCAATTCATATAAATACTGGTTTTTGCTGCTAGCTTTAAGTGTCATCAAGTATGGGTCCATTCGTTCACCAACCGATATTACATAACGAACGGATAACATAGACGAGGTAAGTGGCGTATTACCATAGTATGAATATGCGTTGGTCGATTTCTCAAAACCAAATGAGCCGAGTAAGTCTGAAAAATGACCATTGGCTGTAGAGGAGAAAATCGAAACACCATGGTAATCATTCCAAGCAGCGTCATTTTTTGTTCTTCTTGTAAGTTTTTCGATTCTATAAAAATCATCGCTTTCAACTGAATCAATTATATTTGATATATCTTCATTATCATTTAAGTAACTTGAATAACCTGTAAGTTTATATGCTGAGTCGACATTTGAACTGATAGCAGCTTCTGCGATACATACGATAACCAACATATAAATAGTAAATTGCTTGTAAATATGTTTATTTCTGTACATGTTTATAAGTAAGAGATAACATATCATAAAGAATAAACTTAAATATATGATTTTAAATGAAAATTCTTCGCCGTTTACATATAATTGCTCAATTAATATTAAAAATGCTAATGCACCGAAGAAGCAAGAATAAATTTCCTTTTGCTTAAAGGATTTAATATGTGTTGCAGCTTCGTAAGTCATTGTTAATATTAAGAAAATATATATAAATGATTCACGGCATGGTAAACTATTTGGAAAATGAAGTCCATGCCATATAAAGTTTGGTATATTCATATTGAAACTTAACAATAAGAATAAAAGTAATGTTACTTTACCAACTTTTTCCTTGTGCTCAATTTTCTTTGATAAACAGTACAATGGAATCATAATAAATACAGCAACAGTACAATAAATATTTGGCTGATTTGCATTTAATATGGCTGGGTCAACGGTCATAAGTGAACGAGCAAGCATATCCATTACTGAAAAATAATTCTTCCATTGTGTAGGAAAGGCACTGTCGGCTGAAGCTGTGTAAGACAACGCATACAATGCAGGTAAAAACATTACGGCACCTAATCCACCAGCTAAAAGTGAACCTTTAACAAAATGAAGTATTTTCACGCAAGAACCGTATAAAGTAATTTTCTTTTGTGAAAATAAAACTACAAAAAAGTACAATACCGAAAAAATGCAGAGCATAATTCCAATATAATAGTTTGAATAAATGGCAAATCCAAGACTTAGAGTATATAAAAGCCATTTCTTTTTCTTTACGAGATTTTCGATTCCTAATGCAATCAATGGAAGCATTACTATGCAATCAATCCACATTATATTCCAACTAAATGCAGCCATATATGAAGATAATGCGTAAAATACTGAAATAGCAGTTATTGAATAATTCTTTTTATTAAAATGTTTTGCAATGTAGTAAGCAAAAGTTAATCCTGCTAAACCTGTCTTAAATACAATTAAAGCATCCATAGTTAAAAGTATATCGCCTTTTATTGCGATTGCGCCTAATAACATATTGATTGGACTAGCTAAATAATAAGCAAATAGGGCAGTGAAGTTAACACCCATACCAATATTCCATGAATAGAATAATGAGCCACCTTCTGTAAGTTTTCTATATAATTCCTTATAGAAAGGAGCATACTGGTGATACATATCACTTCTTAAATATATAGAATCACCTATTGGAGAAATGCCTCTGCTTACAAATATTACACTTAAAACGAGAACAGGAATGATAAATGCAAGGAAAAGTGGTCCGAGCAATGGCGGTATCTTGATTTTTGATTCCATTATAGCCTGTTCAGTTAAGTCATCCTCAGTTGCGTTATTAAGAGGTATATCGTCAATATCTGTAACATAATCCACAACATTAACTTCGGTTTCAGGTTTTTTCTTGAATATAAATAATTTGCTGAAAATATAATTTGAAACAATAACAAAAACTGAAATCAGTAATTTAGCTATCATTACATTTAAGTTAATTATGCTAGCAAATGCAAGGAAGATATCTGTCACAATCAATGAGAATACTCTTGCTAAAATAAAACTTGGCAATTCGTGTTTTAAAACTGACAATCTGAAAGATTTAGATTCAAATACGAAGAGTTTATTAGTAATATAAGCAGTAGCTACTGCGAAAATCCATGCAATGGTATTTGCAATAATTTCATTTATTGAAAAGATATAATATAATATAGCAACAACAGCGAAATCAACAACAGTAGTAAGCACGCCAAAAATTGTGTATAATATAGTCTCTTTATTTAAAAATTTCTTAAGATTCACTTTTATTGCTCCTTTTTTCTATGATTATCAGTTAATGATATATTAGTGTCCTTAAGTATAAAAAGTGGACGATTCTTAACTTCGATATAAATGTTTGCAATATATTCGCCAAGTATACCTATAGAGATTAAAGTAATTCCACCAAGGAATATAACGGCAGAAAGAGTAGTAACATAACCAGCAACATCAATACCAAAGATAAGTGTTTTTACGATTGTAAATACAATGTATAAAAATCCAATGAGGGAGATGAAAAATCCCATTCCAGTAACAAAACGTATAGGTGCAATGGAAAATGTTGTTATACCTGTAACTGCGTATCTAAACAAACTTTTGAAACTCCATTTGGTTGTCCCAAGTGCACGTTCGACATTTTCATATGGTATCCATTTGGTTTTGAATCCAACCCAAGCAAAAATTCCTTTGGAAAAACGTTGTTTTTCAGACATAGACATAACTGCATCAACCATAGCTCTAGACATAATTCTATAATCAACGGCTCCCTGAACTAAATCAACGTCTGTTATTTTATTGCTTAATTTGTAAAATGTACGAGAGAAGAAACTTCTAATTGGTGATTCACCTTCTCTGGTAGTTCTCATAGCTGCACAACAGTCATAGCCTTCCTCAATGTTTTTAATCATTTCAGGTATGAGGGCAGGTGGATGCTGTAAATCAGCGTCCATAACAATAACATAATCTGCAGTTGTGTATGAAAGACCGGCATACATACCAGCTTCTTTACCGAAATTTCTTGAGAAAGAGATATAAGAAACATTATCATATGTACTGCCTAATTCTTTTAATATTTCATAAGTTTTATCACGACTTCCGTCATCTATAAAAATATACTTAAATGAATAGTTAGGGATTGTATTTATAACTTTTGTAGTTTCCTCGAAAAACATTTTTAACATTTCTTCTTCGTTATAGCAAGGAACTACGATATCTACTGTTTTGGTCATAGTTTATTCCTCCGTTAAAAATCACATAAATTAGTTTCACCATAATATTTAATTTTACTACAAAATGCCATAAAAATAAAGAGGTAAATCACATATGCTACAATTCACAAAGTACATTTTTATGGTGTGACAGATTTCTATTTATTTAATTAGCACTTCCGTATTACTAGAAGATTATTATTTTCCTAATCACTGCAAGATAATAATGCTATTAAACCTCGCATACACAAACTCACAAGCTATGCTTGCTCAAACAGTGTGTATGCGAGGTTACATTAATTATCTTGTAGTGATTGGAAAATTAAATAATCTTCCAGATATACGTACCTGCTAATTAAATAAATAGAAATCCGTCACACATATAGTGTACTTTGTGAATTGTAAGATATGCGAATTACCTCTATTATTTATTCGTATTTCAGATATTTATTTGTTTAATTCTGCATTCTTCATACCACGAACTTTTAATGAGAGACCGAAGAGGTTGATGAAACCTTCAGCATCATGGTGGTCATATAAATCACCTGTTGTAAAGCTTGCAAGTGATTCATTATATAATGAATATGGAGAAGTAGAACCAGCTTTGATGATGTTACCCTTGTAAAGTTTCATCTTAACTTCGCCAGTTACATATTCCTGTGTTGATTCAATGAATGCCTGTAATGCTTCACGAAGTGGTGTGAACCATTTTCCTTCGTATACTACATTTGCAAACTTGTTTGCGATCTCTTTCTTAACTGAGATAGTGTCTCTATCGAGAATGAGTTCTTCTAACTGCTGATGAGCTTCAAGTAAGATTGTTCCACCTGGTGTTTCATATACACCACGAGACTTCATACCAACAACTCTGTTTTCAACGATATCAACGATACCGATACCATGCTTACCACCTAATGTGTTCAATTCTCTAATAATATCAGAAGCCTTCATTTCTTTGCCATTTAATGCAACTGGAACACCTTTTTCAAACTTAAGTGTGATATATTCGCCTTCATCAGGAGCTTTTTCTGGAGAAACACCTAAAACTAAAAGGTGATCATAGTTTGGTTCATTTGCTGGATCTTCAAGTTCAAGACCTTCGTGGCTGATATGCCATAAGTTACGGTCACGGCTATAACTTGAATCTGCTGAGAATGGAAGGTCAATACCATGTGCTTTACAGTATTCGATTTCATCTTCTCTTGACTGCATATTCCAAGTTTCATTGCATCTCCAAGGTGCAATAATCTGAAGATCAGGAGCTAATGCTTTAATACCAAGTTCGAAACGTACCTGGTCATTACCCTTACCTGTAGCACCGTGGCAAATAGCAACAGCGCCTTCTTTTCTAGCTATATCAACAAGACATTTTGCGATAGTTGGTCTAGCCATAGAAGTACCAAGTAAATATTTATTTTCATATACAGCGTTTGCCTGAACGCAAGGAACAACATATTCATCAACGAATTCATCTGTTAAATCTTCTATGTATAATTTAGTAGCACCAGAAAGTTTTGCTCTTTCTTCAAGTCCATCTAATTCATTGCCCTGTCCAACGTCACAGCATACGCATACAACATCGTAATCATAATTTTCTTTAAGCCATGGAATGATAGCTGTTGTATCAAGTCCACCAGAGTACGCTAAAATAACTTTTTCTTTCATAATAAAATATCCTCCATAGAATAATTAGTTTAACAACTATTCATTAATATATACCCATATGTAAAAATATGCAAGCACTTTTTTAAAAAACTTTTTTGAGCGCTAAACCTTGTAAAATAGGAAAAAATTAATCATACACATAGAAAATGATAAAAAATAGTATTGCATAATATTCATAAAAGGTGTATATTATGCAATAACAGTTCGAACATGCAAAAATGTTTTGACAAGTTACCCTCAGCAAGCAGCGAGTAAAACTCGCTATTTGCTGAGGGTGGGTTGGCAAAATATTTTTATATGGCGGACGCCATACGTAAGATAAAGCCCGAAGGGATTTATCTTACACACATTCAATGTTTGTAAACATTTTTCAAATAACTCTTTACTTGTTTGGAAATTTGTTTATAATAGAAATGATAATTACATATTTAGAAAGGTTGATGTATTATGATTAAAGTAGGAATTATTGGTTCAACAGGTTATGCAGGAGCAGAACTCGTTAGATTATTGATGGGACATAAAGAAGTAGAAATTAAGTGGTTTGGTTCAAGAAGTTATATAGATCAGGAATATGCAGATATTTTTCAAAATATGTTTGAGATAGTTGATGCAAAGTGCATGGATGATAATATGGAAGAATTAGCCAATGCAGTTGATGTTATTTTTACAGCAACACCACAGGGTCTTTGTTCTACATTGGTTAATGAAGAAGTACTAAATAAAGTAAAGATTATTGATTTAAGTGCAGACTTCAGAATTAAAGATGTAAATGTATACGAGCAGTGGTATGGCATTAAGCATGCAAGTCCTTCTTATATAGAAGAAGCTGTTTATGGTCTTCCAGAAATCAATAGAGATAAAGTAAAGAATGCAAGACTTATTGCTAATCCAGGATGTTATCCAACATGTACAATACTTTCAATATATCCATTGGCTAAAGAAGGCCTTATTGATATGGATACGTTGATTGTAGATGCAAAGTCTGGTACATCGGGTGCTGGTAGGGGCGCAAAAGTTGCAAATCTTTATTGTGAAGTAAATGAGAATATTAAGGCATATGGTGTGGCAAGTCACAGACATACACCAGAAATCGAGGAACAGTTAGGTTATGCAGCTGGTAAGGAATGTATAATCAACTTTACACCGCATCTTGTTCCTATGAACAGAGGTATTCTTGCAACATCTTACGCAAAACTCACACGTGAGGTTACATACGAAGAGGTTAAAGCTATATATGATAAATATTATTCAAACGAACAGTTTGTAAGAGTACTTAAAAAGGACGTTGCTCCTGAAACAAGATGGGTTGAAGGAAGCAATTATGTAGATGTTAACTTTAAGATAGATCCAAGAACAAACAGAGTGATTATGATGGGTGCTATGGACAACCTTGTAAAAGGAGCAGCTGGTCAGGCAGTTCAAAATATGAACATTATGTTTGGTTTTAAAGAGAATGAAGGATTATGTCAGATTCCTTTATTCCCAGCATAGAAAGGATGGAATAATTATGAAATTTATAGATGGCGGTGTTACAGCACCAAAAGGTTTTAGTGCAGCAGGTATGCATGTCGGTATTAAAGCAAGCAATACTACAAAGAAAGATATGGCAATGGTTTATAGTGAAGCACCATGTAAGGTGGCAGGTACATTTACAACTAATGTAGTTAAGGCGGCACCAGTTGTATATGATATGAATCTTGTTGAAAATAGTCCTTTTGTTCAGGCGGTAGTTGTAAACAGTGGCGTTGCAAATGCTTGTACAGGCGCAGAGGGTATGGGATATTGCAATGATATGTCTAAGGTTACTGCAGATGTATTGAATATTCCGAAGGAAGCAGTACTTGTAGCTTCAACAGGTGTTATTGGAAGACAGCTTCCAATGGATAAAATCAGTGAAGGTATTAAGATGCTTGCACCAAAGCTTGATAATACAAGAGAAGCAGCAAAAATGGCAGCTGAAGCTATTATGACAACTGATACTGTATCAAAGGAAATTGCAGTTGAAGTAGAGCTTGGTGGAAAGACTGTAACTATCGGTGGTATGTGTAAGGGTTCAGGTATGATTCACCCAAATATGTGCACAATGCTTGCATTTGTTATGACTGATGCGTGTATTTCGAAGGAAATGCTTACAAAGATGGTTAAAGCAAACGTTAAAGACACATTCAATATGATTTCGGTAGATGGTGATACATCAACAAATGATACAATGCTTGTTATGGCTAATGGTATGGCAGGTAATTCTGAAATTACAGAGGAAAATGAAGATTACAAGGTATTGGCAGAGGCATTATTTGAAGTAAATAAGTATCTTGCAAAGAAGATGGCAGGTGATGGTGAAGGCGCAACAGCACTTTTTGAGGTGAAAGTTGTAGGCGCTGAATCTAAGGAGCAGGCTGTTACTATCAGTAAATCTGTTGTATGCTCTAGTCTTACAAAGGCTGCTATCTATGGTCATGATGCTAACTGGGGTAGAATTCTCTGTGCAATGGGTTATTCAGGTGCGCAGTTTGACCCTGAAAAAGTTGACATTTGGTTTGAAAGCAAGGCTGGAAAACTTAAAATTGTTGAAGATGGTGTTGATACTGGATATAGCGAAGAAGTTGCAACAAAGATTCTTTCAGAAGAAGAAGTTACAGCTATTTGTGATATTAAAATGGGAAGTTATGAAGCTACAGCTTGGGGTTGTGATTTGACATACGATTATGTTAAAATAAATGCAGACTACAGGAGTTAAGAAAGGATGTTACATACTATGAACAATGTAGAAATGGAAAAATGGAGTCAAAAAGCTAATGTTTTAATTGAGGCGTTGCCTTATATTCAGAGATTTAATAGAAAGTACATCGTTGTAAAGTACGGTGGAAGTGCTATGGTTGATGAAGAATTAAAGAGAAATGTTATTAAGGATGTAACATTGCTTAAGCTTGTTGGATTTAAGCCTATCATCGTTCATGGTGGTGGTAAAGAAATCAGCAAATGGGTTGAAAAGACAGGCCATGAAGCTAAGTTTATCAACGGTCTTCGTGTGACAGATGCAGATACAATGGAAATTGCAGAAATGGTTCTTGGTAAAGTTGGTAAACAACTTGTAACAATGGTTGAAGAACTTGGTGTTAAGGCTATTAGTATCAGCGGTAAAGATGGTGAACTCTTAAAGTGCGTTAAGAAGTATTCTGACGGACAGGATATTGGATTTGTAGGAGATATTGTTGAAGTTAATGCAAAAATCATCTTTGATTTAATTGAAAAGGATTATCTTCCTATTATCAGCCCAATTGGTATTGGAGAAGATTTTCAGACATATAACATCAATGCTGATGATGCGGCTTGCGCTATTGCAAAGGCTGTTCAGGCTGAAAAGATTGCTTTCTTAACTGATATTGAAGGCGTATATAAGGATTACAATGATAAGAGTACATTGATTTCAGAATTGCATGTGGACGAAGCAAAAGAATTACTTGGTTCAGGCTTTATTGGTGGAGGCATGTTACCAAAACTCAATAATTGTATTGATGCTATTGAAAATGGTGTATCAAGAGTTCATATTTTAGATGGTAGAATACTTCATTCATTACTTCTTGAGATCTTTACGCATAAGGGTGTTGGTACAGCAATCCTTGGCAATAATGAAACAAAGTTTTATGTAGAGGAAAACTAGGAAGGTGGCAAATATGATGACACAGAAAGAGTATATGGAGCAGGCCGAACTCGACCTTTTACATGCTTATAATAGATTTAAAGTTGTGCTTGATAAGGGTGATGGTGTTTACCTTTATGACACAGATGGTAAAAAATATCTTGATTTTGCTGCAGGTATAGCAGTATTTGCACTTGGTTACAATAATAAAGAATATAATGATGCCTTGAAGGGACAAATTGATAAACTTATTCATACATCAAATTTGTTTTACAACGTACCTGCAATTGAAGCTGCAAAAAAGGTGAAGAATGCTACTGGACTTGACAGGGTTTTCTTTACAAATAGTGGTACAGAAGCTATTGAAGGCGCTATTAAACTTGCAAGAAAGTATGCTTACAATAAGGATGGCAAGACTGACCATGAAATTATTGCTATGAATCATTCTTTCCACGGAAGAAGTTTAGGGGCGTTGTCTGTTACAGGTAATCCACATTACCAGGAAGCATTTAAGCCACTTATTGGTGGTATAAAATTCGCTGAATTTAATGATTTAGAAAGTGTTAAAGCACTTGTAAATGAAAAAACTTGCGCTATTTTGTTAGAAACTGTTCAGGGTGAAGGCGGTATTTATCCGGGAACAGCCGAATTTATTGAAGGTGTAAGAAAAATCTGTGATGAAAATGACATTTTAATGATTTGTGATGAAATCCAGTGTGGTATGGGTAGAACAGGTAAGATGTTTGCATATCAGCACTATAATGTGTTGCCAGATATTGTAACAGTTGCTAAAGCATTGGGTTGCGGTGTGCCTGTAGGTGCATTTGTGGCGAAGGAAAATGTTGCTGCTGCTATGGTTCCAGGTGATCATGGTACAACATATGGTGGTAATCCATTTGTTTGTGCAGCAGTTTCAAAAGTATTTGATATTTTTGAAAAAGAAAATATATTAGAAAATGTTAATAAAACATCCTTGTATTTAGAGGCTGAACTTGATAAAATAGTAGAAGAGTTTGATTGTGTAGAAGCAAGACGAGGCAAGGGCTTTATGCAAGGACTTGTACTTAATGTACCTGTGGGTGAAGTTGTTGCAAAATGTATCGAAAATGGATTGTTTGTTATTTCAGCAGGTAAAAATGTACTTAGATTTGTACCACCGCTTGTGATTACACAGGAAAATGTAGATGAGATGATAGGGATTCTTAAAAAAGTACTTAATTAGCGTACTTGTATGCGCTTCGGAATGGAGAATGGTATGTTAAAAAGATTTTTTGCTGTTATAGTTATGTGTGGCTTGTCATTAGCCATTATACTTTCGACTAGACAGTACAAAAGAGAAAAATTGGTGGAACAACAGCAGCAAAGTGTAAAAGAAGAAGAACCAGAGGATGTCAAGTCTTTTGATATATGGTACAACTATAACGGATATGAGCCATATTTGAAGTATGTTGCAGAAGAGTTTAAAAAAGAAACTGGTATTACTGTTAATCTTCAATGTATAAGTGACTTAGGGTATGCTACCATTATTAATGAGAAAAGTATAAAAGGAAATGGTCCTGACTTATATATTTCAAGTATTGTAGATATAGAAAACTTGTATCTATCAGGAGTTGTTTCGGTTGTTACAGATGACTCGTTGGTAAATGAAGATAATTACGCAAAAAAAGCTATTCAGGCAGTAAAATATGGTGAAAAAGTATGTGGCTATCCATTAGGATATGAAGTAAGTGTATTAGCATACAATTCTAATTATATAAAAGAAGAACCAGCAACATTTGAAGATATTATGTCATATGTTGGGTATGATGAGGAAGGCGAGACTGATTTTTCGGGTATATCCAAAATATTAGATATGGAATCTGATAAAATGCTTTACAATTATGGATTCTTTGCTGAATACCTTCGTGTAGACAAGGATTTAGAGAATGGAAAACTTAATGTATCATTGAATTCAGAGGAAGCTAAGTCGGCAGCTGTAAAGTATGTTGCGTTAAAAGAATATTTTGGTTTGAGCGATGAATCAAGAGCATATACAACTATTGTAAATGATTTTGCAGCAGGTAAATCATTGTTTGCAATATTAAATACACAGATTGTCGGAAATGAAGCATTTGCCGGTATCTCTTATGGCGTTATGCCAGTACCAGATTTTACAGCTGACTTAAAGGTTACACCTATGTCATATACAGAAGTATTAGTAGTTAATCAATATACTGATGATATGGAAAATGCAATGAAGTTTGCAAAAATGTTGTCTTATGATTATGCAGATGTTATGTATGAAAAGTGCCATATATTATCTACAAAAAGAGGTATAGAATACAAAGACCCAATTGCAAACGAATTTTTTACAGCATATGAAGAGTCGACTTATTTACCAAAATATATGGAAACTGAAGATTTTTCATTACTTGTAAAAAACGCAATTAATCATATTTGGAAAGGCGAAACAATTGTAACAGTTTTAGACCAGTTACAACAAACCTTTGAGACAAAAAACGAATAGAGAGATGGATTATGAGCCCTATAATTACAAAAATTATAGGGCTTGTTTTTTAAGCTATATTAAGGTAAAATTATAGGGTAGTGTGTAGAATTTCTTGTTTAGGCAAGGAGTGATACGTATGAATATAAAAACAAAAGTATTAATGGTTATGATAACTATTATTAGTATGTGTGGTTTAAGTGCTTGTGATAAAAAAGAAGCGCAGGACTTGATTGTATCCGATGAAGATGGATACGATGTATCCACAGATGTTTCACATGAGAATAAAATCTGTGTTTATATTGTTGGGGAGGTTATTAATCCAGGAGTGTATATGTTTGATGAGGAAGTCAGAGTAAATGATGTGGTTCAATCAGCTGGTGGTTTTACTGAAAATGCCGCGAAGGAATACATTAATCTTGCGAAAAAAGTAGTTGATGGCGAACAGATAATTATCTATTCTATCGAAGAAATTGAAAGCAGTTTGATGTCGCAGAATTCTGGTGGCAAACTTGTGAATATTAATACGGCAAACAAAGAGTTATTGATGACATTGCCTGGAATTGGAGAGAGTAGGGCAAAAGATATTATTAATTACAGAGAAAAGAATGGCAGTTATTCAAGTATTGAGGACATTATGAAAGTGTCTGGAATAAAAGAGGCTGCATTTGATAAGATTAAAGAATTAATAACAGTAAATTAAGAATGGAGAAAAAATGTACAGAGTATTAGTTGTTGACGATGAAAAAGTAATCGTTAAGGGTGTAAAATTTAGTTTGGAACAGGATGGTATGGATATAGATACCGCTTATGATGGAGAGGAAGCATTAGAGAAAGTCAGAGTTAATGAATACGACATTATTCTGCTTGATTTAATGTTGCCAAAATTAAGTGGATATGAAGTTTGTCAGAAAATTAGAGAATTTTCAGATGTGCCTATTATTATGCTTACAGCAAAAGGCGAGGATATGGATAAAATATTAGGATTAGAATATGGTGCAGATGACTATATTACTAAACCATTTAATATTTTAGAAGTTAAGGCAAGAATAAAGGCGATTATTAGAAGAAATACAAAGACTGGAATTAAAATAGAAGAAGGTAAAGTGTTGATTAAGGGTGCCTTAAAAATGGAACTTGACGGAAGAAGAGTATTTATTATGGGACAGGAAATCAATCTTACAGCTAAAGAGTTTGTTTTATTGGAACTTCTTCTTACAAATCCAAATAAAGTATATAGTAGAGAAGAATTATTAAATCTTATATGGGGATATGAGTATTCCAGTGATGCAAGAACAGTAGATGTTCATGTCAGAAGACTTAGAGAAAAGATAGAGGCAAATCCTAGTGAACCTAGATATGTTCATACAAAATGGGGTGTAGGTTATTATTATAAAGGATAATGAATAATGAAAAAAAGGAAAAATAAGATACCTAAGTTTCTTCGAAGTTTTCGTTTTATCATTGTGTTATGTGTTATTTTGCTTGGATTTGTTCCAGTATTGATACTTAAAAACATTATGTTAAATGAGTATAAAATGAGCTTAGTTAATGACAGAATAAGTAAAATTAAGAATATCACGCTGGTGTTAGAAAATGATATCAACAGGGTGGATTATTTGTCGTCTAAAGAAACTAAAGATATTGATAGTCAAGTTAGTCAGATTACAGGCTTATATAACTGTAGAATTCTAATCATTGATAGTAATTTGAAAATCTTATACGATACATACAGAGCAGATACTGGCAAAGTGTGTATTTATACAGGTGTTACCGAATGTATAAGAGGAGAGGATTACTATCGTTATTCATCTAAAGACAAGGATATCGAAGTGTGTGAAAAGGTAAAGAAAAGCGATAATAGTAATGGCGCAATATTGATGTCAATATCAACTAATGACATTGATACGATTGTTACAGTTGCTAATGAACGAATAAACATTATTATTATCATTGTTTTTGTTATTGTTTTACTTGTTGCCTTTTTATTTGCCTTGTATTCAACAAAACCGTTCAAAAAATTTGAAAAATCAATTAATAATATTAAAACAGGAAATTTTGATGTAGCCCTTGATACGAGAGGATATTCGGAACTAGATAGTATTGAAGAAGCTATAGAACATCTTTTCCAACGAATGCAGGTGTTAGACCAGTCCAGAGATGAATTTGTATCTAACGTTTCGCATGAATTGAAAACACCGATTACATCTATAAAAATTTTAGCGGATTCGTTGGTTGCCAGCGAAAATGTTCCAGAAGAGATGTATAGGGAGTTTATGACAGATATTGTTTCTGAAATTGATAGAGAAAATGATATAATAACAGATTTGTTAGCACTTGTTAGAATGGATAAAAAGACAGAGAAATTTGTATTTGAATCAACTAATATAAATGATGTTATAGAGGTTGTGTTAAAGAGACTTAGACCAATAGCGGCAAAAAAGAATATTGAATTAATATTTGAAAGTTTTAGACCTGTAATAGCGGAAGTTGACCAGGTGAAACTATCAATAGTAATTTCGAATATTGTTGAGAATGCTATTAAGTATAATGTAATGGACGGATTTGTAAGAGTTTCTTTAAATGCTGACATAAAATATTTTTATATAAAAGTTGAGGACTCGGGGATTGGTATACCTAGTGAAGCGCAGGATAGGATTTTTGACCGTTTCTATAGAGTTGATAAAGCAAGATCAAGGGAAACAGGAGGAACAGGACTTGGACTTGCTATCACGGAAAGTGTTGTTAAACTTCATAAAGGAGAAATCAAACTTCACAGTAAAGAAGGAGAGGGAACAACTGTGAATGTAAGAATTCCTTTAAATCATGTTACTGATTAAATATTGAAAAGGATATTTGGTTATGAATAGAAAAAAATGGATTAGCATTTTATTGCTTATATGTATATGTGCTACTTCCGTATTGATGGGAAGTTGCGATAAAAAAAGTGGAAAAATATTGAGTGGAAATTCGCAGGTTGTATTGGACGAAGATGAATATTTTATTTATTATCTTGATAAAGATAATACTTCGTTACAGTACAAAATACTTGAATGCGATGATGTAAACGATTCAACAGAAATGGCAAAATTGTTTATGGATGAAATGTCAGATTTGATGAAGAAAAACATTTCAGAAGGAACAGTAATTTCGAAATTGAACAGCATTGAAGTAAATAAAAGTATTGTGACGTTAGACTTCGACAAGGATTTTACAAAAAATGAAATTTTGACAGGAATACTATATAGGGCATGTATTGTTTTGACTTTAACTCAAATTAAAGGGGTTGAATATGTCAAGATTACCGAAGTAGGTCAGACAATTATTGATGAAAATGGAAATGCGCTAAATATGTTAAAAGCAGCGGATTATGCTAATTTTAAAGATGGTTTCCCTTATACGCAAAAAGAAGTTGAATTGGTATTATATTATGCAAATACTGACAATACAATGCTTAAGAAGAAAAATGAAAAATGTGTATATGATTATACCGTTTCTTATGAGGAATTTGTAATTAATAAGCTTATTGAAGGGGTTACAGAAAAAGATGTTGAAAATGGATACAAAACCACATTGCCAAAAGGTACAGTTATAGATTTTGTTTATACAAAAGACGGAGTTTGTTATGTGGATTTTGATGAATCTATTATGAATAAAGTAAGAACAACATCTACGGAGTTAATACTATATTCGATAATTAATTCATTGACGGAACAGGCGTATGTAAGTAAAGTACAGTTTTCTGTTGAAGGGGAAAGCAACATAAAACTATACAATGAATTTGATTTGAGTGAGCCATTTACAAGAAACGTGGATTTGATTATTAAGGAGAGTGGAGAAAATCAATAGACTGGTTATTTTTATTGCGACCGGTTTGTTATTTGGAGAGATTTTTGGAAAATTTAATGTTGAAATTTTTTTGGGGCTTTATTTTGGTGCCCATAATTATTCCAGTATGTATAAAAAGTAGGAACGAAAAGGCTGAAATATGCCTTGTGTTGCTACTTTTTTTAATTAGTTTATTTTTAGGAAAAACTTTGTATGTTGATAAGTCTGATTTACTTAAAAGTTATGATTTAATGTCTGATGGTGAGATAGTAGAATTTACAGGTGAAGTGGTCAATATATGGATTACTAAGGACGAGGTAAAAGTTGAAGT
This sequence comes from Lachnospiraceae bacterium, assembly GCA_017935565.1. Taxonomy (GTDB): domain Bacteria; phylum Bacillota; class Clostridia; order Lachnospirales; family Lachnospiraceae; genus SVEL01. Next base: position 105,947 of record JAGBHK010000045.1, read on the forward strand.
AGAGGCAACTAATGATGGTGTACGTGCATTATGTTATTTTGAAGAATTTCCATATAAATTAGGGAGTAAGGTTGTTATTAGGGGAGAAAAAAATACAATTAAGGAAGCTACAAATTTTGGCGAGTTTGACCTTAAAAAATATTATAATTCTAAAGAAATTTTTATATGTATATCAAAATGTAATATAGTTGACAAAGAGGAAGCATATAGCGAAATTAAGCAAGTTTTTTTTGAAATTAGACAAGGTCTGAAAAAGTCTATTTCTAGTTTATGCGATAAAGAAGAAGCGGGAATTTTATGTGCTATGCTTTTCGGCGACAAGGAATCTTTAGAGGATGATATTAAGAATTTATATACGATAACGGGAATAGGTCATATATTGGCCATTTCGGGATTACATATTTCGTTAGCTGGCGGTGCTGTGTATAGATTTTTAAGACGTTTTATGCGACAGGGAGCAGCATTTACTATATCTTCAATCATGATGATTTGCTTTTGTTGTATTTCTGGAGAAAGCACATCGACTGTGCGTGCTGTTATTATGTATATTATCGGGATTTTTGCGAAAGTAATTGGACGCAAATATGACATAAAAAATGCTATGGCAGTCAGTATGATATGGATATTGCTTGAAAATCCGTTAAGTATCGATAATGGTGGTTTTATTTTGTCGTTTGTTTCAGTTTTTGGTATTGCATATATCTTACCAATGATAAATGAAATTTGTGGTGATTATACGAAACTAAAAGGAAAAAAAGGGATGGAGTTATTTAAAGCGAAGGTGATAAATTCCTTTGTTTCGTCGACCGTACTATATTTTGTAACACTTATGTGTATGTCTGCGTTATATTATGAAGTTTATGTGTATTCAATCATAGCGAATGCATTGCTGTTACCTATGATGGGAGTCCTTGTTATTTGTGGATTTTTGGGTGGGGTTGTATATTATATTTGTGTTCCATTTGGAAAAGTTTTTATCAGTCTTAGTGTGATTTTATTAAATATATATGAATTTGTGTGTGGAATCGTTTCAAAGTTTCCAAAAAATATTTGGGTTACAGGACATAAGTCATTACTTGAAATAATGATTTATTATGTTGTGCTTTGTATAACCGCAATTATATGTGCTTTTATGAAACGAAAAAATAAGCGGCCTCAAGATATAATTGGGATTATGATTGCTGGACTTATTTTTTTAGTGGCACTGGTTTATGTAAAACCTAAATATGAATTTAATATTACATTTGTCGATGTGGGACAAGGGGATTGCATTTATATTGAAAGTCCGGATGGAAAAAACTATATAATAGATGGTGGAAGTAGCAGTGAAAGTAGCATTGGTGAATATAAAATCGCGCCATATCTTAAGTACAGAGGAAGAAACAACATAGATGTTATGTTTGTTACTCATCCTGATGTGGACCATATAAGTGGGTTGATTGAGATTATTGAGGGAAATGAGATAGGCATTGATAGTATTGTCTTTGGAAAGGTAAAGTTGGAAGATAATAAGAACTACAAGGAGTTATGTCAGTTGGCTAAATCTGAAGATATTTTGATATCTTATATATCCGAGGGAGACATTGTTGGCACAGATTTATTAAAGTTTAGGTGTATTAGCCCATTGGAAGCGCAAAAGTATGAGGATATTAATGCGTCTTCTATTGTATTGTTAGGCGAATATAAAGACTTTTCGTTTATGTTGACGGGCGATATTGGTGAAAGTGAAGAACAAAGTGTAATGGTTGGTGCTTATAAAGATGCTATACGCGATATTGATTTGTTAAAGGTAGCTCATCATGGTTCTAAAAATTCTTCCTGTGAGGAGTTTGTAGAATGGGTAGACGCAAAAATGGCTGTAATCTCTTGTGGTGAGGGAAATTTATATGGTCACCCGTCGCCATCTGTTGTGGATAGATTTCAAAAAAAAGGAACTAAGTTACATTTGACAATGGAATCAGGGATGATTTGTGTGAATGAAATTGAGGGAAAATATATAGTTGAGTCATATGGTAAATAATTTGCCATTTGTTGCATTTTATCTGTTTTTTTGATATAATAGATGCAATTGATTAGTGTGAGAATTTAGATAATAGGAGGCTGAAATTATGAATCTTGCTGAAAAAAAGAATGCTGATATTAGTAGAAATAAGACTGCATTGATTGGAATATGTACAATGAATGTTGTTATCGCGATAGCATACTTGATGGAGGTAATAAAAGAAACTCGTACGATTTTATCATATTTAATCGTATTGGCGTTGTGCTTGATACCGAGCATTATGTCAGTGATTACATATTTGAAGAATAAGGATTCTATATCAGTTAGATATATAAGTGGTATTGGTTTCTCTTTATTGTATACATATGTAATGTTTACATCAAAAACTGATTTAGCGTTTTGTTATATTATAGTTGCATTAGTGATTTTGGTTGTGTATGTAGATTTGAAATTTACATCTATTCTAGGGATATATGCATTGGTAGTTAATATAGCAGTTATAGTTAAAAAGGTTATTGATGGAACATTTGATACTACAGCGCTTACCAACGCAGAAATTATTGTTGCGTGTTTGTTATTAACATTTATTTTTATTACAATGGCAGTTAAGAAGATATCTAAAATCAATGAAGCTATTGTTGATAAAGCAGATGAAGCAAGGAATAAATCGGAAGAATTGCTTGAAAAAACTTTAAATGTTGCAAATTCAATAACAGTAAATATTGAAAATGCAACTAATGAAACAAAGGCATTAAAAATGGCCATTCAAGATACTCAAAATGAAATGGAAAAATTAAATTCGGGTACTGATAACACTTTGACAGCTATTCAGTCGCAAAAAGAGAGTACAGAAAAGATAGGATTGCAAATTCAAGGCGTTGAACAATCAGTTAATTCTATTTTAGATGATGTTCAAAATGCTGAGAATAACCTTAATGAAGGTAATGAAATAATCGAAGATTTATTACATCAGGTGAAGATATCTGAAGAGTCAAACGGCTTGGTTTCTGAGGAAATGCAGAAATTAAAAGACTGTACTGACAAGATGCAAGATATTATACAGTTGATTAGTACAGTTGCCAGACAAACATCTATGTTGGCACTTAATGCTAGCATTGAATCAGCAAGGGCAGGAGAAGCAGGAAGAGGTTTTGCGGTGGTTGCTTCACAGATTTCGAGCCTTGCAGCACAGACAAATGAAGCGACTACGGATATAAATGGATTGATAGCTAATATTACAGAATCAGTAGGAAGTGTAACAGGGGCAATGGATAAATTGCTTGAAAGCAGTAGTTTGCAGAATCAATACGTTGAAGAAACGGTTGCTAGTTTTGATAAGATAAGGGAGAATACACAAGGTATTTCATCACAAACTGTTCAATTGAAGGAGATGGTAGATGTAGTACTAGAAGCCAATGAACAGGTAAGTGTAAGCATTGGAAATGTATCGAATCTTACAGGTGAGATTGTTGATAGTGCAGATGAAACTTTAGAGTTGTGTAATTCAAATTTAGATAGCATTGCTAAGGTTTCAGATATAATGCATAATCTTGAAGAAACAGCAAAAAAATTGATAAATGAATAAAAAATATGGAAGTGAACACGACGATTGTTCACTTCTTTTGTGAAAATGGAGGATTAAAAAATGAGCAAATGGCAAAGAGTTTATTATCAACCAAACCTTCCACTTGGTGAGGATGGAACAAAAGTGACTGCATGTAAGGAACATATTGAATTATCAAAAACTGCAGCAAAAGAAGGTATGGTTCTCTTAAAAAATAATGAGGGTGTGTTACCTATCGCGAAAGGTACAAAATTAGCGCTTTTTGGAAAAGGTACTTTTGACTACGTAAAAGGTGGTGGCGGTAGTGGTGATGTTACTGTCTCATACATAAGAAATCTTTATGAGGGTTTTAAGGGCCTTGGGGATGTTGTAGAAATCTATGAGGAATTATGTGATTTTTATCGTGAAGATGTAAAGAAGCAGTATGCGGATAATAAGGAACCTGGAATGACGAAGGAACCTAATATTTCCGATGAAATGTGTGAAAAAGCAAGAAATTTCACAGATACTGCCGTAATTACTATTTGCCGTTTTTCAGGAGAAGGTTGGGATAGAAAATCCACATATGATAAAAAAGAAGATAATGCGGATGAACTCTTTGAAAATGGCGATTTTTACTTGTCTAATGCTGAAACGGCTATGGTAGAACAGGTCAAAAAATATTTTGACAAAATTATTGTAGTTCTCAATGTAGGCGGAATGGTTGACAGTGAATGGTTTATTAATGATGAAAAGATTAAATCGGTTTTGGTTGCATGGCAAGGCGGAATTGAAGGCGGTAGTGCAACTGCAGAGTTGTTGTGCGGTATTGGTAATCCATGTGGAAAATTGGTTGACACATTTGCTAAAAGATTAGAGGATTATCCTTCCTCATACAACTTCCATGAATCTGAGGATTATGTGGATTATACCGAAGATATATATGTAGGATATAGATATTTTGAGACAATCAATGGTGCAAGTGAAAAGGTAAATTATCCATTTGGTTATGGTTTGTCATACACGAAATTTTCTTGGTCTGTAACTTCTGCATATGAGGAAAAAGGTAAAATTAATGTTAATGTAAATGTTACAAATACTGGAGATGTAGCAGGTAAAGAAGTTATTCAAATATATGTAGGTGCACCGCAAGGCGTGCTTGGAAAAGCAAGAAAAAGTCTTGTTGCTTTTGATAAGACAAAATTGCTTGAAAGTGGTGAAAGTCAGCAATTGACCTTGACATTTGATGTAAACTCAATGGCATCTTATGACGACCTTGGTAAGGTGTGTAAATCTGCTTATGTACTTGAAAAAGGCGACTATGAGTTTTATTTAGGAAATTCAGTGAGAGATGCAGAAAAGATAGATTATGTGTATAGTTTAACTGACAATGTAATTGTGGAACAATTATCTGCTAAATTGGTGCCAACATCATTGAGTAAGAGAATGCTTGCGGATGGAAGTTTTGAAGAATTGCCAATGTCTACGCCAAATGACCCAAATGCCACAGAATTTGTGAGAATGACTAATGAAGAGGCTGATGGTCTTATTCCTGATACAAGATATGTGAAGGGAATGTATTGCTGGGGCGCGCCTGAAAGAATGAGAAAAATGGATTTTCTTGATGTGTACGAAGAAAAAATGTCTGTCGATGAATTTTTAAGTAAAATGTCAGATGAGGATGTTGCACATTTACTTGGCGGACAGCCAAATACTGGTGTTGCCAATGTTTTCGGTATTGGAAATATGCCAGAATATAAGATTCCAAACATTATGACAGCGGATGGTCCTGCGGGACTTAGAATTCAACCACAATGTGGTATTAATACAACAGCATTTCCTTGTTCTACACAGGTGGCATGTACATGGAATAGGGAACTTGCTTATAAAATAGGTGAGGCAGGAGCAAAGGAAGTTAAGGAAAACAATATCGCAATGTGGCTTACACCTGCTATAAATATACATAGAAGCCCTTTATGTGGTAGAAATTTTGAATATTATTCAGAAGACCCATTTGTGGCAGGTACAATGGCTGGCGAAATGGTTAAGGGTATTCAGTCGCAGCACATTTCAGCGTCAGTTAAGCATTTTGCATTAAATAATAAGGAAACTAACCGTAAAGATAGTGATTCTAGAGTATCAGAAAGAGCTGCTAGAGAGATTTATCTTAAGGCTTTTGAAATTATTGTTAAGAATGCAAAGCCATGGTGTATTATGTCTTCATATAATATAATTAATGGACATCGTGCTTCTGAAAACAAGGAACTTCTTACAGATATATTGCGTGAAGAATGGGGCTACGAAGGTATGGTTACTACTGACTGGTGGGCGTATTCAGAGCATTACAAGGAAGTATTGGCTGGCAATGATGTAAAAATGGCCTGTGGTTTCCCACAAAGGCTTAAAGAAGCTTTGGATAAAGGATTGATAACAAGAGCAGACATGGATAAATGTGCAAAAAGAGTGCTCGAGTTAATATTGAAGATTGATTAAAGACAGTATTAATTAGCGAAGGGTAAAGAATTATGAATTATAAAATTGAAGAAGGTTTATTAATAATTGATAATGATGGTGTGGAATATAGATTTGATGCCCATGGTGAAAAACCTCGTCCGTCTATGTTGGGATTAGGTATAAGTGCTGGTGGAAAGCATTGGTCAAATCGTGACCCTGAAATTAAATTAGAAAAACATTCAAGTGTGCAGGATGTTACGTTGGGAAATGACCTTGTTGCTTGGTATATTCAAGAGTTTATTCCAGATGGAATAGATTACAAAATCAGCAAAAATGCAAAAATATATATAGGCGTGTTAAGTACTGGTGAACATAAACTTATCTATAAAGGCGAGTGTTATGGTGATATGTGCTTTGATGATAGAATCTTGTATTTTAATATGGGGAACAAGATAGCATCTGTCAATGTTGATAACGGAGAAGTTCAGGTATTATTTAAACATTCTGGGATAAAGAAAAATGGAACTGAACTAAAAGTAACGGATAAACGTATCTTTTATACCCATTGGACAAAGGATAAGAATTATTTGATGTGGTATGATAGACAAACAAAAGAAATTATTAATCCGCATATCGATACATATAAGTATTATATACTTGATGATAACACAATCATATTTCAGTCGTTGTATCATACTTGGATATGTGATATGCAAGATATGAAAAAGAGCAGATTTTTTTCATCCAAAAAGAGAACAGAAATACTTAAGTTAATTTGTAATCAGTTAGAAATACCTCTTGAAAATTATAAGCAAGAGTTAAATATTGAATTAAAAGATTTTAATGAGGGAAGGTTATATTTTAAATGTGAATCTAGGTATGAATCAGTAGAGCAAGAACTTTTATACGATGAGAATAAGTGGGATGCATTTGGCAAAATGTTACCATTTCATATAGAAGCGGAGGCCTCTTGCGATACGAAAACTGATAATATAAGCGTAAAATTGCCAGAAAATACAGTAAGTGTATTGATCGAAAATACGACAACACATCCACAACTAAAAGCTGAACATGGGCTTAGTCTGGCAATATATTATAAATGTAGATTGTATATATTGGATACTGGCTCTTCAGGGGACTTTTTTGAAAATGCCAGAAGGATGAGTATATATGCAAGAAGAAGTGAGATGGTTGTATTATCTCATGGGCATTATGACCATGCAGGTGGATTGCAGACGTTATTTGGAGAGGAAAAAGATGTATATGTATGTGCAATGAAGTCTGCGATACAAAAATATTATTCTGGTTCTGGTGGGAATATTCATGAGATAGGAATACCTCAAGATATTATTGACGAGTATGGAGATAGATTTATATTTATCGAGGAAAATGTAAAAATTGGAAGAGATATATATTTGATACCACATGCTACCAAAAATTTGAATAAAATTGGTGAGAAAGCAAAGCTTTACAAAATGGTTAATGATGAACTTGTGCCAGATGATTTCTCGCATGAACTAAGCCTAGTACTTGACTCTGAAAAAGGACTTATAATATTTAACAGTTGTTCGCATGCGGGAATTGTAAATATAATAAAAGAAATAAGAGAGTTATGGCCTGACGAGAAAATATATGCTTTCTTTGGTGGCCTCCACATGAAAGGAAAATGTGGCGATGAAATAATTTGCACATTTTCGGAAGAAGAGATAAAAGAAATAGCTGAGTATTTAAATTCGGTTGGTTTACAAAAACTATATACTGGACATTGTACGGGCGAACCGGCGGTTAAATTATTAAAGAAATATTTAGGAGATAAGGTGGAGGTAATGTCCACAGGAATGAGAATATGTATTTAGTTTCAATATATTTTGATGAAAAAACTGAAAAATGGATAAGAAAATACATAAGCGATGTGGCTAAAAAAACTAATAACACCTTTATGGTTAACAATAATGTTCCGCCGCATATAACTATTGCTGCATTTGAAACTGACAAAGTAGATGATGTAATTAGTAAGATGGAAAGTGTGAAAAATGGCATAAAAAGCGGAAGTATTACATGGGCTTCGGTGGCTACATTTTTACCGTCAGTTATTTATTTGGCGCCTATATTGAATGAATATTTGCATGGGTTATCGGTAAATGTTAATAATGTTATTAGCAGTGTGGATGGTGTGAAATTGAGTGATAAATATCAACCATTTAATTGGATACCGCACACAACTATTGGAAAAAAACTTGCTAAAGAAGAAATGAAAATTGCATTTGAGGTTTTGCAAAATTCCTTTGGTATGTTTGATGGCAGAGTTGTAAAGATTGGAGTTGCTAAAACCAATCCATATGAAGAAATATTTAATTGGGAATTGAGAGAATGATGAAACTAAAACACAAACAAATACTGGTAAATACAATAAAAATAGTTTTGGCAGCAGTGATATCTATATTGGTTGCACATTTTATAGGCCTTAATTATGCAATATCAACAGGTATTGTCGCAATGCTTACGATACAGCCAACAAAAAGGGAAACCATTGAGACGGCGATTGGAAGATTTGTGGCATTTATTATAGCGCTTATCATTGCTTTTATAAGTTTTAAACTTTTTGGTTTTACAATATTTGCATTCTTTGTTTATTTGTTGTTTTTTGTGGTTGTGTGCCAAATATTTGGATGGACAAGTGCTATGACAATGAATTCCGTGTTGATATCGCACTTTGTATCTGCTAAAGATATGGGAATGGCCACGGTTATTAATGAAGTTTTGATATTTGTTATCGGTGTAGGTACTGGTATTATTGCAAATATGCATCTTAGAAAAAATGTTGATTATATTGAAGAACTAAAAGAGACAACAGATGAACATATTAAAACAATTCTTAAGCAAATGGCCAACGGAATTGTAGACCACAATGTATCTGAAGATAATAATGAATTATTTTTTGAACTTCGAAATCATATTAGAAATGCTAAAAATGTTGCAGAAGAAAACTATAAGAATCAGTTGAGACGAAATGATATATTTGATTTAGAGTATATTAGAATGCGCGACAGGCAGTATCATGTTTTAGTTGAAATGTATAAGTTTGCAAGACATTTGGATGCAACACCACATACAGCCAAAAAACTATCGGATTTTATGCTTGAAATGTCGGTTTCTTACCACAGGGATAATACTTGCGAAGTTTTAATGGAACATTTTGTGGAAATGGATAAATATATGAAAGCCGCACCATTGCCAGTTGAACGAAATGAGTTTGAAAATAGAGCAACATTGTTTGGGCTTATGAGGCATATGGAAGAATTTTTACAGTTAAAGATGGATTTTGTAAAGAAATTTATGTAATTAGTATTAGGAGAAACGAAAAAAATGAAACTTACAACTCTTTGTTATATTGAAAAAGATGATAAATACCTTATGCTTCATAGAGTGAAGAAGGAAAATGATGTAAACCATGATAAATGGATTGGAGTAGGTGGGAAATTTGAAAGGGATGAAACACCTGAAGAATGCTTGCTTCGCGAAGTTAAGGAGGAAACAGGACTTACGCTTACAAAGTTTGCTTATCGTGGATTGATTACATTTATATCTAATGAATGGGAAACTGAGTATATGCATTTGTTTACTGCAAGTGAGTATGAGGGTGAGTTGACCTTGTGTGATGAAGGTGAACTTGTTTGGGTAAAAAAATCCGAATTAATGAATCTCTCATTGTGGGAGGGAGACAAGATTTTCCTGAAGAGATTGGAGGAAAGCAAGGATTTCTTTACCTTGAAGCTTAGATATGAAGGGGATGAGTTGGTGGAAAGTAAGATGTGGGAATATTAATGCGTAGGAACAATAAAAGGATAAAAATGAATTAAAAGGATGTTGACAGAACTTTAATCATCAAATATACTAGATATAGGAGAAGCGTGCTTCTCTAGGTGGGCTAACACCATAATCTGAAATTGGGGACCACGAAAGTGGATGTTGACGAGCAACACTAAAACTCGATTTGCGACCACGAAAGTGGATGTTGGCAGACAACACTAAAATTAGCCAGATTGGAGAGAATATGTAACACAATGGTGCTACTTTCTCTCCTTTTTTTGTGTGGAAAAGGAGTATATGAAGTTTTTATAAGGAGGCAGGAATATATGTTTAAATATACATTATTACATAATATAAAGGAATTAACTATGAATCCCTCGCAAGTATTAGCCGTTTTTTCTAAAGATAAAAGCGAAGTAAAATATAAAACAATTCGTCATGTGGCAAAAGGGATTAATTTGTTTAATATAAACTTACCGCAGCAAATAAAGGAAAAACTATCATTAGAACAGTATATTCCTAAATCATAAAAGTAAATGAATATAAATCTATGGTAATGTTTAAAAACTAATGATATAATACAGAATATGTTAATATTGTGAGGAGATATTCTTATGAAATATAAGATTTTAGCGTCATGCTTGGGATGCAAACAGTGTTTTCGCATCTGTCCAGTAGGGGCGATTACAAAGGGACCAATGAAAATTAATGATGATAAGTGTATAAAATGTGGTGAGTGTTTTAGGAGATGTCCAAGCAAGAAAATAATTGAGGTGAAGGAAAATGTGTGACTTTTGTAAAATTATAAACAAACAATTATCGGCTCATATCGTATATGAAAACAACAATCTAATTTCATTTTTAGACATTGACCCTATTCATGAAGGTCATGTATTGATTGTGCCAAAAGAACATGTGGATTCCATAGAAAAGTTATCTGAAAAAGTTCTAATAGACATTATGAATGTGGCTAAAGATATTGTAAAAGCATTAAAGGATATATATGGTATTGAAGGGTATAGTATAATGCAAAATGGTGGTAAGTTTTGTGATTATGGACATGCTCATTTTCATGTATTTCCAAGGTATGAAAATGATGGATTTGGATGGACATATCCCGAAGGCGATGCGGAATATTCAGCAAGAGTAGCGAAACAGATTCGTGAGAAAGTGATGAAGATTACATATCACAACATAGAAGATGTGAATGATGAAGAAATAAAAATTGCTGTTATTGTGGCAAAACATAAAGGTAAGCTCGTCTTATGCAAACATAAGGAAAGAGATACATGGGAAATGCCAGGGGGACATAAAGAATCTGGTGAAACTATAATTGATGCTGCAAAACGTGAACTATATGAAGAAACAGGCGCTAAGAAATTCACCTTGAAACCATTGTGTGTGTATCATATTACAAAGTACGCATTGCTATGCTATGCAGATATTGATGAATTCGAGGATTTGCCTAAAAGTGAGATGGAAATTGTACAGTTTTTCGATGATTTACCAGAGAACATGACATATCCAATCACACATCCTGAGTTGTATAAGAAAGCAATGGAATTGAAATGAATATAAGGAAAAAATAAAAATGAAAAAACTACTAAAACCTAGCAAACTTAATAAAGGCGATACCATAGCAACAATCAGCCCAGCATGGGGCTGTGCTGGTTCTAATCGTGTTAAATGGAAATATGAGTTAGGTGTCAAACGATTGGAAGAATTGGGCCTAAGTGTTGTTGCTGCACCAAATTCCTTAAAAGGAACTAGCTTTCTTAAAGAAAACCCAGAAGCCAGAGCAGAGGATTTGATGTGGGCTTTTGAGAATAAGGAAGTAAAGGCAATAATTGCTAATGTTGGTGGAAATGATTCTGACAGAATTCTTCCATTTCTTTCAAAGGAAATTATAATAGATAACCCTAAAATATTATGTGGATATTCAGATGTTATGAATTTGCATTTGTATTGTTATAAGCAAGGATTGTCTACCTTTTATGGAGACAATTTATTGACGACGATCGCAGAAGCGAAAGAATGGAATGGATATAGTAAGTTTTGGTTTGAAAAAGTGTTGTTTGACAATTCATTAATAGGTGAGATTTGTCCAGCAAAGCATTGGTCAGATTCTCATAATAATTATACGAATCATGATTATGTAAAGAAATATAATAATAACACTGGATATGTAAAAATTCAGGGAGAAGGAATTGCTAGAGGAAAGTTGTTTGGCGGACATAGTGGATTGATGGAAATTGAAGAAAAATGTGAAATTGCGCTGAATAAGGAGGATTTCAAAGATACTATTTTGTTTTTTGAAGAGATACCTGAATTTTCTACTGAGAAGCACATTCGAGGATTTTTTGATTGGCTTGGGAGAAAAGGATATTTGCAAATTATTAATGGAATCATAATAGGAAAAATTATGGAAAATGAGAAATTTGAACCGATAGCGGATATTATTAGAGAAATTGTTTCTGATAAGTATGGATTGAAAAGTATGCCGATTATGTATGGCTTAAATATTGGGCATACATCTCCGATTTGTGTTTTGCCATATGGTGTTGAGGCTGAAGTGGATATAAATAGTTTAAAGTTTTCTATTTTGGAAAATGGTGTGGTATAAAAGGTCTTAATTTGCCTAAAAATGCATTTTTATATCTAAATAGATAATGTAAAATATAAGAAAAGATATAAGGAGGTTGTCGTTATGGGTACAAATGGTTTATTTATGGAAAATGCGCAAAAGAAAAATAGTATGGGTGTAGGTGAAAGCGTTGCAGAAGGAGTGATTGAAGGCGCTCTTGAAATTGGTGCTGAGGCAGCAGAAGAAGGAATTGGTGGAGTTATAGGTGGAGTGCTTGAGGGGATTGATGATTTACCAGCGTTGGCTATTGTAGGAATTGTTATTGGTGTGCTAGTTGCAATTGGTGGATTATTTGTTGGAATATTTAAATTGGTGAAATCGATTAAAAGAAGATAATAGGTTAATGTGAATAAGGTGCTAACCCATATGAGTTAGCACCTTTATTATATTACACCACAGTTTCAGCTCTGTTCTTCACTGTGTTTTTAAAGTTCTCGATTTCATGAACATATTCTTTGTCCATATATGATGAGTGGATTAAGAAATCAGCTGTAGCAATATTATTGGCAATAGGAATGTCATAAACCTGCGCAATTCTAAGAAGTGCTTTAACGTCTGGGTCATGTGGTTGAGCTGCCAATGGGTCGGAAAAGAAGATAATCATATCAATCTTTCCTTCAACGATTTTTGCGCCAATCTGCTGGTCACCACCTAAAGGACCACTATTATAGCCTTTTACAGGGATGCCTACGCGATCTGTGATTACACGAGCTGTGGTACCTGTTCCGCAAAGTTTATGCTTTTTAAGGATTTCTTTGTTAGTTTCGCACCAATTAAGCATATCTTGCTTCTTTCCATCATGGGCAATAAGAGCAATACTTTTCTGTTCCTTTATAGTCATTGTTAAGTGATTAATATCCATTCTTTAGTCCTCCGTTTCATAGTGTCTGATTATAGTATAATTCATTTATTAAATAATAACAATAGAAAATAAAGTTTAATAACTTCAATTCGCATATTTACTGAAATTTGTATTTGTGATAAAATAATATTAGTTGTTTTGTGAATTATAGGAGAGGGTGTTTTTATGAAAATTAGGAAAATCATTTCAAAATATATGATAGCGACTACCTTGATGTTAGTTGTTGTAATTCTTGTATTTGTTATTTTATCACATATATTAACTGAACAGAGGCAGGCGAAAGAAAGGGCGCAGTCTGTATTTTTAGAGGTTGAGTCGATTTTAAAGGAAAATCAGAAGGAGTTAGAGGAAGTAGAGAAACAGTATTCTCAAACTTGTTTATATAATGCTGAAACTATCGCATATATCATTGAAAATGAGAATGTGGTTTTAGAAGATGTAGAAGAATTAAAAAAGATAGCCAAGATGGTTCAGGTGGATGAAATACATATATTTAATAAAACAGGAGAGATATATGCAGGAACCCATCCAGAATATTATGGTATTAATATGAATTCTGGTGAGCAAATAGGTTTCTTTTCGCCTATGTTGGAAGATAAGGCGCTTAAGCTATGTCAGGAAATTACACCTAATACAGCAGAAGGTAAGTTAGTACAGTATTCTGCAGTGTGGAGTAAAAATGGCGAATTTATTGTCCAGGTAGGTATGGAACCGATAAATGTTTTTAAGGCTACTGAGAAAAATGAATTGTCGCATATTTTCTCTCATTTGAGAGTAGATGCAGGCGTTGATTTATATGCCATTGAAAAGGACACTGGAGAGATTGTTGGTTCTACAGCATCCGAGGACATTGGAGTGCATTGCTCTGAAATAGGTTTCGATTATGAGAAAATTGTAAAAAAGAGTGAAAGTGTACATATGACCATTAAGGGAGCAAATTCATACTGTGTATTTACTGAAATGGGAGAACTATGGATAGGAAGAGTGGTTTCAAATGATATATTATATAATGAGATACCTTTATCGGTAGCGGAAATCGGGTTTGGAATCGTGGTTGCAGCATCTATTTTGGGATTCGCTGTTATATGGTATATAAATAAATACATTATTAAGGGCATATATAATATTAATGATAAATTAAGTTTAATAGGCGAAGGAAAACTTAATGAGAGTGTTGATGAAAATTCGTCACTTGAGTTTTCTGAATTAAGCAGTCATATTAATTCTATGGTTAATAGGTTATTATTGACAACTGATAAGATGTCGTATGTTTTGAATAGAACAAATATGAACATTGGTGTTTATGAATATAATGATAAGATGGAAGACGTCCGCTTTACAGAACGTGTACCTAGAATTTTGAAACTAGATTTGCGAGAAGAGAAAAAATTAAGGACGGATAAGAGATTATTTTCGGAGTGTATTGATAAAATAAAGAACAATCCGTACTCGGATGAAGAAAAGGATATATTTCATTTTAAAAACAGATATATTAGATTGGAAGAGATAAACGAAAACGGAAATGTTTTAGGCATTATTATTGATATAACCGATAGTATTGAAAGACGAGTTAAACTGGAAATGGAAAGAGATAGAGATGTCTTAACCGGTTTATACAATAGAAGAGGCCTTGAAAATATACTTTCGAAATTGTTCAAAGAGCCAGATATGTTGGGATATGGTGCATTAATTATGATTGACACTGATGGTTTAAAAGATATTAATGATAATTACGGTCACGAAAAAGGTGATATTTTCCTTAGAAAGGTTGCTGGTGTTATAGGAACATATGGCGTGAAGAAAGGAGTATCTGCAAGACTTGGTGGGGATGAATTTGTACTCTTTTTATATGGTTATGAAAAAGAAGAAGATGTGCTCAATGACATAAATACGCTTAAGTATATACAGGAGAAGAGTTCGGTACATTTAGACATGGATCTGATTGTTCCACTTAGTTTTTCATTTGGATATGTATTAACAAAGGGAAATGCAGATTATGAAAGTATGTTACAGGAAGCAGATGAATTAATGTACATAAATAAAAGAGAACGAAAAGAAAATAGGTGACTATAATTATGAAATATATTGAAAATGATATTAGAGATGACTATAAAAAATTGACAAAGTTATTGGTTGAGAAACAAATAACTATAACCACTATGGAAAGTGCAACATCAGGACAAATAGCCTCATTGATTACTGATACAGAAGGGGCGTCTGCCATATTTAAAGGTGCATTCATAACATATAGCAATGAAGCAAAGATTATGCAAGGCGTTTCTAGTGAAATAATCGAAAAATATACTGTTTATTCAAAGGAAACAGCGAGGGCGATGGCAAAGGTTTGTCGTGAAAAATATGGCGCGAATATAGGCATTGGTGTTACAGGGACTATGGGAAATATAGACCCAGCAAATGAAAATGCATCTGTTCCAGGACAGGTGTATTTTTCTATTGATTTTAATGGCTCTATAAATGACTATTATGTAGAGTTACCTTGGCAGGAGTCAAGGCTTATGTACAAACTTGCAGTGGCAAAAGAAGTGTGTGAAGTATTATTGACAATGATATATTAATGGAGGAAAAACTATGAATAGAGTTTATTATGTATCAAAGGATGGTTCGGATTTTAATGTTGGAACAGAGGAACATCCGTTTTTAACAATTCAAAAGGCAGCAGAGGTTGCGATAGCTGGGGATACAGTTATAGTTCGCGAAGGTGTGTATAGAGAATGGGTTAAGCCTAGACTTGGTGGACTTAGCGATAATAATAGAATTACATATATGGCAGCAGAGGGCGAGAAGGTTGTTATTAAAGGCTCTGAAATTGTAAAAGGTTGGGAAAATGTCGAAGGAACCGTGTGGAAAGTTGAGATTGCCAATAGTTTCTTTGGAGAATATAATCCTTATGCGACCGAAGTTGAGGGTGACTGGCTTGTTGCACCTAGGGAAAATAAGGTACATACTGGGGATGTGTATCTTAATGGAAAGTCATTTTTTGAAGCAATTTCTTACGAAAAGGTTGTTAATCCTGATAAATGGACTGCAAGTGTATACGAGACCTGGGGAAACTGTGAAGAAAAACTTGTTAATCCAGATGCTTCAATTTATCGTTGGTATGCTGAGGTTGGACACGAAAATACAGTGATTTATGCTAATTTTCATGGAGCAAATCCAAATGATGAATGTGTTGAAATTAATGTAAGAAGATCTTGTTTTTTCCCTGAAAGAACAGGTATTAACTATATTACTGTTAAAGGTTTTGAAATGGCACAGGCAGCCACTACTTGGGCTCCGCCGACTTCATTGCAATATGGAATAATAGGTCCACATTGGAGTAAAGGATGGATTATTGAAGACAATATTATTCATGATTCGAAATGCAGTGGTATAAGTCTTGGTAAGGAAGGTACAACTGGGGATAATGAATTTAGAAAATGGATGAGAAAGCCTGGCTATCAGTATCAGATGGAGGCTGTATTTAAGGCTCTTGCAATCGGTTGGAGTAAGGAAACCGTAGGCTCTCATATAGTTCGAAATAATACGATTTATGATTGTGGACAGAATGGTATCGTGGGACATTTAGGCTCTGCTTTTAGCGAGATTTACGGAAATGAAATATATAATATTGGTGTAAAACATGAATATTATGGTCATGAATTAGGTGGCATAAAATTCCATGGAGCTATTGATACCTATATACACAATAATTACATTCATCACTGTACTCTTGGTACTTGGCTTGATTGGCAGGTGCAAGGCATAAGAGTAAGTTCAAATATTTATGTTAATAATAATAGGGACTTTTTTATAGAGGTTACTCATGGACCATATTTGGTTGATAACAATATATTTGCGGATGAATATACATTTGACAATGCAGCACAAGGTGGTGCCTATGTCAATAATTTAGTGTGCGGATTTTTAAATCATTATCCTGTTCTTAATCGCCCAACGCCATATCATTTCCCACATTCGACAATGGTGGCAGGTGTAGTGCCAACATATGGCGGTGATGACAGATGGTTCCAAAATATTTTTGTAGGTGGCACAAAGGCGGATAGACATTATGGTACGGCTGAATATAATGGCTCTACAACTTCTATGGATGAGTACACATTGGAAGTTCAGAAAAAGGGATTTGGATACATTGAACATTTTGAGTGGACAAGGCAACCAGCGTATATTGACAGAAATGTATATTTAGAGGGCGCATTGGCATTTGAAAGGGAAGAAAATAATGTTGTGTCAAACGCAAGTGCTAAGATTGATATTGTGAATGAAAAAGATGGTGTTTACTTATATATTGATATGCCAAAAGAAGCATTGAACATGGAATGTAAGGCTATTTGTAGTAAAGATTTACCAATAACTCGTATAACAGAATGTCGTTTTGAAAAACCTAATGGTAAGGATGTTGTTATAGATAAGGATTTGCTTGGAAATGCATATGATGCAAATGTCAATGCAGGTCCTATTCAAGGCTTGAAAGAAGGTTTAAATAAAATAAAAGTGTGGTAGATTTATAATAAAAAACATTGTATAATTGACTAAATTGATGTTAGAAAAGGGCAATGATTGATGAAAAAGATTAATGAAGATATAAAAAATAATACATACAAAACTGTATATCTTCTATACGGTGAGGAAGAATATTTAAAAAAGCAGTATAAGAATAAGTTTATTGAAGCTATTTGTGCTGGAGATACTATGAATTATTCATATTACGAAGGTAAAGGCATTGATTTAAAGGAACTTATGAATACAGCCAATACATTTCCTTTTTTTGCGGAACGTAGATTATTGGTTATTGAGAATTCTGGGTTTTTTAAGAGTTCTAATGATGAGTTAGCTGAATTTTTATCCAATGTGATTGATACCACATGTATTGTGTTTATAGAAAATGAAGTGGACAAGCGCAATAAGGTGTTTAAAACTGTTAGTACAAATGGCTACGTCTGTGAAATGGGGATTCAAAATCAAGCTACTCTTGAAAGTTGGATAGCGGCAACTGTTAAAAAGAATGGCAAAACTATTTCGAAATCAGCGATTATGCGTATTCTTGATGCAGTAGGAACGGATATGGTTAATATTAGTACCGAGTTAGATAAGTTATTGGGTTATACTTATGGTAGGGATTCCATTGAATTGAGTGATATTGATGCGGTTTGTTCGGTGTCTATTAATGCTAAAGTTTTTGATATGGTAGATGCATTGTCTGCACATAATAGGCAAAGGGCAGTTGAGATTTATAAGGATTTGATTGCGTTAAAAGAACCGCCTATGAGAATTTTGTTTATGATTATGCGCCAGTTCAATATTATGCTTATGGTTTCTGAACTTAAAGATAAAGGCACAGATTATAAGGATATTGCTTCAAAAGCTGGGTTGCAGCCATTTATTGTGACTAAGGTTATTAAGCAATTAGGAAATTTTGATAAAAAGACTTTAAAAGAAGCGATGGATTATGGTCTACAGTTGGAAGAAGATTTTAAAAACGGACGTATCGCTGAAAGTGTAGCGGTAGAGATGTTGTTGATAAAGTATTCGTAGGCCACAGAGCATTCGTAGGCTAGCGCCTACTCATGCTCAGTGTTCGCCAATTGTTTACGTAATGCGCCACAGACCATTCGTAGGCTAGCGCCTACTCATGCTCAGTATTCGCCATATGTCTACGTAATGCGCCTCTAAGAAATAAAAAAAAGAGCAAACCTCTTTACAAGTAAAGGTTGTGCTCTTTTCTTTATTTCTTGATGCGACTTCGTCGCATGGCTCATTACTAGTCCATCTTGTTAACAGCTGTAGCTAATCTTGAAACCTTTCTTCCTGCTGTGTTCTTGTGGTATACGCCCTTTGAACAAGCCTTTTCGATTTCTGATGTAGCAGCCTTTAAAGCTTCTGCTGCAGCAGCCTTATCATTTGCTGCGATAGCTGCGTCTACCTTCTTAATAGAAGTTTTAACCTTAGACTTGATAGCCTTATTCTTTGCTGTTCTGATTGCTGTTACTTCGATTCTTTTCTTTGCTGACTTAATATTAGCCATTGTAATTACCTCCACATATTTGCGATTTAAGATTTCTTTGAGAGAGTAAGAAATCCCAGTAATTCCTGCCTGCGCTTAGACTAATGCGGACAACGCGCAGACACAAATAGTTTACTAGTTCTGGATAGTTTTGTCAACTGAATTTTGCATAAAATTACAAAGAATAATAAATCTTATAGTTGTTGATACTAAAATCAATAAAATAGGAATGGAGACCAAGTATAATATGCAATATAAAAACGAAAAAAATAGCAAGCAACGAAATATATATCACAACATTCAGCATAATATTAATTATGTTCAGGCAAGGACAGATTTAGCACTTGAAAACAGAGAAAAATTCGAAGGTACAAACACAGAGGTACAAGGCGTTATTTTAAGAGAGAAGCAATTGACACATGATATAAAACTTACAAAGGTTGATATTGTCAATAACGAAGGTGCAAAAGCAATGAATAAGCCGGTGGGAACATATATTACTATTGAATCAGAGAACTTGCTTTCAAACGACATTGAATTTTTAAGAAAAATGAAAAGAGTATTGGCAAAAGAAATTAAAAGTATGTTACCAAAAACAAAAAATGCGAATATATTAGTTGTAGGATTGGGTAATAGAGAGGTTACTTATGATGCTTTGGGACCGATTGCGGTATCATATGTGGAAATAACAAAACATATCAATGATTACTTTGGAAAAGAAGAGGATGAGAACAATGTGAGCGCTTTGGTTCCTGGAGTTATGGCGCAATCAGGAATGGAAGCAGCGAGTGTGATTAAAGGTGTTGTTAAACAAACAAAACCAGACGCAATAATTGTGATTGATGCGTTAGCCGCAAGAAGCATAGACAGATTAAATACGACTATACAGCTTACCAATACTGGAATTAATCCTGGTTCAGGAGTTGGAAATCATAGAAATGCAATTGATACTGAATCTATGGGGACTCATGTTCTGGCTATTGGAATACCGACAATCATTGATGCATCAAATTTAAGTGAAGGAGAGAAGGAAATGGTACTTACACTTAAAGATATTGATGAGAATATTGTTATGTTAGGAAAATTAATTGCAAAAAGTATAAATTTGGCAATGATATCATAGTATAGTGTATAAAGAAAATGGAGGTAAGAAATGAGACGACTAAATATTAGGAATAAGAAAAGTTTGATTTTAATTATCTTCATTTTTCTTACATATTTGATAATGTTAATGGATGTTCCAAATAAATTGGCAAATTGTTTTCAGTATTCAATGTATCGATATGTGGATGGTACAATTACAAAACATTTTACTAGATTCTCTTGGTTAAAAAAAAGTGAAAGTGTTGATGAAATGCTGTTAGAACAGATTAATAATCAGATGTACGGTATTAATTATTTATATGATGAAGGAAGAAGGCAAAATATTGCAAAAAATGATTCAAACTATTTAACTGAATATAAAAAGAAGGAAGATGAGAAAATTGTAAAAGATGAGGATGAAACAAAAGAGGAAGAAGTTAAAAAAAATAATGATGATGATTTTGTGGAAGTGATGATGCCTGTTAAAACTAAAGATGCAATTGTTTATAGCAAAGAGCAGTTAAACGACTTTGATTTTTTGATGAGCCACTTATATATTGTTCCGGCAAGAGCGAAGGTGTTAGAGAGTGATTTGGTTGCAGATGAAATGCTGGCAAAAGATATGACTATAAAAGGAAGTAGTGATAAACCACAGATTCTTGTTTATCATACACATTCTCAGGAAGCGTTTGCAGATTCTGGTAATGATAAGAATAAAACCATAGTCCAGGTGGGGGATTACCTTACTGAATTATTGACGGAGTATGGATTTAATGTTATTCATTGCAAGAAAAGTTTTGATGTGGATGAAAATGGAAATCTGGACCGTTCCAATGCGTATGTAAATGCATTGCCAGAAGTTTTGCAGATTCTTGAAGATAATCCATCAATAGAAGTAGTTCTTGATATACATAGAGACGGATTGCCAGAGGGTGTGGATAAGCTTGTTACAAATATAAATGGAAAACAAACTGCGAAAATTATGTTTTTTAATGGTTTGAGTAGAAGTTCGGCGGTGGGAGAAATTGATTATTTGTATAACCAGTATCGTAGCGAAAATTTAGCCTTAAGCTTCCAAGCGAAACTTAAGGCCATGGAGTATTATCCTGATTTTACCAGAAAAAGTTATCTGGATGCATATCAATATAATTTACATGTAAAAGATAAGGCAATGCTTATCGAAGTAGGGGCGCAGAACAACACATTTGACGAAGCAAAAAATGCAATGGAGCCCCTCGCTAATATTTTATATATGGTATTCGCTGGAAAATAATACTAATTCTTTCCAGTAGAACCAAAACCACCTGCTCCACGAGCAGTGTCATTTAATTCATCAACTTCAGTAAAATCAGCAACAATATAAGGTGTTATTACAAGCTGAGCAACACGTTCCCCTACACCAACTGTTTTGGTTTCATTTGTGTGGTTGTGAAGTGCCACTTTGATTTCTCCACGGTAGTCTGCATCGATAACACCTACTTTATTTGCAGGTGCAAGGCCACTCTTACATGCAAGACCGCTTCTTGCATAAATGAGACCAGCAAAACCAACAGGAATTTCAAGTGCAATGCCTGTGCCGATAAAAGCTGTTTCATGAGGTGCAATTGTAACATTATTTTCGATGCATGCGTATAAATCGCAGCCTGCGGCAAATTCTGTGCCATATGTTGGGATTATGGCATTTTCATTAAGTTTTTTAATATTTACATTATATTTATTCATATTTTTATCCTCTCTAATATATGTCAGGGTGTAAAACCACTTCGTTTTTTTCTAAAGATTCTTTAACTAGAATGATACGCTGATTAGAAGAACCGCGGAAGCGAATAGATAAGTCTTTCAATGCTTCCACATATTTTCCATCAACTAAAACATCAATATAGGACATAAGTTCACGAGTTTCCTCGTATTCATTAAACATTCGGTCTACAACATCATTGTCAAAGGTAAAACCTGTGTAACACCATACGGTTTTGTTTGGACATTTCTCCTTGAATTTTTTAAGAAATGGAAGGAGAGCCTTTTGATTTTCTGGTTCCAAAGGTTCGCCGCCTAAAAGGGAAAGCCCTGCGACATGAGAACCACTGGCATAATCAATGATGTAGTCCATTTCCTTTTCAGTAAAAGGTTTACCGTAATTAAAATCCCAAGCTTCAGAATTGAAACAACCAGGGCAGTAGTGACGACAACCACTTACAAAAAGTGAAATTCGAACTCCAGGACCATTTGCAACATCCATTATTTTGATAGAAGCGTAGTTCATAGCAATTTCCTTTCATAATTTCAAAAATGCTTCGCAGGAGGTACCTTGCGAAGCATTTTAAATTTACTATAGTAAGTTACCAGAGATTAACAATGCAATACTCTTGAATTGATTTCCTTTGTCTTACCGACATTCCAGAAGTTTTCGCCAAGGTATCCGCAAGTACGACGAGTAACATTCATCTTTGCGTGATCTTTGTTATGGCACTGAGGGCATTCCCACTCAAGTTTATCATTGATTTCAATTTCACCATCAAAACCACAAACATGGCAATAGTCTGATTTTGTATTAAATTCAGCATACTGAATGTTTTCGTAAATAAACTTAACCATTTCTTCAAGAGCTTCAAGATTATGACGCATATTTGGAATTTCAACATATGAAATAGCACCACCTGATGAAATCTCCTGGAACTGACTTTCAAATGTAAACTTGCTAAATGCATCAATCTTTTCACGAACATCTACATGGTAAGAGTTTGTGTAGTAACCCTTATCTGTAACGTCTTCGATATCTCCGAAACGCTGTTTATCAATTCTTGCAAATCTATAGCAAAGACTTTCAGCAGGAGTACCATATAAACCGAAGGCGATACCTGTATTTCTCTTCCATGTATCTGTAGCTTCACGAAGTCTTCTCATAACCTTTAATGCGAATTCTTCGCCTTCTTTTGTTGTATGGCTAACGCCCTTCATAAGCTTAGTTACTTCGTAAAGACCGATGTAACCAAGAGAGATAGTAGAGTAGCCATTGTGAAGCAATTTATCGATAGTTTCACCTTTTTCAAGTCTTGCGATAGCACCATGCTGCCAATGAATTGGGCTAACATTTGTTAATGTGCCTTCAAGTGCATGATGTCTGCACATTAAAGCTTCGAAACAAAGTGAAAGTCTTTCTTCAAGAAGTGGCCAGAATACTTCTTCGTCACCCTTAGCAATAATACCAATCTGTGGGAGGTTAAGACTTACAACACCCTGGTTGAAACGACCTTCCCATTTATAATTACCATTTTCATCCTGCCATGTGCTTAAGAAACTTCTACAGCCCATGCATGAGAATACATTGCCTTCATAATTTTCACGCATCTTCTTAGCTGAAATATAATCAGGATAGAGACGCTTTGAAGAACACTTAACAGCAAGTTTTGTAATGTAATCATACTTACCGCCGCTTAAGTTGTTATTTTCATCTAAAACATAAATGAGTTTAGGGAATGCAGGAGTAACATATACACCCTTTTCATTCTTAATACCCTCAAGTCTCTGTCTTAAGATTTCTTCAACAATAGTAGCAACTTCTTCCTCATATTCATAACCATCTTCAATGAACATAAATAATGTTACGAATGGAGACTGACCATTTGTAGTCATCAAAGTATTTATCTGGTACTGCATTGTCTGTACACCAGAACGAAGTTCATCAGTAACTCTGTCTTTGATAAGTTCTTCAATAACTTCTGGTGGCATCTTGTCGCCAAACTTTTCTACATATTGTTCTCTATATTTTTCAGCACTCTTTCTTAAATACTTACCTAAATGTCTAATATCAACAGACTGTCCACCGTACTGGCTAGAAGCAACAGCAGAAATAATCTGAGTTGTAACAGTACAAGCAACCTGGAAACTCTTTGGACTTTCGATAAGCTTTCCGTTCATAACAGTTCCATTATCAAGCATATCACCAATGTTAATGAGACAGCAGTTGAAAATGCTCTGTAAGAAATAGTCTGCATCATGGAAGTGAAGGACACCATCTTCATGAGCTTTTGAAATCTTCTGTGGAAGCAATATACGTCTAGTTAAGTCCTTAGATACCTCACCAGCAATCAAGTCTCTCTGTGTAGACGCTACAATAGCATTCTTATTTGAATTTTCTTCCATTACGTCCTTATTACTATTCTTAATAAGACTCATAATAGAATCATCAGTAGTATTAGCTTTTCTTACAAGCTCACGAGTATATCTGTATTTAATATAGTTTTTTGCAAGAGCGAACTTTTTCTCAGCCATAAGCTTTTGTTCGATAATATCCTGGATGTCTTCAACCTGCATAGTAGAAGCACCCCTAGCTTCGATTGATGCAATGATATTATAGATTTTCTCTTCTGCAATTCTTTCGCTAGCGTCAACGCCGGCGTTAGCCTTTTCGATGGCTACAGCAATCTTATTACGATCATATTCAACCTGGCGACCGTCTCTTTTGATTACCTTCATAATCTCACTTCTCCTTTATGTTCTTTCTTGAATCCGCTCATTCGGACATTCTAAATTATAACACTTAGATAGTGTTATGTCTATACAAAAATACAAAATATTGAAAAAATTTTTTTGAGCGACACAAGATATTGTGTTTTGAAAAAAGTGGGAACCTATATCAAAAAGTGGCGAATTTACGCAAAAAAAATGGTGGGCGTGAACATTGTGGGTACGAATAGGTTAGTGAAAATTATATACAATAATACCAACAAAATATTGTATCGGAATGGAGCAATTATGATTAAGGAAAACATTGAGTATTATGAGATTGTATTGGAAAGATTACATGATTATAGAGAAGAATGGCAACTTAGTAAGGCGGAAATGGCACGAAAACTTGGCATTGATAGGAGTTTGTATAGCCGATTTGAACGTGGAAAGAAGGCTGTGACTTACCCTGTTTTAATGAAGATGCATGACCTTGGAATCGATATAGACTACCTAGTAACTGGAATTAAATCAAAAGAAACAAAACTTTCAGAGATGTATGATAAATGCAAATTGGAGAGAAGAAGCAGCTTTGTTAACATTGTCACATCATATATGAATGTATTTATGGAGAAAGACAATAGTAAAGCAATATATTGCAGAAAAGAGATGGAAATTCTTAACTTTAATATAGAAAAAATGAATGGACAAAGAACGGGCACAGTATGGTCATGCATTAGAGAAATTCACGGATTGACACAGGAGCAAGTAAGAGCAGTGCTAGACATTAACATTAAGACCTACAGAAAAATGGAGAAAGGTCAAGCGATGCCTACGCTTGAAATGCTTGTGAATTTGTACCAGAAACTTGGTTACTATCCATCTTTATTACACGAAATAAATTCAAACTATATATTGATGTTAAACAATGCATGGGACGAGTTATCGGATGAGGATAGAAAAACAATGGAAAAAATAGCGTCAAAGACATTAAAAGATTTGAACAGCATATAGATGAGGCAAGAATGGATAGAAAGACAGTATTAATAGTAGAAGACCAAGTTGAAAGCGCGGCAATGCTTGAAAAGATGATAAATGAAATAAATCCTGTCATTGAGTGTGTAATTGCAACTACAATGAAGGAAGCATTTTGTGTTTTATGTGAAAAAAGAATAGATGTATTCTTGATTGACATAATACTAGATGTAGAAGTGGAAGATGATGTATCAGGCCTTAAACTAGCTGAGGAAATAAGAGGAATTGATAAATACAAGTTTACACCGATTATTTTTATAACATCGTTGGAAGACCCTCAATTATACGCATATAGAACATTACACAGCTATGCATATATACAAAAGCCATTCTTGGTGGATAGGACAAAGAAGACTCTTGAGGAAGCATTGTGTTATACAACAAAACCACAAAAGCCGCAGACATTTTTATTTAGGGCAAATGGTCTCTTGTTCCCTACAAAACCTTAAACGATATGATAAAAGACATAAAAGGCGATAACTTTTTGCAATGCAATAGAAATACGCTTGTTAATAAAAATTATATCGTTTCAGTTGACCCAGTTGAAAAGAAAATTAATCTCAAGGATAACAAAGGTAAAAAGACCCTGACAATAGGAAGAAAATATTTGGAAAAGGTACTTAAAGGTATAAGAAATGTTGATTAATTTGTATCTTTGCATAGAACAGTTTTGCGTAATAGCATGTCTCTTTGCGTTATATGGCAAAAAAATCAGATTAGACATACATACAATGTGCATTATAGTTATAAATCTTATAACGCTGCACATAAGAGATTTAGGGCTTATAAATGATATTGCTTCAGTATTCATTGCCATATTTACATTTATATATTGTTTATACGAGTTTGATAAAAGCATAAAGAGGGCAATAGTAAACAATGTGTTGTATATAATAGCACTGTCGTTAATTCAATTGGTGTGCAGTATACCAGTTATATTCTTAAGAGTTTTGATACACAATGAAGCACTAATACTATCTTTACTAAATGGACTAGTATTATTAGTGATAATGCTTTTACGCTCTAGATTAAAAGGGCTTTCAAATCTTGTTAATACAAAGCGCCATGCAATGATGATACCAATAGCAATATGCTTTGTAATGGTCATTATGCTTCTTGTAAAATACAAATCGTACCAATATCTAACATTAGAAATATATATGGTGGGTGTAGTTCTAATTATACTTGCTATAGTTCTTGTGAAAAAGTGGCAGGAGAGCAGAATTGAGGCGGAAGAGAATAAAAAGGAATTAGCTGCTACAAAAGAATACCTAAAAGAATATACAAGTCTTGTAAAGGGAGTAAAGCGACAACACCATGATGTTAAAAATCAAATAAGTGCAGTATATGGTTTGCAATATACAGCCGACAGTCAAGAACAGGTAAAAATGAGTCATAATGAGTATGCAAGTTTCATATATGATACTGAAAAGTTCGAAAAACTCTTGCTTATGCCTAATAAAATCTTAAGTGGATTCTTGTATAGTAAGTTTTGCGAGATTGAAGAAAAAGGCATAAAAATCAATCATAGTATAGGCATGTATTCAAAAGAATGTGGGATGCCAATTCATGAGTTGGTGGCTGCATTAGGGGTGATTTTTGATAATGCTATAGAAGAAACATGCAAATTAGAGAGAAAAGATAAAGAAATAAAATTAACTATAGAAGAAACAGATGACTATATAGTGTTCTTTGTTGAAAACATTGCGGAATTTATGACTCATAAAAGAATGAGAGAAATATTTCAGGAAGGTGTATCTTCAAAAGGAGAGGGACGAGGCATTGGTTTATACAATGTATATGAAAAAACGAAGAAATATGGTTTTGAAGCATATGCGCAAAATAAAGAATATTTAGGAGAAAAATGGCTATCTGTTGGAATGAGAAAAGAAAAATAAAGTTGTGGCGAGGTATTTAGACCTCGCCATTAGTTTTAGTCATTTTCCTTTTTAGGTGGTTCTACTTCGCCGAAGAATAAGTAACTCTGTAAGCCGAAATCATGAAAAGCAAGCCAGGCAAAGCAAGAAGAACATAAAACTGATAAAATCTTGTTAATCTTGTGCTTCATTTGTGCACCTCCTCTTCTTTAGAATATACGCAACCATTAGTTGGATGGTTTGCGCTATAATAACCCAAAATCCTACTTCAATATATTGATTAAGGGGCATTATATAAACTAAAATACAGTAGGCAAATACAATGGTAGAGACATGTATTTTGCTATTTCTTATAACAATTCCGGTAGGCGTTTTCCTATAAACGCTAGTTATAGGACCGATGTAATTGCTGATTATTATACAAACTAATAAACATATAAGAACCAATAATTTACTTACAGGTATCATTGGCAGATACACAACACTTGCTATAAAAAAAGCAAATGTGAAACAAAAGCATCCTGCATAAGTCTTGCAATGCAATCCACCAATCATAGTTCTAATGGACATTAGCACGATTGTAGCTACAACATATTCTAAAAATAAATCTATATAAATAAAAAATACTCCCATAAAAATAAATTTACTAAGCTCACAACACATCATTTTGAAAAAATACTTGATGAGTTCAATCTCATAATCCGAATAGTGTAATTCTCTTTGCAAATAACCGAACATATCTTACATCACCTCCTGTTAGAGTAAGTATAAACATAGATGAAAAAGTTGTGTTGAATTATTCCGTGAGTGGTACGATTTTCGACGTAGAAATTCTTGATGAAAAAAATCTGAAATTTAAGTTTATCCCTAAAAATCAAGGTTTTCTGGTTGTTGGATTATAATTAGAAAATCAAAAAAATGTTTTTCACGTCGAAAATCGTACCACTCACGGAAAAGTACAACACAAGGTGGGGAAAATGTGGGAAAATGTGAATGGGTGTCGTATTGACATATAATATGAAAAAGGTTAATATAGGAACAAGGGCAAACCGTGAGGAAACTTTGGGACGCAAAGCTACAAATCTAAGTTAGAGTATTTATATTAATATTTTAATATGATGGTTGAGTTGCAGATTATATTTATGGGATATAGTCTGATTTTTTGTTCTTCTGTATGGTAAGAAGTAGGATAAGACAACTATGTATAAAAGATTGTGACAGTAGATTAAATAACTCATCTTGGGAGTAAGTGTTGGAGGTATAGCAAATGAAAAAACGAAAAATATTAATCGCAACATGTTCAATATTAGTAATTCTCGCAGTAGTAATAGGCAGTATTTTATGGAAAAATATTGATGCTAAAGCGGAATATTCTAATGATTACGCTAAAACTTTCGGAGAGTTTACGGCAAATACTACAAAGAAATTATTTAAGGAAAGTAAGGAGAATACTTGCTTTTCACCGGTTAGTATGTTTGCTGCGTTGTCATTGGCAGCAGAAGTAACAGAGGGAGATACTAGGGAAGAATTGTTGAATTATCTTGGAGTGGAATCAATAGAAGAACTTGAGGATAAATATGCACATTTACTAAGGGATATTACAGTTATGACTCAAGGTGCAAGATTAAAATTAGCCAATGCATTTTGGTATGTTGGAGGAGAACCTAATGATGATGATATGGAAAACTTTGATAGTTTAGAAAATAATTTTAATTGTAAAATTAACCCAAGAGAAAAAATATTAGGAAGCGAAGTAAATAAATGGGTATCTGAAGAAACTAATGGTTTAATTGATAAACTTATAGAAGAAGATGATGAATACTCAATTTTGTTAGCGAATGCACTTTATTATAAGGCTAAATGGCAAGTGGATTTTAAAAAGAAATCAGATGAACAAGAGTTTTATTTAGAAAGTGGCGATAGTACAAAAACGGAATTTATTTGTTGTGAAAACGGAACTATGAAGTATGATGAAAATAAGATGTACACATATGTGGAAATTCCGCTTTTAGAAGGAAATTTAGTGGTTGTATTACCAAAAAAGAATACCAAACTTGATGATATATTGAGTCAAGAAAAATTAAACGATATATTGGCTACATATTCATGTGATGATAAGAAGGAAGGTCTAGTAAAACTAGAAATGCCAATGTATGAGATTGGTAATTCGTGGTCTGATGAACTTATAGATGTAATGAATAAAAATAATGTTAATAAATTGTTCGAGGAGCCTGATTGGATAAAAAGTATAAGTGGCGTAGATGCAAGGATTAAACAAGAAACAAGATTTATTTTAAACGAAGAAGGAATAGAAGCTGCGGCTGTAACATCTGTTGGAGCTACATATCTTGCTAAGGGTGAAAACAAGCCTGAACTTGAATTAACTGTTGACAGACCATTTTTGTA
Source organism: Lachnospiraceae bacterium (assembly GCA_017935565.1). Classification (GTDB taxonomy): domain Bacteria; phylum Bacillota; class Clostridia; order Lachnospirales; family Lachnospiraceae; genus SVEL01. The sequence goes on from JAGBHK010000045.1 coordinate 136,131, forward strand.
TGTGCTTATGAAGGATGATGTGCCATTGTTTATAGGAACAGTGTATAATCCGACAGAGTAGGAAGTGTTGGTTTTTATGTAAAAGGGTGTTTGAGAGGTATGACAAATGAAAAAACGAAAAATATTAATCGCAACATGTTCAATATTAGTAGTTCTCGCAGTAGTTATAGGTATTGTGTTGTGGAGAAATGTCGATGTTAAGGCTAAGTATGCTGATGCCAATGCAAAAATTTTAGGCGAATTCACAGCTAAAACTGCAAGTGAACTGCTAAATGAGGAAAAAGAAAATATCTGTTATTCACCAGCAAGTCTCATTTCGGCTCTTATTATGTCGGCTGAACTTACTGATGAAGAAGCTGCCCAAGAAATCTGCAAAGCATTTGATGTTAAAGATGTGGATGAATTAGAAGAAGTGTATTCTCAGATGTTAGATAAGATACAAGTTAGCGAAAAAACAGAACTTAATTTAGGTAACTCATTATGGGTTGATGCAAATATTATTAAAGACAGTGACACACAAATTATTAGCAACTGTCAAGAGAAACTTGGATGTGAAATATTTGAACGAAATGGAATTAATGGAAGAGAGATTAATAGTTGGGTTTCAAAACTAACAAATGGAATGATAAATGAAGTTGTAGATGGAAATGTAGATTCTCCAGTTATACTTGCTAATGCATTGTATTTTAAGTCTAATTGGGCAGATAGTTTTAAAGATGTTAAGGACGATGCTTTTTACCTAGAAGATGGTGAAACGATAGAAGTTCCATATATTAGGTGTAAAGAAGAAACTATGAGGTATGTAGAAGACAAAGATTATACAATGGTGAAAGTATCTTTAGAAGATGGAGATATGTATTTTGTGCTACCGACTAAAAATAAAAGTTTGTCTGAAGTAATAACCGAGAAGAATTTGAATGAATTTATGGCATTATCTACCAATGATAAAATGGACAGAGGCGTAGTTACTATATCAATTCCAAATTTTGAATATGATTATGATTCGGGTAACGAGATAGAGTCAGTTATAAAGAAATATGGAATAAATAAAGTGTTTGATGTAGAGCAATGGTTAATTGGCGATTGTACAGAGTTAGATACTGTTAAAATTGGTCAAAAAACAAGTGTTGCAGTAGATAAAAATGGTATTGAAGCAGCTGCAGCAACAAAGGTTGAGGTCGCATATATTGGTAAAGAAAAAGAAAAGGAAGAAGAACTTGTGATAACATTCGATCGTCCGTTTATGTACATACTTATGAAAGAAGGAGTGCCATTGTTTATAGGAACAGTATATAATCCGGCAGAGTAGGATATTTGATTTAATATTTTAAGGAGAAAACCAAGGTGAAGCACAAAAAACTAATAATCGAAATTGCATTAATAATATGTTTGGTGGGTGTACTAATTTTTGTGTTAATTAAAGGTAATTCAGCACAAAAGAAGGAAGATGAATCAACTGTTAGCTTGTTTTCAAACAATAGCGATGGTTACAATGAGATAGATGAGCTTATTCGTGAAGTCTACAGCGATGAGAATTGTTCTGAGTCAAGGCCTAATGTTGTGGCGCTATATGATGAGACCAGAACTGATTCAAATATGCCTGACAGGATATTTTATGACGATGTGAGATACTATAAAGGACAGTATTATGTGGAGAATGAATATGTTGGAGAAAAACTTGGTGTTGATGAGAAATCAGGTTATGAGATATATAAAATAAACCAGATGCATCAGGAATTAAGTGTTGCCGTTAAAGAGAAAAATGCAGAAAAGTATCATTCATATTCAATGATGTATGAGGAAGAACATTATTACAGACCTGAAAGTTTGACAGAAACTTTTGATGCAATAGGTTTTTTTGAAAATTTGAAAAATGTTGAAGTACATATTTTTGATGTACAAAATGAAGATTCTGTAATCGTATATTATGATAATACTGATGATTTCAAAGGTTATATTATGGACAAATTGAAAGGCTTGGGGGATGTTAAGGCTGCGAAAACGTCACAAAAACGGACAGGTTTATCTATAATGGGAATATTGGACCATGTGGAAGAACCAGTAACTATTACATTTTTAGAGAATGGAAACATAATGATAGATTGCGGAAGTGCAACAATTCATAAATTAAGTTTCGCGGCTATGGGTGATGGTGTAGATGCTGCTAAAGATATAATAGAGTATTTACAGGAAAATGCTAAAGGGTATATAGAATATTTTCCAGAGTAGGAAGTAATACTAGTGGACAAGTGGAATGGATGAAGTGAATATGACCGATAAAACGGGAAAAAAGTATTTAATATGCATGATACATATATTTTGTTTGGTTTTGTGTGCATGTAGTAATAGCAATAGTAATGCTCATGAACAAAATGATATGTCAGTAGGTGGCATAAGACCTCCGTATGAATCTTTTACAGGAAAAGTGGTTGAAATCATAGACAACAATAATGTAGTAGTACAAGTTGAAAAAGATAAATATAACAATTTTAATGTAGGGGATTTGGTATATGTAGAGTATGATAAGTTTTCATTAAATTTAATATCAACAGAAGATGAATACAATGAAGAAATTGAAAGTATATATGACAGTATTTATGAAAATTCTAACTTGGAATTGTATTTTTTGAAAATAAGTTTAGGAGATGAACTTTCGGTTTGTTTTGAAGAGGGGAAAATTAATGAAAAAGATGGTAAATATTATGTTAAAGATGAGATGGGGCTAAAGAATGTGTACGACCCACATTTAGATCCTATATTTGAGGAGAAGAATGAAGGGTAATTAGATAGATAGTAAGGGGCACTTTTTGTGGAATACAAGGAAAGAGGTTTTATTTAGTAATTACACAAAAAACGACAATGCATAATTACTCACATCAACGCCATATTCTGTTAATTTATAGCCAGTTTCCGTTTTTATAAGCAATTCGCTGGAAATCAGTTTTTTAATTTCATTGCCATAGATATTTTCTAATTCAATACCAAATTCGCGGTTAAATTCACTTGAATCTATGCCGTCTGTGAATCTAAGACCAAGGTACATAAATTCACTCATTGAGTCTTCTCTTGTGATTGTTATTTGCTCAGTTTTGATGGCAGCAGGATTATGTGAATTATTTATATAGGCATCAAAAGAAGAGATATTTTTATATCTCACACCATTTATATATGAAGCTGCGCCAATTCCAAATCCGAAATATTCGCCACGCTGCCAGTAGAGGCAATTGTGCTTACAATGCTTGCCGTCTTTGGCATAGTTTGAGATTTCGTATTGGTTGTACCCGTTAAGTTTAAGCAATTCCTTTGTTTTATAATACATTTCACGCTCGTCGTCTTCATTTGGCAAGGCGACTTTGTTATCATTTACTAAATCATACAAAGGTGTGTCTTCCTCCAATATCAAGCTATAGGCTGATATATGGGCTGGATTTAGAGCAATGATTTTATTTAATGAATCTAAATAAGACGAAACGGTCTGGTTTGGCAGAGCACTCATTACGTCAATATTTACATTGTCAAAACCTGCATTTTTTACCAGTTTGTACGATTCTAAAAACTGTTCGTAAGTATGAATACGGCCAATAACCTCTAAATCGTGGTCATTGGCCGACTGTAATCCTATACTGATACGGTTTATACCACATTTTTTGTATGCGTCTAATTTTTCTTTGGTCAATGTACCTGGATTGCATTCAATGGTGATTTCAGCATTTTCATTAACTGTGAAACATTCATAGATGGTTTGCAATGTTTCTTCAATATAATGTGCTTCAACCATTGAAGGAGTACCACCCCCAAAGAAAATGGTTGCAATATTACGATTATCTGCATTTGCGCGAATTTCAGACCAAAGAGCGCGAAAATATTTGTCTATATTTTCTTCGCTTGCCTTGGTGCAAGTGTGCATATCAAATGACAAAAAGTCGCAATATTTACATTTTCTCATACAAAATGGTATGTGGATATATATTCCTGTATCTTTAATCATTATCAAGTTTCAAAACGCTCATGAACGCCTTCTGTGGTATTTCTACATTACCAACCTGACGCATACGTTTTTTACCTTCCTTCTGTTTTTCCAACAATTTCTTTTTACGAGTGATGTCACCACCGTAACATTTAGCCAAAACGTCTTTTCTAACAGCCTTAACAGTTTCTCTGGCAATAATCTTGCTTCCGATAGCTGCCTGAATAGGTATCTCGAAAAGATGTCTTGGAATCTCTTCCTTAAGCTTCTCGCACATCTTTCTACCACGCTCGTAAGCTGTGTCAGAATGTACGATGAATGAAAGAGCATCGACTTCTTCTTTATTGATAAGGATATCAAGCTTAACTAATGTTGAACGCTCATAACCTTTTAATTCATAGTCAAATGAAGCATAACCTCTTGAACGCGACTTCAATGCGTCGAAGAAATCGTAAATGATTTCATTAAGTGGAAGCTCGTATTTAAGCAATGCACGATTACCAGACGAGTATTCCATTCCAAGGTAAACACCACGTCTTTCCTGGCAAAGTTCCATTATTGAACCAATAAATTCTGTAGTAACCATTATCTCTGCGCTAACCACAGGCTCTTCCATATAATCAATGAATGATGGGTCTGGAAGGTTCGATGGGTTTGTAAGTTCAATTACTTCGCCTGTAGTTGTGTGTACCTTATAAATAACGCCAGGAGCAGTAGTTACGAGGTCAAGATTGTATTCTCGCTCGAGTCTTTCCTGAATGATTTCCAAATGTAAAAGACCTAAGAAACCACATCTGAAACCAAAGCCCAACGCGATGGATGTTTCAGGTTCAAACGAAAGGGAAGCATCATTTAATTTAAGCTTCTCCAAAGCGTCCCTTAAATCTGAATATTTTGAACTGTCAGCTGGGTACATACCACAGTAAACCATTGAGTTAACCTGTTTGTAACCAGGAAGTGGTTCTGCACAAGGATTATTCAAATCTGTAACTGTATCACCAACGGCTGTGTCCTGAACATTTTTGATGCTGGCAGTAATGTAGCCTACCATACCTGCAGATAATTCATCACAAGGAATGAACTGACCTGCGCCAAAATAACCAACCTCAGTAACATTGGCTGTAGCGCCGGTAGCCATCATTTTTATCTGTGTACCAACCTTAACTGAACCGTCAAATATACGACAAAATACAATAACGCCTTTATAAGAATCGTACAAACTGTCAAATATAAGTGCTGAAAGTGGCTTGTTTGCATCGCCTGTTGGTGCAGGAACTCTTTCTACAACAGCTTCTAAAACATCTTCTATATTTAAACCTGTTTTAGCTGAAATTCTTGGTGCATCGTGTGCCTCAATACCGATAACATCTTCGATTTCATCAATAACTCTATCAGGGTCTGCGCTAGGCAAATCAATTTTATTAATAACAGGGATAACATCAAGGTCATGGTCAAGCGCCAAATAAACATTTGCCAAAGTTTGCGCTTCAACACCCTGCGCTGCATCAACAACTAAAATGGCACCATCACATGCTGCCAAGCTTCTTGAAACTTCATAGTTAAAGTCTACGTGCCCTGGGGTATCAATAAGATTGAAAATGTACTCTTCACCATTCTTAGCCTTATATACTGTACGAACAGTCTGAGCTTTAATGGTAATACCACGTTCTCTTTCAAGTTCCATATTATCAAGAACCTGTGCCTGCATTTCTCTACTTGTAAGTAAACCTGTTTTTTCAATGATTCTATCAGCAAGCGTTGATTTGCCGTGGTCAATATGTGCAATTATGCAAAAATTTCGTATGTTTTTTTGATTAATATCAGACATATAAAATTAGTATCCTTTCAATTTGTTTGAGTGATGGTATTTTTTGCATCACGTACTTATTATATAGGTAGAAAGTGGGTTAGTCAAATGAATTTTAAGGATTTGTAAATGAATGAGTGCTGTGTATGAGTGCGGGGCGAGAAAGCGAGAAATGAGCCAAATCCGCCCCGCCAGAAGGTAAAAGCGGGGCGAAAAAGTGGAAAATAATCCAAATCCGCCCCGCGAAATAGTGAGTGCGGGGCGAGAAAGTGGAAAATAATCCAAATCCGCCCCGCGAAATAGTGAGTGCGGGGCGAGAAAGTGAGAAATGAGCCAAATCCGCCCCGCCAGAAGGTGAAAGCGGGGCGAGAAAGTGGAAAATAATCCAAATCCGCCCCGCGAAATAGTGAGTGCGGGGCGAGAAAGCAAGAAATAATCCAAATCCGCCCCGCCAGGACTGCTAGCGAAAAAAGCAAACGTAAATTCAATAAAAATTAGAAAAAACAAAATCAAAAAATTAAACTTTCCCCTTGACATTAATAAAACTTAGTGATATCTTATGTGTAGTGGTATTAGCACTCGATTAAAATGAGTGCCAACAAAACGAAAGGTAACCACGTAGAACAGCGTAAAAGCAACGTTTTCACATTTTGGAGGTGGGTTTTTGGAATTAAATGAAAGAAAGATGAAGATTTTGCAGGCTATCATTAAGAATTATTTAGAAACTGGTGAACCTGTAGGGTCGAGAACAATTTCAAAGTATACAGATTTGAACTTAAGCTCAGCTACTATTAGAAATGAGATGGCGGACTTAGAAGAGATGGGATATATATTGCAGCCGCACACATCGGCAGGTCGTATACCATCGGACAAAGGTTACAGATTGTATGTTGACAACATGATGCTTGAGAAGGAAGAACTACTTAAGAACAAGGAAAAAGAAGTCGACGAGATGAAGGAATTTCTTGTTGAGAAGGTGGATAGAGTAGAAACATTGCTTCAGAATATGGCGAAGATGTTGGCTAGTAATACGAATTACGCCACTATGATTACGGCGCCACAGGCACATAAGAACAAGTTGAAATTTATTCAGTTATCACAGGTTGATAAGAATAAGATGTTATGCGTTATGGTGCTAGAGGGCAATATGGTTAAGAACAACATTATCGATGTTGAAGAAGAATTTGATAATGAAACATTGTTAAAACTTAATGTATTGCTTAATACAAGTCTTAACGGACTTACATTGGAAGAGATAAATCTTTCTATTATCACGAAGATGAATAATCAGGCTGGGAAGCATATGGAACTTGTTAAGAGAATTCTTGATATGGTTGCTACAGTTATAAGCGAGGAAGATGATATGGAAGTTTACACCAGCGGTGCAACTAACATATTTAAATATCCGGAACTTAGCGATGGAAGCAATGCAAGCAGGTTGCTCGGTGCTTTGGAAGAAAAAAGCGAGTTAACACATCTTCTCAATAGAAGCAATGATGAATCTAATGATATTCAAGTATACATTGGTGAAGAAACTACTGTACAGAATATGAATGATTGTAGCGTAATTACAACAACATATGAACTTGAGGACGGAGTTAGAGGAACCATTGGTATTATAGGACCAAAGCGAATGGATTACGAAAAAGTAGTTAAAACTCTTAAGAACGTAAAAGAACAGCTTGGTAGTGTTTATAGCAAGAAAAGTATTGAACAGGATGATAAATAATTCCTGCGAAGACTTTTACAATAAAACTAATTAAGACGGAGAGGAAGGTGAATCCGGTGCCAGATAATATGGAAAATGTTGAAAATGTAGTTGAAGAAGAACTTGAAGAAGTTGTGGAAGAAACTACAGATTCAGGCACGGAAACTGAAAAAAATATAGAGGCAAAGGAGGACGATGTAGAAGTAATTGATAAGGATCCAAAAGATAAACTTATTGAGGAGTTAAACGATAAGTATATGAGAACATTTGCTGAATTTGATAATTTCAGAAAGAGAACTGAAAAAGAAAAGGCGGCGATGTTTGAACTTGGTGCTAGAAGCATAATCGAAAAAATACTTCCTGTTATCGACAATTTTGAAAGAGGTTTCTCTACAGTTGAGGAGGAAGATAAGGAAGATGCTTTTGTAAAGGGTATGGATATGGTCTATAAACAGATGTTATCCACATTAGAAGAAGCAGGAGTTAAAGCAATTGATGCAGTGGGACAGCAGTTTGATCCAAATCTTCACAATGCGGTAATGCATGTTGATGATGAAAACTTTGGTGAGAACGAAGTTGCAGAAGAATTTCAGAAAGGCTACACATACAGAGAGTCGGTTGTAAGACATAGTATGGTTAAGGTAGCGAATTAGCATAATATTTATTAGTGAAAGGAAATGATTTAAAATGGGAAAAATTATTGGTATTGACTTAGGAACAACAAACTCATGCGTAGCTGTTATGGAAGGTGGTAAGCCAACAGTTATCGCTAACACAGAAGGTATCAGAACTACACCTTCAGTTGTAGCATTTACAAAGACAGGCGAAAGACTTGTAGGTGATCCTGCAAAGCGTCAGGCTGTAACAAATGCTGACAAGACAATCTCTTCTATTAAGAGACATATGGGTTCTGATTATAGAGTAGCAATCGATGATAAGAAGTATTCTCCACAGGAAATTTCTGCTATGGTTCTTCAGAAATTAAAAGCTGACGCAGAAAGCTACCTTGGTGAAAAGGTTACAGAAGCTGTTATTACAGTTCCTGCATACTTCAACGATGCTCAGAGACAGGCTACAAAGGATGCAGGTAAGATTGCAGGTCTTGATGTTAAGAG